>CAYQOU010000048.1:0-31346 GCA_964419255.1 uncultured Fibrobacterota bacterium | reverse complement strand
GTGGACCGGTAGTTCAGTTGGTTAGAACGCTGGCCTGTCAAGCCAGAGGCCGCGAGTTCGAGTCTCGTCCGGTCCGCCATAAAAGCCCTCCTTTGTGAGGGCTTTTATGTTTTCCAGGATTTTGCCCGCTAAATGAGATATCCTCCCAAATTAGCCTTGATTCTCTTGTCTAAAAAAGATAATTTGTAATTGCATTGTTGTTGTATGCGAGTGCAGTGTGGGTGTCTTTTTCATATTCTCCAAGGAGTTGTTTTATTATGGCACATAAGATTAGCGATGCATGTGTAGCATGTGGATCATGCGTTTCAGAGTGTCCGGTGGAAGCTATCAGTGAAGGTGATCCCATTTACACTATCTCCAGTGATAAATGCACCGATTGTGGAGCCTGTGCAGACGTCTGTCCTGCAGACGCGATATCTGCCGAGTAAAAAAAGAATCAAAAGAATAATAAACAGGGTTTTACGAAATTAAACGTAAAACCCTTTCTTTTTTACGGATGTATAATGTCTGTTACTGTCGTGCTTTTAGGCGCCCCATCTTCAAATGATATATCGATTCTAAACCAGGCCCTTAGATTTTTGAGGATGGAAGTAGATTTGCGCTGTGTTGATTTGCTGGAAGAGAAAAATGCCTGGTCCGATGAGGCTATTCCCAACGGGTTTATTAATTTCTATAATGAAGAACAACTGCCGGGGTTATTTCCATTGCTGCCTATCGGGGTCGGCGAAAGAGTGCCTTTCTTTCAACGCTGTTTCGGCGTGGCGGAGAATGCATCTTTTTATATCTTTCCTATCACCGGTTTTTTTGTCGAAGAACTTGATATAAACGACGCACGAAACATCTTTTCAACCATAAGAAATCATATCATACTAAAATCCCAGCACAATGATCTAATAAAAGAGGTCATAAAATATCGTAAACAGAAGCAACAACTGATAAAGATCAGTACGGCTTTATCTTCGAAGAATAATATCGAAGAACTGCTTGAGTTTGTTCTGGCAGAAAGCAGAGATATTGTCGGGGCGGATGCCGGGAGCATTTATATTCGAAAAAGAGAAGGGGCAGGTAAAAAACTTACCGATGTGTTACAATTTTGTGTGTCACAAAATGATTCTGTGCGCTTTTTACGTCAGATGAAGCGGTTTGAATTACCTATTGACAAAAATTCCATTGCCGGGTATGTGGCTGGTACCGGTAACATCCTCAATATTCCTGATGTAAACAAAATTGATGATTCGAGCCCCTATAAACATGGCAGCGGCGTAAATAAAAAACTTGAATACACGATTCGATCCATGTTAACGGTGCCGTTTAAAAATATGGCAGGTACGGTGGTCGGAGTAATACAGCTAATCAATAAAAAGCGGGATCAATCAAAAACGGTAACCGATCAAGAAACAACAGATGAAAATGTTATCCCATTTAGATACGCAGATGAAGATTTTATTCAATCCATTGCATCCCTTGCTGCTGTTACAATCGAAAGAGCACAACTTCACGCGGATATAAAACAACTGTTCGAAGGTTTTCTTGATTCATCTATTGCTGCGGTAGACGAAAGAGACCGTATCACATCAGGTCATAGCAGGCGTGTCGCCGGATACGCCATGGCATTTGTCGATGCCATAAATTCTCAGATTTCAGGGCCATTTGCAGACCAGCACTTTTCAGAAGAAAGAAAACGGCAGTTTAAGTTTGCAGCACTACTGCATGATATCGGAAAGATTGGGGTACCCGAGAGGCTTTTGAAGAAAGAATTGCGTATAGAGAATGGCAAGTTCGAATCCATTCTCATGCGCCTCGAGTACATACGCCATATATTGGTGCATTCCCCCGATGCGCAGACAACAGGATGGCAGTCTGTCGAAGAGCTGGAGAATGATAGAGACTTTTTGATCAAAACTAATAAAACGGGGTTTCTTTCAGACGCTGATTACCGCAGGCTTAGAAAAATTCGGGAAAAGTACTATTTCGATTCTCATGGCGAGAAATTACCTCTCTTCAAAGAGGGGGAATTTGAAGCTCTGAGTTTAAAAAAAGGTAATCTGACGCCCCAGGAGCGGGAGGTTATCAACTCCCATACGACGGCGAGCTTCAGAATACTTTCCAAGATTCCCTGGACAGCAGAGCTCGAAAGAATTCCTCAAATTGCGTCTCAGCATCACGAAAAACTGGACGGGTCCGGGTATCCACACGGATTAGCGGGTCAGCAGATTGATCTCGAATCACGTATATTAGCAGTAGTGGATATATACGAGGCGTTAGTGGCCCAGGACCGGCCCTATAAACCCGCCATGCCACCCGAGCGGGCCTTGACCGTGCTTCGCGCGGAGGCGGAGAAAGGCCGTCTTGACAGCAATGTCGTCGAATTTTTCGCAAACACGGGTATCTATCGTAACTATCTCGACCAACTTTCTAAGAAGACATGATGCTTGCACAGCAAAACATCGATCTTTCACAGAAATGCTCCTTTAGGATTGGCGGAGCTGCGTCCTGGTATTGCCGCCCAACGTCCATAACGCAGATCAGATCGACACTTAAGTGGGCGCAAAGGAGAGATGAGAAAATTTTTATTCTCGGCAAGGGCACAAATCTTCTGATAAGCGACCGGGGGTGGGACGGGTTGATTATGGATATGACCGCATTCTGTTCAATATCCTGGAATATGCAAAGTGTCTATGCCTATAGTGGTGCACTTCTACATAAGCTGGTGACCCATGCTGTCATACGGGGAAGTGGCGGTATTGAGCAGCTTGCGGGGATCCCCGGTACGGTTGGCGGTGGTGTTATCATGAATGCCGGGGCATTCTCTCAGACCATTTCCGAAACCATACAATATGTCGATATCGTTGAACCGCAGCAAGGCTGTATCCGACGTCTGAGCAGAAATGAGTTGGCGTTTGGATACCGAGACAGCAGTTTGCGGCAGAGTAACGCTCTTGTGCTTGGTGCCTGTTTTTTACTTTCCAGCGCCGAAGGAGATGCCCTTAAAAATTCCTATCGTGAAATTTTAAAGAGACGCCGATTAAAGCAGCCGCTGGAATTTCCTAATTGTGGAAGCGTTTTTAAACGTCCCGAAGGTGGTTATGCAGGCACTTTGATTGAAAGGTGCGGGTTGAAAGGGATGCGGATCGGCGGGGCTATGATATCAGATAAGCATGCGAATTTCATTATCAATGATAAACATGCCTGTGCGGAAGATGTCAGAAATCTTATCGCAACAGCACAGGAAAAAGTATATCAACGGACCGGGATTTTGCTTGAGCCGGAGGTGATTTTTCTCGGCGAATTCGAACGACCGTTATTTCGGCCGGCTGATTGAATCCTTTATCTTGGTAGGAAGGTATTTATATGGGGGTGATGATTGATCGATTTGACGTGGGACCATTGCAAACGAATGCATTTGTCGTATCAGATGAGGAAAAGAATGCTTTGATTATCGATGCTCCTCCGCAGAGCGCAAAGATAATCGATTTTCTTAAACTACACCGGCTAAATCCGATAGCAATCCTCTTAACACACGCTCATTTCGACCATTGCATGGGTATTACCGAAATTCATGAAGCTTTCGGCACTGTCCCGGTTTATATACATCCAAACGAAAAGATCCTTCTTCGAAACCCCGACTACAACGGGTCTGTGATGCTGGGATTCTCGTTTGTATATCATGGGGCAACAGAAGACCTTAAGCAAGGAGAGACATCCGTAGGGGAATTTTCCTTTATGGTATTGGAGGTGTATGGGCACAGTCCGGGGGGGTGCGCCTTTTTATTTGAAAACAGTTGTATTGTGGGGGATACGCTCTTTGCCGGCTCTGTCGGGCGCACCGACTTTCCCGGCTGTGACGGAACTGCCCTGCTTAAAAATATATCCGAAAAAATATTTACTCTTCCCGGCAACACAATTATCTATCCCGGGCATGGAAAATCAACGACTGTAGAGAAAGAAAAGAAATCTAATCCCTTTTTCAGATGAAAAATCTACCCTTTAACCAGGATTACCTCTCCTTCCTTCGGTTGGAAAGAGCATTAAGCACTAATACGCTTAATTCATATCGCTTCGATCTGGAGCGGTTTCGTGGTTTTTTGGATGAAAAGAAGATATCGGTGATTACCGCTGTTACCGCTCGGGATCTTTCTGAATACATCCGTGCGCTCTATGATGTAGGTTTCGCGGCTTCCTCCATACAACGGACGCTCTCGGCCCTGCGCGGATACTTTGGCTTTCTCGTATCTGAATCTTTCATAGATATAGACCCGACAGAGCTTTTGGAAAGCCCCCGTGCGCCTCAATATCTGCCCTCAGTTCTATCTCAGGAGGAAATCCAGGCGGTCCTCGAAATTATTCCATTGGAGAAGTGCCTCGGGTTACGTGACAGGGCGATGCTGGAAACCGTGTATGCCACCGGAATGCGCGTCTCCGAGCTTGCTGCTTTCACCTATGAACAGATTCTTTTCGAGGAAAACCTTGTACGGGTGATTGGAAAAGGGGCAAAGGAAAGAATCGTCCCGATCGGCGATATCGCGCTGGACTGGATCAGAAAGTACTATGAAAATCAAAGACCCTCATTGATTCGTCTGACATCCGATAACACGGTCTTTCTCAACCGTAGCGGAAAAGGTCTGAGCCGCATGGGTATTTGGAAAATCATTCAAAAATATGTAGGCCTGGCCGGTATAGATAAGAAAGTATCGCCGCATACATTCCGCCATTCCTTTGCTACTCATTTGCTTGAAGGTGGGGCAAATCTGAGGATAGTGCAGGAAATGCTGGGACATGAAAATATTGTTACCACCGAAATTTATACCCATGTCGACAGGGAATACTTACGCGAGGTTCATAGAAGTTTTCACCCCCGTTTCAAAAGAAAATCAACGGTATGATCAGAATGCCTCAGACGCTAATCCAGATTCATTATCACAACGGGTTGGGGGGAGTCACGAGAGTCGTTCGACAGTATGAGCAGGCATTTAAGCGGATTAGCAGAACTGGACACAGCCTGTTTTTTTCCGCCGATCGGAATGGGCGAAACGATACTTCTGTTGCTGGTGCCGAATGTGATTACGCCTGTTATGAGAATCCGGAATCATTCGAGGCTGTTCGCCATCGCATCTATCGAAAATTGCAGAATCTCATCAAAACGTGCACAGCCCGACCAGTACTCATAATTTGTCATAATCTGTCTTTAGGAAAAAACGTTGCTCTTTCGGCGGCTGTAGCTGATGTCGCGGGAAAGTACCAACACTCGGATGAAATTATTTTTTATTGGGTGATTCATGACCTTGTTGAAGAGGGTAGAATGGATCTGCTTGAGCGGGTAAACAGACTCGAAGATATGGGGGCAAAACCATGGAACCATCTGTATCCGTGTAAAGGTGTTCAATATGTCGTGCTAAACAGGCGCGATGAATACCTTTTAAAGAAATGCATGATAGGGGTGAAAGTACTGCCAAACCATATTCCTTCTCCCCGAAAAATTCACTCAGGGGTGATCGAGAAAACTGAGCAGATCATTCGCCGCGCTTGCCCCACATCTCGATCTTCAAGCGATCGCCCGATTTTCTTTTATCCGGTGAGAGTGATCAGCAGAAAGAATGTGATTGAGGCGATCATACTGGCGGTATTGAAACAATCCGGGATACTTGTGCTTGGGGGGGAAGGATCTTCTCCCGGAGATATCTCTTTTTCAGAAAAACTCCGTAATTTCTGTCGCGTGCATGGATTAGATGTTATTTTTGATATACAGTCTCGAGCACAGATTGCCGGAGTGGACCAGGAAGACGTTTTTCCTGCCTGCTACAGCTGTTGTGACTGGTGTCTGACGACCTCAATCGCTGAGGGGTTTGGCTATAGTCTTTATGAGCCCTGGGCCTATGGTACTCCCGTTATCGGGCGTGCTCCGGAAGGATTTCATTGCTCCGGGAAAATTGTACTGCATTATTTGTATCGAAGCTTTGAGATACCGATAACATGGATATCTATAGACAGGCTCTTTGCCTTATATGACAAGCATCTGAAACCGTTTGGCAGTGATAGAAAACAGGCGATTGGACGAGCAAAAGAGGCACTGGAGAAAAAGGGTTCGGTGGATTTCGGATTGCTTGATCACATGCAGCAGTTTTCCATATTGGAGCGACTGGTGATGAATCTGGATGAAGGTAAACAGTTGGAATCTCCGCTACATAGGCAGATGGAATGGATCCGCTCGAGAATACATATAATTTCCGATAATCGGTCGAAGATAGAGACCTATTTTACCACCGGCTTCGATAAACGGTTTAAGCGATGCTACATGAACGGTCATGTGGATAAGAATAACACCATTTTTTATGATTTATCGCCCCTGCGGTCTCATTTTATGAAACCGCATAGTTCGCGCATACTTCTGGCTGCGAAAAGCTAAAGGTCTTTTATACTT
The DNA here is from genome assembly GCA_964419255.1 of uncultured Fibrobacterota bacterium. GTDB lineage: Bacteria > Fibrobacterota > Chitinivibrionia > Chitinivibrionales > CAYFVL01 > CAZPHU01. The sequence goes on along the minus strand of CAYQOU010000048.1, from coordinate 24,928 downwards.
GACTTTCTTGTTCGTTTGATGGATATTTATGTAAGTACAGGTTGGCATGAGGAGGAAATGTGGCAAATACAACGAAACACGACTTAATAGCGTCAGTGTCGAAGTTTACCGGTTTAACTCAAGCGGACACAAAAATTGTGGTCGAGGAGCTCTTGGAGACTCTATCCAAATATCTGGAAGAAAACAAGACCATAGAGATACGCGGATTCGGTACATTTTATACTAAAGTACGTAAACCTCGCCCGGCACGAAATCCCAAAACCGGTGAAGTAGTTCCGCTGAAGCGTAGAATGGTACCATTGTTTAAGTACTCCAATGAGATGAAAAACCGAATCTCGGAGAGCTTGTCCCAAAAGGATAAATCTACGTTTTAAACTTTCGTCTTCATTTTTTCGTTTATTGCCTCTTGCGATTTTTTTTATCCAAGAGGCTTTTCTTTTTTTAAGCAGGCCTTTTTACCACTCCACACATTGAAAAGGTAGAATTTCACGATAAGCTGCCAGCCCGAATTATCCCCCCTCTGCGCGGATACTTTTATTATATGTAAATAAAGAAGTTATGCCGTCGGCCGCACGATCGGTAAGTCCTGTGTTATCATTACAAAGACTATACAAAAGAGAACCGGTAGAAGATCTTTCGGAATAAATTGCTACTGTTTTCCGCTTGACTGCCTTTCCTAATGACGCTATAATCTGATATTATTAATGTGATTGACCCATCCTTTAAAAAGGTGGCTTTTGATGATTGGTGTTAAGGCGCGACCCACCGGCCTGATCCTGCTTCTCAGTTCAATTCTTTTTGCCCAGAACATAGAAGATGCACAAATCGATTCTATCGATTTAAACTTTGATGCTACGGTGTCGATGGGATTCAATTACGATTTTCTCAGGTCGGCGACAGATGTATCATTTGATTATCCGGTAGGCTATATTGGTTTGAACATCCCCTTCAAGTATCAGGTGAATGAACAGTATGCCGAGGATGTAACCGAGGGGCTCGAGCAGCAGATGCCCAACATCGGGCATTTTAAACCCACTGCATCCGCGCAGCAGTATTCGAATACGACTGTACGGGTAGATGTCCCAATGCTGGGGGGAGTGGGAACATTTGCAAACATTCAGAATTTTTTCTTCGATTACAACAACACCCTCGGATCACCGGATGTCAATGCGGCATTCGAAAACGACACACTGAACATGTTTTTACGGGGAATACTCAGTGTCCCATTTGATATGAATATGGGTTGGGAGACTATGGTTTTCGGTTATGCCTATAAGGTAAACGAACTGTTCAAATTCGCACTCAATCTAAACCGTCACACCTTTCGGTTCGATATGAATGCCCGAATCAATTCAGACATATTGGGTTATCTGAATATTGATATTCCCGCACCGGAAGGTGAAGCAGAAGATCTTGGGCAGGACATAGGGTTTAAAGACAGCGTGAGCGTCTCCTATAATTCAGAACGGGTTTACGGGGCTGCTCATGGTCACTATGACTTGGAAGCCTGGACCCCGACGATTGGTCTGGGGGTTTGGCGTTTTGGGTTAACCTCCCGCTTTGGCATGAAAGCCAAAGCCGGAGGAACGTTTACGGCAAAGTATGCGCTTCCATTTTTCGTTGATCCCGTGACGATGCAATTAGATGAATTTGATGAGGCTTATCTGATGGATAACATGGGACGTTTCCTTAAAAGTGATACAAATGGAGTAACCTACGGAACGGAAAGTGATTTAAAGTGGCAAATGCCTCACGGGCATACGCTTACATTAGATATTATTCGGGACAAACTATATGTCTCATACACGAAATTTTTTGGTGAAATTGTTATGGGATTGGATAATATTGGAATCATGCACAGATCAGAAAACGCATCGAGCGACTCAACATTCGAAACAGTTGATTTGGAGGCGACGGTTTCCGTCGATCACATTCTGATGCTGCATGGTTCTTTTCACAATGCATTCTTCAATATAGGGGTGTTTTCAATGAATGCATCGTACATGGATCAAAAAGATTTACTAACTAAAGCCGTTCCGGAGTTGGCATTTGCTGATGGGATAATGATACCCGTATTGAATTTCGGCACTGCTTTGGGTTCCAAAATCCAACTGCTTCTTGAGCTTGATCTGCTTCCGCTGGCTGCTCTGAAAACAGGTCTTAAATATTACTTCTGACATGAAGGCAATATCGCTTCGGAGTTTCTGAAAGGATAAAAGATGTTAATCCATAAGACTGTCCTCTTTCTTTCATGTATTAGTTTCTTGTCTGTATACGCCCAACAGACGCCCCCTTTTGTACTGACTGAATTTCCAATTGTGACGCTTTCGGAGGAATCGGAGGTTACGGTGAAATGGACAGGCGCAAGCAGCGATCCTCAAATCATGCTGCAGCCCGTTAGTGAACGGTATCCCGACTCCGCGACCCTGTATTTCAGCACGGATCGGGGAGGAGGAGATATCGCGAACTATTCGGATTCGATTACTGCCTTTGTTTCAGAAACGCTTACTGTGAACGACTCGGAAATAGTACGTGTATATAACAGCTATCCGGAAGCCAATACACCTCCTGAACGCAAAATCGTCTTTAAGCCGGCCAATCAGCAAAACATGGGCCCCGGTGTATACTATTATATGGTTGCTCGCCGCACAACTATTGCCGGCAGGGATACCGTATTCTACTCAAACGAGTTGAAGATGATAGTGGAATCGGATGATGCCACTATCTTGAAAGCGCCGGATGTCGAAGAAGATGTTCCCAACCTGACACCGGTTTTCTCATGGGAGGACAATCCCGAAGTTCCCTATTATCATATCATTTTGTCTGATGAAAAAATCAGTGCAGATCTTGATAACCTGTCAATCGAAGGTCTCAGTATCGTATGGCAGGCAATTACACCCAACACGCAAATAACATACGGGGCACCGGATCCATCCGGTACACTTACCGCAGATCCTCCTCCCATGTCTCCGGGACAAAGCTACAGTTGGGTGGTTTTGAATAACTATGGGAATCACCCGGCTTATACATCCAGTCGGGTGGGACTGCCCCGGAACTTTACCATTGTTGGTGATTCCCTCAAATCTCCCGTATCGGTATCACCGGCTGATTCTGATACCATCAATGCGGCCGATCAAAATGCCCAACGAGTAGAATTTGCCTGGACCAATCTCGATTCAAATGCAAATACATACAAGCTGTACATCTATGTTGCACAGGAGTACCAGGGGCTGGAAGCACAGATGGCGGTCTGGGAGAATGAATATACCGCGGGCACATTCGAAAGCGATACAGCTCGAGTGAATATCAATCTTAAAAATATCCTGACAAATAACAGCTATTCCTGGAAAGTAATGGCAGTTGACAGCAAAGGAGCAGGTAAGTCCGGAAACACTAGCCGATTTGTCTACAGAGGTATACCAACAGGTTTCATCGAAGTGAAAACGAGAGAAAAAATATCCGCTTCCGGTACGACTGTCGAAAAGGAGGTTGCCGCGGCAAAAATCGAAGTGGAGGTTCTGGAAGGATCGATGGAGGCGCCGCTTCTTTTTTATACCGATACTCATGGGAATTTGACCAGAGAGAGGCCAAGCGGTACATATAGAATCACGGCCGTAAAGGATGGATTTGAATCAGCTTCAAGGACCGTAACCGTCATGGAAAATGATACAAGTGAAATTGTTTTACATCTTCAGCGTCCGGATGCAACCATTTACGGTAAGGCACTTGATGAAACCGGAAATCCCATAAACCTTGCATACGTATACGGAGTATCAGAACGCGGTGATACCGTCAGAGCCGAAACCGATGCACAGGGGAATTTTGCCATGAGCTGTTATCAGGCAGACTGGAGTATTCGTGCGACAAAAACGGGCTATGTCGGCACAACGCCAAAGGAAATTACCGTTCAATATGGTCAAAATGTAAACTTCGGTCGCATCGTTATGACCCGTAATCGGTATATACTCTCCGGGCTCGTACAAAATGGAGCAGGAGACCCCCTAATCGGTGCGAAAGTGCAGCTGGTCAGAAACGGTATGGTTTTGGATAACATTCCCTCGACATCTCAGGAGGGGACGTTCTCATTTTCCATAGAACCGGGTGAATACACACTTATAGCTGAAAAGACCGGCTTTGTCAGCTATCGCAGGAGTATAGATATTGTCGGCTCCAAACAGCTAACCATTACCATGTCGGCTGGAGCCGCGCTTTTAAAGGGAAACATTATCGGCAGAGCCAGAGGCGTAACACAAGACAGGCATGCTCCCATTACCAATGCTACTGTCCTTCTTGTTGACACAACTGTAAATCCACCGGAGAGTATTCAAACCGTTTCGGATGCGTTTTATGGTGACTTTTCAGTGAGTATTCCTGGAGACAAGCAGTATGTGATGATATCGCGGGCTTCCGGATATGTCACCAAACAACGGCAGACATTGGTGACTACTGAGTCGGGAAGAACTCACGAAATCTCCGATACTCTTCTGGGGCTGGCTCGCATCCGCGGATCTGCCCGCATAAGCGGTACCACAACACCTCTTTCCGATGTGGCCGTAGGTTTTGTCGACACTCTGACCCGACAAATGCATGGGAATGGCAGGAGCGATGGATCCGGCCTGTTTGAAATCGGCGGATTAGCCGATGGCGTATATCAGATTAGCGCGGGTAAAGAAGGGTTTATGGTCGATTCGGTATTTATGGTCGATACATCAGGCCAGCACATACGGAATGCCTATCTGACAATCGTCGAAGGACTGCCCACGGTTAATGCTGACGGACAGTTGCATCTTGTTCAGGAGCTGATTGTAAGCATGATTGCGGGCGAAAAGTCTATCGCCTGGTATGTGGATGATGGATCTGATGCAGCAATCGATGCTTCAATTAAGCTGCAATCTCCTTTGCAGAAAAACCTGCGAGCAGGAGACACTCTGCAGGGAATGGGGCCGGGTAGCTTTTTTATGACTGTCGATGCGGATGATCCTCATTTCGTGGATTTGTCTTCACATCATTTTCATATAGGCACCGATGAGGAAAACACGCAGCTGACCGATACCATAACCATGCTGGTAACTCATATAAGAGAGGATTCAATGCGGGTTGACAATGGCAGAGTCGAGCTGAGACTGAATTCACGGGCTCAGCTGAGTGAGGCTGTGCTGTTTTATAAGGATCATACAGAACAGGTCTATGATTCTTTGATCTGCGACAGTTTAGTGCAAAATGATCAGGGGTATGAATATCTGTTTACACCGGCTCCCCGAAGAAACGGAAGTGTGATGGAGTACTATTTTCGTGCAAAGAATGGAGATGATGTATACGGATATGAGCAGGAAGTCTACCGAACATACATACACCCTGATACGGCCCTACTGACACGCATCGTGGTGGAGCCTTCCGGTGATGATACTCTGATTTTGTCCTCGGATGCGGAGGTGACGTTTACAATAAAGGGGTATTATGGATCTCGTTTCATTGAGGATGAAAACCTGAACGGCTCAGCGGTAAGCTGGAGCCTCAGTGCCTCCAGTGACTGCGAACTGTCAAGCCGATCGGGGCTTCAAACCCGGCTTCAAACCGGAGAAAATGCCAGTGATGTCTTTTATTTGGTTGCCACTATCGATACTACCGTTAAAGGAGTAGATTCCAATATAGACAATCCGGTACGTATCCCTGTAAAAGTGACCGGCAGACAACTGGAAAGCATTGCCGTCAGGAGGGTGGATTCTGAAAATGATTTCATTACAACCGGCCCATTTGCTCGTGCGGAGTTTACCGCACGGGGAAAAGATAACAATGGAGATAACGTTACCATTTCACCCCTCTGGAGTGTATGGCCGGAAAATGCCGGGACTATTAGCGGCGGCACCTTCATTCCTGACGACAGATTTACCGGTCGGGTACAGGTAACTGCTCGCGTCAACAATGTAAGAGGGGTATACAATCAAATAGATGATAATGAAATCAACAATTCCGGGTTACTCGTTCGGTATGCCATTTCTCTTGAGGGTGAAACTGTTACAAACGGCCGGGGGTGTACCGTCTCGCTTCCCGACAGTCTCATTCAGCTTCCCGCTCAGGGTAAGCTGCAAATCGAAATGCCGATGCTAGACAACCGAGTAATGAGAAATACGGGCGAATACAACCTGATCGGAGATGCATACGATATCACCGAAATCACCGGTGCGCCTTTCACTATCGGTACCGACAGCATTGTCATCACCCTGGATATACCCGATGGGTATCGGGAGGATGCCGGAAGTGGCAAAGGGGCTTTTGTGATCGGACGCTGGAATAATGACAGTTTGAGATGGGATATTCTTCCTTCCTCCAGAATCTCAGATGATGGAAGTGTGGCGTGGGTATATACTTCTCATTTCAGCAGGTATGCGATCTTACACAAGATTGATGAGCTGAAGGGAATACTTGGAGTAAAGCCAAATCCCTTTTCACCATACATACGTCCTTCCGGAGAATACGGGACTGTGTATGGCAATAATGTTCCCCTTGGCGTGTGCTTTGAGGTAACGCCGGTGGCTCAGGCTGAACCTTTGACGGTCGGTATAGACGTGTATTCAATAAACGGAGCGCACATCCTCACATCCAAATTACCCAATCCGGAACGCGATAAAACTTATCATATATGGTGGGATGGAAAAACGATCGGCAATGATCGGGTCCCTGTGAAGTCGATTGGGGATGGGCGGTACCGATTGAGAGGAAAAGAGATGTGTCGCAACGGGCGGTACTTCGTTGTTGTAACAATCGAAGATGGTGCGGGTAATGAGAAACAGTACATGAAGCCGGTGGTGCTTTTCAAATGATGATTGTCGGAGGGAAGTGTGGACAATAAGGTAAATAGATGGTTAATACCATTATTAGCTCTGGTGCAGATTGTTGCCGCTCAGGAGATGCAGGGTGTGAGGACTCGCATAGGTATACTTCCCCCGCAGATCCGGGGAGAAGAGAAAAAACTTCAGGAAAGGGTGCTCGGTGGATTAGAAACTGAACTAACAGAAGTTGGCGTATATGAAATATTTACGCCTGACAAAATATCCCGGGGGCTTGAAGAGATTCATCAGAAGATGCCCGTAAGATGTGGAGAGCCACGGTGCGCTGCTGCAATCGGTTCCGCTTTGCAGATGGACCGAATGATATACGGTAGTGTGGATAAGAATCCGAAGAGTTGGGGTATACGGCTTTATTTGCTCGATGTAAATAGTCGCCAATTAATCGAAAATGTCAGTATCGAAGGCGGCCCCGGAGTCGAGCTGGAGGAGGTTTTGAGTGTAGCTGTTGGTAAGCTGCACGGTCGTCAGGAGAGTACCAGGGGTATCGATGTAAAAACCTACTATGGTCAGGAAGTTCATAACGAAAAACAATTATACATATCGGCACCCGTGGTCATTGGGGCCGGGCTGTTGTGGGGATTAGTCAGCGGAGCCTTGACGGGACGAGATGAAAACGACAACACGCCCCAATACGACAGAACAGATTTTTCTGAGGATCAGGATAGTCTTTTTGGTATTGGAGCCGAGACCGATCAGATAGCTCTGTTTGGCAGGCCGGGAGCACTGGCAAATGCCTATGTGGCTGCAAGTGATGATGCTTACGGTGTTTTTTTCAATCCAGCGGGGCTTTCGTGGATTCGGGGCGGTGAAGTGCAGGTCGGGTATCAGTACCGATATGGTATTGATAATATCGCTGCATCATTTGTCAACAAGGCAACCAGAGAAATCGGATTCGGACAGGGAATGTACTACAGCGGGGATGAGCTGCTCAGTGAAATGTATTTCATTTCCGCCATCAGCTATAAGGTAAATGAGCTGGTCTCATGGTTACACCCCTTTTCACTCGGGGCTGCGGTGAAATTGAATAATCAGAGCTTCGCGGGAAGCAGCCCGGACGCATCGACCGGAAATGCTTTCGGTGCCGCTCTCGACCTGGGTTTTCTCTGGCAGATAAACGATCAGATACGTTACGGGCTGATGGTTCGCAATGTACCTGCTGTCATGTACAATACAAACACCGCCCACGACACATCCTACATAGAAATGCGTCCCGCCACCATGCACATGGGAGGGACTTTTCAGGCAAATCATGCGACATTTCTGATTTGTGAAGGCGATATTCCGCTCAACGATGATCAACCGTGGGGATTTGCCGGCGGAATCGAGCGAATACTGTTTGGCGGGTTTGCGCTTCGCATCGGTATCCAGAAAGAGGCGGATTTTCAGACACCCTGGATCTTTACCGGAGGATTCGGGCTGGATGTTGATACTCATTCATTTTTGGGAGAAAATATTGCCCTGGATGGCTCATACGAATATAATACGTTGGACATGTTTGCACATGTAGTCAATATATCTCTGCGGTTCGGGTTCTAGCGGTGGGGACACCAATGGCGATCTTAAACGATGGCGCCCCCCCTATTCGGAGTCGCTTTTTTCATAAGGTGCAACACATAAACTTCCGGATCGATTAATAGTGGTCGGATATAATAGTGGTCGGATAGATATACGCAACCAATCCGGGCAGGGGGCTGTACCCTTTCGACGTAGAAGGGGGCACAGAACCGGATAGAAACTGTATGCAATGGTATTTGATCAGCCGTTTATACCCCGGATGTCGAGGCGGGAGAAGAAAAAAAAGAGCATGAATCTCTTGAATCGATATTAAATATCTACAACCAGCAGCGTAATATCATCGGTCGCCCGCTCTTTGCCGCAAAACTTCTTATGTATCGAAAGGATGCGTCGAAGAGCCTCTGCGGGTGCAGAAGAAAGCGTCTGACGGGCAGCCTGTTCGAGACGCTTCATGTCAAACATTTCTCCCTCACCGTTTTTTGCTTCTGTAAGCCCATCCGTATACAAGAAGATTCGCAGGGAGTCGGGCTCATAGCTCTGTGACGTTTGATTGAGCATCATATCAGGAAACACACCGAGAAAAAGTCCGTCCGCCTTAATCAGGTAATTTTCCCCGCTTCTTTTATCTATCAGCAACATCGGGCAGTGTCCGGCCGAGGTGTATTGCAGAGTGTGGGTGGATGTATTCAGGATGCCGTAAAAGATGGTGACGAAATTGTCTGTCTTGATCTCGGATATAAATGTCTGATTGATCTTCTCAAGCGTCTCCTGCGGTCCCAGTTCGCGGCTCGCATAGGTTTTCAGGAGTATTTTCACCATAGTCATTATGAGCGCCGATGCGACGCCATGCCCGGAGACATCCGCCACGACTACTCCATAGGTGTGAGGCGATATCTGGAAAACGTCATAATAATCTCCGCCAACCGCTTCGGCCGGAATATAGGTTGCTCCGAGACGCAATCCGTCTGTGAGCGAAATATTTTCCGGCAACAGGCCCTGTTGAATGGTTCGAGCATGTTCCAGATCTCGGTTTATTTTGGTTTGAGCAATACGCAAATCGTGATTGACTATCTTGAGCTGGTTGTTTGTCAGTTGAAGCTCATTATATGCGGACTCCAGGGCGCTGAATATTCGAAAGTTTTCGATTATCACCCCTGCCTGATTGAGAATGGTGGTAAGGATTGTGACACAGTCACTGGTGATTCCTGTCTGACGGATGGTCTGATCCATCCAGAAAACCCCCTCGACCTTGAAATTGGAACATTCAAGACAGCGCCGTCGTCGATCATTTTCTGACTGTGCTGCCGAATCTCCCGAGCCGCAAAAGCTCCAGCAGTAAGGGTTGGCGCCGCCGTGGACCGGACACGACAGCTTCTTGCACGATTTTTCCTCCCAGCATTTTCGGGTAATCTTACTGACCAGAGGAATCACCAGATAGCCCTTTGAATGTAGACGGGAATAAAATGGGTCCATCTGCTCATCGGGCTCTTCTATTATTATGTGACGGTTGAGAAAGATCGCGTCTGTAATCTCACCACCCTCAAAACCGAGAGGAATCTCCATACCCACCAGTTTATCGCCGTCAATACCCACCCAGGATTGCGGCCGAAGCGCAAATCTTTCTTTTTCGATACCAAAAAGCACTATTCGGTCGAAATCAGTTAGTTCCTGGATGCCTAATAAAATAGTGCGGATGATACTCTCCGGGTCCGTGCTTGTGTGCATAACTCCGGTGAGTTCATTGATGAGAGACGTATTCATCAGCTGAGATTTTAAGATTTCATTCTGCCTCTCCAGCATGGCAATCTTTTTTCTCAACTCTTCGTCCCCATGTATCTTGTAATCGAACTGATTCATAACCATATACTTACAAAGAGGTTTCTTTTTACCTGCAAATCCGAATATTTCCCTTTAACCGACAATTATTTTATATATGAATCGCATAGTTAATCCGTGCCAATCGTATTGTAGTGGAAACACAGGCTCTAATCTATTGCCTCACTTGACTTTGCATGTCCGTGTGAAGCATTTTTTACACTATCAATATTATAGATCTCTGAACACCATAACGCTACCAAATATTTGAGGAGGAAACGGTGGATATCAAATACAACAAGAGAAAAAGGGAAATGCGCTCGGATCCATTACTGAAATCTATGTCCAAAGCGCAGACCTTTTACACACAGAATAAAACAACAATCATCGGTACGGTAATCGTTGCTGCTGTAGCGATTTTGGGAGTAGTCGGTTTTCGGTATACCCGCCGGCAAGCCATTGATGATGCACAGGAGGCTTTTGGCAAGGCAATGATTGCCTTTCAGGCCGAGAGAATGGACGAGGCTATTGAAAACTTTTCCACAGTATTGGAAAACTATGCTAATACGCCACAGGCTGCATATAGTGCACTGATGCTGGGGCGGATCACTCTGGAGAGAGAAAATTACGATCAGGCAATCGGCTACCTCGAGCAGGCAGCCCAAAAGAAGAGTAACACCGGGTTTGTCGATGGTGAAGCGCTTGTTGCCCTGGGAACCGCTTATGAAGCACAGGGAGATTCCAAAAAGGCCGTCGAGTATTTTCAGCAGGCGCTTAACAATCCAGATATTGCTTTCAGGTATCCGGCTGTTCGGTGGAAAATGGCACTGGCTTATAAGCAGATCGGAAATACGGTGCAAAGCAGACAGGCCCTCGAGCAGATTGTCTCAGACACCACTGCCGGTGAATATGAAAAGAAAGCAAAAAATCTTCTTGCAGAACTCTCTGTAATGTAATGGTCCTCAGAAGATTAGGCGTCGTTTTTTTCTGTTGCAACTTGTCAGAGATCCAGAAGTATTGTACAGTGTAAATAATGCGTCGGGACCTCTCCCTGCGGGGTTGTAACACCTTCATCACAAAGTAAAAGATTAACCAGGCGGAGGACGCGTTAATGAAAGTTTTGGTAATGGATGAGTCCAAAAATCGAAATGCAAAAATAGTGGATAAGATTTCCGAAAAAAATCATGAGGTGATAAGCTGTTCTACGTCAAACGAATTTATGAACTCACTCGATGAGCAGCCACCCGAATATGTGATTTTGGACATGGACAGCTGGATTCGTGGTAGAATGATATACTCCTATTTCGCGTTTTCGAAAAAACTCAGTTCAGTACCGGTGATCTTTATAAATTCACCGGAGGGCTTCGGCGCTCTGGCAGGTCGTCAGCGCACTCCAAAAGACAGGATTTTTCATCGCCCGCTGGACATCGACTCTATTGTGAGAGCGCTTGAATAGATATATATGGAGTTTTAGTGGTTGAAAAGTCGAGAAAAACTGTAGTATTTGCCGATTCGGATAATGGCGGTATCATACATGTCGCCAATATAAAGGGGGGGGTGGGAAAAAGCACCGTTGCCACCAATCTTGCATCCGCTTTGGCCAAAAAAGGACCGGTACTTCTTGTCGATCTCGATGTGCAGGGAAGTGCAACATATGCTTTGGGGAAAGATCCAGCAGAATGTTCACGCGCATCCCGGGATTTGTTCGAGAAACGATTCTCCATAGATCCCGAGGTTAATCCAGCTCCCGTTAGCCGATTTATAAGCACCCTTTCGCGGCTTGAATCACGTTTATTTTCGCCCGTTCTGGGGTGGGGAGATGTAACATCGCTGGCTCAGAATATCGGGCCATGCCTTGATCTTATACCGGCCAGTGCCGCTCTGTTTAAGCATGTCAATCGATTTCATCTGGGTAATCTGCTCTACAATCTCAGGCTGTGCCGACAGTATTACAAGTACATAATCATAGATACACCATCGGTATGGAACAATATCACCAGGACGCTGTTTACTCTCAGTGATCTGAATCTGATTCCGGTTACCCTCAACGCGCTTTCTACGAAAAGCTTGCGTGACTACCTTCTGAATGTTAAGCGCTTAACCCAAAAAAACTCAAATGTTCGTATCCGAATCGTTAAAAACGAGGTCTATGGCAAGAAAACATCCAAGATACGGGGCAAGACCAGGACCATGTCGGAAAACAGACGGTTTCTGGAGAGCCTCTGTGAACAGGTGGTGATCAAGAATCAGTCCGGAGTATCCATTCTGCCTCAGTCGATCCTCTTTGATCTGGAAATCCCTGATAGCGCGGTTATCAGAGATGCTCAGGATGAGGGAAAATCGGTGCACGAGTGTCGCCAGTACTCTCCTATAACCAGAGCGTTCGAGACGCTTGCCCGCAGAGTTCAATATGTACTCAACAATCCCTCCGGTGCCGATCATGCTTCTTTCTGGCAAAAACATGCCGGTACTCTTAACACGGTTGGCAAAGTGGCCGCCGCGCTGGTTCTCATACCGGTTTTCTTTCTCTCCGAGCCGGTGGTTCACAAGAATGCTCCGCGCCCCATTGCTCCTCAACAGCTTGCCCGTAGCGAGGATCGTGTGCTCGAACATACTTTTAGCGAAGGGGAGTCGATCTATCGAATGGCCAAGTACGCTATCTGCCATTTTACCGCTACCGTTCCCAGCATCGCAGATGTAAACGCATATGCAGCCGAAATAGTAGATGTGCACAATCAGACCAGAATTGCCGGAGAGGAGAGGCTTGGTTTGATGAAACATATACCGGTGGGAACCACCGTCCGTTTCTATCCCCCCACCACAATTAATACGGACGAATCAAAACACCTCATTCCCGTTTATCGTTATTTCACGGGGCTTGTAAAGGATCGGTACGCCTATGTCACCGGAGACTGGTGCGAACGAGGTACCGGAGGTGGACAGCCTCACTATGGATTCGATGTAGCCGGTAAATTAGGAAGTGAGCTGGTCAGCCCGATTGAGGGTACGGTGATACAGCATAACAGCTCAACTGCCGGCCGAACGGTCGCCATAATCAACGGAAAAACCGTTATCTGGTACGCCCATATGGCCAAACGTTATGTCAAGACCGGCGATACAGTCAAAAAGGGCGACGTAGTGGGAACCATTGGCATGACCGGAATCACCAGCGGCCCTCACGTCCATATCGGCTACGGCATCCGTGTTCCCCGTCGTGAAGGGATCCGATTCGGTAAACATTACTATCGCCTGATAGATCCCAAGCTTTTCTTCTACCGCGAACACTTTATGAACGGTGGGAAAGGGTAGAAGGGGCGGAGGGGTGACTCAAACCAGGAAAGCTCTTGTGTTCTGCTTCGCCGGTTGTTCCTGCAGACACACAAAAAGCCACCGTGTGACCCGGCAACCGAGCCTTCACGCTACCACAGCCGCTTCCTTTTCTTCCCGATCAGAAGCTCATGGGTCTCGTTCAGCAGTTCCGGAATGTTCAGCTGCAGGGGGCAGCGGGGAATACAGTAGCCGCAACGGGTGCAGGCGGGGGATTGACGGCCGGGAAACCAGTCTCCGGCATTGCCCAGAAGATTGTAGCGCATCCTGCCAAACTCTTTCATGTCATAAGCTTTTGCCAGATTACGCAGCCGCAGAATCTCTGCAATGGCCACATCTTGAGGGCAGGGCATGCACTTGAAACAGATCGAACAAAAGGTATTGCCGAGAGCCTCTCGCTGGTGTGATTCCCACCTTGCAAGTGCCGCCTTTTCCGATCCGGTAAGCGCCAAACCGTTTTCCACCGCCGGCATATGTGCGGCGAAATCCTCCGGATTCCTTGCGCCTATGGCCAGGGTAGTCACCGCCGGCTGACTCAAAAGCCATCTATGTGCCAAAACGAGAGGATTGTGCGGAGCACATGTCTGCCGCAGCTTTTCGGGAGCATCATACAGCATGCCCGACTTTTCGGAAGGGGAAAGGATCAGCACCCCCAGGTCCTTTTTGCGGGCATACGCGACAGTCTCCGCATGGCGCTGGTAGGTGTACCAGTACAGGAGGCTTACCGCCGCGAACATGCCCGAATCGATCGTCTGGCGGATCAACTCGGGTTCTCCGTGACTCGAAAACGCCGCATGGGACACTATCCCCTCATCTATGGCATCGTGGATGCCACGGGCGCAGCCCGACTCTCCCAGCGTCTTTCGGGCGCTCTCAGGGGAGTTTATGCCGTGTACATCGACTATCTCTATGTGATCGGTCTGCATCCGCCCGCATGCCTCATCGATCTGGCGGCGCGTATCCTCCCGGCTGGTGTTCGCACCGATTTTGGTGGTGAGCACAAACCTGTCCCTGCCTACCTCCTGAAAGCCCAGCCCGACAAGCCGCTCGCTGTTGCCGTACCCCCGCGCGGTATCGATATGATTGATTCCCAGATCGGCCGCGGCCCGAATCGTCTCTATCGCATTGCGCTCGTTTGCTTCGCGCTTCTTTTTGGAGCAACCTTCTTCTTTGAACGGAATACGCATGGCGCCGAAGGTGAGAGCCGACAGGCTGTATTCCGTTTTTCCATACCTTTTATATTCCATTTTCCTTCGATTTCTTCTGCTTGACCAACTCCTCGGCGTGTCGACGGGAGATGGTCGATTCGCTGCCGAGCATGCGGGAGATTTCGTCCACCTTCTCCTTTTCGCTCAGCTTCCTGACTCTTGTCACGGTGCGGGAATCCGTGTGTTCCTTGAAAACATGAAAATGTTCTTCCGCCGATGAGGCGATCTGATGAAGGTGGCTGATACAGATTACCTGATGCGAATCGCTGAGGCGGCTCAGCGATGATGCCACCTCCTTTGCCAGCATGCCGCCGATACCGGTGTCGATCTCATCGAATATCAGAACCGGTATCTTGTCCTTTTCGGCCAGCACCGTCTTTATTGCAAGCATCAGGCGGCTTATCTCACCGCCGCTGGCGGTCTTTTCCAGAGGCAGGAAAGGCTCGCCCGGGTTTGTCCGTACCTCGAAGGAGATGTCTTCGACCCCGTGAGGAGTAAGAGTGTGTAGAGAGGTGAATTTCGTCTTTAGCTCGCCTTTGGTGAATCCCAATCGTGACATCTGCCCGCAGATCGCCGCGTCAAACTCCTTTGCCGCACTCTGTCTGTTTATGCTCAGCTCAGCTGCCGCTGTGCGACACACCTTCTCAGACTCTTCAAGCCGACGCGCCAGAAGACTTCTGTCGCTTTGGATATTTTCCAGCGTATCCAGCTCCATCTTCAGCTGCTCCCGCTTAGCCAGCAGCCCGGCATAGTCGCAGAAGTATTTTTTCTTCAGTCGCTGAATCTTTGCCAGCCGCTGGTTGAGTCGGTCCAGTCGATTCGGATCGGTCTGAATCGAGTCGCCGTAGGATGCACAGAAGCGGTCAAGCTCCGCAATCGTCTCCTGTGCCCGGATAACATCATCGATCCAGGGAGTGGCGGCGGGGTCAAACTTCTGAAGTATCTCCAGATTCTTGCGTATCTGATTGAGCCCGCGTTCTATCGACGGGGCCGCCTGCCCCCCCTCGATTGTATCCCTGATTGCGGCGATACTCTGGACACGCTCGGTGCTGGAGGACAGAAGCGCTATCTGCTGCTCAAGCTCCGACTCTTCATCCTGCTTGAGATTCAATGAGGCAAGCTCGTTGTGCTGAAATTCGATCAGATCCCTTCGCTTCGCTATCTCGGCAGCCCTGCGTTCGTGTTCACTAAGCGCCTCCCGAGCATCCGCATACGATTCATACAACTCCAGATAATGCTTAAGCGACGGATTGACCTCGGGAAGGCTGTCGATTATGTCGCGGGCGATTTCGCCTCTGAGTAGCGACTGATGTTCGTGTTGACCGTGGAGATCCACCAGATACTCACCCATGGTCTTTACTGTCGCCAGCGGCACGGGCTGTTGGTTGATATAACAGCGGTTGCGCCCCGATTTGTTAATCTTGCGGCGGATGATCAGCTGTCCGTCTGCATCGTCGATCTGATTATTTTCCAAGATTTTCGCAACCGCGGGGGGAAACCCTCGATCAAACTCGAACACTCCGGTCACCTCCGCCTCATCGCAGCCGCTGCGGATCATCTCCGAAGATGCTCTCTCCCCCAACACCAGTCCGATTGCGCCGATCAGTATCGATTTACCCGCTCCGGTCTCCCCGGTGAAAACCGAAAAACCCTCCGAAAAGCTTATGCGCAGTTGGTCGATAAGCGCGATATTTTTGATCAGCAGTTCTCGGATCATAATTATCTGTCTCCGGAATATCGTTTGTTGCTTCCCCAGTCCAGCTTTCGGCGAAGAAGCTCAAAATAGGAAATCTCGGCAAGCTGCAGCAGACATGTCTGATCGCCTTCGTAGCTGATAAGCACCTGGTCGTTGCTTTGGAGCGTGGTGGATTGAAGACCATCGGCGCTGAGCAGCACGTCGGGATTGTTCCCCGTGATCACCAGTCGTATCGGTTTGTCCGAGGGCAGCACCAGGGGACGCTCAGTCAGCGAGTGGGGACAGATCGGGGTGAGCAGAAATGCCCGGAGGCTGTGCTCGACAATAGGCCCGCCTGCCGCAAGCGAATAGGCCGTGGAGCCGCTGGGAGTCGCTAAAATCAGGCCATCCGCCCGAAAATCGGTGATAAAATCATCCCCATACCAGGCGGAAACCGTGGTGAGTTTGGCTGTCTTATATCGATTCACAAAGATATCGTTGAGCGCATGAAACGTATGAATGATTTCTCCATCCCGGATGACCCGCGCTTTAACCACCATGCGGCTGATTGTGCTGTACTGTCCCTTGATGATTCGATTGAGATATTCTTCCAGCTTATCGGGATCGATATCGGTGAGAAAGCCAAGGCCGCCCAGGTTTATGCCGATGATCGGCTTTTTGGTGAATCGAGACATGTGGGCCACCGCCAGAAAGGTCCCGTCACCGCCGACCGAGATGAGGGCGTTGCTCTTATCGATAAGCTCCTTTTCCGACTCTGCCCTGTAGGCGCCTTCGGGCAACTGAGTGGTAAGTCCCGGATGAAAAACCATGGATAGCCGGTAGTTTTCCGCCCAGTGCTGGAGTTGCGCGAGGACTTTGGTTACCTGGTCGGACTGTTTGAATGCTACGACGCCGAATGAATGTATCTGGTCCATAAATCCTCGTATCGATCAGGTCCGGTATTCACACAGATTCTTCAGCAACTCCTCGAAGGATGGCCATCGGGTGGTAAGCGCTTCATCCTCGATATTGGTCTCCCCCGGGCAGCGAAGGCCCGCAGCGGCACAGGGGCCTGTGTAAGAGACCGGGAGATTTTCACTCAGATCGAAGCCGTCGGTCTGCTTTGCCCCGTCAATTACCATTCCATCAGGCATCTCCCCGTGACGGCCACCGATCAGCCGTACGCACTGCAGCATCTGCTCGATCGGATCGGGTGTGTCGTTGCGCAGATCCTCCAGCCCCCGAAACACCGACTGACCGGTCGCAAACGTCGACAGAACCACCATCGCCGGCAGGTACCGGCGGTAATGAAACAAAGGAGTGCATTCGGTTTTTCTGCCGATCATCTTGAAACGCTGCAGCTGCACCATCCCGGTCTTCCCGTAAGAGGACTGTCCCTCCTCCTGGATGCCGCACTTGCAGCCCATCTTACGAATATACGATAACGTCGCGCAGTTCCACGACTCCAGCGGCATATTTGCGATCACCAATCCGCCTTTTTGGACAAGCGACTTTGCCACAAGAAGCGTCGCGCCCAGAAGATCATCCCCGGGAAGCTTCACTTCGATGGTCTCCGTCTTCTCATCCAGTCCGGCGAAGCGTACCTCCACCGTAAAGGATTGTTTCGCTTCGACCTTCTTTTTCGCCTGCATCATTCGGATACGGCGGGCCAGCGGATCGCTCTCCTTGAGAGGAGCATTGCTCCTGGCGGTCAGCTCGTAGCCGAAAATGCCCGCGATATGTCGCAGCGGGCTGGAGAAGATATGTTCGATCACAAAGGAGAGCGGCTTTTTGGCGCCTATGGCAAGCCCCAGAAAGGCATGGATTTCATCGGGAACAACCGTCCGGGAGCCTGGCATAAGATTATCGAAGGAGGCCAGGCTCAGGCAGGTGGTATCGTTCATCAGACTGGTCTCTATAGTGCAGCCCACCTTTCCCGCAAGCTTCTGCCAGCTTTCGATCCGGGAATCCGGTATGGAGTCGAATCCGACGGTCTTACCCATTCCCAAAAGCATAAACACCACCAGTTCCGGGTAGGGGAGGCTCATGTAGGGAAGCTTGATAAACGATGCCCCATCCTGCTGCCGGGGGGTGATCATTCGCTGCCCCTGCTGCTTTTCGATACGTAGTGCGGCTTCGAAGCGCTCGTCCCAGTGATCGAAAACCGGCGCATCGGTCACCGGCGCCACTTTCACCGGGCGCTCGGCGGTCAGTGCCAGCACCAGTGTCAGGAAGTAGAAGTCGGGATTCGGAGGAAGCTCGACTCTTCCGTGCATCTCCTTTGCCGGTTTTATAGTTAACACAGACTCAAATCCTTTCTCGAGCGGAAAAACCCTGTTCACGAAGAAGTCGCGCGGCGGTCAGGGCGGTTTGAGCCGATTCGAATCCCAGACGAATGGTACCCCCCTCTCCCTCGCGCACCTTCAGCACCTCGATATCTTTAATATTGATGTTCTGATCGGTCATGGTGGTGGCGATCGCTGCGATGATTCCCGGCTGATCCTTGGTCATGACCAAAACCTCATGCAGCGGCGAGATAAACCCCTTGTTTCGGGATGGAATCGCAGAGCGGGTCTGGGAGGCCGCGTCGAAGGACTGTTGAAGGGAATCGGTTTTGAGCTGCTGCTTCATCTGCTCAAGCTCGCGGATGCAGGTGTCGAGCACCTCATCCACGGCTGATTTATTGGTGAGAAGTATATCATGCCACATTCTATACGGCGAGGAGGCGATGCGGGTCAGGTCACGAAACCCCCCCGCCGCAAGGGATAGGGTGCCGGGATAGCACTCCTCTGTCTTGCGGGCCACATTGACCAGAGCCACCGCCATAAGATGCGGCACATGGCTGACGGTGGCCGCGATGCAATCGTGCTTATCGGGTGCCAGAAAGATGTGGCGGCTGCCCAAATAGTGATCCACAAAGGCGGCAAATTCCCGTTCGACCTCATCGGGCTCATCTGAGCGGGGGGTGATTACGTATATTGCATTCTGGAAAAGATAGGGGTCTGCGGCAGTCGGGCCACTTTTCTCCGAGCCTGCCATGGGATGCCCGCCGATGAATCGCACATGGGAGGGCAGCACCTGTCTGGCCAGTCGCGTGATCTCCCTTTTGGTGCTTCCCACATCCGTCACGATGAGCCCATCCGGACATCTCATGGTGGAAAGATTTTTCAGGCATTGCTCAATGGCAAGGATGGGGGAGCAGATGACCAGCATGTCTGTGTGCTGAAGCACTTCTTCCAATTTGTCGTATTCGTATCCCTCATCGATGGCGCCGATTTTCTTGGCCGTCTTCACTGCCGAAGGGGAAGACAGTCCGATGATTTTGCCCTCAAATCCGGTCGCTTTCAGACCCAGTCCGAAAGATCCGCCCAGAAGTCCTACGCTGTATAATGTGATCGTCTCAATGTGCATAGATCAAACTTTTTCCCTGCCAGATAATTCAAATACTACTTTCGTTTTCGCCGGCATACCGTTACTACTCTCCATTTTCAGTACCGTGCATCACCGATTGGTTATCATCCTGTCATAAAAAATTGTGAAAACAAAACAATGACACGATTTCGGTACCCCATAGCGATAAAGACATACTCATTCTTAAGGTTATTTATTAAACCTCATAAAAATACATTGTTTCATGGATGCTAACCTGCCAAGCCCGGGGCATGAATGTTGCTGTGTCGGTAAGGTGTTGATTTAAAAAGGAGAATTCGATGAATTTTGCGGACAAAAGAGTACTGATAACCGGTGGGGGCAGTGGTATAGGGAAGGCGCTTGCCATCGAGCTGCAATCAAAGAAGGCGCGTGTTGCAATCTGCGGAAGGCGTCAGGAGAAGTTGGATGAGGTGGCCCGAGGGAATCCGGGCATAATCGGTATCCGGGCGGATATCACTCGGGGGGAGGATATAGAGAATCTGCACGGGAATCTGGAAAAGATGTTCGGCGGTATCGACATTCTGGTCAATAATGCCGGGCGTATGGTTCAGTTCGACGTTCGCGATGGTATTCCCGATTCGGCCGATAGCGAGATGGCGCTGAATCTGGCCGCACCGTTACACCTGATCAAAAGATTTCTTCCCGGGCTGATGGATCGTCCCGATGCGGCGATTATCAATGTATCAAGCGGCTACGCGCTCTGGCCCAGCAGGAGTGCCCCTGTCTACTCGGCCACCAAAGCGGCCCTTCACGCATTCACCAAAAGTCTCCGCTGGCAGCTTGAGGGCACATCGGTGAAGGTTTTTGAGCTGATTCCTCCGCTTGTTGCCACCGAATCGGCGGTGATCAAAGGGGGCATGACTCCCGACAATTTCGCCAGATTGGTGGTGCACAAGATGGAGGCCGGGAAGGAGGAGATACTGATCTCAGAGGTACGGCTGTTGGAGCTTGGCCGGAGGGTATGGCCGGCTCTGGTGGATCGGGTGATGAAGCGACGGTAAATCGCAGGGGCTAAGGTGTTTAAGGTGGGTCGAATCCAGGGATCGGTCTAAAGGGGCTCGTTTTGGGCAAAAATGAGCATCTCGGTGAATTGTTCGGAATCTATCACACAGTTCCTGTACAAAAAAGCTTACTATATTGAAGTACTTTCTGCTAAAAATGCAAAACTTCGCCTGCTTTGTGATCCTCATCACAGACCAAAAGATGGAAACTATATATATTTGCATCGTTATGGGTCATCCAGAATCTGCCTTATAAAACCTCGCCAAGGAGTTATCATGCTCAGAAGACTGTTGTTTTTGTGTATTGCGCTACCTGCGTTTCTTTATGCTGCGCCCGAAAAGATCAAAATCGCCGTGTTACCGTTTTCTTTCAATACCGCCATGCCCGGCTACAGTATGGATAAGGATGATGTTGCCAGTGGGCTTACCGATAAGCTTCAGGTGGCCATCGCGGAGCTGGGGAGGTTTGATGTTGTGGAACGGGCTCAGCTGAATAACCTTCTGGGCGAGCAGGCGCTGACAAACAGCGGTGCGGTCAATGAAGAGATGGCCACAAAGGTCGGCAATGTGTCTGGGAGTGATGTGGTTGTGCTTGGTGCGATCAATCTCTACAGCATGGCCCGGGAGCAGAACGATGAGGGCAAGTACTATTACAAATCAAACATTTCGATGAGTATACGTTTCATTGATCCTGAGACGGGGGTGATCGAAAAAGCTAATCAGGTCCAGGTAAGCGGCAAGGGAAGCTCATCCAGTGATGCGCGTTTTAAGGCCGTTTCCTCGGCAATAAACAGAATCTTGGGAAAGATTCGTGAGCTGTATCCGCTGGAGGCTCAGATCGCAAGCGTGAATGAAAAGCAGGTCACCGTCAACATGGGCTCAGCCATGGGCATCAAAAAAGGCCAATACTTCGCCGTGGTGAGGACGGGTGAGGCGATTGTTGACCAATCCACCGGACAGTTTCTGGGAGAAGAGTCGAGGAAGGTGGGTATGATCAAGATCACCGAGACGCACCAGAATTACGCGCGGGCCAAGGTGGTCAAAGCCGAGGAGCCGCTGAATAGTGGTGATGTGCTCAAGGAGACAAAGGCACGTACGCGAATCGGGATAACCGGAGGGTATGCCTATGGTCAGGTGACCGGAAAAATTGGTGAGCCCGTTGATATACCGTACAGAAACTACCAGACCGGCAGGGAATGGTGGGATGGGTATGAGGCGCAGGATACATTAAAAGATACAGCTTTGGCGCAAAGATTTGATGAGTATGACGAATTGGCAACAATGCAGGGAGGATATGTCGCGCTTGAGTTTCTTTATATAAAGAATTCAAACATGTCCACAAGCCTGTTATTCAGCTGGATGGGGGCCGATGATATAAATGCTTTCAATTTCGATTTACGCATCGGATACGAGTTTCCGCTCGCAAACGGTCGTGTACGTATCCCGTTGGGAGCAGGCGTTAGTTTCGGTGCTTACAATTACAGCATAGACTATGTACAGCATCTGCAGAGCCATCTCACAGACTACAGAGTAGCCGTGAGGAATTCTACCGCCAGCAATATCGTATCGGCAGGAACCGTTGGTGCCATCGCCTTTAGCGGGCTTCGCATATTTGTCCATGAAAAAGTGTGTATCAGTGGAAACGTTGGTTATCGTATTAACACTTCCGGATCGGAGTGGAGCGGTACCTATAAGGTGGACAAGTGGAATTCCGAAGAGAGAAAAAATGAAGAGGTGGATGAAGATTTCGATATCGATCAGAAATATCTGCCTTATCGGGACGTTCAGCTGATGGGGCTCGATGTGCGGGCCGGTGTATCATTTGTGTTCTGATCTTTTTGACTACGCGGAAAGCAAAAAAAAGGGGTGCCGGTTTGGCTCTCCTTTTTTTTTAACCCTGCTGCTGCTCTTTACGCGCTACGACAAGGACTGCAGAGAAAAAACGGCTGTGTTTCTCTACTGTCTCAACAGTAAACCCGTGTTTTTCAAAAACAGGTCTGATCCCGCCGGATCTGATGAATGTGATGCCGTTTCGGTAGTGCCCGGAAAAGGCTTCGGTGACATACCTGAAACAGTGTCCCAGAAACGAGCGGAAATCCCAGGGAGGTGCATAATCAATCGCAATAATTCTTCCCCCCGGTTTTAGTACCCGTGCGGCTTCTGTCAGAATATTTACGCGGACATCATGATCTTTGTCATGCAGCGCATAGGTAAACGTTACGGCATCGAAAAGCCGGTCTTTAAAAGGAATCTTTGTAGCATCCGCGCCTGTGAGTGAGTGATAACCGGCTTTCCGAATGCCGCGTCTGAGCTTGGTGATATCTATATCCAAACCATGGGCTTTATACTCCCGATTTCGTATATAACCGGTCAGGGTTCCCAATGCGGTGCATATGTCAAGAATACGCGTCAGTCTTCGTTTGTAAATCTCTCTGGCCACCTGTTTACGCGCGGAACGAAATGTCGGGTCTATGAACAATTCATATAACCCGACTCTGATACTACTGCATTTAAACATTTTCATAGGTGTTTGTTTGATTTTTCGACACACTTGCTCGTAAACGAGTGTGGGCCGCCCGTTGTACCTGAGCAAACAGTACTCGTTGACCAGTCTGATCGGTTG
Source organism: uncultured Fibrobacterota bacterium (assembly GCA_964419255.1). Classification (GTDB taxonomy): domain Bacteria; phylum Fibrobacterota; class Chitinivibrionia; order Chitinivibrionales; family CAYFVL01; genus CAZPHU01. Next base: position 1,484 of record CAYQOU010000048.1, on the reverse strand, counting down.
TGCACATCTGAGATGCAGGTTGTAAGTATTCTTTTTTCAATCCGGAAAGGGAGAACGTCTGTATGGAGAAGTGTGATTTGCTCAGCGTAGCAAGTTTGTGTGCGTGTTCTATCCAATCCTTTGTCAATAAACCCCATCGCATGTCACTATCTCCGTATAGAAGATTGATACGTGAATCTTCGAACGCCAGTTTACGAATATACATGTTGCGTAGCATCTGATTGCCGGGATTGAACGAAATGAATGAATTCTTGGTGCCTTCCTGCAAAACCTTTGCATAAATAGCTTTAAACAGCATCATCACCACAGCAAGTGCTTCGGTTCCCTTCAGATCATCAGAGCGTTTGCATCGGTATATCTCAGTGCTCCCGACTGGAAAAGAAATTTTTCTTCCGTGGCCGGTTTCATCCACCTGCCTGCCAAATTCGACCGGCAATTTATTCTCGGTTTCTTTCGTAACAGACTGAATGCATCCCACCACTTTGCCATCGTAATCGGAAACAAGAAAAGTAGACGTAAAGGGCCAATATTGACGATCCAGTTCAATCTCCTGCTTCCGGCCGGGCATGTTCTTGGGGTAGGTAAATGCGATAAACTTTTCCAATGCATCTCCCCGCAAATCATTTCTTTTAAACTCTTGAATCGTAAAACCCCTATACCGGAACATGATCGGTGAGCCAATCGTGGGAGCAGTAAGAGACGAGACAATGTTGCTTAGCTGAACCCATTTATCTTTCGGAATTGTGTCCAACAGCCGGCTGATACATTCTTGTGTAATCATCATTACCCTTCTTGCGTATGCTGGTGAATCAACAGGTTACCCGCACGAGAAAGCATGATCCATTGGTTTGTGTCAGTTACCGGGTAAACAAATTCATAACTCTTGTTATATTATACAATAGTGTATCGGTTAGGGAGTATAGCATCTGAAGTTAATTTTTTGCCGCTGTAGAATTGGGATAAAAATTCAGGTGAACAATTTACCACTTATCCAACGAGTCAATGAAAGTCACGCTGATGAATCGATGAAAAAGTTGTGTTCATGCCCCACTCAATCGATGCTGTGACCAGAAGAAGGGAAACAAAAAAGCTGCATAAGATAAACGATTCTTTTGATTGTCTTTCAATGACTCTCTCAAAATGGCTTTTTATATCTGTTTGTGGAGACAGTAACAAAGTGGAACCTTTCTGCTTTGTTGCATTTTTGGTAGATCCTTATTATCTTAAAGTGTGGGTACCGCGGGGAAAGTGCGGGTGTGAAAATTTAAACGCTTAATAGGGAAATATGTGAAGATGGGAAGTTTACTTATGAAACAGGCATGTGTCACAAGGCTATGTGCAATAGTGATTTGTGCGTTCATTTTTTTGGCCAAAGCTCAATCGGTTGTGGATGTTCACGGGAGATTGCAGGTAGACGGCAACAATATAGTAGGGGCAGAAAGTAACCAGCAGGTGCAGGTTGCGGGGATGAGTTTCTACTGGAC
>CAYQOU010000047.1:0-31468 GCA_964419255.1 uncultured Fibrobacterota bacterium | reverse complement strand
GAGAGTCGAGAGATGAGAGTCGAGAGATGAGAGTCGAGAGATGAGAGGGGAGATGCGGAAAACAGCGCGTTTTGAAGATACGATTCTACAGCACAATAATCTCATAGCCCTGCTCGATAAACGGCGCCATTGGCGCGTGGCCCATCATCTGATCACAGAGGGGGAGATCCTGCTGCCTGGCCGCCTCGATGCTGCCCAGCTGGGTGGCGCAAGCCTTGCATACGCATTCGATCAACCCCAGCTCTTTTGCACGGGTGTATAGCTTTGAAAAGGGCTTGCCGCTGTCGGCCATGATGGCGATCTCCTTCACCGCACTACCCTCTATGATCAATTTGACATCATGGCCCCGATCGTAAAGATCCAGCGCATTGAGCAGAGCATGAGCAAAACACATGCTCTCCCCTCGAAAGGCAAACAGGGCGATTTTACGTTTCAAAAGAATCCTCCAGGCAAATTAGTCCGATAGTGAGAACAATCTTATTCCCTTCAAATATAAAAGGTAGACACCCGTGGTGGATATCCTTGTTTGGCTTGTCCCCGTAAAATCGCCTCGGTATGATTTTGCTTTTTTATTCCCGATCGCGCGAATCGGGAGGGAATCGCTCAATTCAGGTTCAAATAATTCATGATTAGCCGAATTCCCACACCGGTGGCAAGCTTGGGGTTTATTCCCCGCGGTTCTCCTTCATTGAAAGCTGTCCCGGCAATATCCAGGTGACACCAGCTGACGTCTTCTTCTACAAATTCCCTGAGAAAAGCACCCGCCGTGACAGAGCTGGCGTGACCTTTTTTCAGTTTAGCCGAATTTCGGAGATCGGCAATATCACTCTTCATCGCATCGGTGTATTCGGGATACAAAGGCAGCCTCCACAGCCGTTCTCCCGTCTCTTCCCCTGAATCGAACAGCTTCTGTGCCATCGCATCATCATTGGAAAATAGTCCGGTGACAGTGGAGCCCAGTGCGACCAGGATGCCTCCGGTGAGTGTGGCAAAATCTATCATCTCGGTGGGGGAAAAATGTGTTTGGACATAGGAGAATGCATCCGCCAGCACGAGCCTCCCCTCGGCATCCGTGTTGGTGATCTCCACGGTGGTACCCTTGTATGAACGATACACATCTCCGGGAAAGTATGCATCCCCACCGATCGCATTGTGAGCCGCTGCCACAACACCGATTACGTTGATTTGAGGTTTCAGCGTCCCGATCACACGCATGATTCCCAGAGTGGTTGCCGCCCCGGCCATGTCTGTGCGCATCGTCTCGATACCGCCGCGGGGTTTAAGGTTCTGACCCCCGGAATCGAACGTGATTCCCTTGCCGACCACGGCGGTCTTGTGCGGGGTGTCCGGCGCCCCTTTGTATTCGAGGATGATCAGGCGCGGGGGATATGGGGATCCCTTACCGACCGCTTCCAAAAGCCCCAGCCCCCGTTCCGAAATCTCCTTTTCGGTAAGGATGGTGCAGCTCATAGAGTGCTGCTCGGCCATCATCCGTGCCTCGCGGGCAAGCCGGTCGGGGTAGACATCGCTTGCATTTTCATTCACCAGGTCTCGGGCGAAGTTCACACTTTCGCAGATCACCCCGTTGCGCATAGCGTCTTTATCGGTGAGATGATTTCCCACATAATCGATGCGATCAACCGTAACCGGCTTTTCAGTCTTGAAATGGGCATATCGGTAAGCACCCAATATCGCCCCCTCCAGTGCGGCCTGCGGTCCGCCATCGTTTGAAAGCTGAGTGGGCTCTACCACTGTGACCTCGCTGCGCTTCAGCAACCCTGCCTTACGTACCCCGCATGCCGCCGCTGACCTGATATGCTCCGTAGTGCACCCGTCCGGATCACCTATGCCGCAGTATATGTAAGTCGTTTCACCATCGTAGCGCACCGTTGTTTCGCCGGTCTTGCCTTCGAAATCCGGGATTTCTTTGGCCGTGTCGCCGGATGATACAAAAACTATTCTAGTCTCGTTTCGCGGCGTATCTACAACTTGGATATCCATCTGGTATTGGTCTCCTCTTTCAGAATGTTTAATTTCCCAGTTTTTTTTGTGTTCAGCAATAGCCGTTTCTGTCACCTTTCGGCGGCAGAGGCGGCATGGATCAGCAGATAACCGGCTTTTGCAAGAACCGTGAGCGCATCAAGGCACTCCGTGATCAGCTCATCTTCCGATTCATTGCGGCGATTTGCCTGCCGTTTATAGGCGTGCAGCAGCGATTTTACCCGCGTTGGACGGCGGGGTTCGATTCGGCTGATGCAAAACTCGAGCGCGGGACTTAGCGGAACAACGGTGGCATCCCAGTGCTCAAAAGGGGCAAACACCAGTACCGTATCATGGGCCGGTTGTATAGTGTGCCCGATCTGATCAAGCCGCATCAGCTCGGTGTATCGAAAAGACAGCTGCACCGTCTTTCCGTAAGCATTTTTGATCACTCTTGCCGAGCCAAAACAGTGCTGATCATCGTAGGCAATACGCGACTGACGCCAGGGACGACTGGCTTCAAAAAACTGCTTTCGCCGGTCGTTATCCATGATAAGTATGCGCATAATATCCAGCTTAAACAGCTCTTTGAAAGCCTCCTGTTCGATCTTGCTTACCTGCTGTGATTGCAGGCATTCGAGAAAAATCCGCTGTATTTCATCTTCAAATCCCTCGATTGCATCGGTATTGGATGCCCTTTTACCGATAGTGCGAAGGTAATCCTTTGTCTGACGGCCGATCTGTTGAAACAGAGTAAAGGGGGAGTGGGGGGAGCGTTTCAGCAGGTAGTCGAGGCTAACCGGAAAGCGTTGAAAATAATAGAAGAGCGTGATCGCCAGATCATCGAACAGGTCGAGCTGATCGATGCTAAAGCTTTTTCCCAGACCAAGGTTGCGGTAATGGATGTCACATTGAAGATCTTTGGAGGCAATTAGTGCATTATCAACCGGATGAACCTCGAACTCTTGCGGACTGTCTCCAAGCGGTGTACCCTGGATGAGGGTCAGCGGAAAAGCCATCACGAAGGATGGGTTGAGTTTCATAACCCTGTTAAATGATTCCTGAAAAGATTCCAGAGAATCGGAGGGAAGCCCGAAGATCAGGTCGGTATAGAAGTTGAGCGGATATTTTTCCAGGAGGGATTTACCCTCTTCAAACAGTCGCGGGCTCAGCGCCCGGCGAATCGAGTGCAAAACCGCCGGATTGGTCGATTGTACCCCCACTCCTATCTGGCACTGACTCTGCTGAAAAAGACGGGCAAGCTCTTCATCCAGCCGCTGGAAAGAGCAGTAGAAGAAAAGTGATGTCGCGTTGTTATGCTCCCGGAGGGTTTGAAGCACCGCAGTCGCATGGTCTTTATCCAGGTCAAAAACAGCATCCGCGACATGGATACACTCCACCTCCTGTTCGAGCAGCCATCGAAGCTCCGATTCCCATTTCTTCCGGTCAAACCGCCGTATCTTATGGGAATGCATGCTGAAGCGGCAGTATATGCATCTGTATGGACATCCGCGGGTGGTCTCGTATACGATGGCCAGGCCGCAGGTATTATCCCGGGGAATATGTAACACGTTTTCAGCGCAGGGAAAAATCTCCGGCACATGTTCAAGATTCTCTGCATGTTCATGCTGCAAGTCTGGCTCGATATTCAGCCGTGGATGAAACCCATAACCTCTACAATCGGATAATTTGGGATCTTTGTCGCCGCTTAAAAGGGTTCGGACAAATGGAACAAGTTTCTGTTCTGACTCACCGAATGCGATGGCGTCGATATAGTCGTGCGCGGCAAAAAAGGATATGAGCTGTTGTTCGGAACGCGGCTCGACATCCGGACCGCCAAGCATCACCGGCACCTGCGGGTACGCGGCTTTATACTCGCGGGCCAGTCGAAGCATATCGCTGGTGTTCCAGGTATAGCAGGAAAAGCCCAGGCAGGCATATTCATTGGCGCACAGTTGTCGGCAGACATCATCAATGGATTCGACGTCGCGGTTGACATGGCGTGTCTCAATGGTATAATCAGCAAACAAAGGGCTGTCGCGTAGGATCTGGGCACAATACAGAATACCCGGCATTATGTAGAAGTGGTTTGGGCGGGGGTAGGAGATCGCCCCCCATGCTCCCTGTTGATCACCTGCATAGAGAAAGAGAATCGAATTGTTCATACTAAGAAAATCTCAGGCATTTAGAGGTTTAAATTCTCACCTAATATTGTTCTGAGCGGATGAGTCGCGAAATTCCTTAGATGGTGAAGGGGTGAAGCAATCGCGCGGAATAACCTGCCAAGGTATTTTCGAGATTGCTGAAGCCCTTATGCTCCATGGGATCGTGCGAATCGCCACGAGAAAAATACTCAATACAGGTTTTAAATGTTTTGGGCGTTCATTAAAAAATTGCGAGTATGATTGACCTGGTTTCGGAAAAGCATATATTTTTTCCCAATTCTGCTACTCATAAAATATATACCCGGAGTTCATACGCGGCTCCACTGGCTTTAATGTGAAAATAACCTTTGTCTACCCTCGATTTCAGAAGTTCCTTCATAATAATCCGGAACTTGATAAGAGTCTTGTCGATTATTTTATTGGAGATTTCACGACTCCGCCCTCTTTGGGTATACCCATACTGGCGGCATTGACGCCACCGGATATTGAAATCCAGCTTATCGATGATAATAACGGTGATCCGATCGACTATGATGCTCCCACCGATCTGGTGGCCATAAATTGTTTTACCCCCCAGGCAACCCGTGCCTTCGAAATCGGCGACGGTTTTCGCGCTGCGGGCAAGAAGGTGATCATGGGAGGTTTTTTCCCTTCTTTCATGGTCGATGAGTGTCTGAAGCATGCCGATTCGGTGAATGTGGGGGAAGGGGAGCCGACCTGGCAGCGTATCGTGGAGGATGCCCGCTCAGGCTCGCTGGAAAAGGTGTATAAAGGCGGCTGTCGCTTTGATATGGCAAAAATGCCGATACCCCGGCGTGATATCTTCTACGATAAGGAGACCTACGACTGGGATGAAGATCTGGTGCAGATTACCCGGGGGTGTATGTATACCTGTGCCATGTGTGCGATACCTGCTCATATGGGTCAGCGTATGCGATATCGACCGATTGATCATGTGGTGGAGGAACTCAAACAGCTAAAATACGAAAACGTATATCTTGCCGATGATTCTCTGTTTTTTCCCCACAGGCGAATTGCCGAATATTCGAAGAAGCTGCTGAAGGCGCTGATCCCTCTAAACAAGAAGTATTTCGTCTCTTCCACAGTGGCACTGAATACCGATAAGGAATTTCTCGACCTGATGGCAGAGGCGGGGGTGAAGAATTTTTACTGCACCATGAATGTCGATCCTATATCGATAAAGGCACTTCAGGGGGACAAAGCGGCCCAGCAGCAGATTATCGATCTGGTTTGCCTGATGGAGGATCGGGAGATTCAGTTCTTTGGCTCTTGTGCGTTGGGACGTGACTGGGATGATGAAGGCATCGCCGACAGTATTCTGGAGCTTTTCCGGAGAGCGCAGATCCGAACCTCGGAGTTTTTCCTGTTTACCCCCTATCCCGGCTCCGTCCACTGGGATCGCATGGAACGGCAAGGACGCATAACCGATAAAAACTGGTATAAGTACAACGGCGCGCATGTTGTATTTGAGCCGATGAATATGAGCCAGGACAAACTTTACGGTCAGTTTATAAAGGTATGGAATGAGTTTTTCCGCATGCAGAAGACTCAGCATGTCGCCAATCTCGAGCCTTCCACATATAAAGATGGTGTACGTGTTGTGGGTAAGCCCCTGGAGCGCAAAGGGGTGCGCGGGCAGGCGGTGATCACCGGTATCGGTGTCATGAGTCCCATCGGAAACGATGTGGAAACTATAAAGGAAAACCTGCGACAGGGCAAGATCGGACTGGCGCCGATCACCCGCTTTGATGCCAGTCATTTTCGGACACATATCGGTGGTGAGATAAAGGATTTCGATCCCGCCGGAAATCTTTCTGAGAAGGAGCTGGAGGAGCTTGATGATCCCTATCTGCACTATGCGATAAGCGCAGCCAGGGATGCTCTGAAACAGGCAGGAATAAAGCTGGATCGCGCTGAGAAGACCCGCAACATCGCCCTGGTGCTCGGGACATGTAATGGCGGACTGATTTCGGCGGAAAATGAGTATCGGTGGAAACACGGAAAAGCCGACGTCCCGTTCGACGAGCACATGAACCTTCAGGCACAATACTACGGATTCGGTAAGGCACTGGCCTGGGCACTGGGGATCAATGGAGAAATCTGGCTGGTGACCACAGCATGTTCCTCCACCACCGGGGCCGCCGGGCTTGCCCATATGCTCATTCGCCGCAGATACTACGATACGGTGCTGGTGGGCGGAGCCGACACCCTGTGTGTGGCCAATATGTCCGGCTTTGACGGTCTAAAAGCTACCTCCACCGAGCAAACAGCGCCATTCTCGATGCCTGAGGGACTCAATATTGGCGAGGCTGCCTGCTTCTGGGTAGTGGAGAACATGGAAAAGGCGATTCTCCGTCATGCAACTCCCCTGGGTAAAATCGCCGGGCATGCAACCACCTCGGATGCCTATCATCCTACCACCCCCGATCCACGGGGTGATGGGGTTTACCGCACGTTGCGCAATGCGCTCAGTGATGCCGGCCTGAAGGTCGAGCAGCTCGGGTGCATAAACGCTCATGGAACCGGAACAGAGGCAAACGATCGGGCAGAATCCAAGGCTATCGCCAAGCTCATCGGACAGAATCAACTGCCGGTGGTCTCGACAAAATCATTTTTCGGGCACTGCATGGGTACCACAGGTATGCTCGAGGCGACCTGTAACCTTTTGGCAATGAACAGTGGGTTCATTCCGCCGACGATGAATTTCTCGGTGCCGCGTCCGGGATGCACCCTCGACTACGTTCCCAATGAGTCGCGGAAGGCAAAATACGATGCGTTTTTGTCGGCGAACTACGCTTTCGGCGGTAACAATGCCGCGATTGTGGTTACCCGCTGGGACTATCCGCTCGAGTCGAAAAATATCGATACAAGCGAGAGAATCGTGGTCACCGGAGCCGGAGCGGTTTCAACCCTGGGGCTTGGTATCGATGAGACTCTAAATAACCTGTTTAATAGTAACGTACGGCTGGGCACAATCGAATCGCTTGGGTTGAAGGGAATGGGATCATCTCGCGCCGGGCTGGTTGAAGATTTCAAGGCAGCAGATATCGATCGGAGACTTAATCTGGACGGTATGAACAAGATCAGCCGCATGGCAACAGCTGCGGCGCGTCTGGCCCTGCAGCATGCTTCTCTTCGGGTAAGTCCCCGAAACGCGGAAGAGGTCGGCATTGCTATGGGTGTATGTAATGGCCCACCGGAAACCGAGCACATGGACAGTGTCTTTGAGGCTGATACGTATGCGGCTCACATAAACAGTTTCTCGAATATCACCGCCAATTCGACCGCCGGATGGGTTTCCAACTCGTTATGCCTCAAGGGGGTAAATACGACCCTCTCCCCGGGACCGCATGCCGGGCTGCAAAGTCTGGCATATGCCTATCATGCGCTGCAGGAAGGTCGCGTAGGGTGTATGCTGGCAGGGGCTGCCGATGAGGTTTATGCTCAGACCTACTCTAATTACAACCTTATGAATTGGCTGTATCAGGGCGCGGAAGAAAACGACTATCGTTTGCGTTTCGAACATCAGCGCCGCAAAGTCCTGGGTGAAGGAGCGGGGTTTGTGACCATGGAAACCATGGAATCGGCTCAGAAACGCAAAGCGACTATACTTGCCGAGGTACTTGGCTATGGCATGGCTTGCGACGCCGGACCTTTCAACCGGCAGAATCTTGACCCCGCAGCGGTAAGTCAGGCCTGTCTTTCCGCTATTCAGCGTTCGGAGCTTGAGCCCTCACACATAGATCTGGTTGTATGGGCACCGCAGGGAAATGCGCAGGATAAGAAGGTGTTGGATGGCGTACATGCCATGTCCGGTTTCGGGAAGGATGTTCCATTTGTAACATCCACGTTTCATTCAGGCTACATCGAAAGTGCATCCATACTGATCAGTCTGGCAGCCGCTCTTGCATCCCTGAGCTCCCGCGGGAAACTGTGGCCCCAGATAACCGGGGTGTCCGAGCTGGATTCCCGGCCAATCGATAAGCCGGTCAAACATGTTCTGGCTGTTGCTGGAACGGATGTCGGGTACAATTTTGCCGCAGTTCTGAAAGCCGGAAATCACTTATGAAGAATCGGGTAGTTGTCACGGGATTGGGAGTTATTTGCGCCGGTGGAGCGGATCTTGAATCGTTTGCCCAGACGATAACTGGTGCCAGGCAGTGTTTTACACAGGTCTCCGATCCCCGCGCACCGCATATAAACCAGTATGCTGGGCTTATAGAAGACGAGCAACCGCTTCGGACACTGAATCCCGATATCCGTTCGATGGATAAGCACATTCAGTATGCCTGCTATGCCGCTGATGCTGCTTTAGATCACGCCGGACTGGATCCGCAATCTCGAAAAGAGGCGGGGCTGATTTGTTCGACCTGTTCGGGGCCGATGATGCGCATAGAAGAATTCTATGAGACGGCTGAGAAGAGCACAATCGAAAAAGATGAAAATGCCTGGCATCAGAGACGCTATTATAGTGTCACCAGGGTTTTGTGTTACCATACCGGTGTACGGGGACCGGTATCCACGGTGACAACTGCCTGTTCGGCCGGCACATTGGCCGTAGGCAGTGCCTGCGATATTATCGGGCTGGGTGAAGCGCAGATTATGCTCGTCGGAGGAGCTGACAGTTTCAGCATTTCGACACTTGCCGGCTTTAACGGCTTGAAAGCTACATCCGAGACGACCTGTGCACCTTTTTCAAAACCGGTGGGGATGAACCTGGGTGAAGGGGCGGGATTCCTGGTGCTCGAATCGCTTGAGAGTGCGAAAAGACGTGGAGTTCGGATATATGCGGAAATAGTGGGCTTTGGAAGCAGCAATGATGCCTATCACTGCTCGGCACCCGATCCATCCGGTCGCGGTCAGTCGCTGGCGATGCAGCGGGCGCTTGCATATGCCGGCAAGGATGCTTCAGCCGTTGGGTATATAAACGCTCACGGAACCGGAACCGCCGCAAACGATAAGGCCGAAACCAAAGCGATGGTACGGATATTCGGAAGCGATACATCGGTTGCCGTCAGCTCCACAAAATCCATGATTGGTCACTGTCTGGGTGCGGCAGGCGCGATCGAACTCATTGCCACGATACTGTGCCACGAAAGGGATTGTTTACCCCCGACCGCCAATTTCTCGGAACCTCGTGATGGATGTACATTCGATTATGTGCCAAAGGCCGGACGCCGTTGGGGAAAAAATTCTCTTTTCATGAACAACAACTTCGCTTTTGGAGGAAACAACGCCAGTCTGGTCGTTACCTCCAAACCGGAAGAGGTAAAGAAGCGCGAAGAGAAGACCGTATACATAACCGGTTTCGGCATAGTCAGTCCTGCGGGAGCAGGATATGAACCGCTGGTTGAGGTATGGGAAAACGATCAGCGGCTTCTGCGGACTCGCACACTGTTTAACGTGTCATTTGATCTGGCAATGGTGCCGGCTATAAACCCCCGCGAAATCGATCGAAGACTGGATTTGCGCTCGGTCGATCGGGGAGGATACCTGGCAACCGCTGCAGCGCGACTTGCCATGTTGGATGCAGGTTATTCGCCGCGGCGCAAGGATGCCGCCGAATGCGGGCTGTATGTTGGCCAGACACATTCGGTTATCTGGGCCGAATCCCAGCATATCCGCGACCTTATACGGCACGATTACATGAATAATCATGTGCAGGCATTTCCGTATATTGTGCCCAATTCAATTGCCGGAACCGTCTCCCGCCTTCTTGAACTCGGTGGGCACAACAGCGTCATCAGTGCGGGAGCGGGAAGCGACGGCGCAGCTGTAGGAAGTGCATTTCAGGCATTACAGGCCGGGCATGGTGATGTGATTATCGCCGGTGGTGTGGATGAGATGAGTGAGGCTGTTTTGTTTGATTTGCAGCAGGTATCCGATGCTCCGTGGGTGTCGGGAGGCATCGGTGAGGGAGCGGTGTTTGCGGTACTTGAAACAGAGCATCATGCGCGAATAAGAGGTGTCGAACCGCTCGTACGAATCTGTTCGCATGTTTCCGGCGCGGAAACTGAATCCGTGTGGGGTGAAGCCAAAGCCGATACTATCGCCCGGGTCATAAGAAAGGCGATCAGATCAGCGGATATCGACTCCGGTGATATCGGACTTATCTGTATCGGATGCGGTGGCCAAACCTTTAATACTGTCGCCGGAGAGCTTGAAATCGGGCATATTCCGGTGATAAACTTGAATAAAAACATCGGTTATATACCCGGTTGTGCTCAGATTATGAGTCTTGCAACAGCAATCAATAGTACTTTATTTGAAAAGTGTTTTGAAAAAAATTATATTCTATCGATTTCCGCAACCACCTTCGGATTTACATATGCTACTATATTTCAAAATGTTACACGGAAGAGTTTTGTATAATGACGCCTGAGAAAAAATCCCTTATCCAACGTCGTGCAGCTATTATCAATACGTTTAAAGAAGAATTGATTCGTCGTCTGAACCTGCCTTATGAGCCTAAAGACCTTCATGAGGACATATCGCTGCTTGGAGCCGGACTGGGTCTGGATAGTCTCGATGCACTTGAAATCGTATTGAGTGTCGAAAAATGTTTCGGAGTAAAGATACCCGACAACAACACCTCTGTCCTTCGTTCGATCAATACTATTGTCGATTTTGTCATAGAAGAACAAGATAGAAAGGGGGAGCAGTAATGAGACAGTCTCCTCTTCATGACTTATTTGCTTCCAAAGATGCCAGGTTCAAAGAACGTATCGGAACCGAAGTCGTTGCCTCCTGTTCGGATCAGCAGGTCGAGTATGGTTTCGTGCGCGATGCGGTGGGAGTGACAGATTTTTCGTTTATGCAGGTTTTTAGAGTACCGGAGGAAAGCGGAATCGATTTTCTGGATGACCTTTTGGCAGGGAATGTAGCCAAGGTACGTTTCGGGCGGGTTCTTCATACCTTTCTGGCCGATGAACAGGGAAACCTTGTAGCGGACTGCTATGTTGCCAACAACGATGAAGAATTTATTCTGATGTGCGAGAGTCTTGTCGATGATCAGACACTTCTCGATATTTTCAACAGCCATGGCGCACAGGATGCCGGCTTGGAGCAGCTTAACGATTCACACGCCATTATCAGCATAGATGGATATCAGGCATGGGCCGTGGTTAAGCAGCTTTTCGGTTCCGATGTGCTTGGTTTACCCTATCTTTCTATTGAGATGTATTCTTTTGAGGGGACCGATGTCTGCCTTTTGCGTGCCGGAAAGACTTCTGAGTTTGGCTACCTGGTTATGGTGCCAAATGAGCAGGCCCAACCGTTTATGAATGCTGTCGTAGAGCAGGCAAAAAAGCTTGGTGGTGGCCTCTGCGGCCTGGATATACACGATAAACTGCGTCTGGAAGGCCGGTTTTTCAATGTCTTTGCAGAAGGAGCGCTGGTCAAAGATCCTCTGAAGCTTGGCCTTCAATGGATGATCGATTTCGATAACCCAGCTTTCATCGGACGCGAAGCCATTCTCAAGCGTCGCGAGGAAGGTGTCGATCAGAAAATCATCGGTGTCAAGGCTGGAAAAGAAATCGACACTTTTGGCAGCCAGAGCCCGATCTACGACAACGGGAATAAAATAGGCGAGGTGATCACATCCTGTTTTTCACCACTTCTTGACGCTCAGGTCGGTCTCGCTCTCCTTCCCTGGGACATCGCATACGCCGGTGTATCCTACGAGTGTGGTCAGGAAGGTGGACCCGAGGTGACCACCATTTCCATGCCACCGATCATGCCAAAGAGTCTGACAGTCAAACTCGACGAGCTTTAAGCTCGTCTGAGTGACTGCGCTTGAGGCCTTACACATTGTGTAGTCTGGCACACCGGGAGAGGCCGGGTACGTGTTACTTTCGTATGCATCCTGTACAGAGATAAACATAGTGAAACCGGAAAACCCGCAGGCTGTCATTACGCGGCCTGAGGGATTAATCCGTCATAAATTCATAAATGGCTGAGGGGTTGAACAGTGAATCTGAGCGGCAAGACTGCAGTTGTAACCGGGGGATCGCGTGGAATCGGTAAGGGGATAGTCAAACTCTTTGCCGAAAGCGGCGCGGATGTCTTCTTTACGTATCATAAACACGAGGATGAGGCTCTGCTGGTCGCCCGTGAAACAGGCGCTCAGGCGGTCGATTGCGAACAGATGGACAGCGCCGGTATAGAGGAGGCAGTTGAGCGGATAATAAAGCAGCAGGGTAAGATCGATATCCTGGTTAACAATGCCGGGATAACATCCGATCAGTTTTTCATGATGATGCCTTTTGAGCAGTGGCAGAAAACAATCGACATCAACCTGCATGGTGCATTCCGCTGGTCAAAAGCTGTAGTTCGACCGATGATAAGTGCGCAGGGGGGCTCCATAATCAACATCGCCTCCGTATCGGGAATCGTTGGTACGGGTGGGCAGACAAACTATGCGGCATCTAAAGGCGCATTGCTTGCATTCACCCGTTCGCTGGCAGCTGAACTAGGTCCACGTGGTATACGGGTCAATGCCGTGGTTCCAGGGTTTATCGATACCGATATGACGGCGCGGATGCCCCGGCAGATAAAGAGACAAAATCAGGACCGTATACTTTTGAAACGTTTCGGAAAGATAGAAGAAGTGGCACAGGTGGTGGCATTTCTCGCCTCGGATGCGGCCTCATACATAATCGGACAATCAATAGTTGTGGATGGCGGGCTGACTGCAACTGTATCATAAACACATTTTGAATAAGGCTTCATTCCTTCATGTCAAAAATACTTTTTCTTTTCCCCGGGCAGGGGTCCCAGGAAGTCGGAATGGGACGGGATCTGTTCCAGAATGACGAATACTTTCGTTCTCTGGTCGCATATGGCAGTGAGCTTGTGGAGGAGAATCTGGAGAAAATCTGCCTCCGCGGTCCCGATAAGAAACTTATGCAGGCCAGGTTCCTTCAACCACTACTGTCGGCCGTATCGCTGGGGTACATGCGACAACTCGAGGCACAGGGGATTCATGCGGATATGGTTCTGGGGCATTCGCTGGGAGAGATCACCGCTCTTGCAGCGGCAGGGATAGTCGATGATAAACAGGCTGTGGCTATGGCCGCAAAACGCGGGCAGTTGATGGATGAGGTGGGCTCAGAAATCACCGGTGCGATGATGGCTGTCTTATTTCTGCCATACGAGCGTGTACAGACTTTGTTAGACGACATGAATGCAGATGAGCGCCTGGTTCTGGCAAACGACAATGCTCCTGAACAGGTCGTGGTATCTGGGGATGTGGAACTGCTTCAATTGTTTGCGGAAAAAGTCGCGGAACAGGGAGGGAAAACAAGAAAATTGTGTGTTGCCGGCCCGTGGCATAGTCCGTTCATGAAAAAAGCCCGATACGCATTCGAGGAATGGGCAGCTCCGATAAAATTCAAAAAGCCTTCCACACCCATAATCCTCAACGCCACTGCCAAAACAGAACATCATCCGACAACCATAAAACACCTGGTTACCTGGCAGCTGACCAGTCCAGTATTCTTTCGAGAATGTTTACAGACTGCTCAGGAATATGAGTTCGATACACTTGTTGAGATTGGCCCCGGGCGCGTGTTGTCGGGTCTTGCACGTGTAAATGGACTAAAGAATGCGAAGATGTTTAATGTAAATAATCTTCGTGGAATAGAAAAGATTTCGGAAATTGGCAAATGAGTGAGGCAAACGATATCTTCCTATCCTGCGGGAGGGGGAAAGAAACGCTCCAGGCGCATAAACAACATCTTTTCACCTTCCAGTACTATCTTTTTATCCATTAATGCATCCCGCGCATTTATCTCCCGCTTGAAAAGCTTTGCCCAGACTGCAGCGTCTACAATGACCCGCAGATCGCATGATGTGCTTTCAGTCCGCTCAAGGAAAGCTTTTCCTCTGTCTATGGATATTCTGAAATGTGAATCGATATCCTTAAAATCGAACTGAATAGTGGCTTTGATTCGTGCTGTTGCCTGCGAATCAACCGAGCGAACCATCTCACTCAAGAGAACCCGTACATCGCAGACAACCTTCTCCATAACCTTTTCCATCGATAATGCTTTGGGACCGAGAGCCTGTGCATGTTCCCAGTATATGTTGGAGTATTTTTGAAAAAACTCTACATCCGCCGACAGAGGTGTTGAGGCGTTTTGCTGAGTTTTTTCCGTAAACGAGTGACGGGTGGCAAGCTCCAGGCCGGCAGTCTCAAAGGCAGTGCGAATCGTTTTGATCGTTTTAGGTTTGGCTAACTCGAACTGAAGCAGATAACTTTCGGGCCTGACCAATGCTCCCGCCCATTGCAGGGTAATACCGTCGGCATACAGGCGAAGCGTATCAAGGACCCCTGCAAAATTCTGCTTACTTCGAAAAGCCCCGACGACAATAACAGCCAGTCTTTTTGGCCATATGTCAGGATACCGTATAGTGTTGCGAATCAACCCCCGGGGTGTCTGGCAGAAACCTTCCTTTGTAAAGGGTAAAAGGCGATCCATAAAAACCTTCAAATATCCGCTCACCGAAAACGCATTAAGCGGTGTCGAAAAAACCACTGTCTCAGCCCTTTGAAGCCGATCGGCTAAGGCAGCCATGTCATCATTATGAATGCATACGCCGGGTTTTACAAGCCAGCAGTGATAACATCCTTTACACTGATTTATTGTATATCGTGTAAGATCGATATCATCGACCTCGGCTCCGGCATTGACCATCCCCCGGACAAACAGGTCGGTTAGTTGCTGAGTGAATCCATCTTTTCTGGGGTTGCCCCGCACCAAACAAATACTCATAAATTTCCTTTCATCATCGCAAGGGTCAGGTTTCCTTTTGCGATGTGTTTCCTACCCACACAGGCGTCGACCTCATAAGTGTATAAAGAACCGAAACTGCGTTCCACCACCGCATTCATCACCAGCGTTTCTCCCGGTAAAGCGGGACTTACATATTTCATCTGGACATTTGCCAGATAGAAAATCTGCGGCTGATCCGAATCATCCCCGTGTTCTTTTTTAGAAAAACCCCACAAAAGCCCGCTCGTCTGAGCCAGTGCATCCGTTGCCAGCACGCCGGGTAGAATTGGTTTTTGCGGAAAGTGCCCTTCAAACCAGCAGGCATTCTCCTCTATATACCATTCGCATTCTATCATGCGATCACAACTGAAACGGGTGACTTTATCGACAAACAGAAAGGGAGGCCTGTGGGGCAGGAGCGACAGAATATCATCGCGGGAAAAAAGTGTTTTGCTCATACCAAATCCTTATAGATATTCATTTTTCTTCTCTATATTCTTGAGTGCTATGGCCATCTGCGAGCGTACACGCTCCATCAATTCCCGCGGTTTTTCTTCCGGTTCAGGACAGATCGGCGCAAGTTGACGGACATAATAATTGAACTTGCGCATCGGAAAGTAGGAGCCTCTTGTCTTGGTCATAAAGGGGAAATCATTATATATGATTACCGGAACCACTGCGATATTATGCTCTATAGCCACTCGAAATGCCAGATCGCGAAAAGGACGAAGTCTGCCGGAAGCCGAACGGGTACCCTCGGGGAAAACCAGGAGGCTTCTCCTGTTCTGAAATAATTTTTGACATCTGGCCAGCGCCCGTGCAAGAGAATCTGTAGAATTTGGATTGATGCTGATAAAATCCAGCAACCATTCAAGAACCGCATAGAGCGGCCTTCGCGTATACTTGCTTTTGATTATCACGCCTGTATTGTTTATCAGACCCAGTAACAATGGACCATCGAGACGTCCACGATGATTTGCGACATACACAACCGGTGATGCCGATACGTCTACACCACTAATCTCTTTCAGGCTGTATATACCTAACCCGGGAAGGTATGCACGAGTGAGAAAAGCCAAAAAACAGTGCAAACTACGGGAGAGAAATGCCTTCTGAAATGCAGGGAACGGGGCCAGTAGCATGGCAAGGGGTACAAGCACTACTATGAGCACCACCGTGCCGAACCCATAACCTGAATATCCCAAAAAAGCAGTAACGTACCGTACGTGTTTTAGAATAGATTTAGACAAAATGCTATGAAGCCAATAATCTGAAAGTGATCAGTATCAGCAAGGGTTAGAGTGAATATTCGGTATCAGAAGGGGGTGTCCGTATCTGATAGAAATGGCAAACGTGAATCTTTTTCAGAAAGAATCGGCTCCTTTACCGGCCAGGTGATATTTAACGCCGGATCATTCCACCTGATTCCTCTGTCGTTTTCGGGAGAATAGTATGCATCTACCTTATATATTACTTCAGTGTTATCGGTAAGTGTACAAAAACCATGGGCGAAGCCTGCCGGGACTAAAAGCATGCGGAAATTCTCGGCACTCAGCTCAGCCGCAAACCACTGGCCGAAATTTGGGGAATTCTTTCGCAAGTCGACAGCAACATCATAGATGGCACCACTCACGACACGGATCAACTTACTTTGAGCTGCCGGAGGTTTTTGAAAATGAAGACCCCGCAGCACACCCCTCTTCACTGATAAGGAGTGGTTGTCCTGCACAAAGTTAATCGGTATATTCTGGGCCTGGAACCATTTGTGGGAAAAAGATTCAAGAAAGAAACCTCGATTGTCTTTGAAAACCTTCGGTTGTATAATCCATAAATCATTTAGCGGCGTGGGTATAAACTCCATAATATTCACTCATCAGTCTTAAATGAAAAAACTAGTCCAAAGCGACATCTTCTTCGATAAGGTGCATCAGATACTGACCATAACTGTTTTTTAGCATCGGCTCGGCCAGCCGAATCACCTGATCGCGATCTATAAAACCATAACGGAACGCAATCTCCTCGGGACAGGAGACTTTCAAGCCCTGGCGATTTTCGATTGTCTCCACAAACGTAGAGGCCTGAAGCATCGCCTCATGTGTTCCTGTATCAAGCCATGCAACTCCCCGTCCGAGCAGCTGGACCTCCAGCTCACCGGCTTCCATGTACAACCGGTTCAGATCGGTAATTTCGTACTCTCCCCGCGCAGAAGGCTTGAGAGTGGTGGCAAAATCTATGACCCGGTTATCATAAAAATACAACCCGGTGACAGCATAATTTGAACGGGGATTGGCCGGTTTCTCCTCGAGGCTTGTAGCTTTGCCCGATGAATCCACCTCAACAACGCCATATCTGTTCGGATCTTTTACCCAGTAGCCGAAAACGGTTGCGCCGGAAACGGACGAGGAAGCCTGCTTGAGCTGTTTAACAAGATCATGGCCCCAGAATATGTTGTCACCAAGAATGAGAGTCACAGGATCGTCACCGATAAACTCTTTTCCAATGATAAAAGCCTGGGCCAAGCCCTCGGGGCGGGGTTGAACCGCATAGCGAATAGTGATTCCCCATTGATTACCATCACCGAGAAGACGGCGGAAACTTGCAGCATCCTCGGGAGTGGTAATTATAAGGATATCCCGTATCTGCGAAAGCATCAATATGGATAGCGGATAATAAATCATCGGTTTATCGTAGACGGGTATAAGTTGTTTGCTCACCCCCAAGGTGATGGGAAACAGTCTCGACCCGGTTCCGCCGGCCAGAATTATTCCTTTTCGTTTCATCCAAAGCCCCTCAGATAGACAGTTCAAAGTCAGAATAGAGTAAAATAAATTGAAGAAAAATAAGAGACATAATCTTTTTACTACTGTTTTTGAAACATGATAATTCCAGTACTATATTATTAGTACCTATGTTTAGCGGCTCTGGGCGGATGAGTACTGCAAACTGGTGAAGGCAGTAGGGATGAAGTAATTGCGTGAAACACACTCTCAAGCATTTTGAAGGTTGCAGAAGCGTCTGGGAACCAGATAACTGTGCGCATTGCCCGCGTGAGAATCGCTTAAAACAGGTAAACGAAAGAAAATGAGGTACACGCATGGATAAGACCGTGCTCGATGTCGTCGTAAATGATTTTATCCAGTACATAACAAAACAACAGCGGTACTCTTCACACACAATCGACGGGTATCGGCGTGATCTTACCCAGCTGAAGCTTTTCGTTACACAGCACTTCTCCGGCCTGCCATTTGACCGTATAATGAAAAAAGGCGTGTTGCGGTCCTTTATCTTTTCGCTCAGCGAGCAGGATATAAAAGCGCGTACGCTTGCCCGAAAGGTTGCTGCTATCAAGTCATTCTGCAAATTCTGTGTAAGATTCGACTATTTATCGGCTAATCCGGCAAAAACGCTGTCTGCACCGAAATTGGACAAACCACTGCCGAGTTTTCTTACCCTTAACCAGACTGAGGCGCTTGCGGAAACCGATATCGAATCTGTGCAGAAATGTGGTTGGACTGCCCTGCGGGATAAAGCTATTGTCGAGCTGTTTTATGGTACCGGATTAAGGCTCAGCGAACTGCACGGGCTTGATACCGGAGTAATCGATAAAAAGCGAGCACTCATCCGTGTGGTCGGCAAAGGCAAAAAGGAGCGTATTGTACCCGTTACTCCCGATGCAATCCAAGCAACAGAACTCTATGTCCGGGCACGCCCGCACGGTCCAGGAAAGAATCTGCCACTTTTCATCAACAACAAAGGAGAGCGGCTTTCACGACGAACCATTCAACGGGTAGTCGAAAAGCAGCTCGCTGCAGTCAGCCGGCAGAAGAAAAAGAGCCCTCACGTATTGCGACACTCCTTTGCCACTCATCTCATGGATGCCGGAGCGGATATCCGTGCGGTAAAAGAGCTTCTGGGGCATGCTTCCCTGGGAACAACCCAGGTTTACACGCATGTCTCAAAAGAACAGTTACTTAAAACCTATCGCCAGGCTCATCCTCGTTCGGGAAATCCGGAATGAACCGGAGCCCTATAGCGCGCTGGAGCCTTATAGCGCGCTTTCGATATGATGGGGCAGCCGAATTTCAACGATGCATCCGGGGCCGTCTGTATTATTTCGCAGGTCAATGGTGCCACCATGGCTTTCGACAATGTTTTTTACGATCCCCAAACCCAGACCGGTTCCATTCCGACGTGATGTATAAAAGGGTTCAAAAAGATGCTCAATCGCCTCTTCTGACAATCCACTTCCCCGATCGACTATTGTGCACACGTGTTGGTTGCTGTCAGAATCTAAGTGAATCTGTATTTCGGATTTTTCAGGACTGTGCTGTGCAGCATTATCAAGAATATTAGTGATGACTTGCTCAAGTTTGGAACTGACTCCATGGATCATGAACTGTTTTTCGGGAGCAAAAGAAAGAGTCAGAGTATGACTGGATTTGGTTTGATTCCAGAACTCGGCAGAGCTTTCGATTATCTCTCTCAGGTTCAGGCGGCTGAAATCTTCCATTGAAATCGGTTTCCCCATCGCCAGGAGGTCTTCCATTAGCTTGGATAACCTGTCGACCTGAGACAGCATATGTTTCTTATACAGAAGAAGATCCTCATTACCCTCCAGTTCATCAAACAGAGCCGTCGCCAGGGACATTATCGCATTCAAGGGATTTCGCACCTCATGCGCCACTCCTGATGCGAGCTGCCCGAGGTGACGAAGTCGTTTGTTTAGCTCCATCTGACGTTGCATTTCCTCCTGTTTCCGCCGAAGGTGTTCGGCCTTGTATTTATCCGTATCATCTCGAGCCAATATGGCAATGCCATTGGTGGCGGGGTAGACGGTCATCTCAAAAAAGATCTCCCTATAGGTATCCCTGCATCGCTGTACGCTTTTACTCTCAAGCGCCTTATGCATAATCTGGTCAAAGGAGGAACCTTTTATATCGGATAAGATCTCGTAGAGAGATTTTCCCAACACCTGCTCAGAACGTAAACCCGTCTTTTCCTCGCAGGCGGGATTCCAGAAAGAAATCTGAAATTGATCATCAAGCGCAAAAAAATAGTCACTGATACTCTCGGTAAGAGTCCGGTAGTCGGTTCGGCTCTGCACCAGCTCCCGGCGCAGCTTATCATGTTCATCCCGCTCTCTGGCACCGCTCATTTCACGATGAATGGCCGGTATAAGCCTGGAGAGGTTTGCTTTGGTGACAAAATCATGAGCCCCATCATGCATCACCTCTGCTGCTTTATCATCCTGAATCTGACCCGAAACAACTATAAACGGAAGGTTTAATCCGGTATCCTTTACAGCTTTAAACACATCTATCGCATCAAGACCGGGAATCATATAGTCGGCGATAACAACATCCCAACTCTCTTCTCTAAGACTTTTTTTGAGTTCATCGAGATCGTACACTCGCTTCTTTCTGACATCAAATCCTGACTTTTCAAGATGATGAGAAAGGATTATATAATCATCTTCCGAATCTTCTATGAATAATACATGAAGAGGTCTGCTCATGCCTTTACTCCAACATCATTGCATTAATTGTTCTTACAGCGGGAGACACTAGCCTGAATTCAGCGGCTCCGAGCGGATAAGTCGCGCAATACTTTGAGGCCCTAAAGGTTGAAGCAATCGTGCGGAGTATTTCCCCCAACGATTTTCAAGATTGCTGAAGCCCTTGTGCCCCAAGGGATTGTGTGAATCGCCTAACGAGAATCACTCAATTTACTATATAAATTAATTCAAAAAAACATCTAAAACCAGAACTGACACTCTTTCGGAACTTCTTCATATGAATCCATGTATATGAAAAAAGGATCAGAGCTAAATTACTCTGATCCTTTTTATTACGATTATGGCCTGAAATCAATTCACTGAACTTTTCCTTCTTTTGGGCATTTTTGGTATCTTCTGTTCTTTTGTCTGTATTTTCGTGAGTCCTTCAATTCCATCATCTTTTGGAATTGTTCATCGGTGAGTATGTTCTTGATTTGAAGAATGTGTGTGCTGCGCTTCTGTGAAAAAAGCTTCGCCAACTCTCCATTCCGTTCCGCGTACTGATCGAGATCAGTCTGGTCGGGGTTTTCCTTTTGCAGCTCTTCACGTATCTGCCTGCGAACTTCTTTCACATTTGTCCAATGATCTCTGCGAGTCTGCTTCATCTCTTCGTGAAGCTGCTTGAGTTGCTCCTGTTGCTGCTCGGTCAGATCAAGCTCCTGTATCATTCGGTATTGCTTAGCACCCTTTTTTGCATGGCAGCCCCTGGTATTCGCCGGTCCTTTGGCAACGATTTGAGTGCCGGCAAAAAGAATTACCACGCCACTGATAAGAAACTGTTTGAGTGTCATCTGAAACTCCTTTTTTATTGTTCGCTATTGATAAAAAGAAACGGATCAAGCACAGCATATTCTTCCAGTTCAGCTTCGATACTTTCTCCATTGAGGTAGTCCTGGATAATCTGCAGCTCATCCTCAACAACCCTGCTGGTTTGAGTATCTGAATAAGTATACGCAGGTACTGATCGATTATAGGTGGCAAAGCTTAGGACCCCTAGACAAATAACCACGACTGCGGTCAGTATTCGAAGGCCTCTGATAACTCTTTCCCGTCGAATGATTGCCGTGGAAATATTGTCGTAAAGCTCCTGCGGTACGGAAGGAACATCGGCCAATCCTTTTTGGACTTCGTGTTCGCTACTCATAGGTGTATCCTTTGCGTAGTTGATTTTTTAATCTGTGTACCTGTGTTCGAAGAGCCCCTTCCGACTTCCCGGTGATCTGTGCCAGCTCGTCAAAGCTCATGTTGTTAACTTCCCTGGCAACCAGAAGGAAACGTTCCTGTGGCGAAAGAGAACGAAGTATATGGTTTAAAAACATCCTGTCTTCACTGGCAAACGATTTTTTATCTTCCGTCTGATCGGTGAGCTCTTCGTGTCTTTTGTTAAACAGACCTCTTTTTTTCAGTCGGCTGCTGGAGGTCGTGTAAGTTATGCGAAAGAGCCAGGTCGAAAAAGCGGATTGAAACCGAAATTTTTTCAGGGATCGGTGAACCTTCACAAAAACATCCTGCATAATCTGCTTTGCCATTTCGATGTCACCATTGGACGCCCTGTAGATAACCGCCCAGACATACTCGTTATAATGGTCGTACAGGGCCTTAAAAGCCTTCTGATCGCCTTGCGCTGCTGAGTGAATTACTTCACTGTTTATCTCGTTCATTTCTAGTCCTTAGACTGACGGTAGCGGCACTTTGTTACAGAAAAAACATATATAGTACGAAGCCGGGGATGAAAATGACCATCCTCCTTCGAAATCCATTGAATGTAGCATTGAACAGTATAGCTGATCACTGAACCTAAATACAGGTGAATTTGCCCTCAGACGAAAAGTATATTGAAATCACTTCCGGGATAATACCGAGTTGATAAGTAATGTTCTACATTTAATCTGATGAGAAACGTTCATGAAAGAGCCAATTATTATCGGTAGTGATCATGCCGGTTTCAAAATGAAAGAATTTATCAAGTCCGAGCTGGAGAAAACAGGGGTGCCTTACAATGACATCGGTACTCATAGCATCGATTCAACCGACTATCCCTTATATGCCGGGAAAATTGGTAAAGAGATCAGCAAGGGTAATTACCAGCGCGGAATCGCCATCTGTGGTGCTGGTATTGGAGCTTCCATAGCGGCTAACAGATTCAGAGGAGTCAGGGCAGCTCTCTGCCTGACAGAGGAGATGGCATATTTGTCACGGGAGCATAATGATTCCAATGTTCTTGTATTGGGTGGACGTATCACAAGCACCGAAACGGCCTCGAAAATTTTGAAGGCATGGCTGGAGACTCCTTTTGCCGGTGGTCGGCACAGCAGACGTATCGAGATGCTTGATACAATTGTGGATAAACAATAATATTAGGTCTGAAAAACAGGAGTAAGATGTCGTGGGATTGGTGTCTAAACGAACGGACTACTTGAGTTGGGATGAGTATTTCATGGGTGTGGCGCTTATGTCGGCGCAGCGCAGCAAGGATCCCAATACGCAGGTCGGCGCCTGTATCGTGAATAGAAAGAAGAAAATCGTTGGAGTCGGCTACAATGGTTTCCCCAGCGGGTGCTCTGATGATGATCTGCCCTGGGATCGTGAAGGGTGCTTTCTTGATACCAAATATCCCTATGTCTGTCATGCTGAGCTCAATGCGGTTCTTAACAGTATCAGCGCCGATCTTTGCGGGTGCAGTATCTATGTTGCCCTTTTCCCATGCAACGAATGTGCTAAAGTCATTATTCAGTCTGGAATAAGTGAGGTGGTGTATCTTTCGGATAAATACGCCGATACTGACAGCGTCAAAGCATCCAAACGAATGTTTGATCAGGCGGGGGTGAACTACCGCAAACTTATCACATCATGCCGAAGTATTAACATCGATTTTGCTGCGGGTTTGGACAACGATAACCTCTGATGCAAATTGAGCGGCTCTGAGCGAATCGCCGCGTGAGAATCGTTTAATGCTGGTCTGATGGACAACTCATTGTTTGTAGGGAAAACGCTCCCAGGCATCATCAATAAATTTCTTGAATTCCTTTTCAAAGCGTGATCTTGGAAAACGCAAGGCGTTTTTGCGAATTTTTTCCGGATCAAACAAGTGCTCGGTACTTAAAAATGTTCGAACGCTATTGATCAGCGACTCAACAGTATGCTTATAAAAGAACAATCCTGTTTTGCCGTCGATTATTGTCTCCAGTGCTCCACCTCTTCCGAAGGCGATAACAGGTATGCCTGCCGCCTGTGCTTCAACATTTACTATTCCGAAATCTTCCTCTGCACAGAAAACAAATGCTCGTGCACCGGCCATATAAGTCTCAACTTCGGATGCTGAAATGTGGCCGAGGAAGGTGATGTTTTTCTTTGCTCTGCGCATCAAATCTTTTCTGGCCGGTCCTTCGCCCACGACCAGAAGTGGCAGTCCCAGCTCGTTAAAAGCGTCGACAGCCAGATCGAGGCGCTTATAGGGCACCAGGCGCGATACGGTGATAAAGTAGTTGTCTCTGCGATCGGATATTGCGAACCGGTCAACATCAACGGGAGGGTAAATGACTTTTGCGTCTCGATTGTAGCATTTTTTTATGCGATGGGCGATATAGTTTGAATTTGCTGCAAAAGCGTTTACCCGATGGGATGAGGTGCTGTCCCAGAGACGAATATAGTGAAGAATCAGGCGCACCAGAAAACTTTTAAGCCCACCATTGAGGCCTGCCGCTTCGAGATATTCAAACGTTAGATCCCATATGTAGCGCATGGGTGAGTGGCAATAACAGATATGCAATTGATCGGAAGATGTCAGCACTCCTTTTGCCACTGCGTACGAGGAAGATATGACAAGGTTGTATTCGCGTAGATCAAACTGCTCGATAGCCATGGGAAAAAGGGGAAGGAAAATTCGATGATGTTTTCGTGCCAGGGGAAGACGCTGGAGAAGCGATGTCTTTACAGGAACATTATCCCAGATTGACTTAACCAGCTCGTCGGGATCATGAAAGAGAGAGTGGATATCGCCGGGGAAAAGTTTATAGATTGACTGGAGCACGCTTTCGGCTCCGGCTTGAGTAACCAGCCATTCGTGTATCAGAGCAATATTCATACATCAGATTATAGCACTGATGCTTCACTGGGAAAAGAACAAAATGAATATATTCTAATGCTGAAAAATCATTGGCACGGGTGCGAGCTGTTCAGGCAGGTTATGCCGTTTTCATGACAATTTCGTGAAAAAACGACTTTTTCCGATCAGAGTGTAATTATTGTCTTAGATTCTGATCGTGGGTCGAAGTTCTACATAAGGTGCCGCATTGCCCAGACCAGCCGGGGAGAGCGGCTGAGGCTGCTACGAAATATACGTGACATCGTAAGCTGATGCTGAGGAAGAGAGCTCAGTGACTTCGCTGCCATATCATAGTCCTGATCGGGTATTCTTATCAGCTCTGATTTTACCTTAGCCATCTTCGCATGACTCTTCCCTCTTTTTTGCATCCAGGCGCTATGGTACTGCTTACATATCTGTGTCATCATCCTTCTTCTTTCCAGCATCTTCAGACCGTATTCACCGGCAAGCGTCCCACTGATCATGGCTTCGACAATGCCGGCCCGGCTGATCGGGTTGACAGTGCCGGCACAATCACCCGCCTTTATCAATCCGGGCACTGCAATTGTTCTTTTGCCGGTACTGCAAGGGATTGTCCCGGCGTAATATCCCGTGATTTTACCCTGTTTGAAGAACCGGTCGATAAACGATCGCAGTTTGTTGCGAATGTTTACCTGATTACGAAATCGGGTTCCGATAACAAGGCCTACATTGCAGCCATCTTTTTCGCGAGGAAAGGCCCACGCATAACCGCCGGGAGCGATATCCCTTCCCATGTATAAGTGAACCAGATCTGATTGAACGTCTATGCCCTCGATATGGGCAAAGTATGCTACTTCCAGATCTCTGTTTTTCCACTCCAGTGCCGCTTCCTGTTTTCCAAGCATTGATAGAGGCCCTGAGCAGTCGATAACCACCTGCGCCTGCACACTCTCGCCACTGGAGAGACGCACCTCACGAAAACCGTCAGGGGAGGCGGATGAAACATCTGTTACACCATGCCCGAATCGCTCCTCTACGCCTCTGCTAAAAACCTCATTTGCCAGATCCTGCTGCATTCGTGCCCGGTTGATTATGTACCCTCGATTTGGATCCTCGTAGGTGATTTTTTCATTGGCGGGAGAATGGAAGAGGACGCGACGTATTTCACAGCGTATCCACTCTTTTTTCGGCTCGATCGCATCCTCAAAGCCCAGCCGACCGACACCTTCTGCGCAGGCAACGGGTACGCTCCAGGGGGCCCTTTTTTCTATCAGCAGAGTTTTCGGGGCCCCCGACTGTTGTACTATTCGTCTTGCGGCACACAGCCCGGCGGGGCCGGCACCGATTACTACGATATCAAAGCGGGAAGGCATAAAAGAAACTTCTCATCGGAAAAGAGGCATAAACAGAAAAATTATAACTGTCCCAAAACGATAATCAAAAATAATGAACGCGTTATGCATTGAGCTACATTAAAGAGGCATTAAATTCGGGCTTGTGGCTTGATTTATCTTTGAAAACCTTCGATTAACCGGTGGTAAATCAACTATTTTAGAAAGCTTTGGATGTGCAGTATACCTAATTGTTTAGAGGAGCATGTGTGGAAACGGCCGAGAATATAAACGATCAGATGAAGATCCGCAGAGAAAAAATCAAGCAGCTTGAGCAGATCGGTCAGCAGCCGTACGCCGATCGGTTCGACAAAAGTCATTCACTAGAGAAGGTAAAAACATCGCAGGATGGTACGAGCGGAATACGTGTCAGCGGACGACTGGTTGCCATACGGTATTTCGGTAAGCTGGCATTTGGTCATATCCAGGACGAAACGGGCAAGATGCAGTTTGCGTTACAGAAAAACAAACTGGGGGAAAGTTTCGCGCAATTCAAAAAGCTGGTGGATATCGGTGATTTCATCGGGGTGGAAGGTGAAGTGATGACCACCAGGACCGGTGAGAAAACGGTAGATACAGCCTCATGGACCTTCCTGTCGAAATCGCTTCGTCCTCTTCCGGAGAAATTTCACGGGATCACCGATCCCGAACTTCGTCTGCGCAGACGTTATCTCGACTTGATCATGGATCCGGAAATCATGCAGCGATTCAAGATGCGTACTGCTATTATCAAGGCGATTCGCAACTATCTCGATGATAACGGTTTCTTGGAGATCGAAACTCCGGTGCTGACTAATAAGGCCAGTGGGGCTATGGCTCGTCCGTTTATTACCCATAACAATGCCCTGGATATCGATGTGTATTTGCGGATCGCACCGGAAACTTATCTCAAACGGGCGATCGCCGGCGGGTTTGAAAGGGTGTATGAATTTGCCCGTTCGTTTCGAAACGAAGGTGTAGACGCCTCCCATCTGCCCGATTTTACTCTTCTTGAGTACTATGTGGCATACTGGAATTACGTGGATAACATGAACTTTACCGAGAAGCTGATAAAACATCTGCTTGATCAGGTGATCGGAGAACGTGAGATTACCTATGATGGCACGAAAATATCATTTGAAGGTCAATGGCCGCGAATTTCTTTTCGGGATCTTATCCTCAAAGACAGTGGGATAGATATAGATCATCACGAAAATAAAGAATCATTGATGAGCGCAATAAAGCAGAACGGTATCGTTTTCGACGAAGATGTTGATGTGGCAAAAGCCGGCCGGGGCACTCTTATCGATCTTCTTTATAAGAAGGTGTCGCGACCCAATCTTATTGATCCGGTATTTATCACCCATCATCCGATCGATCTCTCACCGTTGGCCAGAAGTAATGATACTAACCGATCGGTGGTGGACAGGTTTCAGCTGGTAGTAAACGGCTGGGAGGTGATCAACGCCTACTCCGAGCTTATCGATCCCATCGACCAGGCGCAACGCTTCAAGCAACAGGCAACGGCGCGAGCGCAGGGGGATACGGAAGCTATGCAGAGCGATGATGATTTTGTCAGGTGTATGGAGTTTGGTATGCCGCCGATGTCCGGATGGGGCATGGGAATCGATCGCATGGTGGCGTTGCTGACCAACGCACATACCCTTCGTGATGTCGTACTGTTTCCGCTGCTGCGTCCCGAAAAATAAGGATTGTGAATGGAATGGTTTATAGCTTTAAGATACCTGCGCGGAAAGCGCAAGATGGGCTTTATATCGCTCATCACCTACATTTCGGCTGCCGGTGTATTTCTGGGTTCAATGGTGCTGGTGATTGCGCTGGCGATTGCAAACGGATTCGAAAAGGAAGTCCGTGACAGAATCGTGGGCAGTACGGCACACGCCCGGATATTGAAATATCATAAGCGCCCGATTACCCAAGTAGACTCTATCCGCCAACGTATCGAGGAGCATCCCCAGGTGGTAAGCACCGCCCCCTACATCTCTGCAAAGGGGATGGTCGAGTATGATGATGTGCAGGAGGGGGTGATGATAACGGCGATTCAGGATGATGCTGATCAGCCCGTTACCGACCTGAAAGAAAAGATAAAATTCGGAGAGTTCTCCTTTGACTCAACCGTCTCCAATCGGGAGAGGAAACAGACTGGAATCGTCATAGGTATTGGTTTGGCCGACAGGTTGGGAATCAGACCGGGGGCGGAAATCGTTCTGGGTACGGTAGTTACTACCGAGGCTCAACTGGATCCGGTACCGGTGATGGGAAGGTATGTGGTAACCGGAGTATTCGAAACGGGAATGTATGAGTATGATCTGAATTTTGTGTATATGGGGGTGGATGCCGCACAGAGGCTACTGAACATGAACGGGGTAGAGGGCATTCAGATCAGGACTAAGGATCTGTTTAACGCGGACAAGATTGCAACTTCGGTCAAAGAGAAGCTAGGGGGGTATCCGTTTCGGGCAACCGATTGGAAGAGTCAGAATCAATCTCTGTTCAAGTGGATGAAGCTTGAGAAGTTGATCATTTTTATCGTGATCAGCATGATTATTGTGGTGGCAGCATTCAATATCGTTTCCTCGCTGATAATGATGATACTGGAAAAACGCAGAGAGATCGGGCTGCTTATGGGTATGGGAGCCACCAGACACTCGGTCATGCGAATCTTCATGTTTAACGGGACAATAATCGGTTTTATTGGCTCTTCCGCCGGAGTTTTGATCGGGGTTTTGATAGCGTGGATACAGTATCGTTGGCGGATTATTCCGTTACCGGGTGATGTTTATTTCATCGATGCCGTTCCTATGCTGATACGGCCGCTGGATGTGTTGGCGATCTATGTGGCGTCCAATATCATCTGTATTCTTGCAGCAAGTTTTCCCGCGTGGAGAGCATCAAAGATTTTACCGGCCGAATCGATTCGGTATGAGTAGTTGTATGCAGGTGTATGCCTTACAGAGAGTTGGAGAAAAAGAATTATAATGGTAAATGTGCAGGGACTGACAAAAACATTTACGGATGATGCCGGCAGTTTTGATGTACTGAAGGATACCTCTTTTTCCATATCAAGGGGAGAGATGGTGGCATTGGCAGGTGTCAGTGGTGCCGGAAAAACGACATTACTTCAGATTTTGGGCGGGCTGGACAAACCCACCAGGGGTAGTGTCGAGATAAACAATCAGCAACTCAGTGCGCTTTCCGATTCCAGGCTGGCAAAGTTCAGGCGGGAATCGATTGGTTTTGTCTTTCAGTTCCATCATTTGATGCCCGACTTCACCGCGCTGGAAAATGTTTTCATTCCGGGAATGATAAATGGGGGCAGGAAAAAAGATCTTGTTGACCGGGCTCGATGGCTGCTGTCAACGATCGGACTGGAGAGACGAGGGAGTCATTTTCCCGCAGAATTATCCGGAGGTGAACGCCAGCGTGTTGCTTTAGCCCGTGCGCTTTTCAACGAACCCATGCTGGTATTGGCCGATGAGCCGACCGGTAATCTGGACACCAGAAACAGCGAACAGTTGCTGGAGCTTTTCCAGAAGACAAATAGGGAATTGAATCAGACATATCTGGTAGCTACTCATAACGAGCAGCTTGCCATGCAGATGCACAGAACCATATATATACAGGATGGAAAAATAGTAAGCATGGATTGAGGGGCCATGAACGGTGGTGCATACACTATTTTTATATATTATCTACAAAAGAGGCTAAAAACAGAGATGGTGATGATACTATGAAAATGTGCGATGAATGCGGAATCAACCCTGCAAGTATTCATCTGACTCAAATAATCAACGATGAGACCTCGATTTCTCATCTATGTGAATCTTGTGCCCAGAAAAAAGGTATATCAATTTCGCTTGTCGAAGAGTTTGAGAACTTGCAGGAAGAGCCGCAGGATGAAAAAATTGCCTGCCCGCACTGCCGGATGAGTCTTTCTGATTTCAAGGAAAAAGGTCTTCTCGGGTGTGCGCACTGCTATTTTGCATTCGAAAAGGAGATTGATGAGCTGCTTATCCAGATGCATGGGGCTGACGAGCATAAGGGCAAGGAATACCACGGAAAAGAGTACGTTGCTCTGGAGGCCGAAGATATCAAACAACTCCGTCACGAACTGGATATTGCCGTTCGGAATGAAAAGTTTGAGCTGGCCGCTGAGCTTCGCGACAAAATCCTGAGTTTGACTTCGGAAATCAAAAATGGGGTCGATCGATGATTCCAAAAACGATGGCACGGATTTTGCCATCATGGCTTTGGTCGCGGGAAAGTGATTCGGAAGTAGTCATTTCGACCAGAGTGCGCCTTGCCCGCAATCTATTAAATCACCAATTTCCATCCAGGGCTTCATTGTTGGAGCGCAAACGAATTTTTGAAGAGATTCGTGCTCAGGTAATGGGGCTGTCGGCCTGTCGGGGCTTTGAGTGCTGCAACTTTGCAAGTGCTGATGGTCTAGACAAGCAGTTTCTTGCGGAAAATCGCGCGGTGAGTTACGATATGCTTAATCTGGATGGAGATCGGGGGGTGGTATTCGATAAATCATTTCAGTCGAGTGTGATGATAAATGAGGAAGACCATATCCGGATGCAGTTTATCGGCAGCGGGTGTTGTGCGGAGAGGTTGTGGGAGGAGCTGGACCAGCTTGATACCATGGTAGGCAACAAACTGCGTTTTGCATTCGATTCCAGGAAGGGCTTCCTGACTTCCTGTCCTACGAATTCGGGAACCGGACTGCGGGTGTCTTTTCTGTTACATCTTCCCGGGTTGGTCTTGACCAAGACCATAGATCAGACTCTTCAGGGAGTTACTCAGATGGGGTTGGCGGCGAGGGGTTTTTTTGGCGAAAATTCTCAGGTCGCAGGCAATTTTTTTCAGCTGTCAAATCAGGCAACAATGGGCTCGGGGGAAGAAGAGTTTATAGAGAGCACTCGGCGCATAATACAGGGTGTTATAGAATGCGAAAATGCTGCTCGAGATCGTATTCTTAACGAGGCTGAAGTTGAGATTGAGGATAAGATCTTTAGATCATATGGTATTTTGCAGTATGCGCGGACGCTTGGTGTAGATGAGTTGTTGAATCTGGCATCTGCTTTGAGGTTTGGAGTAGAAAGTGGTATCTTCAATAAGACGGATAAGTCGTGTCTGAATAGAATGATTTTGATGACGATGCCCGCGCACATTCAACTGCTGGATGGAAAAAAGCAAGATAAAGATAAACTAAATTTGAGGCGTGCCGAGATGGTCCAGGCTCTTCTTAATGGAGAAGGACAATAACGGTACGATTTTTGAGTAATATTTGTGACGAGAATAGAAATGAGAGACGCTACCAGTCACAACTTATTGTAAGGATGGCGATCAATGGTTAATGGTATGTTTACGGACCGCGTCAAGAAAGTAATGCAAATTGCTCGTGAGGAGTCGGTACGGCTGGGAAACGATTACGTTGGAACGGAGCATTTGCTTCTTGGACTGATCAAGGAAGGTGATGGTGTAGCGGTTGCTGTTCTTCGCAGCATGGG
>CAYQOU010000046.1:0-32812 GCA_964419255.1 uncultured Fibrobacterota bacterium | reverse complement strand
GCAAAATCCCTCCCTGGGGAGGGCAGGGAGGGGTCGCGTTTGCTTGAGCCTCGTGAGCAGTACCGATGCATAATACCATATAACCCGATTCTCAAGGAACGTGCGCGCAAACTCCGTAACAATATGACATTATCCGAAGTGCTGCTGTGGAAACACCTGAAAAAGAAACAAATCCATGGGTTCGATTTCGACAGACAGCGGCCGATGGATCAGTATATTGTGGACTTTTACTGTAAGGACCTGATGCTGGCGATTGAAATCGATGGAAGCAGCCATGATGGAGAAGAAGCAAAAAGAAAAGATGGTATCCGTCAAAGAAGGCTTGAGGCATACGGCGTTCGCTTCCTGCGTTTCGGTGACCGCGATGTTAAGCGAAACATTCAAAATGTCGTGAGTGAAATTTCCGAATGGGTTTTCAATCATCGAGATGAATTGATCGGGTTGTATACGGCTTTTGTACCAGATAAGAGCGGCAAATATTCATCAATCATTCGGCAGAAGTAGATACTCAGTACGGACAACAAAAAACCCGCGGTGTGTTTCCGTACTTCATTGCGAATCGGCTGGTGGAATCGGTGGTGCGCGCGCTTTGGGGTGAGGGATTGGCGTGCTTTGGAGAGCAGAAACGACGGGGTTCAATTCCGAAACAAAGGCTTTGGGGGTATATTGGACTTGCATATCTCCCCACTTTCGATGTAGATTGAGAAGGGGAGGAAAATATGCCAAATAAAAACATTCTTATTATCGAGGATGATAAATCATCAGCATTCGCTTACAACGTATTCTTAAGCAAATCAGGCTTTCCGGTATCTCTTGCCGACAGTATCGCTCAGGCTAAACAATTATATCAATCCCAACAATTTGGCGCGGCAATTATCGACTTATCGCTGCCGGATGGGGATGCAATCGAAATGATCAAAGATTTGAAGGCAAATCAGCAATCGGTTCTGGCCCTGGTAATCAGCGGCAGAGGGGATAAGGAACTGAAGAAACGAGCTGCCGAATCTGGTGCGGATCGTTACCTGATAAAACCGGTAGATTTCGGCGAGTTGAAGGAGTATCTTGCCGAGAAGCTTAATACCTGATATATGGTTCGGTTACAAACGCACGGAAAACATACACCCGCCGAATACAGATGATGTAGCCTTCAGGCAGATCACAATCCCCTGTATTTTTTCTACTCTGATTCCTCTTCTTCCTTTTCCTTTTTTAGTTCGGCCTTAACAGGCTGATATTCAATGTTTTCCATAGAAGTTAGCTGTGCCTGGAATTCCTCTCCGTAGATATCGACAATGGTGATAAACAGTGCGGCTATTGCGGGGCCGACAATAAATCCCATGATACCAAAGACCCCGATTCCGCCGATGGTCGAAAAGAAGATCATCAGGTCATGCATTTTGGCATCACGTCCGACTAAACGAGGGCGGATGACATTGTCAACATTGCTGATTACAAGCGTACTGGCCAGGATGATACCGATTCCCTGCCAAATATTGCCGAGAACTAACTGCACGATACCCGCGGGAATCAGCACCAGCCACGCTCCCACCATCGGAATTATGGAGAGCAACACCATGACAAAACCCCACAAAATCCAGGTATTTATACCGAAAATCAGGAGCGCGATCGCCCCCAGGCTACCCTGGACCAATCCTATGACCAGCGTGCCCTTCACCGTTGCACGTGAGATCAGCAGGAAGCGGGAGAAGATCATCTCTTCATATTCGTTTCGCAGAGGTGAGAGGTATTTAAGACGTTTCACAAACGCTTCACCATCCATGAAGAAATAAAACATAGTAAACAGAATTATGAAAAAATTGACTACCAATCCGAAGATGCTGGCGGAGGTTTTGTTGATAACCATTGTACCAATACTTGCCATTGCTCTCGCCGCATCCTGGATAACGGATTGCCAGTCAATACGGGTAAGTTGAAGCCACTTGATCACCGGAAGTCGTTGGATCTGCTGGATGATTTGGCTGTCCTGACCCTCGCGGAGAAACTCTTTGATCTGAGGCTGAGCAACCTCATAGAAATCGATAGCTTGTCGCACAACGAGGTGAGCCATAAGATAGGTTGGAACGAGAAGACCAAGGAGAAGAATCAGGCAGCATACAAGTGAGCTGATGCCTTTTTTTCCACGGAAAAAGGATAAGATCGATGTGTAAAAGGGAAAAAAAAGGGTAGCAAAAGTAGCGGCTAATACCACCGGCACCAGAAAGAAACGAATTATCGGGATAAAAGCCAGAGTAACCAATACCAGCAACGCGATAAGGACATATCGGCTTACCCGCTCCTGATTTTGCCTGGATGCGGGTTTACTCATCGGTGTCTGAAGGTCGCGCGACTGTTGCTTTTCTCCAGCAGCGCTCTGATCACCGTACTGTGGTGGGTCCTTTTTCTTCGGACTATTCTGCCTCTGTATCGAATCGTCAGAATTAGAGTCATGGGATTTATCCATCGGTCCTCCTTTAAGTATTTCCGTGCGTATGAAGAAAATACAATGTGAAACATCATAACAGATCATATCCTGAAAAGCAGGTCTTTCACCAGGATGAGAGAATGCGCTTGAAGGTGTTTGAGGATGTGGAGAAGTATAGAGATGGCTTCTTCATGAAAAAAGAAGTTGCGTAGATCTTTCAGACGGCCTTTTCAAGCCACCTCTGGGAAAGGCAGAAAGTTGTTTTAGTTCGGAGGTTAATATTTTTGGCCTTGAAATCAGTCGATGGGTATTGTAAAATTTTTCCCTGAGCAGAGCGGTTCTGAGTGGAAAAGCCGTTAACATGCATTGAGGACCAAAAATTTCCAGTAATCGCAGTCATTACTTTTTTCTGAGGCATTTATCAGACTGCGGAACATCTTCTGTCCCAAACCGCAGGGTAAATCGCCGCCAAAGAATCGCTAAGCTATGGATTAAATTAAGCACATGCAGAAAATGATAAATTATCCAGCAACAAAATGGGCAGCAACCGGTATATTCCTCCCGGATAAATCTATGTAAACATACGCTATCAGAGGGAATTTTTTTTTTGAGCCAAAATTCAGAGTACAGAGTTCTCCTTGTGGAAGATGAGGAAGGGTGTAGAGAGCTGATAAATGATGTACTTGCTGATCACCATATCAAGCCGACCGTCGTCGGTACGGTCCGGCAGGCCAGGCATATCATAAGCGAGTTACCCTTTGATGTATTGATGACTGATTTCTGTTTGCAAGATGGAGATGCCCGATCTGTTATTGATTTATTTAAGATTCACAATCCCACCGGATTAATCTTGACGGTTACGGGGTATCCGGACCATGAGAAAGTAAAGTTTCTGGAAAGTCGTGCAGTCAATCATCTACTGATCAAACCATTCACATGCCGGCAGCTTACATATACTTTTTTCCAGATGATAGAAAAACTCAGATCCACCGTT
Source organism: uncultured Fibrobacterota bacterium (assembly GCA_964419255.1). Lineage (GTDB taxonomy): Bacteria > Fibrobacterota > Chitinivibrionia > Chitinivibrionales > CAYFVL01 > CAZPHU01. The sequence continues at coordinate 29,396 of CAYQOU010000046.1, read as the reverse complement.
TCACAGGACCAAAAAGGTTTTGGAAGCAACGACCTTGGCATAATCGGACGATCCGAGCACATTAAAAATATTCGGCAACGGGTGCGCAGGATGGGACAGGGGAAATTCCCCGTTTTGATACAAGGGGATTCGGGTACCGGAAAAGAGGTTGTCGCTCATGCGCTGCATCGACAGAGTCAGGGCAGAGAACATCCAATGGTGATCGTAAACTGTGCGGCTATTCCGAAACATTTGGAAGAGGCGGAACTTTTCGGATACAAAAGAGGAGCTTTCACCGGTGCATATTCATCAAAAGAGGGGCTGGTTGGAAACGCGAACGGCTCCACTCTCTTTCTCGATGAGGTGGGGGAGTTATCCCTTAACACGCAGGCAAAATTGTTGCGTGTCGTTGACACCGGCGAATATACCCGGGTAGGAGAAGTTGTAGCACGGCGGGTTGACATAAGAATCATTAGTGCTACCAATCGGGACCTTGAAAAAATGGTTGCAACAGGAACTTTCAGAAAGGATCTGTATTTTCGCATACGGGGGGCAGTGATATATACAGAGGCTTTGAAAGACAGAAAAGAAGATATTGAACCATTAGCTGAGCACTTTCTTTTCAGACAAAATCAAAGCAGGAAACAGAAATTTGACAGAAAAGCTGTCGAGCAGCTGTTAAGGTATGAGTGGCCGGGAAATGTGCGTGAGCTGAAAAACACGGTGACTCAGTTGTCTACATATGTAAAGGATGACAATGTAACGGCGGAAGCTGTCAGGGTTGTATTGAAAATAGGACAAGAGTGTACCGTTCCGTCTTTTCACGAGGCGAAAAAGGATTTCGAACAGGCATACTGTCATCATCTCCTGAGCACGTGTAACGGAAATATCGCACATGCATCTCGAATAGCGGGACTGCACAGGCCGAGCTTAATCCGCAAATTGAAGGTGCTTACTATCGACCCCAAAGCATACCGTAGCTAAAAGTATACGATTTCATATGTACTGAATTACAGGAAATGCTGAGAAATCATTTGTCTTTTTCAGCATTTTTTGTTTTATGTGAATGAAAAGACGGCTGCAGGGACATGGTGACATTTAAATGTGTAGCAAAAAAGCTACACAATGAAAGTGCTGTTTCAGCAAACATGTAACATAATGTTTCAGTTTACTGACAATTCACGGCCGTTAAAGGAGAGTCGGATTAATAACAGCGATACCAATTTTTGGGACCTTCTATGAGGCTCAAGTATAACACCGTGTTATATGGTTAATTACAAACGTGACAAAGAGAAAACAATTTATCTGGTATGCTGTTTGATGGGGCCCTGTTACGCATGGCCGGATAGGCAATAATGGCATGATAAAAACTGATGCGAATTTAAAGATAGGAAAAGAAAAAATACATGGGACGCATTTTGATTGTTGATGATGATAAAGACATTCGAGATTCCCTGAAGAGGCTGCTGCTGAAGGATTCTCATGAAATTTTGGTTACGGAAAATGGTGAGTCCGCACTCGAATCGATAAACCGGAAAACCTTTGATCTGATCCTTGTCGACCAATTGATGCCGGGTTTAAACGGGCTTGAAATGGTGAAGATCTTAAGAGAGAAAAAAAAGAATATACCTGTTATCATGATGACTGGTCATGGATCGGTCAGACTTGTAGTGGAATTCATGCGAAATGGAGGCGTGGATTTCATTGAAAAGCCCTTTGATATTGAAGTTGTCAGAGTCAAGATACGCAAGGCGATGAGGGAGAAGGCGTTGGAAGAGCAGCTGCGTGCTATGGAGCGTGCACAGCAGATTGCAGAAGATTCAAACCATGCAAAATCCGCCTTTCTGGCCAACCTGTCTCATGAATTTCGCTCTCCGATGCATGTTATACTGAGTTTTGCCTCACTCGGGAAACAAAGATACGCATCATTGAGCCCCGAGAAGCTGCATTCCTATTTTGATCGAATAGAAAAATCGGGCAACAGCTTGATAAAGCTTTTGGAAGATGTGATAACTTTGGCGAAGCTTGAAACCGACCGGATGACGTTTAAGGAAGAAGAATTCGATGTAATTGAGTTTGTACAGAGGCATATTAACCATTTGAAAAGGGAAAAACCTTCACCCGACATAATCATGCAAAAAAAGTCAATAGACTCATTGGTAAGAGCCGATCGATACATGATACAAACGGTTTTGGACAAGGTCGTGGATAATGCCGTAAAATACGGAGAGAATACACCGATCGAAATCAGCGGATACCGGCGAAGAAACCAAAAGACTGGATCAGAGGAAATAGTAGTAAGAGTAGCGGATGGTGGTAAGGGTATTCCAGAGGATGAAATCACCACTGTTTTCGATGCGTTTACTCAGAGCTCCAACACGGATACAGGAGCGGGAGGGAGTGGTCTGGGATTATCTATATGCAAAGAAATAATTAAACTGCACAAAGGTAGTATGTGGGCGGAGAATAACAAGGAGAGAGGATGTTCGATTTCTTTTGCACTACCGGTGGTTGACAGGAGCTGGTCATGAAAAATGGAATAAAAATCAGTGAGAACAAAACCACAGGTAATGAAAACTGTTTTTCCCGGGTACTTGCAATTGATGATGATGAGGTTAATAATGAGATAGTAGAGGAAGTGTTGGGAGAAGAATTTGAAATTAAATCTCTTCTTACGGGCAAGGAATGTGAGAAGGAAATCGAGCGCTATCATCCCCAATTACTTCTCCTTGACATCATGATGCCGGATGTCAATGGGTATGAACTGTGCCGTCGATTAAAGGCTCAGCCAAAAACAGCAGAGACAAGAATCATTATGGTATCGGCAAAAAATATGGTTGAAGACAGATTAGCCGCATATGAGGCTGGGGCGGATGACTATATAAGCAAGCCCTTTGTATGCGAGGAGCTTCTGGCCAAGGTTCGTGTACATATTCGGCTGAGATATGTAGAGGAGCTGAACAGGTTGAAATATGATATGCTCAAACTGATCAGCCACGAAACGCGTACACCCCTTAATGGAATAGTGGGCAATGCATGGTTACTCGAACAGAGCCAACATTTGACTTTCGAGGAGAGAGGGTATGCGGAAGAAATCACCAAAAGTGCACGTGTTTTGATGAATCTCATTGAACGAAGCGAACTGTTTCTGTATTTGCAGCAGGATCAGCAAATAGAGAAAGAGAGTCTGTCGGTAAGAGAGGTGATAAACCAGGTTGCCGAGAATAAGAGAGTTATGGCTGAACAGAGAAACGTTTCACTTGAAGTGATAAAGAATAAAACTCTGGAACTACCTGTACTGGTCAGTCGTGAGCTGATTGAGATCGCATTGGGTAACCTGGTGGATAACGGTATTAAATATGGACGGTCCCGGATTTGGATAGAATGCAATAGTGATGATTCGCAGGTGCAGTTTATAGTAAGCGACGATGGTAGCGGAGTGGCACCGGAATTCAGGAAAAACATGTTTGCGCCATTTTCTGTCGCTGATCTGAGTCATCATACCACTGGTCATGGGATTAATCTTGCCATCACCAAAAGAGTAGCCCGGGTTCATGGAGGAGATCTTCTTTTGGATCGAACATGCAATTGTGGAGCACGTTTTATTCTCACGATCTCCCGGTATCGGACAACCTGAACGAAAGTAGATACTAAATCCGACACCTGTCCTCCGTATCCAGCTGATGCGGAATCCAGGAGGAGGAAATACACTTTTATGTCGCATTATTTGTCTATGTTCATGCGATTGCCCTATCGAGCCATTCTTTGGATCTTAGGCGATTGTGGGACTAATCGATTCAGAATCTCTCATTTGCGGTAAAATTTTTAAGCCAGGGAACAAAAACATGAAAGCGGTAAAAAGAATGACGGTTTTGGTTGTTGATGACAACAATGTAAACACAATGCTGGTCAGAAAGATACTTACCAAGCAGGGATACTCCGTTGAAAGCGCCTCGAATGGAATGGAGGCCTTGGAGAAAATAAAAAAATGGATACCGGATTTAATATTACTTGACATAATGATGCCAACTATGGATGGATATGAAACCTGCAGACGGATAAAGGAAGATAAACGTAGCCGGGAGATACCGATACTTTTTCTGTCGGCGCTTGATGAAACAGACGCGATTCTCAAAGGTTTTGAAGCCGGAGGTGTTGACTATGTACCAAAGCCATTTGAACCGCAGGAGCTTCTTGCGCGGGTAAATGCTCATATAAGTCTTGCTCAGATGAGCCGGGAAAATCGCCTGTACGCACAGGAAATGGAGGCACTGGCGCAGAAGCGGGCAAATGCGTTGGTTCATGCAGACCGACTGATTACGTTGGGGATTCTGTCGGCGGGTGTTGCTCATGAGATAAACAATCCTGTCACGGCTATTTCAGTATCGATCCAGACATTTGAGCTTCTCTGGGAGGAAATTAAGTCACTGATAGAGGAGGAGAACAGAAAGAGCGATACTAAATGGAGGGAAATCGATACGGAGTTGATAAACGATCTGATAGAGAGCATTCACAATGGCGTGCGAAGGGTCAATTCAATCACCAGAGCAATGAAAGGATACGCACGAAAAGGTGATAATCTTTCGGAGTCATGCAGTATACATGATGCCATAGAGCAGGGGTTGAAGCTTTGCTCAAACCGACTGAAATACAACATCTCCGTGGAAAAAAATTATGCGGAAAACATGCCAAAGATTCTTATCAACAGGCAGAAGTTTGAGCAGGTTGTCATAAATCTGGTGATAAATGCTGCAGATGCAATGGAGGACCATGGAAGACTGTTTATATCAACCAGCTACGATGAAAAAAATGTTTATGTAAAAATTGCCGATACTGGAAGTGGTATTCCTCCCGGTATGCTGGATCGAATATGGGAACCGTTTATAACAACCAAATCACCTGAGAAGGGAACAGGCCTGGGGTTATCTATTGTAAGGGGCATCTTAAAGGAATATAGCGGTAGTATCGTGGTGGAAAACAATGCATTGGGGGGAGCCCAGTTCACCATATCTCTTCCCAACCGTGGAGAAAATGATGAGTAAAATATTGATGATAGTTGATGACGAGCAATCGGTCCGAAAAGGGCTAAAGGGGTATTTCTCGGTACGGGGCTTCGAAATACACGAAGCCGGGGATGGAATGGAGGCACTGGATATACTTTCTGAAAAGCGTGTGGATCTCATAATCAGTGATATATTGATGCCTCGCATGAATGGTGTGGAACTGTTGTGTGAAGTGCGTAAGCAGTATCCTATGATCAGGGTGATAATGATCACCGGGCAGGTCAAGCTCGAGTATGCTCTTACCTGTATGAGAAAAGGAGCGGATGACTGCATATTCAAACCAATATCAGACATGAAGGAGTTGGATGATGCTGTTAAAGAATCCTACCACAAGCTGAAGCGTTGGCAGATAAAGCTTGAGACTTTGAGTGCAATGAAAGATGAAAATAAGGACGCGAACACATGAGCAAAATTGACTTCGATCCTGCTTTATTAGCTGAGTTTCTTGCAGAATCCCTTGAGGGAATTGAGGAACTGTCACACCTGATTATACAACTGGAGGACAATCCGGGGAATGACCAGGTCATTAATTCACTATTCAGGCCGATTCATTCTCTGAAGGGTAATGCCGCCTATTTTGGTCTTTTAAAAATAAAAGCATTAGCTCATGATTTGGAATCGTTACTCGATGCTATGCGCTCAAAGCGGATTATTATCGACAGTGATATTATCGATATACTGATACATGGGGTGGATGAGCTTCAGGAAATGCTTTTGAGGGTACGGGGTGAAGGCCCGGAAGTGGTAGAGGAGCAAAAGTTTCAGGAGCTGATTAGTCGGGTAAAGCTGGCCGGGGAAAATTCTCAAACGCAACTGGATGCACTTTGGAGTAATATTGACGACAGGCTGAATGAATTGAAGGTTACCTGTGAATCAAAAAACTGCAAAGGCTCATCTGCAATAGACGAATTAAAAGTGTTGATCCAAAAAGCGCATCCTCATAAAAAGAAGCCTGACAGGACGCAAGGGAAGCAAAATCAACCACGGGCGGTTGATCAGCTCAGGCAATTACTGGCGACGAAAATTGATAAATATATGCCGGAACATGTATCGGATGCGATATCATTGTTGATGAACGAAATCTTGGATCTTGCAGGGGATGAGAAAAGTGTATCGATTATCAATAAAATGATGGATGATTATTCGATAATGGTCTCAACTGTCGGCTTTGATTCGCTTCTTCAGGAATTGCTTACAGAGTCTCTGGACCAACTGATTTCCCTGGGAACATGGAAGCAAACCGAAAAGCCCCGAAATTCTTCAGGCGATGATGATTTTGGGGAAAAAGGATCGGTAAGTACGGATTCCTCGATCCATAAAAAGACTCTTAGAATCGAAGAGGAAAGGATAGATACATTTCTTGCCTATGTAGGAGAACTGATTGTTGTCAGGGAAATGTTTGAGCATTTGCGTAAGAGGCTGAGGGAAAGCGGAACCGAGCACTCGATTTTGACCGAATTTCGTCATGTAAACGATTCGTTTAACACACTGTCCCAGAATCTTCAAAATACCATTATGACAATCCGTAAAGTATCGGTGAAAGGATTATGTAATAAGATTCCAAGAATTGTCAGAGATATTGCAACAGCTAAAAACAAGAAAATCAGAACGGAAATTGTTGGGGATACGGTAGAAATAGATAAAAGCCTGATTGAAACTTTGGAAGCGCCTCTTGTTCATATGGTACGCAACGCGGCGGATCATGGGATTGAACCCCCGGAGGAGAGGGAAAAAAACGGGAAAAATCAGGAAGGCAAGGTCGTGGTATTATTTAAGGAAGATGCCGAGAATGTTATATTGTCAATAAAAGATGATGGTGCGGGGCTTAACCTTGATGCTCTTAAGAGCAAGGCTGTTTCATTGGGTTTAGTAGATAGCAGTAGTATGTTAACGGAAAAGAACATAGTAGATCTTCTGTTTATGTCAGGAGTATCAACCGCGGAAAAGATAACCGACATATCCGGACGGGGTGTGGGTATGGACGTGGTAAAACAAAATATTGAAGCTGCGGGCGGAACAATTTCCGTCAAAACACAAACTGGTAAAGGGTCGGAATTTATCATTACTTTACCAAAAGAAGTGGGAACACAAATAATCATGGGAATGACTATCGCGGTTGGTGAAGAGGAGTATATAATTCCTCTGGAGTGTATAATAGAGACATTTAACATTCTAGAAAGCGATATGATTGATATATCGGGAAAAGGAAAATGTGTCAGGCGTCGGGGATATCTGCTGAAGTTACTGGAATTGGACAATATTCTGGGAATAATGAATAATCCAGAGGACTCGCGGCGAATAATTGTTTCAGTCAAAAATAAACACAGCAATTTTGGCCTTGCTGTGCATGATGTCCGCGCGATTCAGCAGGTAGTACTTAAGCAGATCGAGGGGTTGAAAGAAAGCAGTAATCTTTTCAGTGGTGCGGCCATTGCGGGTAACGGCAGGATCGCAATGGTTTTGGACCTGGATCAGTTAATTCTCTCAAATAAAAAAGTGGATGTAAATAGAAACATTTAGTATGCGATTCTCTCTCGACGAGTCACAAATTTTGCAGAATACAAAGGTTTGAGCAATCCTGGAAATACCTCAGAGGGTATTTTACACTATTGCATTTCTGCACTATTGCGTCAACTTTTCTATTCTCATGGGGTTGCGCGACTCGACCGAATAGAACCGCATAATATAAGCAATACTTTCTATCTGGAAAGTGGAGGTATGCGAGTGAGTCAAAAAGAACACATCTTAACATCTGACAATTGGGATATCGGGTACAGTGATATATTTAAAAATGTTCATCTGGGCATTATTATATGCCGTTTCAACGCTCATATAAATTCTCATATTATCCAGCATATTAACCCCGCGGCCTCTCGCTTTCTGGAGATCGATTCAGAAAGGGTTGTGGGTAAAGCAGTTGAAACTATACTCAATAATATAGCCTGTAACAGACTACGCGAACAGATGCGAAATCTGGTATTGCACGACAAATCAATGGAGGCTGACAGCTTCGAATGCAACTGCGGGAAAAAATACCAAAAATGTTATTCCGTCAAAAAATTTTCTCTGCCGCATGATGCAGCTGGATTTATCCTCGAAAACATCAATGAAAAGCGAAGGTTGGAATACAAACTGATTCAAGCCCAGAAACTCGAATCAATCGCAACTCTGGCTGGAGGTGTTGCCCACGATTTTAACAATTTACTCGGTGGTATGTATGGATATATAGAACTGGTAAAACAGAGTCTGCGCGATAATCAAATGCAAAAGGCTGAATTCTATATTGATCGTGTTTTCAGTGTTCACGAAAGGGCGAAAGATCTGACCCGGCAATTAATGAGCTTGTCCAAAGACAAAGAACCCGTTATGAAACTGACTGCGGTGAGACCGATGCTTCTCGAAGCGATCCTTTTCACCTTTAGTGGCTCCGAAATAAACTGTCAACAGGAAATTCCCGATGACATCTTCTACGCAGTCATTGATGTTAACCAGATTCATCAGGTAATTCATAATCTGCTGATAAATGCACAGCAAGCTGTAAATAATAGCGGTACAATAGCAATTGAGGCGCATAACATAGAACCGAATGAGGCACTAATAAAAGGGTTGCAAAGTCAGCCCTACATTTCGATCAGCGTGCGCGATAACGGGTGCGGAATACCATCGGAACTTCAGCCGCATCTTTTCGATCCTTTCTTCACGACAAAAAGGGATGGTACAGGTCTTGGACTATCAGTTTGCAAGTCAATAGTGGATAAACATAATGGGATGATATATGTGAGGTCTCAGGAAGGGGTTGGAACTGAATTTACCGTTCTACTGCCGGCTTCACATGAAAGAACCGATAATAATCAACGGCACAATGGGGATGCCCAAATAAATGGAGGAACCATTCTTGTTCTGGACGATGAAGAGTTTATACTGGAAATAGCTGGAGATATGCTGAGAATGCTTGGATATGAACCGATTCTGGTAAGAGATGGAAATGAAGCCGTGGAAAAGTATACGGAGGCTTTCTTTTCCTCTTCACCTGTTGATCTTGTAATCCTGGATCTTACCATTAAAGGAGGTATCGGCGGTTTAAAGACGTTGAAGAGATTAGCTGCCATAAATCCCGACATCATCGCTTTGGTGTCAAGCGGTTATACGGAATCGGAGATTGTAGAAGACTACCGCAAGTATGGCTTCAGAGGAGTAATCAGTAAACCGTATGTGGTAAAGGATCTAAAAGATGCAATATCTTTTGTTCTTACGCAAGATCGTTGATAATTTGCAGTGGTTTGTATAATGCACGTTTTATTGTCGATTATATGTTCATTCTTTTCCAGTTTTCCTATTTCCTTGATCCACGCACAATGAATACATAGTCGCTTACAGGGGTTGAACAAGTCCGGCATAAAAAGATGAGCTTGTCTAGCCCGTCTCTTTCCAGAACGATTTGTTTAAAATACCGATTCCTTTTCGCAGCTGAAGCTGAGTTATTAAAGCAAATAGCGATCGCCGTAAACGTTGTCGTGGGCAAATGACGGCAAACCGAATAGTGTTTATTGCGATGTTGAAAAGAGAATGTCCTTTTCTTTTGATATGCTGCATTTCCTCGGTTATGGTTTTCTCATCGAGCTGGTGGTGAGCGATTCTATATGACTCAAGAAGGTTTCCTTCTGATAAGACTCTTTTGTACAGCCGGGTACCGGGGAGTGCTTTAACAGGGAAAACAACCGGGAAAATGCCGGTTTGTCTCGCAAACTTCAGACACTCTCTCCAGGTGGTCCGGCAATCCGATTGGTAGCCGACAACAAACCACCCTGAAACAAAAACACCTTGCTTATGAAGGAATCGAACATTTTCTTTCATATTCTTCAGATAGTCGGATGATTCAGTACCACTTTTCTTTAGAGCGCCACTTGTCTGCAATGTTTGGAGATTGACGGACTCTAATCCAACGGCGGCGTACATGAGTCCCGCTTTAGCCGCCTGCCTGATCACCGCCCGTCCCTGACTGGATGCTGCAGCATCCAGATTGGCTTGACCCATCCAATATCGTTTCTTTTTGATTTTTGCCAATTTTGAATATAGAGACAGATAGTAGGGGTAAAGCTGTTTTCTTCCAAAAACCGTATCATCGAGTAAATAGAAGTATTTACCCAGTGTCTGGATCTCCTTTAGAACCGCTTTTACAGGCCTTTTTCGATATGAGCTACCGAAAAGTTCTGTAACAGAGCAGAAATCGCAGTTTACCGGGCAACCGCGTACCGCGAAGATCGAATCAAACGTATAGGAGCGCGGTAAAAGGCTTCGATTGGCAAAAGGTGTGCGGTTGAGATCGGCATATGAGTAATGCTGGTATACCGGGTGGCCTTTTGCCTCAAACGGTTTGGGTGAGCATACGTAGAAGGATTTGAGCGAATCGTGAAGTGTATCTTCTACGATTCGCGGCCATAGGGGCTCCCCTTCTCCGATTACAACACCATCGGCATGTTGTTTCGCCATAAACGGCTCCGCCGAAATCTGCGGTCCTCCGAGTACTACTTTGACCCCTTTATTCCTATACTCCCTGGCTACAGAATAGGCGTATTCCTGGGCGTGAAGGCGAACACTGATGCCCACCAGATCCGTCGGTTTGTCATATGGAATCTGATCATCCCAGAGCATGTCCACGATGGTGTAGTCATGCTCCGGAACACACGCCGCGAGCAAAGGCAGTGAAAGCGGTGCAATCGGGTCCCGTTTACGAAGAGGATCATTTGGAGAAGCGGACAAAATAAGTGTGATATGCATCGTGTAAACCTTTCCTAAAGCGTTATCATCGTCCAAAAACCTGTACAGTAACGATACATTCCCGCTTATCCACACAAACATCAGCCACCGCAAGCGAAATCCCAAGAGCATTCATCAGCGATATGTCCAGATCGACAGCTTGCGGAAGAAATGATGATGGCAGACAGTCCTGATCTTCTGCCATGTTCTGATTTTGAAAAAGCCCACCGGTACTACCATCGCCTTTCGAATTGTCTCTTTGGGTGGGGTGGGAGCCGGGAAAAGACAAAAACAACCTGCACAATCTCCAATCGTAGGGCTGCTCGACCGCCTTCAGAAAAGCTTCTTTACAGCAAAATGCCGCACATAGGGCAAATGCCGGACAGGAGTGTTTTAGCGCAAAAAGAAATTCTTCAGTGGAAAAAACCAACGGCAGTGGGTTTTCCTGCAAACAGAGGCGATCAAATCGAGAGATTGCTTCGGCATCTATAGCGCATCCTGTGTGTGGCCGGAGTGTATTATAATGATACGTTAACGATGTTATCTCCATGAATCACCACTGCTTGAGTAAGGGCGACAACGTCCCCAAGAGTGTTCACCGGCTTTCGCATCAGATGTTTCCCCAACGTTTTTAATTCTATGGAAAGATTGTACTGCTTGCGTACCATCTCCAAAAGCGAAAGCAGCATCAGTGAATCACCTTCAAGTTCTTCGATGATATGGGTTTGATTCGACAAGGACGATACTTCTACTTCACACTCTTCGGCAAAGAAATCGTATACCAAATCCTGTATGGCTTTTTTTGTATTCGGATCGAGTTCATTCATTAATCCAGACTCCTGTTAATCGATCTTTGACCCGAGTTGAGGGACTCTGAGCGGATTGGATCGCGCGATCCCTTGAAGGGGCGGAAGGTTGAAGCAAAGAACGGAATACCCTATGAGGTATTTCCAGGATTGCTGAAATCCTTATGGCCCGCGGGATTATACGATCGCCATGAGAGATTCCTCGACTCAGGCTTTGGTAATATCCACTTGGAATGTGCATGCCGTATGCTTTCAGAGCACCGCATGACTCCCGTTAATAAAAACTAAAGAAAATACATCATGAAAAACAAAGATTTTAACATTCTTTTTCTTGCAGTTCACAATGAGACAGTCTAAAATGAATTATCTCGAATGTGAACACAATTAATCCTGAACCGAGTCCTTCTGAACGGATGAATCGCGCAATCCCGTGAAGACACGAGGATTATAGCAATTGCGCAAATGTGCGAAATACCCTCAGAGGTGCTTTTCAGGATTGCCGAAGCCTTTGCACCCCCAAGGGCTTATGGAAATCGTCCAGAATAGTCAGGTTCAGATCAGAATAAAAGGATACTTTTCCAGTAAACCGGGTATCTGATATCCTTTTGAAGCCTTCACATATTATTTTTCATTACCATACGCGACTGAAAGCCTGAGGCACGACATGTTTTCATTAATCGGTATCAGTTCAGAAAAGTACTTTCCGGCACGCATCCCGGAGCTGTTGAGGCATCCATGGTACTGCCGGGCTCAACACCGGTGCAGCCCAAAACAGACTAAAAGCATACACTGGTCTGCCTTTGGTTTTACTTCTGTTTTATGGTCTCGCCCCTGCGCTGAAGCAAAACGAAGCGAAAAGAAAGGGCGGACCATTTATCATTATTTTGAGAAAAAACCATCTATGACAGTCCCTCTGTTTGCTTTATTGCTTCTTGTTTGTTCTTCAATGCATTCTGTTTTTGCATTTCAGGCCAATGAAGCTCCTCTTAATTATGCCGTTGTATCATTGAAGGCTGGGGAGGGAATCACTGAAGGTGAGGCTGATGTAATCACCGATCGCTTGAGAACAGAGCTTTTCAAGACCGGCACCATAAATATCATGGAACGTGATCAGATGCAGTCGATTCTTAAAGAACAGGGCTTTCAGCAGTCGGGGGCCTGTACCGATCAGGCATGTATGGTTGAGATGGGGCAGCTTTTGGGAGTACAGAGACTCGTCAGTGGTTCTATCGGCAGGCTTGGCTCTCTGTATATGATAAACATACGTGCAGTCGATGTCAGTACCGGGCGTATTGAGAAGATTGTATCCGCAGATGTGAAGGGGCAGATAGAAGATGTTGTCAATCATTTGTGGGGCCTTGCGGTCCAACTGACTATGGAGAATGGTTCCGGCTTAGACACCATATCAGACATTGCCTTGCATGAAACAGATAGTATCCGGAGTGCTGAGCTAACGAATGTAAGTGCGGTAGATACATCAGTTTCTGAAGAAGCGCCTGTTGATAAGATGAACGAAACTGCACACAGCACAGATGAGGAAAGAAACGATAAGCAAGGAGAACAAAGCGAGCAGCGTGATGAAAAACAAAAGGCATCAGAGGACTGGCGAAGAACACATTTAAATGCTAATGAGCCGGGCATGCGTCTGGTATACAATCTCATGTCTCGTAATTCGGTCCGGCACATTTATACATATGAGTATTTATCTACCGATTTTCATCCCATTTTCAACAATGCCCGTATAGTGGATGACAGTCCGCTCCTCAACGTGGAAATAAAATTCATCATTCGGGCAGGTCGTTTTATTACGATCGATCTGGGACCGGGATTTCTTCTTTCAACCCGGGAAATAAGCGAAACAAACAGTAATCTGATGGCGAATGATATTTCCAAAAACATGAAAACCAGATTCATCATGCCCTCTTTCTGCACGGGAGCTAACTTAGTATTTCGGGTCTTCCCGCTGAAACTCAATATTGGACCTATCCTGAATGTAAATTTTCCCATTTCTTTGTGGTCATACGAACGCGAGTATGTAAATAGTTACTTGTGGACGGATACCGAGATCAATTCCGGCGGTAATGCAACCGTAAGCGTCAGTTTCGGATTTCGTGCCGGTGCGGAAATTCTGCTAACAAAGCATATGGGGCTTGGTCTTGAGTTTTTATTTCGTCCCCTTGATTTTACATTTACGAGTAACGAATCGTTTGAAGACGGATCAGGGGATTATCTATACCTGGATTCAATTGAGCACCAGATATCTCTTCCTTCAAAGGCTCTGGGAATATCAGTAAATTTCTACTGGTAAGAAATTCCCCGGAAAACATTCTCCAATAGTCCTCAGGAAGTATCTGTTAATGAATAAGGATTCTTTATGCGCCTGTCAGTACCGTTCACAACACTTGTTTTTGCCCTGATATCAACTGTTGAAGCATTTAATCACCCTCACATCGAGTGGAAAACAACCGAAACAGAGCACTTTCGTATTCATTTCTCCACAGAAACCGAGCCCGTTTTACATGCCGCATCACGCATCGCCGAGAAGGCTTATGAATCCCTCGCACCACTTTACAATTATTCGCTGGATGAAAAAATCGATCTTGCCTTGGCCGACTACGATGATTACAGTAATGGTCTGGCAGCATGGCTTGATCCTTCTATTATCGTATGGGTGCCGGACTCAAGATTCAGCCTCAGGGGTAAATCGACCTGGCTAAACGATGTAATCACTCATGAAATTGCCCACATTCTATCACTGGGTAAAGAGGATGGCATGCAGCTTGTGTCATGGAATCTTGTCGGAAGCTACATGGCGGAAAACTATTCGGTTACTCTGGGTGAACCTATACCGGCAATGGTTTTTATGCCTGCCTGGTTTGCCGAAGGTACAGCTCAGATGGGTTCACAGCGTCTGGGTCATGATTGCTGGGACAGCCGCAGAGATATGCTTCTGCGTTGTGCTGTTCTCGAAAACAAGCAGCTTAGTCTGGAGGAGATGGGCCAGTTTACTCACGGTAGTCTGGGTAATGAGCTGGTGTACAATCAGGGCTACTCACTGACACAACATATGGAACGAGTGTACGGAACGGAAAAAGTTTCGGTTCTGTGGAAAAAATCTCGCGACAGGCAATTGTTTGGAAAAAGATTCGGCAGGTTTGTGCAAAACCACCTGGGTGAGCATTCCCGGACAATCTATTCAGACTGGCTTGACAGTTTAAAAGAATACTACCCCACTCAGGTGCCCAAAACGCCCACAGCTACATCGATAATCTGGGCGCAGGGAACGGGAAATCAGGCTCCGGCTGTCAGTCCCGATGGAAAATGGTGGGGATGGTTGACAAACCAACGTGACGCATTTGGGAAAACAGACCTGGTGATTGCACCATATGGAAAAAGGAAACCCTCCATCAGAATACCCTATGTAAAAGAATGCTGGAGATTCGATCCCCAAAAGCCCGCTGTCTATTATGTAAAATCTCAAAAACCAGACTCGAACGGCTCATATTTAAATGATCTGTTTCGCTACGATCTGAAAACCCGCAAACAGAGACGTCTGACACAATCTGCCCGTATTTACGACTTCGATATCTCCGAGGATGCCTCCCGCATGATTGCCGTTCAGTTTGAGAATGGATCATTCAGACTCATTCAATATGATGTTTCAACGGGAAATATTAAACCGCTGATTCCCGGTTTGCCCGGAAATCCTTTTGTCTCGGTAACCTTCTCACCCACAAGCAGCGATACGGTTGTCGTCTCCCGTGTAATTTCCGGAAGCTCTGATCTGTTCAAACTCTCCATCTCCGAAGGAGTGCTTCGGCCCCTTATTGCAGATGAAGCACAGCAAGAAGATCCGCACTGGGCAGCAGACGGAAGGATATATTTCAGTGCGGATTATGACGGGATACATAATCTTTATTCGGTCTTTGCCGATGGCACCGATTTACAGCGGCATACATCGGCCGTGGGGGGCTTTTTTCAGCCGCACAAATGCGTTAACGATACCCTCCTTTTCTCCAGCTACACTGCCGATGGTTTTCGTATCGCATCCTGCAAACTTCAGTCGCAGCCGTGGGATATTTCGGATTGTTCGGCTTGCCGGTTCGATTCGCTTCCAACACCGCCTCAGAAGCCATCTGTCCAGTCCAGGCCGTACGAAAGAGAACTCCTTCGGCCGATTTGGCAGATGAACAGTCTTCTGCTTGCCTATAACACAGGCGAAAACAAAAAAGAGCTGCCCTTTTACCAGAGTGAACAGGACTGGGACAAGTATTTCATCCTCGGTCAGACCTCTCTGGGGCTGCAACGCATGGATGCGTTGGGTAAGAAAGGCATGTACCTGGGTGCTAATGCTCAGTTTATCATCCATCCCGAACTGATCGACTCGGTTGATCGAGAAAAGGTAATGGAAAAGCTGCAGTCAGCCGGTTGCAGTGGTGCCGACAGACGCCCCAAATCCTCTTTCAGGCGGGCACAATCCGATTACTGTCATGATCTCTCGTTCGGCCATGTTTACACTGCTCGAAATGATTATGCTCAGATATTCGATCAAACGGAAGATTCGACCACCAGTGGCGATACCCTGCAGATTATCCCGATTCTCACACCCTACCTTGGATTTATGAATGCAAAACATAAAGCGACGTATGGTCTTGATCTGCAGGTGCAGGTAACAATGATTCCTAGCATGCTAACCCTGATGCCCTGGGTGGAAAGGCAGATGAGTTCCGAGTGGTGGGCCGGGGCCAGCGCATGGGTAGAACTTAACCCACTGGGCCTTATCAATCCCTTTAACCTTTTGTATGGTCTTGAGCTGCCTTTTTGGATTACCTGGCAACCGCGAAGATACTATAATGAAGATGTCGAGTATAATCTGGCGGATATCTCTCAGTTTAGCGCGAGAATAATGCCTTTTCTCCTGAGAAGTCAAACAAAAAGAGAAGGTGACCGTCAAACAGATGATTATGGGGATACTGAAAAGGTTTCCGATCCGGAATATGAAAATGCTCTCAACGTGCATATCGGTGCGTATCATGGATTCAGACTCTTCGACTACTTATCACCCAATGTACGCGCATCCGTCGGGACATACCTGCTGGAAAAGAAACACGCAGGGCTTTTCGATTCTCTTGAGGGTGCATCCTCCTTTTATCTGTATGGCTCGGCAGGTGTCGGGTTGAAATTCCCTGTCATGCGCAACATAAACAGGGGCCGACAGTATCTTGACAATATGTATGCATCCGTCGATTATGGAATCCGGGCATTTGCGAATGAATATTTTTTCGAGGATCTTTGTCTGGATGATAGATACCGGTTTTTCTATCGACAGGTGATCTCTGCAGGCATTGAGCTTGGTATGATCAAAAGTTATCAGTTTCACAGGCGTTTTAGTATTTTGGCGAAGTACTTTCTCGGAGAACAGAGAGTACAATTAGATGTATCTTTTCTCTAGTCAGGATTTTTTGTGCGTTTTCTCTTAGTTTATCCACGCTGGCCGAAACTTCCGCATCAGACGGAGTTCAATCTTCCTCCGCATGGGCCGGTTGTGATGGCGGCATGTATTCCGAATTGGGTCGAGGTCACATTCATCGACGATAATGTCCAGCAGGTACCCTTCGATAAGGAGTGGGACTTCGTAGGAATTTCTACCATGCTTTCGGCGCAACTGCCGCGGGCGTTCGAAATAGCCGAGCATTTCACGGCAAACGGAACGGATGTGATCTTCGGTGGTATTGCAGCCATGCTTCATCGGGAACTTGTTGCCCGGCACTGCACATCTCTTTTTCTCGGTGAAGCGGAGGGGCGGCTGGAGCAGGTTTTCGAAGATAAAGCAGGGGGCGGACTTAAACCGCTGTACGACTATTTCAACGATTTCCCCCAAACCTCTTTAATCGGACCTGCACGCAGATCGATACTCGACTATTCAAAATACGAGCACAAGGGCGTTCGCCTTCCCGATCTGTTCCACGCTTCGCGTGGCTGTCGATACAACTGCTTTCCCTGCTGCACGGCTTTTCTCGGGGGCAGACAGTTTCGTCCTCGTCCGATGGATCAGGTGGTGGGGGAGCTGCAGACGATTGAATCCGACCGTCTTTTCATCGTGGATAACTCTCTTGCTCAGGATACCGAATGGGAAAAAGAGCTGTTTCGAACTATCGCGCCATTCAAGAAATTCTGGTGCAGTCATCCGATCGAGGATGATGATGAGGTGTTGGAGCTTGCCTATGAGGCGGGTGCCTGGTATGTATATCAGGCGATTTTCGATACCTCAGATTTTATCCGCAATCGAATCAAACGGTATAAGAGTCATGGTATCGGTGTGGAAGGGACCATTATTCTGGGTACGGATGATCAGGATGAAGACAGTATCAAGAGGTTGATCGATTTTTTGCTGGAAGTGGAACTGGATCTGGCCGAATTTACAATCCTTACGCCCTTTGCCCACACTCCCATTCGCGCGCAGATGGAGAAGGACAACAGGATTCTCACCAGTGATTTGTCCCGATATACTGCGGGAGATGTAGTATTTGAGCCAAAACAGATAAGCCCGCAAAAGTTACAGGATCTGTATCATTACGCCTGGGAGAGCTTCTATCGGGATGAGCCTCAGGCCTATAAGATGTACCGTCTGTTTAGCAGAATCCTGGCCAGAGGTGCCGGCAGCGGGGAGCGGGCGGCACATGAATGAGGTTTGGATAACCGGAGTGGGATGCATATCGGCTCTGGGGCGCACTTTTGATTGCCATCGTAGAGCCGCAGCACATGCAATCGGAGGCATAACGGAGGTTGCTTTCAGGGAATTTTTTTTCTCGCCTGACTCAGACAAACCCGGGGGCGGGAAGGTGTTCAGACAGCCATGCGGTATGGTACCGGCTGATCTTGTCGGTGACTTGGAACAGACCGCCCCGGATCGGGCCACACAACTCCTCCGGTCGGCTTTGCAGGAGGCCACCGGCATGGCTGACATCAAACCGGGTACAAAGGCCGACATGATCCTCGGGACAACTCTGGGTAACATGCACGGCAGCTCTCGCTACTATCACGACTATACCATGGGGAAGCAACCCGATAAGGGACTGATAAGTCAGGCCATTTTGCACTCTCCTTCAAAAGCAGTCGCCCGGCAAGCGGGCATTGAGGGCAGAGTGGTGACTATATCTTCTGCCTGTGCCTCCTCTGCCATTGCGCTGGGTCGGGCCTGTCACCACATTCGCAGCGGGAGGAGTCAGCTGGTTATCACCGGAGGATTCGATGCGCTGTCGCCTTTTGTAATCGCCGGTTTTCGCTCGCTTCGGCTGATATCGGATGAGGCGTGTCGCCCCTTCGACCGGCAAAGAACCGGGTTGACGCCGGGAGAAGCGGCCGCTGTTTTGGTGATGGAGTCGCCGCAATCAGCTCGCCGGCGCGGAGTAAAACCCATAGCGGCCATGGCGGGGTTTGGAGAGGCACTGGAGGCCTATCATCATACGCGGGCGCACCCGGAGGGCACGGGACTGGCCTCGGCAATGAATCAGGCGCTGCGAGAGGCATCATGCGGGCCGGACCAAATCTCTGTCGTCCATCTCCATGGTACCGCCACGCGCGCAAACGATATCTCCGAGTATATGGCATGCAGATCTGTTTTCGGAACTCATCTTGCCACACTGCCGGTCTGTTCTACAAAATCAATGACCGGGCATACCTTTGGCGCTGCCGGAGCGCTCAGTGCCGTTTTCTGTCTTTCAACTATTCTGGATACTGTTGTGCCGGCGACTTTGTTTCTTAACGAATGCGACCCGGAGTTCGAAAAGCTCGCAGTGTCCTGTCATCCTCGAAAAGTCACTAATGTAAACCGGGTCTTGATGACTGCGCTTGGTTTTGGTGGTGAAGCGGCAAGCTGTATCTTTCGCGGGGTTGACAATGAATGAATCGGTGGTACTCGGCCACCCGGGCGTTGTTGCTCCCGGAGCACACAGTATTCAGGATATCGGACGTTCATTCGTTTCCCATGACAGTGTGCTGAATATTACAACCATTCCAGCTCCCTGGGGAATGAATCCCAGGCAGCTCAGACGGTTGTCGCGGAGCACTAAATGTGCAATGTATGCGGCACAGGTGGCGTATACACATGCTCCTCTGACAAGCGGAGATGGGGCTCTGTTTATTGCCATGACCCATGGCGCCACCTCCTTTCTGCAGGAGTTTCACGATTATATGTTTGACTACGGGCTGGACATGGCCAGCCCCAATGCATTTTCCAATGGCGTGACCAATGCCTCCCTTGGTGCGATATCGATGATGCTTTCGATGCGCGGGGGCGGGATGTCACTTGTCGGATACGAAAATGCCGGTCTGGAGGCGATAAACCATGCCGCGCGAGCAATTGCCACCCGGCAATACCCGATGTGTCTGGTCGGGGGTGCTGAGGAGTACTCGCCGCTGGTTGTCGAAGTGTACCAGAGGTTTGGATTGTTTTGCGGAAGGAAAATGCCCGCCTGGCTGCCCCAGCCTCCCGAACCGGAAAATAACAGCGCACATATTCCGATATCGGAGGGAAGCGTATTCTTTTCGGTGGCTCCGGTGAGTGTATCGAATGGAGACCACCCTCGCTGCATATATACGCCGATAGACGATCCCCTGGGTTTGGATATGCCGGTGGATGTGATAATTTCCGGTGCCGGTGGCGGTCCACAGGATAGCGGCGAGTGTATTGTACTCGAAAAACAACTCGGCAGGGGGCGTAAACCGGCGGTACTTTTTTCCAAACCGTATTGCGGAGAGCTTTTCGGAGTAGGTCCACTTGTTTCCGTTGCCCTGGCCAGAGACATTCTGCTAAACAGCACTCCCTACAAGCCTTATCCCCTCGAGCCATCCCTGCAGAAGATGGCTGCGGCAGACATAAATTTCTCCACGGTTAGAAGTGTTTTGGTGACAGCCGCCGCACGGGATGGGGATATCAGTGCAGGATTATTGCATTTGGATGTTTAGATTCTCTGTGTGACACCCGTCCTCAATACTCATTTATCCTGTCTGGCTTAAACACGCCTCAGCGGGAAGGCGGGATGTGGAGAAAACCTCGCTTTCTTTTTGTGATACTTGTCTTGTGTAATTTTTTTGTTCTCCGGCTTTTCCGCGCAGAGGGGAGAAAAAATATCGTTGCCCGGCATTATTTTTGTATAAACACATAAACTGCGCGGGCGAATACGTATTTTTTGTGCCGGGGCATACCGTTTTCCCATGGAAAGCCCTCAAAAAACCCACTATCGGGATATCTGGACCTATGAACACCGAAATAATAACCGTCAAAACGGGCCACACAAACAACTACATCATTCGCCAGCAAGGCACAATCGTTATCGATGCCGGCGTACCGGGGAGCATGTCCAGATTTAAGAAAGCTTTCGAGCAGTTTGAAATTGATTACAACTCCATCGAATTGATCGTGCTTACCCACGGTCATTGGGATCATATAGGATGCGCACATCGGCTCAG
Organism: uncultured Fibrobacterota bacterium; assembly: GCA_964419255.1. Taxonomy (GTDB): domain Bacteria; phylum Fibrobacterota; class Chitinivibrionia; order Chitinivibrionales; family CAYFVL01; genus CAZPHU01. The sequence continues at coordinate 8,320 of CAYQOU010000046.1, read as the reverse complement.
GGAACTGACCAAAGTGCCGGTGGTAGCCTCCGAGCCCGATTCGCAATGGATTGAAAAGGGGCTTAAGTCTATTCCGTTGCCCTCAAGTCTTTGGGGTAAGGCTTTATTGCCGTTTCTGTTGATATCGAAGCCGTTTATTCATGTGGAGCCTGCAATCGTGGACATCACAGTCAAAGATCGTGTTTTCCCCCTCAACTCATATGGAATCGACGGATCGATCATTCGAACCCCCGGGCACACCGCAGGATCCCTCAGTGTTTTGCTGCGTACCGGCGATGCCTGCGTTGGAGATCTGTTGGCTAACGGGCTGCCTGTTCGTTTCGGGGCGGGGATCATGTCGATGGGAGATGATGCGGAGCAGATGCAAGGCAATCTTCATTTTCTGTTGAAGCTGGGAGCAAGCCGTTTTTTCCCCGGCCACGGAAAGCCGTTTGAGATGGAGAAGATGGGAAGACACGAGCTTGCTGAGCACAGGGCTCATCATTCCATCTTTATGCCGGGGCATGCACGAACCTGCTCGCATGAAGAATAGCGCCTGCGAAGATCACATAAAAATTCCTCCTCTGCCATTCCTTTTCCTTTTCTTATACCGTCTACGATTCAGTGTTTCCCGATGACACGTTCGCGCACCATAGCTGAAAAACGGGTTGCATGTCATCGAACCGATCACACCAGCGCCAGGATAACTTGCTCCTGCAAATGTGCGACAAGTCCGGGAAATCGGATGCCCAGAAATTGATCGTCTAAACTAATTTTCACGAAAATCCGATATATAAGTAAGATAAACTGCACTGTATATCAATGCATTAATAAGATTAAGCGTTAAAATATGTTTGGCAATAGAGTAATTTTATTCAGCATTCTGTTTATTTTGTGAGTATATTAGAATAGAGGGTATAATTCCTGTTTTGGGGACACTGTATGACCAATGAATCTATCTACCAATATGTGAATTATCGCCACTATCTCAAGGATTTCCTTGCGGAGCACAAGCGCAGGAAAACCTTCGAATTCTCGCATAAGATGATTTTACATAGAATGGGTATTTCCTCCTCGGGGTTTTTATCGAATGTGATCGCCGGAAGGAAAAACCTCACTCAGATTCAGATCGTTCGTCTATCCCGAATAATGGAGCTGAAAAAGACGGAAGCTGCATACTTTGAGTCGATGGTGCATTTCACTCAGGCCAAGAACGTCGTGGAGAAGGATGAGTATTTCAACAGGCTGATAAAGCTGCAGAAGATTCAGATGAAGGTGCTGGACAAGAAGAAAATGTCGCTTTTTTCCAAATCCTACTATGTGTTTATTCGTGAGCTATTGTACTATTACAAACACCGTGACAGCGATTCGCCCGAAGCCCTTGCAAAAATGCTGGAGCCGGCGATTACCCCGGCGCAGGCCCGGGAGGCGCTCGATTACCTCTGCGAGCTTGAACTCGTCGAAAAGGATGAAAACGGTGTCTACAGACAAAAAAATGGTGCCATAACCAGCGGTGATGAGGTCCGGTCTCTTCATCTGGCAAAATTTCAGCTGGAGACCATGGACCTTGCAAAACGCGCCCTGGAGAAGGTGCCTGCCTCCCGGCGCGATATTTCGGTATTGACCATGACGGTATCCGAAGAGTCATTCAGGCAGATGAAAGCCGAGGTGCAGCACTTTCGTAAGCGGATGGCAAAGATTGCCATAGAGCAAGAACATCCGGATCAGGTGTATCAGTTAAACATTCAGCTGTTTCCGGTAGCCAGGAAATTAGTGCCATGAATACAAGAACCAGTACTGCTAAACAGAAAATTTGCTCAAAAAGCCGCTACATCTCCGCTGCCGCTTTACTGACGGTTCTCTGCGTGCTGCTTTGGTTTGGGTGCTCCGATTCACCAACCATTGCCGGCAGTGTGACCGAGGGGGGCAACACCGATGTGAGCACGGCAACGGTTTCAGGGATGATGGTCGACCGACGGGGAACCGGTATTGCCGACGCGCAAATCTTTTTGCGGCCACGAGGCTATCTTCCCGATACCGGTGATGTCCCATCGACCAATCCAAAAGGAATATTACGATACAGGAAATTTGACGCGCATTCCAATGATGACGGGAGTTTCCGAATAGACTCTGTGTTGCCCGGGGCGTACGTGTTATCGGCCTTTCATGAAGATTCCCTGGGTATCATGAACACCATAACCATAGAAGACAAAAGCTACAGTTTTCACTCGCCTCTTATCCTGTCGGATCTCGGTGGAATAAGAGGAAACATCCGTTTTTCTGAATCAGTTCCGCAGGATGTTTTGATCAGGATACACGGGCTGGAAAGAAATTATCGAGTCGCACTCGAGGGACAAAACAGCGGCTTTGTTATCGACCGGATTCCACCGGGGATATGTCGCATGGATATCGTTCCGTCTCAGCAGGCAGCATACGGAAGCAGGCGTATCGAGAATATCCAGGTGATTTCCGGTGAGATTGCTTCTGTCGATACCATTTCTTTCAGCACCTTTGGCGGGGAAGACTATTCGACCTGGCGGTATTCAAAAACTATTTCCTGCAATACAACTCGATCGGGGGTTTATATGCGGGAGGATATCACATGGTTTCCTCTTCTGGTGGAGTTGAATCCGGATGTCTTCGACTTTGGTCAGGCTTTGGCAAATGGCGATGATCTCCGGTTTTCGAACAAGGACGGCAGTCATCTGTATTATGAGATTGAAGAGTACAATGCCGACTCCGGCAGGGCATCGATATGGGTGCTGGTGGATACGCTTTCGGCAAACAGCATTACCGATATTGTCATGCACTGGGGTAAACAGGATGCGGTAAATCACTCACAGGGGACCGGCGTTTTCTCCGCGCAAGCCGGATACAATGCGGTGTATCATCTTAACGAAAGCGGAGATGTGTTCAGGAATGCGGTAAATGGGTTGACTCAGGCCGAGGGGAAGCTGTTTGACGGCAGTGAAGCTGTCGCGGGAGTCGCGGGAGGAGCCGATAGCCTTGACGGACGCAACGACCGGATTACCATACAGGCAATCCAGGGTGAACCCTCGAGGCAAATGACCGTCAGTATCTGGACAAAAATTGCAACGTGGCGGGAATCTACCTATCTTTTGTCAAAATCGTTAAATGACCCCGAATCGATTATCAACAGCTTTGCCTTTAAACTCAATGATTCCTCCTTGCTATCTTTCCATTTATCAGTAGATGGTCAGGAGGCTTCGGTTTTTTCACGGGTACCTGCCCGTGACGAGTGGATCCACATTGCCGGTGTGTTTGACGGCTCTGCTGTGAGACTGTTTATCAATGGAGAGATGGCCGGCAACAGCGCTCTGTCCGGAACAATAGACTGGAGTACGATGCCCGTTGTTATCGGGTACTGTCTGGAGGGTCCCGAACGGCATCTCAATGCGGTTGTGGACGAGTTTCGTATTCAGCAGGTCGCGCGAAGTGCGGACTGGATAAAGCTCTGCCATGCAAATCTGAAGAATCCGGAGCGTTTAATTTCACTGGAATGAGAGAGGATACCATGAAAAAAATTGTGACTGTTTGTATACTTTTTTTCACCGCGCTCTGTGTTTTATGCACCGAAAATCCTTCTGAGCCAAAAGATGAGAGTCAGCAGGGAAATGGGTCGAATAGTGAGGCTCAACAGGGGATAGTAGACTTTATTTCCGTCGACGGGGTTACTCTGTTCGAGACAACGGCATCGGAGATCGAAGATGTCCTGGGTACCCCGCGGGATGTAAACCAGTCCGGTGGATATTCCTATTACTACTATCCCGATAAGGGATTGAAATTTACGTTAGATAGAAGAGACATTGTGGTTTCCGTAAATGTCTATAGCTCCAACTGGCAGTATCAGCTTGGTGACGACCCGGTCAGGTATGCGCGGTATGCATTTCAAACGGCGGAGGGTATCTCCGTAGGCAGTGATGTAGTGACGATGGATTCTGTTGTGTCCCGCTACGGCGAGCCTTCGGCCAGAGGAAATACATCCTCACAAGCGACAGCGGAGACCCCCTGGTTCTTTCAGTACACAGATCAGTTGGAGGAGCGCACCGGGGTGATGTGGTTCTGTTTTTTTGGAGAGGATACGACCGATTATACCGGAAAACCGGTGACAATGATAAAGATGTACTGAGGATTGCAGAAAGGATTAATTCATGCGGTCAGCCTGTAGAAGAACTCTCTTACTGAGTATGCTCGTGATGAGTGTGTCTTTTTTATTCGTCCCCGGACTGGGTGTCTGCGCTCAGTCTCATGAAGTCTGCCATCTAATTGTGGACGGTGATCCGATGAATCTGGATGGTATGGTCATCGACGTTCCGCTCAGCTCCGTCGCACTGGATCCCGATATCCAGGTGTTTCCTCCCGATATTACTCTTCAGGAAAGTTCGCGGGTCGTGGCTACTATTGTGTTTATCATCGACGACTCCGGCAGCATGATTTATAACGATCCGGACGGAAACCGGTATGTGGTTACACAGCAGATCCTGGATGAGATCTATCAGCTTTCTCCACAGACAAGGGTGGGGGTGGTCTCTTTTCGTAACTGGCTTGCCTGGAATCATCGGGACGATGATATGTTTCAGAGAATATCAGAGCCATTCGAATGGAACGACTCCTATTTTCCCTGCGTGCCTCTGGATACCATATATGCCGACGGCGAGCGGGGAATAGAAAAGATAAAGGGGCTTTTCGAACTCGACCAGTGGAACCTGCTTGAGGCGTATAATGTAAATGACAGCACGGAGCGCACACGTCCCCTACTTGAGGACGGCACCAGAGCCACAAAAAATCAACAGGGAACCGATATTACCCTTGCATTTACCGCCGCAAAAGATGCGGTAAAAAACAGTCCTACACCGGCCGAACGTCAGTTCTTCGTTTTTCTTTCGGATGGCTACCATGGAAGCGTCGATGAGGAAATGGAGGAGACCAAACTTGACTATATCGAGGGGGACAGTGTACCGTCGACATTTGTTGTTTTTCTGGGTGACAGCGTTCAGCAGCCACCCGAGCAGCTGACAGATATGGTATCAAATATTCAAAGTAATGAATACTCGCGGGCAAACAGAAAAAGTGAGTTGTGGTCGATCGAGTCGGATCATGATACGCTTTTTAACCTGATGCAGCGGGAGATTCTCAGTGACATGTTCGTTCCCAATCTCACCCTTTCCGGTGCCCGACTCGGCGGCAGTGTCACTGCAGGGAATTCAGATACCAATATTGTATTCGACCGGCCTTACCCGCTTGAAGATGATACGACGCGACTGTCTCTGGAGTATACATTCTCCTACAGAGATTCTCTGAACAGCAATAACAATTTCGATACGACCCTGCAGACCTCATTTGCTTTTGTCAGAAACGCCTCGGCATCCGCGGCACAGTTTCCACCGGAGCTGACCCGCAGATGTTTCCAGCGCTCCGTTGCACTTCGATATCAGGATCAGTACATTAGCTCATCGATTACAAGCAATCAGACACCATTGATTGCGGAGCTTTTGCTGGATGGTGCAGGGCAGATTGTTCCCGCCACTGCAGCCAACGGTCGGAGAGATGACGTGGTGAGTATCGATCTCCAATCCGAATCCGGCGTTTATGTCGGGACATTCGGTCAGATGGTTGCCGATGAGCCAATCTCCGACGATAACATACTTCAGTATGATGGAATTGACAGCATTATCATCAACTGGCGAAATCCAGACATACCCCTTGACACAATACGATGGGCGTGGCAGGTGATACCCTACGATGCGGTAAACATCGAATCCGTCACGTATCGAGATACCGACTCCGACGGACTCATCGATGCTCTTGAGGTTAGAACAGACAGACCTATAAATCCTGCCGAAGAAGAGGCGCTAAACAGAGACCGATTTGGATTTCCTTCATCGAGAAATCTAACCTATGAAGGTGTTAATCTGTTGGATGGTGGAAACGGATTTGTCATATCAGTTTCCCAGGACGAATCTGATGGGTTAGTCACTGACGTTACACCGCAAGACATCCTTAGAATCACCGAGTTTGACATTGGCCCTTACGACAATTATGTCCCGCGGGGTTCCTATCCGATCAGAGATGGAATTGCGCCAGTATTGACATCCATAACGTATCATCCATCGGCCGAGGAGGGGGAAGACCCGATCCTGAGGGTAACCTTCTCAGAGGATATTGAACCTGTCACCAGTGACCAGCCGTTTCGGTTTATCACCTCCGAGGGTGAGCAGTACACCCTTCGGCTTGATCTGATAGCCCTCGATGGTTCATCTGCGGAATTTCGCGTCGTTTCCAGCAGTGATAATCAGATCGTACCCGCCTCTTCGGATTCTGTCTGGATATCCGCGGACGCATACATATCTGATCAGTCTGACAATATACAGATCGAGCCCAACCGGAAGCGGCAGCTGACAATAGAATTTCCCCTGTATGATGTGCATATTGGCGCACATCCAAATCCCGTGCGCCTGGGAAGCAGAAACAGGCTGTTGAAATTTGGTCAGGCACCCGGAATGGTTATTGTGATCAGCCCCGACAGCCTGATAAGCAGGGTTACTGATTTGGAGGTGGAAGAAATTAGAATCTTTGACAGTGTAGGGAATTTATTGTCTGACGAAAAGAAATTGTCGGTTAAAAAGGACAAGGGGAATCTATATGTCCACTGGGATGGGTGTAATATGAAGAGGCGAGTTGTTGCAGCCGGGACCTATCTTGCACTGATCAAGGTCGTTTCTGAACTCGAAGGGGAAGAACGCGAACATGAACTGAAAATAAAGCTGGGGTTTAAACAGTAACACATCTCTTACAGGCATTGAATAATTAGACGTCAAAATAAACATCCAAAGGAGGGGCACGTGAATACGATCATTGTGAAAAGACTGAGAGGCTTACTTCTGTTGATACTCCTGTGCGTTCCTCTTGGATATGCTCAGGAATACTCGATTTCGGGAATTGTGACAAACACACAGGGCGCTCCTGTTGAAGGTGCACTGGTAACACTGGTTGGTCAGGATAACTTTACCACAACCGATGCATCAGGTCAATACATGCTTAACGGGACGATCGCAACATCGGTCAATCACTCTTTCAACCGAACGTTACGAAGGTCTGTAAGCATATCAGACAAATCAATCCGGTTTTCTCTCCCGCAGCCTTCTCCAGTCGCGGTGAAAATCTTTTCCGCCAACGGCGCCTGTGTGGTTGACATCCCGCGCAAAACGCTGTCTGCCGGCATTCATGACCTCGGCTGGATCAATCAGCTGGGAACATCACAGATGTATATAGTCAAGATTACGGTTGGAGACAAGGTGACGCTAACAAAATACATCCCGATGGGCGGCACGACTACCGTTGCACTCGGAGAGGCTCATGCATCAGGCAGCGGTAAATTACTGGCCAAATCGACCCAGAGCTTTGCCGAGCTGCGGGCATCGGCTGCCGGGTATAAGAGTGCTGCCTGTAATGTGACAAATCTCAGAGGGATCTATGATCTGACGTTGGATTCTACTGTGACAAACGAGATCGGAACTCCGAGTCAGGAAAACGGGTCTTCCGACCGTCTGGCCGCCTGGGGAAATGAGCAGTATTTCTGGGGCGACAGAGGAAACGGGGACGAACCGATGGTAAAGATTGTCACTGCCGAAAGCGATGAAGTCGTTGACATGGCGGTTATATTCAATCCACATTTTGTGGATAACACCTGGGGTGAAAACAAAATCGGCTGGAAGCGTCATAGATTCATGGATCTTGTCAGAAGCGACCACGTCGAATTGGCAATTCGTAATGCCGATGGCGATACCGTTTTTTACGGTAAACTAGATCTGATCAGTGCTCGATCCGATGCACCATCGGGGTATGCCACATTGGGGCCAAACGGTGGCGGTGAGGACGGAGAGGTGTATGCGGGATCGGCGGATAAATTCCTGTCATTCAGTACCTCTACCGATGAGAATCTAAACTATTACGGATATGAACTCTTCGATGATTCGCCGGCAACCGACAGTATCTATACACCAAATCCAGACTATCCGCATTGGCAATATTATGTCGTGTATACGATATCGATCAGAGCGGATGCTTTTGGTGAGTCAGGATATGGAGATGTGTCAATGACATCCGTGCACGCTTCCCCGGCAAAGGGAGAAGAAGAAACCGTGGAGGTCTCGGAAGGTCAGCCGCCATCAGAGGAGCAGGATGTGTTTAAGCATATGATGCCGGAGTTTCCTTTCAGCGGCACGCCCCCCGAAGATGGCAGCGATAACCCGGGTACCAATCCGCCTGATGATGGAACGGATACACCGGTCAATCCTCCCGACGACGGCACGGATGATCC
>CAYQOU010000045.1:0-33035 GCA_964419255.1 uncultured Fibrobacterota bacterium | reverse complement strand
AAGGCCGCTGCCAAGAAAAAAACCACTAAAAAAGCACCGGCTGCTAAAAAGAAGGTCGCTGCTAAGAAAAAAACTACTAAGAAAGCTGGACGCAAAAAGAAGTAAGCAAAACGTATTTTTATGTTCAGCACGTTTAATGGCTCATGACCTTTTTCATGAGCCTTCTTTTTTGCCATTTTCCCATTCCTGATTATGTCCTCTTCCAAAAACATAGGCCGATCGATATCACTTGCAGCCTTCATTATGGCAGTCTCCAACCTCCTCAGTCGTGTGCTTGGATTCGTGCGTGTACAGGCCCTGGCGACCATCGGGGGGACCTCGGCGGCAGTTGACGCCTACAGTTTCTCGTTTACCATCCCCGATGTTATCAACCATTTCCTGGCAGGCAGCGCCCTATCAATAACCTTCATTCCAATTTTTCAGTCATATCTGGTAAAAAAACGCCCCGAGAAAGCCTGGTATGTCTTTTCCAACATACTGACTATCGGAACTATTCTGTTCGTCGTGCTCATCGCCTTGTCTATACTGTTTACGGATGATTTTTTAAGACTGGCAGCAGGGAAAAATATTGTTTCGGATCCCGAAAAGTTTGCGTTGACAGTTCAGCTGACCCGAATAATTCTTCCTGCTCAACTGTTTTTCTTCTGGGGCGCTTTACTCAATGGTGTTCAGTATGCACATAAGCGGTTTCTTTTTCCGGCGCTTACTCCTCTTTTGTACAATGCCTGTATAATTGGCGGGGGTGTTTTTCTTCACTCCTATCTCGGAATAGCTGGTTTTTCGTGGGGAGTGCTGGTCGGCGCCTTCATCGGTAACGTAGCCATTCAAATTCCGGGTGCCTTGCGCGTGGGTTTGAGATTTCGCCCCGCAATCAATCTTACTGATAAGGATTTTATTCGCTACACCCTGATCACACTCCCTTTCATGCTTGGCATCAGTATGACTTTCTCCAATGAGCTTCTTTTTAGAATCTTTGGTAGTATGATTCCACAGGGAGACGGCGCTCTGGCATCACTCGATTATTCCTATAAAATCATGTTCCTTCTAGTCGGAATTTTCGGTCAGGCATTTGCTGCAGGTTTTTACCCCTTTCTCTCACAGCTTGTAGTTGAGAAACGTTTTCGTGAGGTTGTAAACCTGCTCAACCGCATGCTGACTCAGGCAGGCGGATTATTGATTCCGCTATCAGGAATCATGATCGTGACCGCTGTTGATATTGTCACCGTCCTTTTACAATGGGGGAAGTTTGATGAGGCATCCACTCTTGCCACCGCAAGACCCCTGTCGATGTATCTTCTCGGAGCATATTTTTGTACCGGGGTGCTGATCATCAATCGCGTCTTTTACGCACTGCAGAATACCGTCTTGCCCCTAATAATCTCTACGGCAGCTGTCGTTTTGTCTCTTCCCGTTTTCTATATTCTGTCGCAACAGATGGGCGCACCGGGTGTCGCCCTGGCCTCCTCACTCAGTATGTTTCTTCAATTCGGAGCCATGTATCTGATTTGGTACAGACGGTTTCCCGAAAGCAAACAGGTAAGGACACCCATTTTGAAGATTGCCGTGACGTATGCTGTCACAGGCGCCGGTATGGGCCTCTCTTTTCTCATCCGCGATCTCCTTTTGCCCCCTGCTCAGATTATAGCCTCTGTACACATACGGCATTTTACTGTCGCTGCAGGCGCTACAATCCCCTCCCTGGCACTCACATATACCATTTTACAGCTCAGCGGTGTCATGGATGTAAAATCCATTATTCAGCGAATTCAACGCAAGCTGTTTTCAGGAGGCCTTAAAAAATAGACCGGCAATTTCCTGTTTTCCGTTCGCGCAAACGCAGCGCTGCGGGATACACAATGTATTTTAATGATAATCTAGGGCGAAGCCGGAGATTCATAGATCAAAATAGTAGTTAAAAAAAGATATACCTTTAGAAAACGTGACTTAACAGCCTGCTTTGCCTCCTCCTTTGTACTCACGACCCGCCCCACTAAAGCGGAACGGGAGTAAGGGATATAGAGGACAGATGTCAGACAAAGAATCGAATCAATTAATTTCTTTGCGTATCGAAAAGTGAGACATGCCAGCAATTGATGGTCTTTCCATAGATCAGATAATCGACCAGGCTCTGGTCATTTATAATGATCTACCTGACAATACTGAATTTCAAAAGTATCAACAGCAGATAACCGAACTTCGGGAACGGCTTGCCGGGGGTAAACTACGTCTGGCGGTTCTGGGGCAGTTCAACCGGGGTAAGAGCACCTTCATCAATGCACTTTTGCATCTGCATGTCCTTCCGGCATCCGTTTTGCCGATAACCTCTGTTCCTACGGTTATAACCTATGGGGCAAGACATCGCTGTACGGTAACATTCCTTGACGATACCCCCCCGCAGACAGCCCAGGATTCTCTTGAAGAAATCAACGACCTTCTTGTGCAGTATGTGGCCGAAGAAAACAATCCGCAAAACCGCAGGCAGGTGTCCGGGGTCAAGGTCGAATGCAGCAGCAGTATTCTTCACCACGGTACAGTTCTCATAGACACTCCCGGCTTCGGCTCGACGCATATACATAACACCCAGACAACGCTTGACCTGCTGTCATCATGTGATGCAGCATTGTTTCTCCTTAGCGCCGATTTGCCAATCACACAACTGGAGGTGGATTTCCTCAAAAATGTTCAGAAACATGTTCCCCGAATTTTTTTCATCTTCAACAAAACCGATTTACTTGGCAAAGAAGAGCTGGAGAAAACTCAGAACTATATTCGTGGCATCCTGGGTAGAGAACTGGCTTTGACTGGCGACATCCGTCTTTTCCCTGTCACCGCAATTCTTGCTGAAAGAAGCAGTTATGGAGACCGGCTGTGGATAACCAGTGGAATGGAAACGGTAAAGACAGAGATAATCGATTTCATGCTTCGTGAAAAATATTTCACCCTTGCAGAGGCATTAAACAGCAAGTTTCGCACTGCCCTAAATCAGACACGCTCCTTACTGGATTCGAAGAAACAGAGACATCTCCAGGAGTTACACGAGCTGAAAACACGGATTAAAATGCTGAAGTCATTCAATACCGAAATGCAAAAAGAAATCGAAAAGGAGCGCAATCTTCTCACCATAGAAAAGAGTGCGTTTCACGAGCGAATCGCAAAAGCATTCAGTTTCCGCAACGAATCTTCCAGGCAAAAAATTCACACATACACTGAGCAACTGCTTGCGGACGCTTCTCTTTCCAGAGGGCAGCTGCAGCTGATCTGGAATTCGCTGGGTAAGCTAACCGGTGAGATGCTTGAGAATATCCTGTCCGACACCAAAGAAGCTATCAACCGTCCGTTGCGGAATGCCGAAAGTGTTCATCGTCAACAGATAAACCAGCTGATTGATCAGGGCAAGCAAAAGCACCGAATCCCTTCCGAATACGAACTTCTCGAAGAGCCCACACCGGAAGAGGTCGAGGCGGTGCGTGGTGAGTGCTCGTGGTCAGCCCCACCATTTCCATCAGCACCGGAAGTAAAGTTCCCTTTTTTCGAGTCGACCGTGAAAAAACGTTCTCAGGCTCTACAGCAACTAATCGAGCCTCTTGACCAGTATTGGCATATCTGCACCGAATCCATGTCACAATCCATTCACACGCTTATTGACCAGGCAATGGATCGTTTGTCAGGGACGTTTAATACGCATTACGACAGAATCGAAAGCATTCAGAAGGATCAGCTGGATACGGCGCAGGAAAAGCTTGCGCAAAGAGAAAAAGACCTTGCTCCTCGCATAGAAGAAATGGGAGGCTTTGCTCAAAGAATTACCGAGGTAGAAAAGCTGCTGGTGTAAATGGTGCCATACGCACGATTAACAATAGAAGAACGAAGCCCTACTCTTTTTGCTCCTTTTCGTCCTCTTCCAGTTCTTTTTTTCGCTCCTTCGCATACCGGCAATCCTCATCGTTGACTTTTTTATGGCACTCTGAGAATTCTATATAGTAGTCCCAGGCTTTTCGGGCTTCCATGAGAAGACCAGCATTCTTATCGACGTAAGTATACTGACGATCGAGGGAATTTGCGTAGTCAAACAGCAGTTTACTTCGCACCTCCAGGCTTTGAGGGATCACTGACCCCTTATTTGAACTTAGCGCCGCATCCAGACGGTCCCGCGCCTCAATGTAGAGAGCAAGTTTGAAATAAATCTGCCCCAGGTATGCATCGATAGCGGGGTCGGAATAATCCATCCGCAGCTTCTCCAGTATCGAGCGTGCTTTTGTATACTGATCGAGACGTTTGAAAAGCAGAAAGGCCCGGCGAATCTGCGCCTCCAGATACTCGTTTGCCAAACCACCATCTTTGACAGAAGGAACCAGCTCATAGATTGTAACGGCCTCTTTCCACTGTTTTTCTTTCTCCAGATCCCGCGCCTTCTCCAGAAGCGACACAGAGACTTCCTGAGCAAAGGCCGGCGGCTTAAACGACAGTGATGCCTGCAAAAGGTTGAAAACCGAAATACCCAAAGCCGCACACGATATGATCAGCGCAAACGTCGGGTAAAACCGTTTGAAAGAAAACGGCACCCGTACCTTCTGCCCATTTCCCCAGGCGTTATAAGACTGGATACACACCTGAAGACTTTCTTCTATCTCTTTGGAACTACGGGGGCGATGGTCCTTTTTCTTGGATAACAGCTGAAGCACCAGCTCCTCTGTCATCGGAGATATGGAGGGCCGGATCTTTGTCGGAGCCGGGAATTTACATTCTTTTATTTTCTCGATGAGCTGGGTAAGATTATTTGCAGTAAATGGCTTCTGCCCTGTAAGGACCTCATACAAAACGATACCCAGGGAGAAAAAATCGCTCCTGACATCCAGCTCCTCACCCATCAGCTGTTCGGGAGACATGTAATGAAACGTCCCCACGATCATACCCTGCATGGTGCTTGAGGTGATGTTAAGAGGCTTTGCAGCCCCGAAATCCATCAACTTTACCGACTTATCGGGCAGAATCATGATATTTTCGGGCTTGATATCCCGATGAAGTATTCCCTTTATCTGTCCCTTATGAGGAGATTCGATTGCCACATGATGAGCATATTCCAGTGCCTTTGCTATCTGGATTGCAAAACGAAGGACATCTCGTTCGCTTATGCGAGGATTTGATTGAATATATGAGCGAAGGGTCTGACCGGCAATGTGCTCCATCTCTATATAAAAATAGCCCTCGACCTCACCGGTATCGTATACACGAAGGATATTTGGATGGTCCAACCGTGCGGTAAGCTGTGCCTCCTGAGTGAACCGGTAGTAAAACTCTTCATCCTCCGCCAGAGCAGGCTTGAGGATCTTTACTACCCGATCCAGTTCGAAACGACTGTTATATCCTCTGTAGATATATGCCGTTCCACCCTCGTTGATTTTTTCGATGAGTTCACAATTGCCAATCTTCTTCCCTATAAACGGATCGGTTTTCTCACTGGTGTCATGAGTTATTTGGGTGTGCGGTTCTCCGAAAGTGATATCCGTTTTTTCACTCGACATGTTAATCCCCGATCATCTGGCGTAATGACTCTTCGAGTGCGCTGATTCTGTTGTGGATTATTTGCCTGGCCTCGTGCAGGTTCATACCGGGATTGGTTCCACAACCGGCGTAAAATTTGATTTTCGGTTCGGTCCCCGACGGACGGGCTGTTACTACACTTCCCTCGGATAAGACAAATTGCAGCACATTGGAAGAAGGCAAATCGATACTTTTTTCAGACGTTTGTTGCTGCAAATTCTGAACCATACCGGTTTTATAATCTTTGACCAAAACGGTCTTCTCTTCCCCAAGCATGGCGGGAGGATCGTTGCGCAGCTTAGCCATCAGATCATTCATGATCTGGCTGCCGGCTGCTCCTTTAAAGTATTTGGAAATCAGCTTCTCTTCAAAATACCCATATTTCTCATAGATTTCGTTCAAACGGTCAAATATTGTCTTTCCCTGAGAAGAATAATACAGTGCCATCTCGGCAGTCATCGTCGCCGCCGAAACGGCATCCTTATCCCGCGTCTGCGTCTCAACCAAATACCCGTAACTTTCTTCACCACCGAAGACATACTGAAGCTCTCCGCCCTGCTCCTCAAACTGGCGGATCTTTTCACCTATGTATTTGAAACCGGTCAGGGTATCAAAGCAGACCGCCCCATATGACTCAGCGATTCGCTTCTGAAGCTCGGTTGTTACGATGGTTTTTACAAAAGCCGGTTTGGGTGGAAGAGTGCCCAGCTGCTTGCGGGTCGAAAAGATGTAATCGCAGAGTAGCGACCCAAGTTGATTTCCCGTCACCAGGCGATATTCATCTCCAAGCGGCGCGGCTATTCCCAGGCGATCGGCATCGGGATCAGTCCCCATCACCAGATCCGCTCCCGTCTTTTTGGCCAAATCAAGAGCCATTTTCATCGCAGATGCCTCTTCCGGGTTAGGATAGTCAACCGTGGGAAAATCCCCGTCCGGCTCTTTCTGCTGCTCCACGAAAGTGACATCAATCCCCATCTCTTCAAGCGCCTTTGACACCGGCATGGCACCCGTACCATGCAAGGGGGTAAACACCACAGTCAGATCTTTTCCTTTTTCGCGAATCAGCTGGGGACGGAGTGCAAGACTTTTGACCATCTGTATAAACGGCGCATCGACTTCTTCGTCGATCATCACCAACAGCCCCTGCTCCCGCGCCTTTTCATCATCGATGTCGATGATATCGGTAACCGTTTGTGCTTCCTTCACGATACCCGTATCATGTGGCGGAATCACCTGTCCTCCATCCGACCAGTATACCTTATAGCCGTTATATTCAGGGGGGTTATGACTGGCGGTCACCACGATTCCGGCGGTTGCTTTCAGATGACGGACCGCAAAGGAAAGCTCCGGAGTCGGACGAAGAGAGGTGAAAAGCCAGGTCTTGATTCCGTTTCCACACAAGACTCGCGCCGCTTCCAGTGCAAAAAGGTCGGAATAGCGTCTGCTGTCATAGGCAATCACAACGGATGCCTTTCTTTTGTCTACGGTTTTCAGGATGTAATTTGCTACCCCCTGGGTAGCCCTCTTTATGTTATAGGAGTTTATTCTGTTGGATCCTCCACCGATAATCCCTCTCAGCCCACCGGTGCCGAAAGCCAGATCGGAATAGAATCGTTCGTTGAGCCCCTCAAGATCGTTGGCATCCAATAAATCCGACACTTCCTTCCTGAACAGCTCATTTTTCTCATCTTTGACGTATGCGCGAGCTTTGGAAAGTATCTTCTCAGAATCCATCAATATATCTCCTGTAATCTATAGGTTTGTGCCGAAATAATACAGAACTGTTAAAATACATTCAAGGACATTATTCTCAAACCTTGTATTCTACAACGAAAAAAATGCTAAAGTTTGGCCCCGATCTGCCGATATATAAAAAGGGTAAATAAACGCCGCATTTGGGGAGGTTACATGGCCATTGATAACGTCAACCCGACAGGGGCAGATCCAGTATACAGGCCCCGGCATGAAGTAGAGACGGAGACTCGGCGAGAAGGCGAGGCTCGACAGAAAGAGCAGACAGAGCCCGCTCCTCGAAGACAAACCGAAACCGATGCCGGCGGGGCAGTTGACCTGAGTGCCTAAGCCGGGAAAACAAGCATCCATGGTACGAAAGAGGCCTTGTTAGAGGCCTCTTTTTTATTCTTCCTGCAGAAGCTGCTCCCTATACAGCTGAAGCCCTTCTTTTTCTGCCTTATCAAAAGCCGCCGCACTGCCGATAATCGAAACAGTTGTTCGGTGCTCATCGAGGATCTGGGTCGCTTTCATGGCGATACTCTCCGGTGTGGCATGCAGAATAGCATCCCTGACCGCCTGCCGATACTCTGGAGTTCTTTCCGACAGCAGCGCCAGGGTTTCTCCAAGTCCCTTGGCATGCGGACTTCGCGGTGAATCCATTCGCCCGATCGTGCCGATTATGCTCTGATCCAGTTCATCTGCAGCAATCTTTTTTGCCAGCCCTCCCAATCCGTCCAGAAAATGTTTCAGTGTAGAGCTCAGATTCGGATCGCGGTATGATGCACATGCAAACACCGGATGGGAGCTTGATGCCAGAGCCATTCCGCCATATGCGCCACCCTCGACGCGTACTTTTTCCCACAAGTAGCCTGTGGAGAGGTTGCGGGACATAAGAAGAAATTGCCCGATCTCAGCGGCATCGGTTATATCGAGACGCCAGGCCTGTGAGACGTAATTAACCGAAGAGCTGACCTCGATTGCGTGGTTAGGAAAATCGAGTCTCGGCTCAAAGGGAATGGTCTGGGGATTAACTTCGACGCGGGGCAGCTTCTCTAAAAACCGACTCAAGGAGGGCTTAAACGATTCGGGATCATCGGCGGTAACCGACAAAAAACAGCCCTGGTGGTTTATTATTATGTCATGGAGTCGTTTAAGCGATCCGACAACCGTATCCATGTCATTTTTACGAACCAGAGCATCGAGAAAGCGTAACTGGGAGATTCCATCAAGCATCTCGTCGATATAGCGGGAGCGGCTCAGACGAGCCGCGGCGTGCATGGATGCAAATGAATGGCCGCTTCTGAGTACCGCGGCGTTTAAATCGTTGCGCATCTCGACAAGCGTATCTTTTACCAGTTTAGGATCCTCCAGCCGGGGCCGCGTAAACAGATCCTCGAAAATGGCAAGCATGTTTTCAAACCGCTCAACAAGAGCCTTGCCTTGGAAAATTCCCTTGAGCAGAATTTCATCGGGGTTTCCGACTTTTGTGGTACACACGATCGAGCTACCGATTCCCCCTGTGTTAAGAGAGACCCTGGTGGCCATCTGTTCGTAGGAGTAATCGCCGGCGCCACACCGGGTAAGCATCTCGGCATACAGTGACATATAAGGCAGCAGATCTAAAGGGACAGTGGTCAAATCGAAGCCAAAATCCAGATACACAATATTGGCGGTAAACAGAGGATGTGCAAAGAAGGGAACCGACCCGATCTCGGAACGGAGTGTTTCCACCAGCTGATTCTCCCGCGGAACCTCCTCCTTTTTCAGCTTCGGCAGTTTGGAAAGCTCCTCCGGTGCAGGCGGTTGCATCTGCTGCTCTCGAATCTTCTTCGTTAACTCGTAGGCATTCTTTCGGTCCTCCTGGGTAAAGGATTCGGTCAAACGATGCACCTGCTCCTCAGTCTGCTTTTCAAGCTTTTGCCCTTCCTCCGCCGATGCGATAACCGTGCACACAAGATGGTGATTGTTGTTGAGGAAAAGCTCCTTCAGCGTGTTGACGAAAAACTGTGTTCCCTGGCGTTTATGTGCTTTTATCTCATCCAGCGGCGCCTCAAATTTGAGGTGTGACAGCGGATCACCCTCGTAAATCCATGACCGGTAACACCGCTCTGCCAGCATGAGATTGTGCGGAAAATGCCCGGAGTCGGTGATCTCACGGAGGCGGAATTCGGCTTGACGGATTACGCCCTCCAGAAGCTGTTCATCCATGCCTCTGTCCACTTCTTTTTCTATCGTCTCAAACACGATTTTGCGGATCGTATCGGCATGCCCCGGCCTTGTTTTTCTGAGTCCAACGGCAAACATACACTGCACCAGATCAGCATCAAAGCCAGTCATATCGTCAAGATCTTCCCCAAGTCCTGAATCGATGAGTGCCCGTTTGAGCGGGGAGCTTTCCGCCCCCACCAGGTAGCGGGACAGGATACTTCCCAGAAGCCACAGCTGAGGATCGACCGTCTCACCCATAATCCAGCTGATAATAACCGAGGCCGTATGGTCATCCTGCTTTGATGCGGGAGCAATAAGCGTAGCCTTTTTGGGCATCTCCCACAACGGCTGAGGACGAATCACCGAATCGACATCCCTGTATGAGAACTCACGGAGGTACCTTTCGTTTAAAAATTTGAGTGATTTTTCTGAAGGCAAATTGCCATACAAGAAGATAAAGGAATTGGAGGGGTGATAGAATTGGTCGTGAAATCCCTTAAATTCCTCATATGTCAGATCGGTTATATGCTCCGGTTCACCGCCGCTTTCGAAAAAATAGGTGGTATTCGGGAAAAGCTCCGAGAGTGTTTTTCGGGCAACATGGGAGCGAAAATCAGAAAACACTCCTTTCATTTCGTTGTAGACAATCCCCCTGATATTCACCGGCCCATCGGGGTCATCGGTATCAAAGTGCCACCCTTCCTGACAGAAGGTGGTCTGCGTGAGAAGCGGATTGAAAACGGCGTCACAGTAAACATCCATGAGATTGAAATAATCGGCCTCCACCTGGCTGGAAACCGGATATATGGTTTTATCGGGATAGGTCATGGCGTTGAGAAAGGTCTGCATAGACCCTTTGAGCATCTCCTTGAAAGGATCTTTAACCGGAAATCTCCTGGAGCCCGATAAAACCGAGTGCTCGAGTATGTGTGGTACACCGGTATCGTTGTAAACCGGTGTTCGAAAGGCGATACAGAAAAGATTGTTGGGATCCTCATTGAACAGATGAAGAAGACGGGCTCCTGTCTTTTGGTGTACAAAAACTGCCGCCTCCGATCGCAGCTCGGGAATAGCCTCCACACGCTGTAGTTCAAAACCATGGATGAATTGCCCCGGAGTAATTTTTTGACTGTTCATGAGAAGTGTTCCTTATCCAAAACGTGATATAATTCGTATTATTCCTGAATTGGGCGGTTGTGAACGGATAATTCGCCCTATTCAGCCCTATTCAAACATACATTCTTTATAAACTCAGCAGAAAATAGTACTCTGCGAGCAAATGTAGTGCCTTTTTTCTATCCTATTCTCCTTTTCAAGGTGATCAGGAAAGCATTTTTGTATTTTCAATAGATCAAAGATCGTATCAAACCGGGTAAAAAGTCAGTCCCCGGCTGCTGTTTCGGCTGTTCAGTTTGGGAAAAAAATACCACCACTATGGCGAATATATGTACTATGCCACTGGTTTCCGTCATAATTCCAGTATATAATAGAAGAAAGCTGCTTCAAAGGGCAATCGAGTCGGTGCGTGCTCAGACGTACGCTGAGTATGAGCTGATAGTTGTCGATGATGCATCTGACGATGGACTGGACGAAAGTAATCTTAAATCGCTTGGCAGAAGATATTCTTTCATCCGCAACGAGTGCAACAGAGGGGTCTCTTATGCCAGAAACAGAGGGGTTTCACATGCAGCGGGACATTTTATTGCCTTTTTGGACTCGGATGATCAGTGGCATCCTCGAAAACTCGCGATCCAAACGGAATATATGCGACAAAATCCTGAAATGAAGATCTGCCAGAGCCGCGAGATATGGATACGCAACGGTAAACGAGTCAATCCGCCCAAAACCCATATCAAAAGAGGCGGGGATCTTTTTATACCCAGCCTTCACCGGTGCATGATCACACCTTCCTCGGTCATGATGCGCAGGGATCTTTTCGATCGTTTCGGCGGTTTTAACGAATCCCTGCCCGCGGCTGAGGATTATGACCTGTGGCTGAGAATTACAAACTATTATCCGGTTGGTTTGATCGATGAAGATCTTCTGGTACGATACGGAGGTCACCCAGATCAGTTGTCGGGCATCGCGGCAATCGATAGATATCGTATCCGCGCACTGATAGATTTACTTGAACACGAGTCACTCTCCAAACACAAAGAGCAGGCAGTTAAAGCGGTTCTGGTGAAGAAAGCACAAATATTTGCAAACGGAAGCAGAAAAAGAGGGAATCTGAAACTGTATGAACAATACACCAACATTGCAGAGAAGTATTCGTCTCATTGACGGATCGGATATACGGGTCTCACAGTCACTGGGACACTGCACCATTGATTTATTATCGGTTATCGATGAGCTGACAGATCCCAATGACCTTATCGAACATTCATACAGCCACTCACCCGTGAGCTCTCCCCTGCTGGTTGTGCGGCATCCCGAGGAGCACTATCGAATCGTAGATGGGGCAAAACGCTTCCTTGGGTATGTGAAAGAAGGCGCAGATTACGTTCCGTGTGTTATTCTTGACGGCGATATACAAAGCACTCAGATTCGCCTTCTGCGTATGACAGCCAATACAGACCGTCCCCTTACATTGGGCGAAAAGATTGGTTTCATTCGATGGATATACAATCATTTGACCGAATCGCGAGCCGCAACAGCCGTCAGTCGGTTAAACATTCCCAGAAAAGAGCTTCCGGCCTTAATGAGGCTCATTCAGCTGAAAGACTGGTCGACAGTTCAGGGTGTGTATGATGGGATTGTCAGTCTTCACTCTCTGGAAGACTTTCTGTCCCTTTCCGAAGAGGACAGGGGCCAGCTGTTGCACCATTTAGCCGGATTGAAGCCATCGGTACAGCTGCAAAAGGAGCTGTTCGGCTGGCTGCCTGAGATAGCCGCAGCAAGACAAACAGATATTGTGTCTTTGCTAAACGATTCGAAGGTGGCGGCAATCCTCTCCAGCACTTCTCTCAATGATCCTCAGAAGCTGCAAAAATTGCGAGAACACTTCTATTGCCTACGATTTCCCACGGTTTCGGCTGCTGAAAGTCGCTGGAAACGAAGAAAGCAGGCTATCTGCTTTAATAACAAAAACATATCAGTAATCCCCGACCCGTTTTTCGAAAAGAAGCGAACCGAAATTCGAATAAAAGCACAAAATGGTAAGGAAATTGTTGAGGCTCTAAACTTGCTTTGCAGAACCGATGAGAAACAGTGGGACCTTTTGATTGATCCCTATCTGGATGATTGTTCATAGCGATTGAGAATATCGGTATAGCGTTCCCGGCGGTGGCTACTCATATCGATCAAATTTGAGCGGTTCTGTGCGACTCATCCACATAGTGCGGCAAAGCCGAAGGATTGAAGATCAAGGAATTTGGAAACAAAAACACATAGACAAATACTGCGACAAAAGGCGTGCTTTTCCTGTTCTTTGTTGTCCCGCTTCAGAGGGAGTATACCGAGGACGGGTGTCGGACGTGGATCAAAAACGCTCAATTCAGTACCACAAATCATGCCTGTCTCCCAGGGTGATTATGAAAATTCATGGTACAATTCGTTCTATGGCCGGTAATAGTTATTTTGTAGACGATACTTGGATCTTTCATGGCCGGTCGCGAATGCGAACAATTAAGCCGGTCAGGCACAATAATCTGGACGCTTTTGAATAGTATTACTCGTGCAGCAATATAAACCGGAAGGATAATCCACTCATGAAACAACTCTGGACATTTCTTAGGACACATGGCTATACAATCATGGTTATCGGAATGGCGATGACAGCAGCCGGCGCCTATATTCTCTTCCAGGCTCAACGTGTGGACAGCAGCAGAACTTTGGGGCTGACCATCGGTATCACAGGACTGGCAATTTACCTGACTGGCCGCATTGGCATCCTCTATCGTAATAGTCTCAAAAAAAAGAAATAGCCTGCCGGCCACTTCACCTTCTCTTTGTCTATTTTCGGTAAAGGAAATGCCGTGAAGATTCAAGATATCATTGAAAAAAAAGGTATCCTCATAGACATAAAAGCGGCGGATAAAACCGAACTGCTTACCCGAATGTGCTATTTTCTTGCATCGACCTACGATCTAAAAGGTGCCGATCAAATAGTCCAGAAAATTATTGAACGTGAATCTGCGATGTCCACAGGTATTGGCTTTGGTATCGCCATTCCTCATGCCCGGCTGGACACAATCGAACGGGTGTACATGATCGCAGCAAAGTGTGCCGTGGGTATTGAGTTTGATGCGATTGATGACAAGCCGGTTAATCTGATATTCATTATTGTTTCTCCCGTAAACACATCAACCGCACACACTCAGGTCCTCTCCTCCCTGTCCAAGATTATGTGCTCCGAGAACATGAGGAAAAAGCTATTAAACTGTCGTGACGCAGAGGAGTTTTTAACCGTGCTTGTCGAAGGTGAGAACCGCTATGTCAATTGAGGACATTCCCTCCTTTGGACTAATTCATTGCAGTGCTATCGACAATATCATTGTAATCCGACCTTTGCGAGCAATTTTTGCAGGCGAACAGGTGCGTGAATTTTTTTTATTTTTTCAATCCTATAAAAACCAACCCGACCATCGCCTCATTCTGGATATTTCACAATGCGACTATGCATCGAGCGAAGCCCTTGGAGCAATCACATCATGCTGGCAGTGGCACCAGAAAGACAATCGTCGTTTTGCCCTGGTTGTTCCGTCCACCTCTGACAATTACATTGCAGAGCTTCTGTCGATCTCAAATCTTGACCACACGATGGGTGAAACCATACAGAAATCGATGCAGGCCGCGCTGGCTCATATGCGCAGGGCATAAACCCCGAAGCTGCTACAGAGATTCACCCGATCCACTCACAAACCTGTATCTTTATCAACACTGCCAGATGCTCACCATATGCTTTTGTTTGCCCCGCTCACTGACACTTGCAAATAAGCCGTTGATACCACTCAGCGATTTTTTCCACTACTTTCTCCCGCTCATACCTCTCTTCATATCGCCTTAATCCAGCCATCCCCATTTTTTTCCGTTCTCGGGGATTGTCAAGAAGCCGCCTCAGGGCCTCTGACAGGGCGACCGGATCTCCGGGGCGCACCAGAATGCCGGTCTCGCCGCTTCTGACTATCTCGTTTACCGGAGATACATCCAGCGCCACGACCGGCTTTGCATAAGACATCGCCTCGGTGAACACGATGCCAAAAGATTCGCTTGTGGAGGGGACACAGAAGATATCACATCTGCTCAGAAGCCACTGTTTGGTGGGCTCATCGACCAACCCCAGCTCGATACAGTCGGTGTGGGGCAAGGCCTTTTCCTCTCCCGGTCCCGCCACCACCAGACGGGCGGTGCCGGGGGGTAGTCGTTTATATGCGTTTGCCAGAAGAGCCAGATTTTTGTGGGCTTCCCGCCGGCCAAGAAAAAGTATAAACGGCGGATCGATGAATTTCACCGGAGGTCGCGGTTTTTCCGGGCTGCGGGGCGGCAAGGGAGGATTGGTTATGATGCGCGCAGGGCCGGTCACCCCCAGTTTCCTCAGCTGCTCACGCGATGAGTCGGTCGGACATACCAGAAGCGATGCGTTTGCATACGCCTTCAGAAGCCGGGGTGTATCTCCCCACTGGTCAAAATGAATATAGGGAGACTGTACAAGCGGTTTTTTGTACCTGCGACATATCCGGGTCGCAAGTATGGCCAGATGTCCGGTTGAAAAACAGTGCACCAGATCGGCATGTCTGATTGCGCGGGTAATCTTGGCGGCAAATGCCGCAGCATAAAACGGATACAGTGCATCGAAAAGGCTTTTTGGAATTATACGTCTCATCAATGGTGCATACCAGAGAAGAAACGGTAGCATACCAACGCGGCCGAATATACTCGGAGCAAGCGGTCGCACCTCAATACCGGCCGGATCCCGGTAGGGTTTGAATCGACCAAGACATACGGTCTTGTGAAGAAGAGACCGGTTATAAGGTTTTTTTTGATGGGTATAAATCGAGAACCTGAATCGCTCTGATAAAGCCTCCACCACCCCGCGAATGGACTCCTCCATTCCGCCGGGTGATGGCCAATAGAGATCGGTTAAAATTACGACTTCAGGCCTTTGCATGTGATCACACCGAGCGATTGCATTTTTAAAGGACTATTTTGCTGTTTTTTTGTATAACCAAATTTGTGCGATTCTGAGTGGACGATTCGCACATTTTAGGCATAATATGAAAATAGAACATGGGTAAAACATATGATCGGCATGGAAAATGCTTTTTGTTGCATGCGAAACACTTTTCAGAAACATATATTAGAACCTTAAATGAACGGTTCTGAGTGAATAAATCGCTCGATTCAGGTTGAAGTTTTTATAAAATAATGACCTCGATACACAGTTTTGGGGAGTATACATGATTTATCAGGGATTAACTCTTGATTCTTTTCAGGAGCAGGCTGTTGAGGCGATTAAAGACGGAAAATCACTCATCGTTGCCGCGCCGACCGGATGCGGAAAAACCCTGATTGCTGAATACGCAGTGGATATTTCATTGGAGAAGCAAAAAAAAGTCATCTACACCGCCCCCATCAAGGCGCTTTCCAATCAGAAGTACCGCGACTTTCGGGGGCGTTTCGGAGATGAGATCGTCGGCATCCAGACCGGTGATGTCACCATCAATCCAGAGGCTCCGCTTTTGATCATGACTACGGAGATTTTCCGCAATCTTATCCTGGAAAACTCTCCCCGACTCAACGATATCTATTATATAATTTTTGATGAGATTCATTACCTGGACGACCCCGATCGGGGAACTGTCTGGGAAGAGAGTATCATTTTGGCGCCCCAGGAGATTCGGTTTATGTGCCTCAGCGCCACGGTCCCCAACCTGGAGGAGCTGACCGGCTGGATGAGTAATGTGCGGGATACCGAATTTACGATTATAAAAGAGATCCAGCGCCCGGTGCCGCTTCGCCATCAGCTCTTCAGTGCCAAATATGGTCTGATTACCCTTCGCGGGGTTCGCAAAAAATTCAAGCGCAAGATGTCGGAGCGAAAGAAATTCCTCCGTCAGAAGCCCTCTCCAAAGCGAATTGTGCAGCATGTGATCAACAACGGGCACCTTCCAACACTTTACTTCTGTTTCAACCGGAAAGCATGTGAGCGTAATGCGGAGAAAAACACACGGCTCAATCTGCTGACTATGGAAGAGCAGCAGCGGCTCAAAACGATGGTCGACGAGCTTGTCGCGCAGTTCAATCTGCAGGAGTATGAACGTCTGGGCCGTATGCGGCGGCTGTGGGAGGCGGGAGTAGCCTACCACCATGCCGGGATTCTTCCCGCGGCAAAGGAAATCGTGGAACGACTGTTTACCACAGGATTGATAAAGCTTCTGTTCTGCACCGAGACCTTCGCCCTGGGAATAAACATGCCCGCCAGCGCGGTTATATTCGATGAGCTGGAGAAGTTCGACGGGGTGGATTTCTCTTATCTGATGACTCGTCAATACCACCAGATGGCGGGCCGGGCCGGGAGACGAGGCATGGATGAAATCGGACACGTCTACTCCTTGATTATACCTGAGGCCGCCGATCCGAAGGAACTCGACCGTATACTGTACGGCCCGAATGAACGGATCAAGAGCCGGTTTCTGGCAAGCTATGCCACCATTCTATCACTGTATAGTCAGTTTGGGGAGGGGGCCTACGATATCTTTCGAAAGAGCCTGTCCAATTATCATAACGGGAGTTTCTCTCTGACAAAAGCCTATCGCCATCAGGAAGAACAGATACGTAACCGGGTGCGTTTTTTACAGGCTGCCAAATTTCTGGAAGGCACTAATCTTACCGACAAAGGGAAGCTGGCCGTTGCGGTCAGCGGATACGAGATACAGACTGCCGAGCTTTACTACTCCCGGGCATTCGATGAATGTTCGGTGTCACAGCTGCCTGTTGTCCTGGCCGGAATGATCACCGAAGAAAGCTCGCGGAAGAAAAAAATTGTCAGCGACTTCCGCCTTTCATTCAAAGCTGAAAAAGTGATCGACAAACTGCGCAAGATGGAAATGAAATTCAACATCCTTCACCCTATACCCGAGTTGGACCTCACTTACGCGGCACCGGTCTTTGCCTGGGCAAACGGATGCACTCTCAAAGAACTGGAGGCGTTTCGCGTACCGGAGGGCGATATGATCCGGCTGCTGCGTATGACGGTACAGCTTTTACGGACCTTACGTGACACCCTCGATGACCCCGTACTTTCTCAACGGATGCATGAAGCTTACAAGCTTACCAATCGTGATGTTGTCGATGCACAGGCGGAGCTCGAGGCTGGGGCGGATATTCAGAAAAAAATTATTCAGGGGGAAAATAATCCGCTTTAGTGAGATCTAAAACCCTGTATGACACATGCACCAGGCAGATTTAACGCATCACAAAAACTGTGTAGGATGTTTTTCATTGGAAATTAACCGGATCAGAGACCTAGATATTCTATAGGTGATCACAATAGGTTGTGGTTTACTCAAACGTGGAATATCCATTCTGATTTTTTTTTGAAAAAAAGTAAAAAAAAGTTGTTGTCCTCCGGAGGATCTGTTATATTCTTGCATGTGTCTATCATGATGCATCGGTGAGTTCTCACCGGCTGATAATCATACATGCTGTATGATTAATCCGGGCGGCAGTGCCGACCGGAAGTTTTTTACAAGGAAAGTGTGTGTAATGGCGGGAAAGCAATTGCGTGAGATGCTGGAGAAACTCCACGCACAGCTTAAAAATGCGGATACGATCGATGAAACCTCGCAGGACCTCCTTCGGACTGTCGAAGATGACATCCATAATCTCCTTAAGCATTCCGATGAAGAATTACCACAACGGAAGCACCATCGCACGCTCAAACAACGATTAGATGAGGCCAGCCGTCAGTTAGACAGCAATCACCCAAAAATTGCTGATACCATGCGGCACATTATAAATACCATGAACTCCCTCGGTATTTAAACAGGAGATTTTGCTTTACTCTCGTTAATTCATCAAAAACAGTCAAAAAATTGCCTCAACCTTTCAGGGTGCTTTTGCAGCCGGAGGGGTGAAAGGTGTAGTTTATCTTTATTTTTAATCGGAGGTGGAGGATTATGTCCGACCGTGAAAAAGGAACCGTAAAATGGTTCAACAACACAAAAGGCTATGGCTTTATTGCTCGTGAACAGGGTGACGATGTCTTCGTACACTTTAGAGCAATCCGAGGGAATGGTTACCGTTCTCTGGAAGAAGGCCAGAAGGTGGAGTTTAGTGTAACCCAGGGTCAGAAAGGCCTGCAGGCTGAAGAAGTCGACATCATCTGATAATAGTCCGACTAATTCAGATTCACTAAATAAGCGCTAAAGGGAACGTGCCGAGGAGTTATGAGACGGGAAAAGTAGTGCATACGTCATGTGGGTAAACCTCGGCAGCACTGTTTTATGTCTTTACCCTACGGGGTAGTGCCTGCGGTATTCATATCCTACAGATCTCTGTAGTCAATGCGACCGTAACCGGGGCACGCTTCCTTTGCTTTTTTTTCGATAGTATGGC
This sequence comes from uncultured Fibrobacterota bacterium, assembly GCA_964419255.1. GTDB lineage: Bacteria > Fibrobacterota > Chitinivibrionia > Chitinivibrionales > CAYFVL01 > CAZPHU01. The sequence goes on along the minus strand of CAYQOU010000045.1, from coordinate 13,994 downwards.
GATGTATGCTACATTAGCCTGAATGTACATATTTTTACTCTTCAAGCCATGCTCCTTTTTTATAGCCGGCAACACCGGGTATAAAAAGAAGAGTGTAGGGCCTTTGCGTTCCATCATTCAAAAACATTTAAAACAATTACACTATGTAATAGTGCGGTTTCCTTCCGTTATTTGGTCCGTTCGTATGCTTCCAGTGTTTTTTTCGGTTATTTAGATTATATTTATACCTATGTCGAGCGCTTATGAGTGGAGGAGTTGCTCAAGCTCTTGAATGTTGAATTTTTCGAGCAACCGCAGCAAATGTCCTCCAGGGTGTTTTCAGAACTGCTGAAACCCTTCTGCCCTCAAGGATTGAGCATATCGCCACGAAAGAATCGCTCAGCTTAGGTTCTACAGTTTATATACCTGAAAGCTGAATCAGGCCACATGTATGAAGGATATTGTTTCGATGGACACTAAAAAAACTCTTCTTGTCACCTTTTTGTTGATCTCGCTTTTTTTCCTGCCGGCAAGCTCTATTATATCAGCTAAAACTGTGGATTCCACGCTTCAGAGTCAGATTAACACATATTTCGACCAGTTAAGAGACACCTTCGACCAGATAGCTTCCAGTCCCGCGGTAAATACCACCCACTTATCACGCACGGACCGGTATTTTGTCGGTGTTCTGAAGAAACAACAGACCTTCTACTCGCTGATCCGAACCAACTCCAAAGGAGTAGTTACCAATGAGATAGTTCGAGGCAAGCCACCGGAACGTAATTACAGAAGCATCGCGTATCAACGCTGGTTTAAGCAGATTCAGCAGACCGGAAGAGACTACTTTGGCTTTCTAAAGAAAAACACTGGTCGATATTACCTTTTCTGGAGTAAGCCGGTTTTTAAGACACGGCGTTCGGGTAGCCAGACATTTGTTGGAGCTATTGCCGTGGAGATCGATATATGGGATGCAATGCACACCTTTTCACAGACTATCAGCATCCCTTTTCTGGTTACGCTAAATAACATGAGTCTGTATTCCCACAAATGGCAAGATCCCGAGCAGTTCGATACAAAAGATCTTACCATACCAGGAGTCGAAAATATCACGCTGAGCTTTGTCCCGCCTCAGGAGCCAAAAACAAAGACCATGCCCGCAGCCGCCTCACCGACAGCGCAGAATACTATCGAAAACAGTGAAGGTGGTGAAGAAAAAGAAGCCTCATTGTCATCGAAGAGCATAATGCCCGTTTACGGAATAATAGCACTGATATTCATTGCCATCATTGCAGTGGGCATCTGTATTATTCTGGGCATTCGCCATCGTACACTGATAAAGAGGATTCATCGGGAGGAATCCCTTTTTTGAATTACACCTGAATCAAACGATCTCAAGAGTATTATCTGGTTTTGTGAGGATCCACTTCTTTTGCCTTCATTTTTTCGCAGATATCGGGATAGAGCATCTGAAGACACTCGGGGCATAGTGTATGACTGAAGTCCACTGAACTCCTGCATGAAAAGTACTCTTCGATCGTACTCCAGTATCCCTTATCATCGCGGATACTTTTGCATGATGCGCAGATTGGCAAAAGCCCTCTGAGTGTTTCGACTTCGTTTAATGCCCGTTGCAGTTCATTTATCAGTTTGATTCTGTCTTTTTGTGCTCTGACCCGTTCAGTTACATCCTGTGAGGTAATTATTGCGCCTTCTGGAAACGGGCTTATCGTTATGCTCAAGAACTTGCTGCCGTATTGGACTTCTTTAAACTCCCTGATTTCATCGTTTTGAATGCATTCCATAAGTTGTCTGTACATATCGATGCTGTGCCGTGAGGCATAATCGCAATACATAATATCTCCGATATTGGGCAGACGGTCTTTGGTGCGCCGTTTTGCGGCATTAGATTTGACTACCCGCCCCGCTCTGTCTACTACGACTGTGTTTACTGGATTGTAGTTGAAGAGGGCGTAATGAAAACCCTCCTTCTGCTCCAATATTCTCATCTTTTCGATGCATTGAAGTTCCATTTGGCGGCTTTTTTTCAGGAGCGCTTTCAGCTCCTTGTTTTCGGCCTGAAGGTTTTGGATTTCTGATTGGTAATCAGCCATGGGAACTCCGATAAGAATGTAGGCGACTATAGACAACCAACTAAATCTTAAAATAATTGCGGCTGGTAAGTCTATAAACATTTATTTCATTTGATTATTATATCATGCACGAATATCGTAGACAAGTTGGTCAACACTTTCTTTTTCCACCTATTCATTGCTATTTTCCTTATTGAACGCTTACAAAGCATCAAACCACTAAAAAAGATAATGTATGCCTCATTTTCTTTTAAGCGGGATAGGCGGTTTTTATACGAATCGCCGCGAGAGAAAAACGGTTAGCCAGGGTATTATCCCTTCCATTAGAATCATAGGAAAATGCGAATGAAACATCGTGTAGTAGCCTGCTTTGCCGTGCTTTTCTTCATTCACTCCGCATATGGTCAGTATGTGGTAGATCCGCTGCCCTACGCGCCGATAGCCAATCCGCTCCCAGATACCATGGATCAGCTCTATCGCGACTCCGCTACAATCCAGATCGGTCGGGTACGGGTCAATCAGGCCGGGTACCGCCCGCAGGATCGAAAAGTTATCTACTATGTAGGAGACGGGGCAAGCAGCTTTACGGTCATCGATGATGAAACAGGGGCCGAAGTGGGATCGGGTATACTTACAAGCACCGGTGAGACTATTTCAAACTCCATAAGTATACGTGCCTCCAACAATGCCACGCTTACAACAGGCGGTGATACACGATACACAATGGAGAGTGCTACAGTCGGAGGAACTGTGTACCAGGGAGTCATACCCGATGATCTCGGAAATGGCAGATATAGGGTACGTGTGGGCAGTGATGAATCCGGCCCGTTTGTCATAAATGAACATCTGTATGGATGGGTACGTGATGCAGTCATAAAGTTTTTCGGTGTGAATCGCTGCGGTGACAGCCAGTCCTGGTTTCACCCTCCCTGCCATCTGCATGATGCGGTCACCGGTGGATGGCATGATTGCGGGGACCATCTGAAGGAAGGTATCACGCAGAGTTTCTCGATGGCCATGCTGGGTCTCACCGCAGCCTGCTTTCAGGATCGAGATGCCGATTCGTACGGAGCAAACCATGCACACACCGTACATACCGATGGTATCCCGGATATTTTGTATGAAGCAAAACATGGTGCGGATTACGTCATACAGTCGTATGATAAGGCCGGGGGCACAGTTGCAAACATGAACACATCTATAGGGGATTTTGGAGACGATCACCAGTGGTGGGGACGTCCAGAATATCAGGACAGCATGCCCCAGGGGCGAGGCGGACCGGTTCGTGCTGCCCGAAATGAGGTGGGGGCAAATGTAACCGCCGATTTTGCCACCGGAATGGCTCTCGTTGGCAAGCTGTGGGAGCCCTATGACAGTGAATATGCAGCACGATGTATTCAGATAGCAGCTGAGCTGTACGATCATGCAATAAGTGCGTGGGAAAACGAAGATGTCACCGAGAGTCCCGCATATAACGGCAATGGCGTTGCAAATGATGAACTCGCCCTTGCGGCAGTCGCTCTGTTATGGGCGACGGAAAACACCCGGTACCTCCAAGAGCTTGCATATGATCCGACCATTGGCCCGCATGCTAATTTGTGGTTTGATAAGATATCCTTCGAAGGTGGGTGGTTTCATAACAACAATGTCCAATTCAGCCACGACAATGCAAATACAGACTGGGCATCGGTGCATGTTCCCGCTCTGTATGGTTTTTTTAAACTGATCCTCACCGATGAAGAGCTTTGTTCACGAATTGGTGTCCAACCAGATGAAAGATTAGTGCTTCTGGAGAAAACCTTATATCAGATGGTTTATAATCTTTGCGCAGTGAGCAACCTTGAGGGTCAAACCATCCAACTGCCAAACCATGATTTCCAGGGTCCGGTCGGAAACACTTTCGGCTACGAAAGCATATGGAAGATCATGCATACCCAACAGGAATGGGTGTGGAACAGATATCAGATGGGCAATATAATCGAGATGTACTGTTATTCGGACATGGCCTATTATGTTCAGGGCATGGAGCTGCCAAACACTCCGGCCAGTACCGATTGGAAAGCTCCCGAGGTTCGCCAGGTTATGGTCGAGGCGATGGATTATATGCTTGGGAAGAACCCCTGGGATGTATCCATGATATATGGGGTGGGAAACAAAAATTTCAACCACCCGCATCATCGGGCGGCAAATCCCGAAGGCAAAAACGTCCCCGGAGCCTTCTACCGCTATGTTCCCCCCGTGGGCGCACTCCAGGGGGGATATTCGCCGGAAACAAGCGTATATGAAGAACATTATGATGACTACCATCATTCCGAAATAGGTATCGACGGTTCAGCCGTTACGATTTTTGCCGTCACCGCGCTGGCAAAAAACCAACCGGTGCGGCCGCCCTCTGCGGATGTTCGCATCGTTTACGTTGGGCATGACAGGGCGATCATCGATATCCGTCAGGATAAATACGGCGATGCAACTATTCGCTACGGACAGACCACCGCCGAGCCAAATACGCTGGCTCACTCCGACAGCAGTGCCGTTTACCATCGCATCGAGCTGGAAAACCTTCTCAGTGGAACCGAATATCACTTCGATGTTACCGTAGCCGACCTCTTCGGAAACGACAGCATCATACTGAACCAGGGCGAACACTTTACATTTACCACCGCCGATTCTCCCCCCGGCGCCGCGGAGATAAGCAATGTGAAGGTCTGCCGGGTCACCAGCGATTCGGCGGAAATCTTCTGGTTTACCCCCAACGGCGAATACGACAGCCGGGTGGTTTTCGATACCCAAACACCGCCGACAATAATTCATGATGGTGACATAGCCGGACACCCGGTGCGCTTTCATTATGTCAAAATTGGAGGTCTGCAGGAAAAAACCACCTATTATTTCCATGTGGAATCAAACGGCACGATAGATGACAATGATGGTGAGTACTACACATTTACAACACCGGTGGAACATGTCGATTTCGACCTACGCACGGTTAGTTATGACAGCGGTGGCCTTCCCACGCTGGGACTGGTATTTGTCAACCAAGATCATAAAAGTTACGATTCGCTGGAGCTACGGCTGTATATGCGCGGCACCGAAGAGGAGATGGCTGATCTTGGCGCACGGGTGGATATCGGAATCAAGTATGGATCAGACGGTTTTCAGGATGAACATTTCAAGGAAACCGTCGATATCCCACTTCAAAGAGAAAAACCGGTCATGATGCCTGAAACATACGATGAAACCGACAATACCTATGCGTGGTATTTCACGATTCCGCTTGGTGATGCGGTCATGGAATCCCAGGCGCGCTTCCGGCTGGATATACTTTTTGTCAAAAGAAATCTTCCTTTTAATGATGATCTTCTTAACGAACCGGCCACTCACAGGCCCGGTGGAAACGACTGGAGCTGGCGGCCACACAGCCGGCCGGAAGATCCCTTTGATTTTGGCGGTATTGAGGAAGGGCAGAAGGAGGATGTCGATACCGACTACTGGAACATGGAGATAAACCGCTACATAACCGTGTATCGCAAAAACGAATTTGTCTGGGGCTATTCACCCTCACATATAGAACAGTCCTCTAAGAAAACCAACTACGAGATGACCGCCCAGGTCACCTCACCGCTTCATAACCCGAGTGAGGATTACGTGGCGTTGGAAAACCATGCTACTGCTCAGGTGGAGGTTTCAGGATGGGCACAGATTACTGAAGACGGCTCGCTCAATGAGATTTGGGTCAACGGTCATGAGCTTGAAAACAGTGCCGATTTGATCCGATACGATGCTGCCACCGACAAATACAATTTCAATGTCATGGTGCCGGTTGACCAGGGAGCAAACGTTGTTGATATAACACTATTCGGTGGTCCATCTATCGATTGTGAAGAATGCTACGGATGTGCTTTCAGCAATCATCATTTTTACATAGAATTTACCGGTGCGGAGCAGTACGATGGGGAGCTGGTGATACGGGACGCTGCCACAAATGCTGTTATCGACCCCAAGATAAAAATTGACACCACCAGTTTCATTATAGAAGTCAACGACCCGAATGGAAACATTGACAGTATGGCAGTAGATAGCCTGTACGCATACGTAACCAGCCCGGCAACCGGCGACAGTAATGCGGTCGTCCTACGCGAAACAGGTGCCGGGACCGGCATTTTCATCGGTGCACCTATGCTGGTCACCAGTGCAGGAGCCGCGGTTCGCCCTTCCAATGCGATCTCCGCATTCGGTGGTGATAGCGTCTGGATCAGATACCAGGATCCCTTCAATCCATCCGATTACTCGAGCACATTTCTTTACAGTACGACGACCCACCCCGTTTCGCGAACCGGTTGGTTTCTTGACACAAATGGCGACGGAGTCATCGATAGTCTTACAGTTTTGTTTACCGGTGAGTTGGCTCAGCCGCCCGATCTGATCAGCATTGGTTTTCCGGATACGACAGCCTCTGTTGATATTGCAGGCCCTTACACTGTCACGGGCAGTCGATCTGCCGGTGCACCGTTAACAGGTTTTTCCGATCTTGCAACCGGTTTTTCCGAAGGCATTCAATTCAGTAGCGGCTCTGTCACCGTAACTCACCGTGCCCAACAGTTCACCAGTACCTTCACCCTTCATGACAGCGCCGGTCCGGTCCTCACGCATGCTACACTGGTAGAGAATAAAAACGCCAACAGTGATGTGCTCATCGTTTCATTCAGTGAAATTGTCGATACCACCCGATTCATCGGCTTGCGTCTGAATGCAAAGCATGCTGACGACGCAATCACCAATCTTACGGTTCTCTCGCATCAGCCGGATCCTATGGGAGGAGTTCGGATTGTAGTCTCCGGAGAACGCGGCATATCACCCGGCGACTCCCTCTACCTTACTCCGGGCCAGGATGGCATACCCGATGTTCACGGCAACTACCCCCATCCGAACAACAAACCAGTGCTGGTCGGCTTTATGGAAGGTGCAGCTTTTATAGAAAGCGCATGGTACACCGACCAAAATGCGGACGGCGTAATCGATCACGGGTATATCGAATTTGACAGGGATATAGCACTTCAGGAAATCGCATCGATATCATTACGATATAATGGAGAGCGTTATTCCGTGGATAAAGGCTTTCTATCGGAGGTGTCTGATTCAGCCGTTTCTATTGCCGTAAATCATGTTATTAACAGCGACGCTTTGGTGACGAACGGTTTGATGAGTGCCGATGTTCGATTCACGGCTTTTCCCGATACGGTCCGCACAATAGATTTTATCGATCGTGCAGCTCCCGTTATCAAAAGTGCGGTTTTCATTCCCGGCCGTGTTGCCGATCAAAATATTCCCCGGGTAGATACCCTGGTGGTCCTGTATTCGGAGCCTGTCAAAGAGATCACTAATACGGAAATCGAACCGTTTATTTTGTCATCTACCGCACACAACAATTACCGGTTAAATTTAACCATAGTGGAAAACCAGCCGTATCGCCATATTTTCGTCGTAAACTCATACAACCCACCGACCGTCTCTTATCCCAGAGACGGGGACGAAATTTGGATCGACACCACTATGATTTCTGATGCAAATAATTTCAGGCAACGTAACCCGAATAATCGCAGATGTCCACTTACTGTCAGAACAGTTCCGTATCAGTGGACTCTAACGGTCCGGCCGAACCCGCTTCCGTTCGGCACCCCTTACATGCACTTTAGTCTGCAATCCATAACCCCGGTTATCGGTAGTTCCACAGAAGGCCATTTAAGTATTTTCGATGGTGTCGGTAATTTACTTACTGAGCGGACATTCGTACCAGTAAATGATACCCTTCAATATCTTTGGGATGCGACCAACAACCGCAGACGAAAAGTTGGTCCGGGAACCTACATGGCTATCGTTCAGGTTTTACAGAATAAAAGCGTAGTATTCGAAAAAAGAGTTATGGTTGGTATCAAAAAAGAATAAACTGTAAAGCTTGTAGATTAGTGGAAGCACTTGTTAATTGTTATATAGGCTCACCGTCGTGTAGTCGAGTTGTCGTGTGCCTCTAAGTTTAAATTCCCGTTATTTCAGGATACTCTGGGGAGCCACAGCTCAGCTGTGGTACCCGGAGGCGGATCATTGTTGATGATTGATATGCCCCCGCCGTGAACTTCGATGATATGTTTCACGACACTCAGTCCCAATCCGGTACCACCGGTTCTTGTGGTAAAGAAAGGTTGAAACAGCTGATCCAGGTGTTCCTCCGCAATGCCTTCCCCCTGATCGATTATTCGTATTTTCACGCGGTTTCCCTCTGCTACAGTCTCTATGACAACCGGGGAATTGGAAACATCATGATTACAGCTGTTTTCCAGAAGGTTAATGATAACCTGTCTGATTCGTCTTCTATCGATACTGATGTGCCAGTGCCCTGCATCGGGGGGAATCCTTATTTTCACAGACTGTTTATCGTGTTTATAATTTTGCTCCCATTCCTCCACGGCCTCGGATACAACCGATCCTAGAGCCTCCCTTTGGAAATCGAATTGACGCTGGGGTCTCCCCAGATCGAGCAGGTCACGCATCAGCGATGACAAACGGGTCACCTGCTGACGAATATGTTCCACATACGGCTGATACTCGATATTATCTTCCATATCATCGAACAACGCCTCCGAAAGAGCGAGAATGGCATTCAACGGATTACGCACTTCATGAGCAACTCCAGTTGCGATCTGCCCCAACAATTTCATCCGCTGTGAATGCAAAAGCTGCTGCTCCAGTCTCGTTCTTCTGATTTCATGCCCGATATATCTGGCATATATTTCTACAAGATGCACCTCATATTCGGAAAAGTAGCGTTCCGTTTCGGTCAGAAGGCAAATTGCGCCGTTGAGTTGTCCTGCGGAATCACGAACCGGTACCCCCAGAAATGCTTTCACCCGTTGTTTATACTGTGACGGCAAATGCAGCGTCAGCTTCTTCAACTGCTCGCCCTGAAGCTGACATATCATTTGTTGCTGATAGACCGCTTGAAGAGGATATCCTTCGAACAAAACCGAGTCGTAATGATTCAGATTACCATTGACCACATACACGCCCCTGCTGGTACCATCCTGCAGCAAATAATCGGTAGCAACAAACGGAATGTCGAGTATATGAGCAAGACGCAACACGACCTGATCCTGAACATCCGAGAGGCTGTCGCCATATGTGGTGGCTATACCATAAACAGATTCCAATGCCTGCTGCCGTTGGGACAGTTTTTCCTGGGCCTTAAGACGTTCATCTATTTCTTTTTGTAAACGCTTGTTTGACAATGTCAATTCCGCGGTACGCCTGGCTACACGATCTTCCATTTCATCATGGGCACGTTGCAACTCAGCTTTCGCGCGTTTACGCTCCACCATAACGGCAATAAGACGGGCAGATGACTCCAGACGACTCCTGGCGATATCGATGATAAACGGCGGTCTTTTCTCGTGCGAAATAGTCTTCTTTTGCAAAACTTTCACGGGCACATCATATGTGCGGGCGATACGCGACAGAGACGCTTCATCCTGCGGCGGATTTCCGTAACAGAAATGCAGTGCCCCGACGATTTCACCATCACTCAAAACAATTGGTACCGCATATACTGACATCCCCATCCGTCCGATTATATCGACAGGTTTTCCCTGCTCTATCGCCTGGAGAACGGGTGCTTTCCAACAGTGTTCATCGCAGCATTTCATTTCAGTTCCGGCCCCCTCCCCGCCGTTTTCGACCTCTCGGGACAGGGAGCTGAGAAGATGACACCAATCTGATGAGCAGACCGCAAACGCATACGAACCGTCCCGATTGTGTATTGCGGCAGATGTGCCAAGCAGGTTGATATAGTCCCCTGCAATATCAAGCAGGATATCACGTCCCGCCGACTGGTATATTTCCCCCGACATATTACCGCCCGGCAATATGCCTTCTCGTAGCTTCGACCTGAATGAACTTGCCGACACCAAGTTGCGGGTCAAAAGCCACTCGATGCTTCTGAGATCCTTCTCAGCCTGCTTCAAAGCAGAAAGATCCATTATGAAAGAAGCCGCTTCCTTTTTGTCTTTTTCGCTCTCCTCAAGAACCGTCGTTCCTATAAGCACCGGGATACGCCTCCCATCTTTGCCTATCAACTCTTTTTCATACGGTTCACACCGGCCCCTTTTCTGAAGCTCCCGCAAAGCTCTATAATCACGTATATTGTATTCTTGAGGAGTTAACATGGCCCAGTTAATCCGCCCCATAGTTATGTCTTCACGATCATATCCAAGCATGGTTAGTACCGACGGATTTGCGTAGTTGAGATTTCCTCTCATATCATTTATAATCAGGCCGATGGTGCTGGTTTCGGAAAGCTTGCGGAATCGTTTCTCACTCCGCTTAAGAGCATCCTCAGCCCACCGCCTCTCGGATATGTCATGAAACACGACCACTGCTCCGGTGATTTTGCCCCCCGAACGTATCGGACTGGCAGAGCAAGTCAAGGTTTTGCGCTCCCCGGATGCATTAACCAGTGAATACTCTATACCGGTTATCGTTTCACCCTTCAATGCATGAAACGTAACGAGTGAATCGACTGTTGGCTTTGTTTTATCGGCAAGCCGCAGATCGTTTTTCAGCGCAAGCTGCTCGAAGGTTTGTTCGATACAATCGGTTCCCAAAAGCTTGCCGGCCGCGTTATTGACACGTATAATCGTCCCTTCACCATCGAATATTATAATGGGCTCGGCAAGAGAGGAAAATACCGCCTCCAGCTCTCCGGCCTGCTGCTGAGCCTTTGAGGAAATGTGAATCAGACGTCTGAGAACTCGTTCGCGCTCCTTCTCCGCCTCTTTTCTTTCCGTGATGTCAGTCATGACAACGACGCATCCATTTTCGGCATCCGAAAACGGGAGAGGGGATGCGGATGCCAGCAGGTGACGTTTACCGCAACGGGTCTGCTCCATGATTACTTCGGTTTGTAAGACTGGTATGCCCTCAAGAGCAGGTTCTATGTTGAAGCATTCACCCGTAGATTCTTTATCAAGTGAGAAAACATTCTTGAACCGTCTGCCAACCGGATCGTTTTCACAAAATGACAGCGTCGCTCTGCTGACCCGTACAACTATACCCTCGCTGTCACAAACAATTATCGCTTCCCCGGCATATTCGAGAATCATGTGACTGAGCTGATCAGATAATCCCGATTCAGGGTGATCGGCATCTTTCTTACTTTTTTTCAGTCTTCTATTTTTCGTAGACATTAGAATTAACCAGATTAAAGGCGATCACAATTATCATACTCTCCCAAATAAGCGATTTCCTCGCGGCGGTCCGTCCTAAACCCCATACAGCATGATGTTTTGTCACTCCTGATAAGATCACTAAGAGCATTCTACAAGATTGCAAGAATACTTCAGCCCTTCGGCCATAAGAGATTGCATGACTCGTCAGCTCAGAACCACTCAATTCGGATATCTATATACTCACATATTCCTGATCCAGTATCAACAGGAGTTTCACTTTTCTCCAAATCAGGCTGGCGAACACACTTTTATCGATTCCTTGCGGTTAAAACTGTATTTTTTCCAATATACCGCCACCAGCCTCTTTTTTGAGTGCTGCGATCTTCCTCCGCACTGTTTTCTCAATTTCCTGCAGTTGATCGCTTTTCTCAGTAAAGGCTTGCTGAATCGATTGTAGCTCTGTAACACTACCTTGAAGCTCTTTTTCTGCAGTTTTGACTTGCCGGCTTATTCTTTTTCGTATCATGTCGGTTACAGCATTAATCTCTTTACCAAGCATTTTTTGTATAGCATTGGCTACAAGCCTGCCGATATCACTATCAAGATTAAGGGTAAACCGGTCTTCCACAAACTCCGAAAATACCTCAACCGAAAAACTGGAAACGGAATTGATAATATCCTGCCGCACAGATCGAAGTTGCTTATTGTTATCATTTTCCCCTGGCGTATTCTCCTCCACAAAGGAAATGTTATTCCCCGTAAATCTCCCCTCACTCAAGAACCTTTCGCCCACAAACGCCAACGCCCCCGAAACGTTTCCGGTTCCTTCATCGATAACAAAGGGGAAAAGATCTGATCGGGTTATATCGCTGCCCTGTATCCTAATGCCGGCAACACTCAGCGCTATGCTGTCCTTTGGAATATCTCCCAGGTAATCAAAAACCCCACTCAGCTCCAGACTCCCACCGTTTTCATCAGTTCCAGAGATGCCAACCCTCATCGGAAGCCCGATCAGCTCCTGGAAAGAAGATACATTCTCCATACTGCCTTTGCCGAAAATACCGGCAATCACCGCGGATACAGACATGCGTTGAATCCAGAGTTTCGGCCATTCCCTAACGCCGGTGTACCGAATGGTCTGGCCGGCCAGACGAGGAGGATCTTTCCTCTTCTCCGGCTCTTCCTTCTGAAGCATACTCTCATAATACCGTGCCGTACCGATGATATTGAGTGCGGTAAGAAGGTAGTTGGCTATTTGCGGCCCAAAAAGTGCGCGGGTAACCTCCGTTGGCGAAACCTCCGGAATATCGGCCAGCTTTTTTGCCCGTTCAACATCATCCGATATGCTCCCCGATACTGTTTTGTCATAATCCTGAACATCCTCTACATCCATCTGAAACTGCCTGCGCGACTCGGTGACACCTTTTTGCAGCGAATCAATCTGATTACCAACCTCCCGTACAGTGGAAAGCCCCTCTTTTATCTCCTCGGGCGTATCAGCCTCACCAGCTTGTATCGACTCCAGCTTCCGGCGAAGCGCGACAATCTCCTGCCGGGATGGAAGATTATCAGTCTGCTTGTTCCAGTAATTACGCATAGAATCGGTTGCCGTTTCCAGCGAATCGACCACCGACGGGGTTTGCAGTGAAAGTATACGGATGATTGAGTCGACGTTGATCTCCTCCAGATTGGCAATCTGATATCCGGGAAGAGTCTCCAGTTCCTCGTATATAAGCGTCTGGACCCTCCCGACCGTACCCGGATCCGTCGTTGTGTTCCCAGGCAGCGCACCATCGGTCTTTCGCTCGGTGTTGAACTGGAGACTGTCGGTCTGCATGTTCTGAATGACAAACCTCTTCAGCAGAAGCGGCTCGAGAGCAAGATTCAGCTCAACATATCCTGTTTCAAAAAGATTTCTCCAGGTGTTCTGAGGATTGGTCACCTGCAGTCGATCCCAGCTCATGCTGACCGAAAAAACTCTCAGATCAACACCGCTGAACTCAACCCTCGCCCCCACAACGGCGCTACCCGCCTTTTCCATCCCCCATTCGACAAGCTTGTCGGCAAAAAGGAAAAGAAAACCGCCAACTACCGCGATGACGATCAGCAGGAAGATGAGTCCCTTTTTTCTCACAACAGCTCTTCTCCCAATCTGCTCAGCCGCCTGAACCAGGTATAGAGCGTGCTTCTCTGGATGACCTGTACCACCTTCCATTTCCCGGCCACAGGTTCGATTTTTTCACGATAGCCGATGACCCCGGCCTTAACACCCACATACACCGGGTACAGAAGCAGAATCGAACAAATCATCGCTCCCATAACAACGGTGTTGTTGAAATTTGTAAACGGGACGAACGGGATATTATACAGTGCTGCCCACAACGGCTCCAGGACATCTATCCGAACCAGCAGCCAAAAGCCGACCGAATGAAACAGCGGGTCGAGCAGATAGGCAATCAGCCCAAAGACAAACATTGCAAACAGAGCGATTGCGATATTTACGTTTATGAGAATCAGGCAGATAAAAAGCAGTGCCTTTATGGGAAAAGAGGGCACAAGCCCGATAGCCATCCCGAATATGAACCCACCCCCCACCTGCGCCGGTGTAGCCGCGGAACGCAAAACAGCAATCAGCCGAGCTAAGAACTGGATAATAACCATAGCCAAAAGATCAGCAAAGCAAATGCCAGATGAGATTCGAGATTCGAGA
>CAYQOU010000044.1:0-33711 GCA_964419255.1 uncultured Fibrobacterota bacterium | reverse complement strand
TCGAGCTGCCTTTTGTGAGGCAGCCGCTGAGGCTTATGTGGCAGTCGATGCGGGATTCACATTATGCTGCTGTAAGCCACCCTCTGTCATGATTGCGGTGGCTCTTCACCCTGTCCACAATCGGGGCATTCCATAAAACCGATACGATCATAACTGCTTTCGTAAGCGACTGCCTCTGCATAGAGAGTTGTAAGTTCGATTTCCTCCATGATGGTTGGCTTCTCGTATTCTTTTTTCATACAGATAGCTTCTCCTGATTATAAAGCGTTTAAGTCGATGGAATAGTTTTCGCCCGGTTACGTGTGCTAATATGTTGCAAGTAGTAATTAAAACAGTGTAAAAGGTCTTTTCGTGCAAATCACATATGCCGATTATATCTTCAACAGGAATACTTTCGATGACGGTGGAATTGTCTCCGCAAAAATAGGCGTTCTTTTTATTGTACCAGATCAATCGGTGGCAAACCAGCCTTTTTTTGTTTAGGAAAACGTAAATATTTCCGTGTACATAAGGTGTTTTTTCCCGGCGTATCGAGACCTTGTCAGCTTGCTTCAGTGTTGGATGCATTGAATGGCCCGAAACTGACAGCACTCTTTCGTATCCGGCATCAAAGAGGTAATCGCATATACAAGACTGTATCAAGCCGTTTCTCCAAACTTATGTAATTTCATGCTTTTTATCTGCTTACAAAGAAGCGGCGGGGCTTGCTCCAGATTTTTGTTGTAATTATACACATGGGCCAGACAGGGAAGACACGAGTCGAAGAAGCTGCAATCGCGACATTTCCGGATATCATTTTTCCTCATTGTCTGAAGCTTCTTCAGGGGGGCAGAAGAGTTCAGGATCTCATGTAAAGGCCTTGGGTTCAGTATATCACCGATGAATGCATCTTTAAACGCGACGCACGGCCTTAGTAAGCCTGCAGGGTTTATGGTGATATGTGTGTTGATACCTGAGCATAGCGTTCCTGATGAATGTGTACTGCTTCTTTTAGATTTGTACCTGGCAAAAACCTTTCTACACTCTGAAAAGTGCTTTACCGCATCGATGGCATAGCTGCTTTGGGATGAGGTCAATAATCCAGTGTACGGGTATAATCCGACTTTAAAACCCCTTTCTTCAAGGAATTTAATGGTTCCCCGGCAGGATTGAAAATTATCAGGTCGTACGTTGATCTTCGCATGAACTGGAATACCAGCTTTGATTAGATGGTCACAATTGTAAAGAGTGGTTTCCAAAGCGCCTTTTACACCAAAAATCTTATCGTTTATCTCCTGGTTATGGGAGAAAATTGATACCGAAACTTCATGGAATCGAGAAGAATGATTTATAAGAAAATGCAGGTGCTCAGAGGTGAATGCAAGAGCATTGGTCATTAAACCTATTCGGAAGAAATTTAAACGCAGGGCGTTTTCCAATAATGTGAGTATATCTTTTCTAACAAAAGGCTCCCCACCCGAAATAACAAGTGTAACGATACCGGCGGCGTCCAGCTTATTCAATACCGCTGTAGCTTTTTCTGTGGACAACTCTTCAGTCGTTTTTTCATTGTAACAGTAATCACACCGTGCGTTGCATCGATAAGTGCATTCAAAGAGGGCTGTCGTGGGGAACCCTCGTTTACCGAGGCTGATTCTTTTCTTTAGAAGTTGGTATTCACTCATAAACGCTTAGCAAATCTTTTATGGATAGTTCGTTTAAGAAGTTTTCAACATCTCTGGCCGCCTCTTCAATGCCAACATCGAATTCGGCAGTGACTTGCTGGACTATTTGACCGATTGTATGAGGGGAGGCAAGCATGAGCCAAATGCTTTGTCCGACTTCTGAAAACGAGTACATTCTACCGCTTGTCCTGTTATAAACGAACGTTTCGGTATCAACCTCTTTTGTGGATGAATTTTTACCCCTGATGTATTTCATACGCACCATTCTCCAGAAAGGATAGAACAAAGTCGGTAACTGTATGTTTATGCGCAGATTGGAGTCGAAAGATTGAGCCGCTAATCGAAAAACCTGTGCAAATTTTCATGTGTTGTATGCATGTTTCATCATCGAAAGGCAGAATAAAGCTATTCTTGGCCAGCAGGCGTAAACGTTGGTTCATTTTTATCGGCATAATACGGTGAGCATGAGCCTGCTCCAGGAAAAATAAAGCAGAAGCTTGTCCATGCCCCTGGGTACATGTGCCAATTAGTTCAGCTCTGCAAAAAGGGGTGGAGCTGGCGAATAGTTTCTCTTTTTCCTTTTTTAGGATTATACACTCATCATTGTATAATTTCCACCCCAGGTCAGCAAACCTTTTTGCCATAGTACTCTTTCCGATTTCTGACGGGCCGCTGAAAACGAGTGTTCTGTTTCCGTTTTGGACTCCTGACGCATGAAGCATCAACCATCCTGATCTGATGCAAACGTGCATGAGAAGGAGTTTCAGATTTTTTAAAATGAAAGCATCAAGCCTTTCTGCATCCGGCTCGATGTAGATTTCCATTATTTTGCGCTTCCAATCAATAAGTGTCGGACTTTGATTTAGCCAGTAAAGAGTAGTGTGGGTGTTCAGTTGCACAAAAGGAATGCCATGGCATGCCTTGGCACCCGCAATTTTTTGAATATAGGCGTGCTTATCGGAGCGGAGACGAAAGAAAAAATCTGTGTCTCGATTATGAGCCGAAGATGCAAACTTTGTTGTAATACAGCGTAGCAGAGGACTTAGAGCATATAAACGCTCGTCAATATCTACATGAAAAGAGGCAATATTAATAATCATTACTTCAAAATACGATTTACATCACAGATTCATCAATCCGCCTGCCTGAGTTTGATAAAAAATGTTTGATGATCTTATTGAAGTAACTGTAAAACGCCCTGCTTGCTCATGTTTGCCTGAGAAAGCATCGATGTTGCGGATTGAGAAAGTATCTGGTTTTTCGTAAATTTTGCTGTTTCGGTGGCAAAATCGACATCTCTGACCAACGATTCAGCAGCCTGTGTGTTTTGGCGTGTGTTCATGAGGTTATTAACATTGTGCTCCAGCCGGTTTGTCATTGCACCGATATATGAACGCATCTTGTTGATTCGATCCAGCCCGGTGGCACCCATTCGCCCGTCAGCGGCAGTGAAAAGCTCCTGACGTATTTCGAGATCGATTGATTCAACATCTCCGTCGATCATGCGTAAAATTGTTTGCAGCTTATCCTGTTCTGTCGGGGAATTGCCTCCATTTGCGGCCTGGAATCCAAGCTGAAAGGCAAAATCCCCATATGCGTTCATAAAATTGCCATCGAAATCGCCGAAAAAGGTCGAGACTTTCATGTCTTCCCATGGATTGAGATTCAGTAAAGCATTGGAGCTCATATCCCCAAACGCAATCGTCACCATGTTATGGGCGTTGCTGTCGTAGCTGAAGGAGCCCGGATCCCCCGAGGAAGCCGGTCCATCGTTGTAGGCCGCGGCATCTTGAGCCGAGTAGTTTGCACCGATCATCATGTTGAAATGGTGGGAGCTTGAGTAGTCGTTTGCACCGAAAACCCACTCATCCGGGGTGTCGAAAACCAGTCGTCCATAGGTGGATTTGTTTGGGTCACCATCCTCATAGTGACCTCCATCACCATAGATACCCTCACCGGCGGCGTCTGTAAGCGGCGAGGCGAATATCCTCATACCGTTATATGTGGTGGAGGCATTGATTCGGTCCAGCTCACTCTTCAGTTCCGTGAACTCCTGGTGAACATATGATCTTTCCGTATCGGTGTAGGTGTCGTTCATGGCCTGAAGTACCAGCTCACGCATTCTCTGCATGATATCAGCCTGTTCATTGAGCGCACCATCGGCGATGTTGAGCAGAGCGATAGTATCCTGGGTGTTTCTGATCGCCTGGCTCATGCCTTTGACCTGGGTGCGAAGATTTTCGGACACACCCAGCCCGGCGGCATCATCGGCGGCGCTGTTGATGCGCAGGCCGGTGGACAGCTTCTGAAGTGACTTGTTCAGGCTGCGGTTCACTTGCTTGAGTGAACCCTGCGTTATAAGCGAGGATATGTTATGGTTGATCCTCATACCAACATCCTTGTTGGAGAAATGAGCGGTTAATCATCCTTGATATGGTAGATGGCTATACAAAATCTATCGGAAGATCGATATGAGCACTTTAAAAAAGAATCTTATTTCTTCAGTTTCATGCCGATATATACCATCGGACTTCTGACTGTTCTGTCCCCATGTACCTTGTCCCATCAATCATATCGGCACATTTCTGAAAAACTTCACAACTTTTTTGATTATACGCAGATCCGTCGGTGGGAATTGAATTGTGGTTATAACATATTTTTTAATCAGGCTCTTAGATTCCTCGAGCACAGCCCCAATGGCAATGAGGATCACAACAGAGCTGAGCTGGTATAAACATGTGATTTTTCCGGACGTAATATTTCAGCACTTATTTAAAGGATTTGCATGGCGGTTTCAGATTTACCGGTATTCGAGAATGCTGAGGCGGTTAAAAATTTCCTCGCACCTTTGCGGCAGCTGGGGAAAAAAGTTGTCACCACAAACGGGTGTTTCGATATCATCCATGCGGGGCATATACAGTACCTGTCCGAAGCTGCTTCGCTGGGAGATCTGCTGGTTGTGGGAATCAACAGCGACTCTTCCGTAAGAATGCTCAAAGGACCTTCCCGCCCGTTGCAGAGTGAAATTGATCGGGCAACCGTTATGGCAGCTCTGAAGATGGTTTCGGCGTCTTTTATCTTCAACCAAGCCGATCCCCGAACATTTCTGGACATTATTAAACCGGAGATTCATGTAAAGGGTGGCGATTACACCGCAGACATCATCGAAGCTCCTACGGTTCAGTCATACGGAGGGAAGGTCGCCATCGTTTCTTTTCGTGAAGGGTATTCCACCAGCCGAATCGTTGAAAAAATTAAAAACCATTTAAATACATAGCCGCTTACATTGGTAATTATATTTACCTTAATGTACTATTTTATACATCGGTTTAGAAAGTATACATTCGCAAATAGCGGCGATTGATAGATTTAGGGAGGTTTGCATGGCATCCCAGGCGGACGCTGTAATCGAAAAACTGGAAGAAAGGCTCCTGAGTAATCCAGGATCTCATGTGTTTCCCCGGGTGGCGGACTCTTACCGCAAGCAGGGTGACATTGAGCATGCCATAGAAATATGCATTACAGGAATCGAGCACCAACCGGATTCCGTGACCGGTCGACTCATTCTGGGCAGATGCTACCTGGAGCAAGAGAACTTCGATTCCGCCGTAAAGGAGTTTAAGGAAATCTGTCGACTCGATCGCCGCAATCAGACTGCTATCAAGATGATTGCGGATATTTACTCCAGACAGGGCCTGGAGGACAAAGCCAGTGACCTCTATTCTCTGTTGCTTCGCATGGACCCGGATAATCCGTCTCTTATTCATCTGAGCAAAATCTTCAAAGGGGCCGGAAAAACCGACCTGATGGAGATTCTGGGTGAAGAAGCGGGGTACAGTGGTGCATCAAACGATCAATACTCTGAGGCTGTATCTGAGGATACCGGGCAAACCGCTATCGATCCGGGTGCGGAAACATCCGATGATTTACTGGGGGCTGCGGATCAGAATCTCTCATCCGCTTCCCGGGCAGACAGTGATGACCATGGTCTTGTGACCGGTGATGATATCGACAACCGGATGGATCAGATGTTTAATCAGGAACAGACCTCGGGGAGTGAAGAATCGCAAATATCAGCTACTCAACAGACGGCTGACACTGCTTACAATCCTGAGCAACAGGAGCACAGCGTTTATGACTCGGTAACTCCTGACATAGATCCTGCCGAAGAAGATGACGATTCTCAGATGCTGGATTCACTTCTTGAATCCTCCGACACTGTGGACGATACAATCTCCGGTAATGATATTGCCGGACGTTTAGATGAGATGTTTTCCGACGGCAGTGACAGGGATGAACAAAATATCACCGATTCTGCTTCGGGCACACTGTCTGAAGAATCTTTGATGGACGAATCGGAAGATGTGGAAACGTCTGAGGACATATACGGGGCGCATGAAGATGATACTCATGAAGATGTCGACCTTGCGGATGATGAGATTGAAGAGCAGGATGCGATTTCGGGTGATAGTGTCGCTGAGAAAATCGATTCGATGTTTGATTTGGATGATGCCAGGCGGTCTGAATCAGAAGAACAGGATGTCGAACAATCTTCTGAGCTGTCGGATCTGAGCGGCAGTGAAGAAAACCAGGCATCGTTATCGGGTGATGATATAAGTACGCGAATAGATGAATTATTCGACTCTGGGGATGAGGATGCCGACAGGGAGTCGCCGGCGCATACGGTAGAAGATACTACGTCCAATGATGATTTTTCGGAGACTCGCATAGCGGATGGTTACGATCTGTCCGAGTATGATACTTCAGATGAGATGGAAAGTGATGTGACTGGCGGAAGTATGACGCAAGCCTCTATGCCTGATGGAGCATCTGGAGGTGATGATGGAGATCGGGATCTGGAACTGGAAATAGATACAATTTCGGAGCGTGATGATGACAGCTCGTTGAGTTCGGCGGAAACTATCGAGCTTGGGGGTTCCGATATGCCTGAGGTGCAACGTGAGCAGGATCCGTTTGTATCCTTTTCCGGATCAGAAAAAACCGGGCAGGATATGGAGGAGGATCATTATCCGGTCGAGCCTTCCGGGGGGGAGAAAAAGGATCAGCTTGCGGGAGAAGGTAGTGAAGGCAGGATTGACGGGATTTTCGGGGATACGGATGAAGAATCTGTTACACGTAATCAAGAACCGGAAAATGTTCTACCGGAGGCCGAGGACATTGAGGAGCAGATAATTAGTGGCAAGACAGTGATAGCAGGCGGGCTGCGGAGCAAAACTGATGAAAAAGATGCGGAGGGCTTAGGCGACAATCCCCAAGAGGAGGAAATCAGGCAGTTTCCTTCTATTGATGATGTGGTTCCGGATGAAGCCTCGAGTACCGATGATGTGCATGATGAAAAAATTGCAGAGATTCCTGATACTCTCGATGATACGATTGCTGAGGATTACGAATCAGACGAAAATCAGCCTTTTTCGGGGGATGATCTGTCTGATCGTCTCGAATCCATTTTTGGTCCGGAAGAGGACATAGTCGAGGAGATGGAGCAGCTGAGCCGGACCGGGGATGGTGAGCAGCGTACTCAGGAAACAAAGGAAAAAAATGCGACGGAAAAAGCGACGGAAGAAATGGAGCCGATGCATCCGGCTCTTGATACAAGTACAGATGAGTATCCTGAAGAGGCACTGGATGTAGGTGAAGAGCTTTTAGACATTCAGAACGAGCCTGAAAGTGACAAAACGGCACATGAAGAAGAATTTTCAATAAACGATTTTATCGAGCCGTCCGATGTGAATGGCGCAAAAGGCCAATCGGGCAATGCAAACGATTTGTCTGAAACAACAGAGTTGGAAAAAACTGCTGATAATCAACAACTTGTAGAAGAAGAGCTGAATCTGGAAGATTTTTCCGGCGGGTATGATCGAGTCGAAGAGGATGTACAGGATGAACAGGAGAATGAGTCTGATGACGGCACTGATATTCTGGCAACTCTGGTTGACGATTCGGAAATAAATCTCGATACGCTTCCGCCGGAAGCCGAGGATATGGAATCCGAGCCGGTATCGGAGTTTTATTCTGTGGGTGGTGGTGATGCACTTGATCTTTCGGAAGAAGACCAGGAGCTTCTTGCCGAGATAAAGGATGATTCGTCGGCAAACAGCAGCAATGATAGTGCGGACAGTGTAGAGTTCGATTCGAAAGATATTGATTTGGAAGATTTGGATATGCAGGATGTTGATGAAAAGGAATGGGTTGAAGATACAGAGCCAAAGCCGCATGAAGGGATAGAGCAGCCTGATTTTGATCCGGAGGCTGTACCCTCCGGTGCGGTTTCCGCAAAGAACGAAGAAAGCGGAGATTCGGCGGATGACATCCAGGAGCTTGCGATCCCGGATCATGTTTTAACCCCGACGCTTGCCGATATTTACTTTCAGCAGGGGCAGCCGCATCTGGCCGTTCATATATATGAGAGGCTTCTGGAAAAAGACCCCGATAACGAGAGGATAGAAGAGCGCATAGGTCAGATTCGCAAGGCGATAAAAGAAGAAGAGCTGAGGGAAAAGGCGGAATCTGCGGTCAAATCCGCGCAGACATCTGCAAAAACCCAAAAAAGGCAAACCCGAAGTTCATCACAGAAAAAGAGTCGATCACGATCGAGTCGAACAAAACAGAGTGGTGCAAATAAAAGCGATGAAGAAAAGCCTCTTAAAGGGGTGAAGATAAAGAAAAAAGTTAAAGAGAAGATACAAAAAAAGCGTAAAATCTGATTGTAGCGATTGACACAAGCAGGTAGCCCGAAAAAACGGATGATAGAGAATGCACATTGACAGACTGGCACTGGTTCGGCAGCTGCTGAAGAAAGAACGATGCTCATATATTCTGGTCTCCGATCCGGTGGATATCCACTATATCTGCGGGTTCCGATCGTCACATGCGTATTTGCTGATAAACAACCGCAATGCCGTTTTATTTACCGATTTTCGGTATCAGGAAGCTGCTGAGAAGTTTGTCGGCCGAAATCCGCATTGGCAATTCGAGCTTGTCTCCGGAAGCACATTTACTTTTTTGCAGCCATTCGTACGCAAACGCTCACGAGTCGGCATACAGTCGGAGAGCATAACAGTTGACGATTTCGATGAACTTGAAAAGGTGTGCGAATCCTGTCGATTTGTAAAGCTTGGCGGTAAAGTACCATCCCTGTCTCTGCGGAAGGATGCAACGGAAATCCGGGCCATGCAAAAGGCTGCAAAGGCGGGTGAGAAGGCTCTTGGGGCACTCGTGAAGCGGCTGCGATATGGTATTACCGAGCAGGACGCTGCCCGGATGCTTGAAAGTCTTTGTAAGGAGTATGGTTCGGAGAAACCGTCATTTGATACAATTATGCTTTTTGGCAAAAGAGCCGCGCTTCCTCACGGCACTCCCTCCAGACGTAAACTCCGCCAGGGGGATTTTGTTCTCATCGATTTTGGCTGTACCGTAGACGGATTCTGTTCCGATATGACGCGAACCTTTGTTGCAGGAAAGGCTTCTGAGAAACAAAAGGAGATATATACCATTGTAAAGCATGCGCAACAGCTTGGACGCATGCAGGTATCTCCCGGTGTGAAGGCATCAGAAATCGATGCAGTTGTCCGCTCATACATACAGCAGCAGGGCTATGGTGATGCTTTCGGGCATGCAACCGGGCATGGTGTAGGGCGGCGAATACACGAAAATCCCCGTGTGAGTAAATCAGATGACACCGTGTTGGAGCCGGGAATGGTTATCACAATCGAGCCGGGAATATATATCCCGTCAACAGGTGGGGTGCGAATCGAAGATATGGTGGAAGTAACGGAGGATGGAAGCAGGACCATCCACAGGTATTCACATGGTTTAACAGAGCTTGCTTTATCATGAATATCTATGCACTGCTCGGTGCCATGACAGAGAAAAACGCATCCGATCTTCATATTCGGGCCGGTGCTCCTCCTGTATTCAGGATTAACGGAGCGCTGTTCAGAGCCAGGATGGAGCCTTTAACGCCCGATCACCTCAATCAGTTTGTTCAGGAGCTGTTATCGGAGGACCAGAAGAAGTTTTTTGAGAATAATCATGAAATGGATTTTGCTCTTGGGGTTCGCGGAGTCGGGCGGTTTCGGTTCAATGTGTTTCATCAGCGTGGAACGCCATCCTTTGCAATACGCTCGATTAAAACAAACGTTCCGAAGTTTGATGATTTGAACATGCCGTCGGTTATCCTGGATCTGTGTCTGAGAAGGCGCGGGTTGATTCTGGTGACGGGAACCACCGGTAGTGGAAAAACCACCCTTCTGTCTTCTATGATTGACCACATCAACAGAAGTCAGTCGGTAAATATCGTGACCATAGAGGATCCGATAGAGTATCTTCATAGGGACAAAAAGAGTGTTATCGCTCAGCGGGAAATCGGTACGGATGCCGGTGATTTTGCCACTGCGCTGAGGGGCTGTTTTCGTCAGGATCCGGATGTTATTTTGATAGGTGAAATTCGCGACAAAGATACGATGGAAACCGCTTTGAGCGCTTCCGACACCGGTCATCTGGTTATGAGCACACTTCACACCATCAATGCGGTGGAGACGATTTCGCGTATCATAACGTTTTTTCCTCCTCATCAGCATGAACAGGTTCGGCTGATTCTCTCAAGCGTGCTTGTCGCGGTCGTTTCTCTTCGGCTTGTGCCGCGCACGGATGGGCAGGGGAGGGTGCCTGCGGCTGAGATCATGATCAACACGGCATCGGTTAGTGAATATATCAGAGAACCTGATAAGGCACATCTTATATTAGAAGCAATAAGCGACGGGAAGAGTCAATACGGATCCCAGACGTTTGATCAGTCGCTGTATGATCTTTACCAGAGCGGCATGATTGCCTTTGAAGTTGCGAAGCAGAATGCAAACAATCCGGAAAATTTTGAATTGCGTGTAAAGGGAATTTCAGGAGCTTCAGATAGATGGCAGGGTATGATAGATGAGTGACCATCATCATCTTTAACCAGGGGAGGATAAATGGCTATGCGTCATTGTATCACGTTGTTGATGTTAACCGGATGTCTGATGATTTCGGTGCAGGCTGCGGAGCATGCGGGCCGGGTGCAGCTGCTGGAGGGATCGGCAAGTATCATGCGATCGGGTGCGGAGCAGTGGCGAAACATCAGGCCGAATATGCCGGTGCGTATCGGTGACCAGATCTACACCCGTGAGGAGAGTTTCGTCGAGATTCGTCTAAAAAATGGTGCGATGATGCGTATGGACGAGAAAACCAAGGTTGTTATCGAGCATTCAACCGAGGATGAAACAAAGACGACATCTTCGCTGGGTAATGTGTGGGTAAATATGCGTAAGCTGGTAAATTCAGGTAAGGAGTTTGAGCTTTCTTCGCCCACGGCGACAGCTGCGATTCGGGGAACGGTATTTCACATGGAAACGGCCCGGGATTCATCCACGGATGTGTCGGTATACAGTGGGAAGGTTGCCGTGGGGCCGACAAGGGGTAGAGGGAGTGACAGCAGAGGGCAGCAGTCGCACGGAGAAGAGCGGGTAGAGGTGCCCGGCCCGGAAGAGATCCCCGGACCGTATGAGGTGTCACTGGAGGAGTGGCGCATGATCATTGCCGGGCAGAGGATATCGATTCGCAGAGACGGCAAGTATGCTCAGGCTGCGTTTGACGCAAAGAGTGCGCAGAACCGTTTCGTGAAGAGGAACAGGGAACTGGACAGGCAGCTGGAGAGTGAGCAAGATTAGTATACAGTAACCGAATAATTCAGCAATACATAACTCAGCATAATCAAATTATAGAGGCGGATGCATCTCAGCGGATGTATCCGCTTTTTTTTTGATTGTCATCACAGGCCGCGGTTGTCATACAAGGTATATTCCACGAGACGATGCTCTGCGGGGCTAAACGGAAGCAGCAATGGCTATAGACATTATCTCCGAAAAGGAGGTCTTTTATGTCGTCTACCTATTCAAACATGCTTTACCACATTGTGTTTTCCACCAAGTATCGCAACCCGATGATTGATTTCCAGCGATATTCCCGTACGAGCGCAAGACACAAAAAAAACCAGTGTCGAATCCTCGGCACTGGTTTTGTACAATTTCGAATGATTATCTTCGTTTAGTTCGATTCAGATAAGGCCTTCAGAGCTTTCTGGGCACCGGCTTTCGTAAACGAGAATGCCTGGATGGGAAAATCTTTATCGAATTTGAGTTCCGAGAAGGCTTTGTCGTAATAGAATTCACGTAGGAGCATCTGCCGGATAACCTTGCGGTTGTCGTTTTCCGCATGGAGAACGAGCGTTCCGGCTTCTCCGTTTAAAGTTTTTACCTTGCGACCGTTGGCCGTTACAAAATCTATTGAGTCCATCTCGATATCCTTGGCATCTTCACCGACGATTTGAGCAAGCTGGGCGGATGCCGTTATTTTGCCGCGTTCGCTGTAGCCTTTGCCCTCAATGTATCCGCTGGAAAGAAGAGAGAAATTGATGCTGGCATCCACATCTATCGTGCCTTCGCCGGGAAACTCCTTGGCCAGCTTAACATCATGGCTGCCCAGGTGAAGGGCCCAGAACTCGGCGGTGCCGATTTTACCGCCGCTGACATAGTAGATCTTTTTCTTGAGCAGGGAGCGGCTGGAATATTGTCCGTATTGTGCTAATGCACCAAACGCAATGGTAAAGATACAAATGCTGCACATCAGCAATGTGGATTTACGCATGAATGCCTCCTTGTATTCAGGGCAAAAAAGTTGGTAATATTTAAATTACTAAAAAGTAAGTATAAACTACAAAATAATTTACTCGAGGCCCATGTCCGACAAAAAACGTTTGTTATCCCGCCATTTTGGTGTAACCTTTACATGGCATTGGATCGATACAGGCTCACTGGTGAGTTTTTGATGCTGTCTTTGGGCTTTTTGTTTGATTTTTTTGATTAAGGCGCCTCTTCTGCCGATGATAATTCCTTTCTGACCGGTAGTTTCCACATGTATGGCGGCCTGAACATAGTGTCTACCATTACGTTCTTTATAGTCGAGAATCTCGACAAAACAGGCATGTGGGACTTCTTCGCGGGTAGAATCGATGATAGCCGCACGAATGTATTCCCCGGCGAAGAAACGCAAATCTGCATCCGTGAGCTCATCCCCGGGAAAAAACCGGGGACCCGAAGGGACTATCGAAGATATAGTGGATAAAAAGCGTTCTCTGGTTCCCTGTTGGATGGCCGAAAGGCTCAAAACAGCTTTTGGATCGAGTAGTGGATAACGTTCGAAAAACTGGCGTCGTCGGTTTTCGGAATCGGAACAGAGATCGGTTTTATTGAATATCAGAATCGTTGGAACCGCAGATTTCTGCACGGTCTGCGAGATGGCATCTTCCTCCGGGCCAAAATCTCTTGATAGATCAACCATGTAGCAGACAAGATCGACTTCATCTTTGGAAATCTGTGCCAGGCTCTGATGGGACATCGCCTTATTGAAAAAGTGTTTCCCCTCATGGATCCCTGGCGTATCTATGAAAATCAGCTGCATGTTCTCGTCGGAATAAATGCCGCGAAAAGTTCGTCTTGTCGTCTGAGGCAGGGAGCTGACAATCGAAAGAGTTTCTCCTAGCACGGTGTTGAGCAGGGTGGATTTTCCGGTATTCGGTCGTCCGATAAGTGCAACAAATGCGGATTTGAAATCGTTTTCTGATTCTGAATCCATGTTCAGGAGCCTTCTGTTGAGGTGGTGTCGTTGAGCTCTGCCGCCTGAAGCGCTTCTTTTCTTTTTTTCTGCGCGATCTGCACACTTCGTATATGGTTTCGAATGATCTCGGCGCCAAGAAAACTGGAATGAACGGTCCAGTAAGGGCCGTGAACGGTAACGACTCCGGTGGCAATATGCTGTGAGGAGTCGGCCTGGTGGCGGGCGAAACCGACAAACCAGTCTATTCGTCCCAGGGAATCCTTGTCAACGTTTCCGGTCTTGCCCCCATAGGCAATCCGATTGAAATGATACGAATTTTTCACATAACCAAAAGATTTGCGGGCAGTTCCGTACCGGGTAACATCCTGCATAATCAGGGAAAGTCTGTCGGCGGTATTTGGCTGCATCGCCTGTCGCCAGGGCTTGTATTCGGCTTTATACAGTCGTTTTCCGGTCGAAACCTGAATGACACTGTCCACCAGGATCGGAACGGGCATGTTACCCGCATTGCTGATAGAGGCTGCTATCAGTGCTCCGTAGAGTGGTGAGATGCGGGTCTGTTGATTGAACCCCGATGCGATCTCGGCTATCTGAAAAGATGAATCCGTTATGCTGATATGTGGAGCGTCTGCAGCTAGTTCGAAGGGGATCGGTTGGTTGAAGCCGAATTTTGCGGCGGTTGCACGCAGACCGTCGGCTGTCACGTGATGTATTCCCAGTCGGCCGAAAACGGGATTTATGGAATATGCAAAGGCTTCCCGCAAAGTGACTTCGCGAAACGTCTTTAGTGTATTTTCGAGTTGAAAGTTGTAAAGGGTATGGTTTTTACCCACCGTCTTCAGCAGACTGCCTTCGGACAGGTTACATCTTTCCACCGCCGCGGCGGCGGTAATGGTTTTGAAGATTGATGCTGCAGGGAAAATGCTGCGGAGGTATGTATCTCTGCCCACCAGTGTATCATCGGGATTGTTGTATGATACCAGTGCCAGAACCCTTCCGGTTTCAGGATCGAGAGCGACGGCGGCACCGTGGCGGGGATGATAGCGGCGAAACAGTTTGCGAACCGTTTTCTGCAGGCTGGTATCGATAGTAAAGTGATATGCGAGTTTTTGTCCCTTGTATGAGAGCGTGTCTACTGGTGTAGAAAAGTCGATGGCGCTTTGCCTCAATATCAGGGATATCTCATCGTTTGATAGGGTGCGTACGAAATGTTTTTCGAACCCCTTGACATTCTTTTCGGGTTTCCTTTGGGCTGCAGCGTGGTTTTGCTTCGTATCCTTTTGCACGACGACAGATTCGGTGCTCTTCTCCTGCGCATCGCCGAAATAGAAGCGCGCACCAACACCCAGAAGCATCAAAACAAGTACAAACCGGATTCTTCCCTTACGGGGAATCGAAAAATTCCTTTTATCTTTGTACTCGCGTGCCTTCTTCAGAAGCGGTGATTCATTTTGCATATGAAAAAAAAGAGATATTATGCTTTAATTGTGTTTGGTTATTGGAAGGGATAGAAAAACAATTCCGGTGGATGTTTTGAAAAGGGAGGGGAGGAGTATTCTCCCCTCCTGCATAATTCAGCTGTAGTCATGGTTATTTGCTTAACATGATGAAAAACGTAAGAATATTCCTCTCTAGAATGACATCCCGGCGGCAATTGTTACGTTGTTATCTTCGACCAGTTTACCATTCTTAAATTTCCATCCATATCGTGTTTCCCATATCAGAGAAGCTCCAGCTGTGATCTCACCACCAAGACGATATCCCCAGTACATATTCGGTGTTCGCTGAAAAAAGCCATCATATTTAGTTTTTTCTCCGAGGGCAACTTCTATTGGATTCATCTCTGTTCGTTGAATGCGTGTTTTGGAGAGAAAAATCTCGGCCTTATTGATCTTCGGGATTTTTTCAATCAACAGGTTGCCAATGGAACCGGTTACCTCGAAACGTTGATCCAGAGCCCTGAGACCATTTTCTTCTTTATCGCCAATCAGACGTTGATAGCTACCACGGAGTACAAAGACATTGGCAATATCCATCCCCAGTGAGCCAAAGACACCCTTAACATCCCGATCTCTTTTTTCGAGATTATCTTCCTTTAGCTTGATGATTGAATCACGTACAATACGCTCTTCCATGTAGAAAGGACCAAAATACCCAGGTTCAAACTGGCCATTTATATGACGATATTCGACTTGTGCCCGAAAAGGACCAATATTAGCGGCGACACCGGGGGCGCCAATACCCCATCCTCTTGTTTTATCATCATCGTCATCATTTTCGTAGTCCATATTGAGTGCCGCCTGTCCATAGATATCCAAGCCAAATATTTTTGAGCTTATAACCGGGAGGCTGGCGTCACCACCTACAATCGAGAAGCCGTTTTCTGCTGTTTCTGCGTAGCGGTGTTTGTGTTCTATAATAGTATCGAAATCGCCTATTTCAATTTCCTCGGCGCGTCGTATCGGCCAATCCTCTCTATGGCCATACCGTTCAAAATAAAAGGTGCTGTCTGTGATACCATCACCATCTCTGTCCCATGAATCTTCAGGAAGATCATATTTCCAGTCCCTAGCGGGAGCATACTGGTTAAGATCCGTGGCATAGGTACCGGCTATCAAGAGATTCTTTAAAACCGGTACGTTTGAAGGTTTTAACGGCTTTACTCCCAAGCGCGCAGCCATTATTCCCCCGTCTCTGCTGAAATCCTGAATATCGGCAATCAAGGTCTGGAGAGTAATACCTAACGGACTAATGTCGTTCAAGTCGAACTGAAGACCCAGAAGTTTTTCGTCGGGGTAGTTGAGCATGTTGGTGAAGCGATCGACCACAAAACCGTAACCCATTGTTACGGAGCTTAGACCACCAAATTTGATAAAAACAGGATCGTCTTCACGGTTGAAGCGAATGTATCGAATCTTCCGAAGAAGAGTTTCAGCCCATTGATCTTTACTGAAATCCCAACCCTTTTTATCAACTTCCATCTTCGAGTTCAAAAACAACTCAATATCAAAGGCAACACCAAAGCGCCAAATAGGGACATCAATCAAAAATGCGATTCGGGTCCATTGTTCATCTCCAATAGTAACCGCACCGGCACTCACGCCATAAGTTGTCCCTCCACCACCTGCGCCTCCCATGGGAGCGGCGGTTGCACCATCTCCGGCCGGTACTTCGCTGTTTTCGGCCTGCGTGGACTCATCCTGCGGCTCCTGAGTCCCCGGCTGATTCTGGGCCATCGGCTTTGCCCTTTGAGGAGCGGCACCGGTGTGAGATACCGACTGTTTCTTCGGCTTCTTTTTGGCCTTAGCCTTCTCTGCAGGTTTATCTTGCTTCTGTTCGGATGCCTCAGCCTGGTCGTTTGTCGCGGGAGATTCTGACTCCTGCATCTGCATGACCTTCTCTGTCGGCTCGCCTACGACCTCTTCCGGAGTGTCACCATTATCGTTTGCAGCCTCTTGTTCAGCTCCTTCAGCTTCCTGACTTTCTCCCTCGGATTCAGCCGTATTCATGGCTACCTGCTTAGGCTGTCTTTCAAGATTTTTTTCCGACCAGCTGTTTATCCGCTCGACAGCTTCCGGAGCAAGTGTTCCCTGACGAAAACTTCTGTCGGTTTTGTCGAATGTGGCGAAATTGCCGTTGGAAATGTCCAGTGTGTGGCCCGCAGGATCGGTTGCCTTCATCTTTCCTTCGACCACCGCAACGCTGGGGTTATCGTCGGGAGTGATTTTCACCGCGGCTTTGGTGCCCACCGGCGAAAACGAACAGGCTTTTGCCATGATCCAGACAGGTGTATGGGATACACCCTTGTCACGGCTCAGAAATACTTCCCCCTCATCCAAGTTGAAAATGAGATTATCGGCGGAACCACCGATAGAAACCTGTGCATTGTCCTTGACCACGATAGCCGCGCTTTCGGAAAGAGATATAAGCGCACCATCCGCGGTCTTAAATTTCAGGGAATCACCGACTCCGACCTCTTCCCCGTTGTGCAAAGGAGCCCATGCGGAAGAATATCCGCGTTTAACCTGCACAGAGCCTGCATCGAAGGTGCAGCTAAAAGACTGTGCCCAGCTACTGTGTACCGAGACGGTCAGCATGAGAGCCGCTACGGTCGTGATGAAACGATACATTTAGATCCTCCTGGAGTAGGGTTGTATTCGCTCGTTTCTTTCAAAATACCAATACTATTTAAAGTATATAATGTTACATTCAATAGAATAGAAAAATCAACAAAAATGGCGCTTTTATGTCGACAATAACCGGCTCAATTCGGGTCGTATTCTCTCGAACGCCTCCTCCACCGTGAGCGCCCGAAGGCTAGCCGACGGATCCACACCCTTTGTATCACCCCGGTTTCCCACATTTTCGGCTGTCCACACCGGAAACCCTTCCATTTCTTTGCGAATAACCAGCGACCGGCCAACCGGACCGTTGCGCCTCTCATCGGTGGGCCCGAACAGAGCAACTGTCGGTACTCCGCTGCAGGCAGCGATATGCATCAGGCCGGAGTCGTTACAGAGAAAAAGGTCACATTGTGATACCAGAGCGGCGGTTTTGCGTATCGGGCAAAGAGGCGCAATCTCCGCATGGTGCGGTGCATTTTGTTTAACCGTTTCTTTGAGAGAGGCCTCTTGCGGGCCGCCAAAAATAAGGGCACTTCCGCCGATTTTTTCGCACAGCATGCCGGTGAGTTTTCCGAACTTCTCCGGCTCCCATCGCTTGGCGGCCATGCCATGTTGCTCACTGGAGCCGGGGTGTATGCCAATGAGAGGTCTTTTTTTGCCGCTGGAAATCTGCTCGGCCCATCGTTTCATGTCGTTGGAATATAGAGCAGGGAACACGATTAGATCGTCCCCGCCTTCTTCATTAAATAAACGCTTAACCAGCTGCATGTTCTGATCAACATCGTGTAAGTTCGTATTAACCGGAATTTTAGCGTTTAAAAAGAATGGTAAATTTTTGGGCGGATGGTAATGATAAGAAAAACCGATCCTTTTTCTGATTCCCGCAAGAAACGGCAGCAGGTTGTACTGCCATTTATTCGACGGGAAGAAGTTTATCGACATATCGAATCTGTTCTTGCGAAGCCTGCCAATGATCCCGACGCCATCGAGCGGACCGCGCAGCTTTGTCGGATCGATTATGTGGATATCTTCCCACAGAAGGTCATCTTCGGCAAGGACGCGTATCGCGTCTCTGAGGCCAAGCAGGCTAAGCGACCACTCCGGATGAAGCCGTTTCAGGTAGGCACACGCAGGGTAGAAAAGAAGGTAGTTGCCGATTCCTATTGGACATATACACAGCACCTTCATTCGAGAAAATCCCTGATTTTATATGTGCGGTTTGGATTAGAATTAGTAATCATCTCACCGATGAGACCGATGGAGATGAACTGAATGCCAACAATTATCGCGCCAACCGAAAGAAGTGTCAACGGTCGGATATGCATCTGACCGGTGATCGCCCAGTTGACCCCAAAATATCCCAGAACCACGGCTCCCACAAAGAAACAGAACAGCCCGAGCAGGCCGAAGAAATGGAGCGGATTGGTCAAATACCGGCGCAGGAAAAGAAGCGTTATCAGGTCGAGGAGGCCATTGAAAAAACGGCTGATCCCGTATTTGGTTTTGCCGAATTTTCGAGGATGGTGAGTAACCGGAATCTCGGTGACCCGCCATCTGTCCCAGTGGGCAAGGGCCGGGAGGAAACGATGCCGTTCGCCGTAGATGTCAAGGCTTTTGGCCGTCTCCTTACGGTATGCCTTAAAACCGCAGTTGAAATCGTGCAGATGAACCCCGGACATCGCTGAGACGACGAAATTGAACACCTTGGATGGAATATTCTTTGATAGAATCGGATCGTGCCGTTTTTTCTTCCATCCCGACACCAGATCGTAGCCTTCATCCAGCTTGTCAAGCATGGCCGGTATCGCGGTGGGATCATCCTGCAAATCGGCATCCATGGTGATTATTACATCGCCCCGGGCTTTTTCGATACCGGCGCTGAGTGCGGCGGCTTTACCGTAGTTACGCGAAAACCGAATGACCCGCACGTGTAACGGAAATTCCAGATGAAGCTTACGGCAGGTCTGGAACGAATCATCCGTGCTGCCGTCATCCACAAACAGCACCTCGTACTCCTCGGTCACCTCTTTCATCACCGAAGCAATCGCGCTCATCAACTCCGGAAGGCTCTCGTTTTCGTTAAACAGCGGTATAACGACCGAAATCTTCATTTTACAGGCAAATCCCCGGTGGTTTTAAGTTTTCTGGTTACAAAAAATACTCCTCCGATAAGGCTTGCTGCAATACCTATAAGCGAGGCGAGGAATTCCATGACAAGTGGTTGCTCGGGAGAATCGGGACTGAATCCCGCCAGGATAAAGAGGCTGCCGCCGATACTCTCCTTAATACCGAATGGCAGCGGAATCAGCATCAGAACCGCCATAAACGGCACGAAAATAAAGAAATACTGGAAGTTTGCCATCGTCAGCAGCCCCAGTGCGGCAGCGCAGAGAATGTGTACCACGATTCGCATCAGCTGAATGAGTGTGGAGAGAAGGGCTACGGGGACAAGCAGGTGGCGGTCGTGCACCTCCAGAATAACCTCTTTTATGATTCCGCGGATACGCTCCTTTGCCGGAATCGGCAGCATGTCAAGAAGGCGGAAAGATAAGCGCTGCAGTCGTTGAGAAACGATAAAGGCGCATATAATCGTAAACCCGACGAATGCCACAATCAGGGCGATAAAGGCGGTAGCCAGCCGGGACTCGTTGATCATCCCGCGGTTAAGCAAGATGATACTGCCGAAAATGGCAAAACCCATCATGGCCCACAGACCGGCGAACCTGTCCAGGAAAGTAGCGGCAAATCCGCCTTTAATATTTCCACTGTTGGATCGAATCAGGGCGACTTTCACCGCATCCCCGGCCACCATACCGAACATGAAATTGTTGAAAAACATGCCGACGTAGTAGAGGACAAAAGCCCGTCGGTAAGTCAGCTGTATTCCCTTGTTAGCAAGAAGAATGCGCCACTGCTGGACTCCCAGCACACCGCTGAGAATAAACAGCCCCAGGGCGGCGAAAAGCCAAACCATATCGGCTTTGGCTATGGCGCTGACAATGTGCCGCCATCCCAGACGGTGAATGATAAAGGCGATTATGGAAACGGTAACCGCCGCCTTCAGGATAGTAATGCCTATTTTTTTCGACATACATTCTCCAGCCATCGTTCCACTTTTGTAGCACTGTTGTCCCAACTGAAAGACAGTGCCCAGTTTCTGCCTTCGGTTTCCATAGCAGATC
Organism: uncultured Fibrobacterota bacterium; assembly: GCA_964419255.1. Taxonomy (GTDB): domain Bacteria; phylum Fibrobacterota; class Chitinivibrionia; order Chitinivibrionales; family CAYFVL01; genus CAZPHU01. The sequence continues at coordinate 13,074 of CAYQOU010000044.1, read as the reverse complement.
TCTTTGATTCGTCTTCAAGAAGCATCGCAATGCGTCGTGACAGGTCCTGCTCGTCATTTTCCTTGTAAAGAAGTCCTGTTTTCTCATGTATGACGGAATCTCTGAGTCCGGGGGCATCGTTGGCGATAACGGCCGTTCCGCATGCATTCGCCTCGATATTTGTTATCCCCCATCCCTCTTTACGGGATGGATTAATAAACAGTGTAGCCCTGCGATAAAGTTGGATTTTGGTCTGCTCATCCACAAAGCCGGGAAAGGAAACGCGATCGGAAATACCCAGCTCCTGTGCCAGCTGCTTCAGGTTATCACCATCGTCGCCGCATCCGGCTACCGTAAGCCGCATATTACGGCCCTCTTCGCACAATTTCTTTACGACACGCAGCAGAATGCTGACGTTTTTATACCGTTTCAATCGGCCGAAATACAGGAGATGATCAGATTCCTTTGTGCCTGCATCGGGAGTGTACAGATCGGTATCCACGCTGTTTTCGATGATAGTTATATTCTCCGAGCTGAATCCGTGCTCGACAAGTTCATGAGCGGTACTTTTTGATACCGTACATACCGGTACCTTTTTGTATCCCCACCCGCTCAGCTTTTCCAGCGCCAGAACATAGGCGGCAAGTGGCGGTGCGGTTAATTCGAATACGGTTTGTCCGAAAAGGTGGTGGAAAAACGCGCAACTGGGGACTTTGGGAAACCATCGCGGCGTAAAGAACGGAATCTTGTTTACATCATCTATGATGCAGTCTACGAGGGCTGTACGCAAAATTCTGCGCACAAGCAATGGACTTTCCCAATTGAAGGTATAGGTATGTCCATAGCGAAGCACTCGTATGCCGTCGATGTATTCCTCTGTGGCTGCGCCGGCAAACTGAGTTGTCAGAAGAGTAATGTTGTGTTTCCGGGCCACCAGACGGCCGAAAATTTCGTGCAGGTGTACTTCCGCCCCACCGGCCTCCGGGTGTTTTATGTCACGCCAGTTAAGAATTAGGATATTCATGCGTACTTTGTGCTGTGACTGTTTTACTTGCTGCCGGTTCAAGTTTGAGTTTTTGTTTTTTACGCCGGTCAAACACAATTAACCCTGCCGTCAATGCAAGCGACAAAAGAGAAATGATGGCGCCGGTGTTGAAAGCCGCGCTTTGATAGAACAGGCGAACCGTATGGGTTCCCTCCGGAACTACTACACCTCTTAAGGCGTAATTGACCCGATGCACAGGTGCTGTTTCGTTGTCAATTTTTGCTTTCCAGGCTGGGTAGAAAATTTCGCTGAGAACCAACATCCCTTCTCTCGATGTCTCAACATCTATCGAAATTTCATTTTCGGTATATGAGCTGATTTCCGTTTTCCACACTGTCGAATCGGTTGGGTTGAAATCTTGAGGTTCGAAATCGAGATTACTTTCTGCAACCACGGAATGTCGGTGATCAAACGAAGGATTTTGCATCGTAGACAAGATTTTCTGCTCGTCTTTCTCGATAACATAATCGTAGCTCATCCACGCGCGTGGCTGGCGATCTGGATTAAGGTTCATCCCCATTCCCTGGGGCCCGACATCTATGTGGTATTTGACATTCAGGATATCCAGGCTTTGTTCACTTCGATCGATCAACTGCCGATGTAGTCGCAACGGGTTATATCCTTCCATAAGGAAAATGCGATGCACGCTGCCCGCATTGCGCGGCATTATCATGTGTCTTCCACCAAGGTCGGTCGTCCCCGGTCGCGAACTTCTGGTATTTATACGAAAGACTTCGGTCTTCATCTGCTGCTTGAGTTGAGAGATGATGTCCGTTTCCTCATATACGCGTGCGGGATTTTTATCACCGGCCGCATAGCCGTATCCGAATGTGAAGAAGTCGATTGCTACAAGCCCGAGCGCCAGAATCGCGAAGGTTTTTGCGGAAATAAGACTTCGGGTATGTAGAAGAAGCAGTGTTGCGGCAGAGGCGAAAAATAGAAACGCAATCCAGAGCTGCGTGGAAGCCTGAGGGTATACTGTTTCGTTTACACCTTTTGTGAGTGCCGGAATGTTGTTGCCGAACATCCCGGAGGCGGTAATAAAATCGATGACCGATTGCTTAAAAGCCCCTGCGGAGAAAAGGATTGTGCCCAGGGCAATGATTCCGGTCGCAATCAAAAGGCTGTTTCGCAGTTTAATCCTTTTGGTAACCTCTTTTTTCCAGTTATGGGAGGTTACAAAGTGCATGCCGAATCCGGCAAGAAGGGATATGCTTGTCGAAAACATGAACATGAAACGTGCCGGAATACGAAAACGGTCAAAACCTGGTAGAAAAGAGTGAAAAATCCAGTATACGAAAAATGAGTCTCCCATGGCCAAAAAGAAACTGAGCAGGGCCAGAGAAGCAAAAAAGGCTACGGTGATATTTCTGACGAAAAAGATTGCTATGACAGCAAGAATCAAAGGGAAGATACCCGTGTAGGCGATAGTCTCCCAATAGCTGTGCGCGCCGGCGTTGTAATCGTTTGGCGCGATACCCCAGTACATGGTTTTTGGGGTGCCGAAAAACTTTGGAGCAAGCAGGGTAACAAACCGGTAGGGCCGAAAGGAGCCTTCCGAGGATTCGGTAAACGAGAGTGTCGGGCGTGCCGATTGCTGTCCCAGACTCTGGGTCGGAAGAAACTGTATTGCGGACATACCCAGAGATAAAAAGACAAGGCCGCCGAAAATGGATGTGGTTACAAGTTTTTTTTGTGTGGACTGCTTATCTCGGAACAAAACGATGATGTGAAAAACAAAATAGGCTCCGAGTACATAGTACATATGCATGAGCAGCTGAGGATATCCGGCCAGAAAGACGGCCGCCAGCACAAGGGCGGTTATAGCCATGTAAAAGATGCTGTATCGGTCAAGGGCGCGCTTAAACAGAAACAAAATCAGTGGGAACCACACCGCGGTGTGAATAACGTTGATATGAAAAATATGCGCTGTGAGAAAGCCGCAGAGCATGAAAGAAATGGCAGCGACAACTGAGGCTGCTCTGGACAATACAAACTCGCGCGCAAGGGCATACATCGACAGGCCGGCAATAAAGACGTGCAGTACAACCTGGTATTCTAAAAGAAGCGGATTGAGCCATTGACGAGACGCCACAATGGTCAATATGAGATTAAGAGGATACAGAACAGCTGCCTGTACATCGGCAAAGAAAGGCATTCCGGAGAACACGTAAGGATTCCAGAACGGAAACTGTCCTCGACGCAGGGAGGTCGCGGCAAAAAGACGGTATGGGAAATTCTGTTCGATGAAATCGTCCCACAGAAACCCTTGCGCTGAAATGATCGGCCAGTAGTAAATAATGGTAATAAGCAGCAGCACCCCCGGTATGAACAACCACTTTGTCCATGCCGGCATCTTCGGAGCCGGTTTTGCGGCTGGTTGAGGTTGTGTGCTTCTCTTTGTCTGTATTCTCTTTTTCTTGTTGTTTTTAGCCATAAGTAACTATTTCGAATGGCTGCGACCTTCCGCGGTCGCAGCGAATGCCCAGAAATGACTTACCAGAAAGTTAACGATAGTGCCAAAGGCGATGCCGATAAGGTTGGATATCTGATAGTGAATCCCGGCAAGCTCCGTCAATAACACAAGAAAACCCCAGTTTACAATCAGCGCGGTCAGGCCGGAGGATACATTGAACCGTGCGAATGCTCCAATTGCTCCTGAAAAACTGGTATGCCTGCGCTCACTCCAGGTCCAGTTATAATTCCAGAGGAAATTGTTAATTATCGCTATCTCTATGGCGATAATGCCTGACAAACGGTAATCCAGACCGGCGATGTCGGTAAGCATATAGAGCACTCCGGCGTTTACAAAAACGCCGGAGCCTCCGACCAGGCCGAATTTGATAAACTTGCCTGCCGGGAGGCTCCGAAATATGCTGCGTACAAGAGACAATCTGATACCTATTCCTTCTGGGAAACAGTCTCCGCCGTATCGTCGGTACGCTGTCCGGACATCGTGTCTGCAGGTTTTGGCCGAGTCGCATCCTGCTTCATCTGTTCGAACTGGCGAATCATCATCGATGCGCGGCGGTCACCGGGATGGCTCTGCTGAAACTCTTTCATGAGAGCAACGGCACTGTCGTACTGCCCGGTTTGCGCATAATTTTCCGCCAGCATCGCGTAGGTTTCCCACTGATCGGCATCGGCCTGAACCAGCTTACGAAGCAGTGCATTGGCCTCATCCTTTCTACCCAGCTGATCGAGTATCTGTGCCTTCATTTTAATGTATTCAAGATTGTCCGGCTCCATCATCAGAGCCTCCTCGATTCGTTCCAACGCAAGATCCTCTTTCCCGTGGCCAAGCAGGATTTCCTGACGTAAAGCACGTGGACGCCAGTCCCAGGGCATCAGCGAAACGCACTGATCGAGTTTGTTTATCACCAGATTCAGCGTGTCGTTATATCCCGCCTCTTTCTGAGCCAGAGTCTGAGAAAGCTGACTGTCGTCTGCTGCAACTTCCGTCGTGTCGGCAACAGTATCGGAGACGGCTGTCTGTCCGATCTGCTTGCGCAGCGATTCGACCTCGTTTTTCATGGATATAAGCGGCTGCCTGAGTTCTAACGCAACCTGAATGAAGCTGGCCGCGTAGTTGGACATAAGCTTCTGTGTGGTTTCGTTCATGGTGATACTGCCATCGCCCAGTCCGCGGAACCGATACACGTTGTCCAGCAGATGAAGCGTGCGGTCCATGTCAAGCTTCTCCTGGTTGTTTACCTTCTGCGGCAGTACTCGGTAGACCAGACCTTCCATCTGCAGATACGACTGCAAACCCATCATGTTGTCGTTAGAGACGGTAACGGCAAAGTAGATCGGTTTGCGCCATTTGTTGGCATCCACGATGTTAAGCACCATCTTATCCTGCACCCGCAGAGCGTTCTTTTCGGAACGGCCCGGCAGCGTGACTGTGACATTGGCATTGGAAAGCCTGTAGGGCATGGACTGACGAATCGGATTAACCTCGTGAGTAAGCCCGTCGATCTGAGTTTCCGAAAAGGAGATCGGTACCTTCGGATCGAGGTTCTTAAGCTGCTTGATATACCACTGTGTGTTCAAAAGACTCAGGTTGACAATGCGAACGTCTCTTCGTATCCCTTCGGCTTCCTGCAAAAACCACAGCGGGAACGTGTCGTTATCGCCGTTAGTAAACAGGATACCATCCTTTTCGCAGGACATGAGAAGGTTGTATGCATAATCATAGGGAACCCAGTCACCCTTTCGGTTGTTTTCCATATAGTTCTGAGTCAGCGGCAGCACCGGCGAGACAATAAACAGTACCGAGAGCATGGGAGCCAGTATGGTACGAGCAAAATCTTTTTTGCTGTTGAACAGGCCGTGGAGAATAGCACCAGCGGCGATACCGATCCACATGCCCATAAACATGAATCCGGGGGTAAAGAAGTAGTCACGGATACGCACTTCCCGGTGCACCGTAGGCATCGGACCCTGTTTGCCGGAGTTTACCCAGGCCAAGTAGTCGCGTTTTTCGGGATGATGGCCGTCCGCGAAATTCATATACAGCACCAGTGCCACACTGGTTATCAGAAAGGCGAATATGAGAAGGGTCGCCACATTCTTATTTCGTTTATACAAATACCCCCACCCGAAAATCATCAAAAAGGTGGGTATCAGATATACCAGAAGGGCAAGGAATCCATTAGGCATACCCCAGTTCTGCAGGGGAGATGCCTCCCTGTCGATATTTATTGATTTACCGAAGTGGAAAAACTGAGTAAGATGAAATCCACCATATCCCATGTGTCCGTCGAAGCCAAACTGTTTGCTCCATGCACCGCGGCGCCAGAACATGCGGGTAATCATCGATTCGGAGCCGTACTGTTTACGTTCCAGGAACTGCTTGAACGGCTCCCAGTTGGGAATGCCTGATTCGGTCATTTCGATGACCGGGTGGTTCTCGTCGATCATCGGGTTGAGTGCCGAGCGAATCGGAATGTAGAAATGAACCGAATAGCCGACCAGCGCAAAGAATGCGACCCAGAAACAGAAACGCCACTTTGCCTTATTCTGTCCCTCCATAAGAGACATGATTAGAGTCACCAGAGTGACGATCGGTCCGACAAAGAAAAACCAGGACACCTGATAGATTACAGTACCCATCAACAGGGCGGTCAGCCACAATCGCCAGTCGTAAAGCTTTTCACGATCGACCAGCATGACAAACAGAAACACCGGAACAAGAGCGATCATGGAAAACATGTGTATGCCGATACCGAGGAACGCAAGGTAGGAGAAAAGAAGAAGTACTCTGTCGCGTTCGGAGTCGGTTCGCTGATACCAGACAAGAGCAAGCCAGGTACATAATGCAATAATCATCATGGATGGATTATACACCGATGCTTCAACCGCATTGAACCAGAATGTATAGCTGAATGCCGCAAAGAGGGCTCCGGTGACACCTGATACATACACGGTCAGCCGCTTCCATCTGTTATCGGGAATGCCGATGAATGAGACCATGGTGCGTACAATGATAAGATATATAAGCATTGCCGTTACCGCGCTGCTGACAACGGAGATGATATTTACCCGGAAGGCAACCTGTTCGAAAAAGAAAAAAATCATTGAAAAAACACGGCCGAGAAGCACGTACAGCGGGTTGCCCGGAGGGTGGGGAATGCCTAGAGAATGTGCGGCTCCGATATACTCCCCACAATCCCAGAATGCTACCGTCGGTGAGACCGTAAAAATGTATGCGGTAAACGATACCAGCAGGACAACGAGTGCAAAAAGTGTGTTTAATTTCTTATGAGTCTGTTCCATGGATGGTTTTAATCCTTTCTCCTCTACGAAAGAGCAGCAAAATCTCTATAAATCGCGTCAATAATTCCGTTTACAAATTTTCCTGATTCATCCGAGCTGTACGTTTTTGCAATCTCAACAGCTTCATCGATAATAACTTTATAGGGTACGTCATCCTGAGCAATGAGAAGCTCTGCGACTGCAATGCGAAGAATATTGCGGTCGATTGCAGCCATGCGTCTGAGATCCCAGTTGGTTGTATGTTTTTGAAGGATCGAGTCTATCTCATCAAGAGAGCCGTGGGTCTTCTGAACAAGCTTGCGGGCATACTCCCGCACCTCCGCATTCAAGGCATGGTTTGTTGCAATAGTATCCATCAGCCGCAGCACCAGATCGTCTGTTCCCATTTCGTGGGCGTACATGGTCTGCAGTGCAAGCTCCCGAGCCCTGCGTCTACTTTTAAGATGATTTGTTTTAGTCAAAGATCAAATACCTGTATTTTTTCTACTTTATATAATCCAAATAGTTTCCCGCGAATGAATCCGCGGGTTTAAATCACAACGAATACGCCTCTAAAAAGAAATTATTAAGTATGGTGAGTGCTGAATTGCTCAAACCTGCGCCGGGTTATTCTTCCGATCATCTGGTCAAAAAAAACATCGGCTCAGGTTTAAAAATACACCATTTAAATTTTTGATATAAGATCTGCCATTTCGATGGCGGTCATAGCCGCATCAAACCCCTTGTTTCCAGCCTTCGTTCCGGCTCGCTCCACGGCCTGCTCTATCGTATCGGTGGTAAGCACTCCGAAAACAATCGGTTTGCCTGTTTCCAGTGAGGAAACCGCGATTCCTTTGGCCACTTCCGAGGCGACATAGTCAAAATGCGGCGTACTTCCCCGAATAACCGCACCGACACAGATAATTGCATCATAGTTGTTGGACTGCGCAAGCTTGCGGGCTGCCAGCGGGATTTCAAAAGAACCAGGTACCCAGATAACCGAAATCGCGTCATGATCGGCACCATGTCTGACCAGACAATCAACCGCGCCTTCCAATAGCTTTCGGGTAATTAGATCATTGAATCTGCCTGCCACGATGGCAAAACGTCTTCCAGAGGCATTCAAAACACCTTCGATTACGGCTGACATGCGCCTCTCCCTTCAAGAAAATGTCCCAGCTTTGTTTTTTTCGTATCCAGATAACGGGCATTTTCAGGGCGTGAGGGGATCTGTATCGGTACCCGCTCCACAATTTTGAGCCCATATCCTTCCAGTCCTACTATTTTTCGAGGATTATTTGTCATCAGACGAATACTCCTGACTCCCAGATCGGCAAGGATCTGTGCCCCTATGCCATAATCGCGAAGATCGGGGGCAAATCCGAGATGCTCATTGGCTTCTACCGTATCCATTCCCTGATCCTGAAGCTCATAGGCGCGAATCTTATTGACCAGGCCTATACCGCGGCCTTCCTGACGCAAATAGAGTAAAACCCCGCCTTCTTTATTAATCTGCTCCAGGGCAAAATGAAGCTGCTCTCCGCAGTCACATCGCCAGGATCTAAGCAGATCGCCGGTGAAGCACTCGGAATGAACACGAACCAGTGTCGGCTTCTCCGGCTCGATCTCCCCTTTTTGCATCACCACATGTACCGAATTTGTAAGCTTCTCTTCATAGCACTTCATCTGAAAGTCGCCAAATCGGGTGGGAAGGCATGCCTGCGATTCGAAGGTAACAAACTTTTCGTGTGCCGTGCGGTAGCGGATCAGATCGGCAACCGAAACAATTTTTATGTCGTGAGCTTTGGCAAACTCCACAAGCTGCGGCATGCGCGCCATTGTACCATCATCGTTCATGATCTCACAGATCACTCCCGCCGGTATCATGCCGGCCAGACGTGCCAGATCGGTGGAGGCCTCGGTCTGTCCGCTGCGCACCAGAACCCCGCCCCGGCGTGCCCTGATAGGAAATGTATGGCCCGGTTTCACGAAATCGGTTGGTTTGCTCTCCGGATCCACAAGTTTCTTGACCGTGGTCGCGCGATCGGAAGCTGATATTCCTGTTGTGGTACCCTCTCGTGCCTCCACGGATATAGTGAATGCAGTTTCAAAGGGAGAGGTGTTCTCACTGACCATCATCGGGATGTTCAGCCGGTCCAAAATGGTGCCATCCATGGCAATACAGATGAGCCCGCGACCATGTTTTGCCATGAAATTTATTTTATCGGCGGTACATGTCTCTGCGGCAAAGGCAAGATCTCCCTCGTTTTCACGATCTTCATCATCTACAATAATGACGAATTTGCCCTCTTTATAATCTTTGATTACTTCTTCTATTTCTTTGTATGTTTTCAAAATCCCAAATTCTCCAACAGTGACAACAGTCGCTGATCATCCTTTGATGATTGCTCAGGCGGTTTTTCTGAAAGCATTTGCATGCCCCGGCGGCCCCTCAGGAGTTGAAAAATATACCGTGCCAGAACGTCGCACTCAACATTTACCAAATCTCCCACTCGTTTTATATCCATAGTGGTCGTCCCGATCGTGTGTGGTATCAGAGAAACCGCTATATCCTCCTCCGTGCTTTCGGCTATGGTCAGACTGATACCATCGATCGCAACCGATCCTTTCAGCGCCATAAAAGGACGCAGCCCTGGTGGTATCCAGATCCGCCGAATGAGACTTACGCCTGCTTTTTTATCGTGGCTAATGCGTCCGACACCATCCACATGCCCCTGAACGATATGCCCGTCGAGGCGGTCACCGAGCCGAAGGGCTCGTTCGAGATTTACTTTCTGATTTGAAGTTATGTCTATCAGATTGGTGCGTCTCAATGTCTCGTAAACAGCGGTAAAAAATAACATTTTGCCCGAAATCGATTCCAGCGTAAGGCATACACCATTAATCGCAACCGAATCGCCTATCGCAACCGCATAGTCTTCCGTATCGGGCACGAGACCCAGCGTGATACTTTTCTGTCTCTTTTGTACCTGAGCGATTGTGCCCAGGCATTCTATCAATCCTGTAAACATATTACGACCATACCGCAATGCCTGTTATCATAACATTGTCCTTTAATGCAACGGTTTCCATTTTTTCCAGGTGGATCGAATCTCTGAGACTCAAAGGATTCTGCCACCGCAGTCCATCATGCCCACCCCCCAGCACATGATTACCATAGAAGATGTACATCCTGTTAACACGACGAGCGGAAATAAAAGATGCGATCAGTTTCTGACCGCCTTCAACAAAAATGCTGGTAAGTCCCTCATGAAACGTCATTTGCAGGAATGCTTCGATATGCTGTACGCTCTGTCGTGTCTCTCCGGTGTGCCAGAGCTCGACATTGTTTGCAAGAACCTGCTTGCCCCGCCTGCCCTCGGGGCACACAATTATGCTTCGCTTTTGATGCGCATTTTGAACAAAATGCGAATCGACAGGAATACGATCGGGGGAGCCTGCAAAAGCTATCCGAGTCGGAGACTGCCCGTGTACATGCCGGACATCCAGCCGTGGATTATCGCTTCTCAATGTCGCCGCCCCCACCGCAATTGCCGCATGACGTCGTCTAAGCTCGTGGACGATGGTTCGAGACTGCTTCCCTGTAATCCATTTGGAGCTACCCTCATGATCGGCAATCCTGCCATCGAGAGTCATTGCGATCTTTACGCTAACCCACGACATGGTGTGTATGATCGACCAGAAAAAGTCCTCGTTAATCTCAAAGGCATTCTTTTTTAATACACCCGTAACGACTGTGATACCTTTTCTTCTTAATGCTCGTATTCCCTTTCCTGCTACCAGCGGGTTGGGGTCGTTGATGGCTACAACCACCCGTTTTATACCGGCATCGATTATCGCTGTGGTGCAGGGAGGAGTTCTCCCGTAATGGCAGCAGGGTTCCAGAGTCACATACAGGGTGGCGCCCTGGGCTTGTCCTTTTGCCTTTTTGAGGGCCTCTTTCTCGGCATGTGGGCCGCCGCAGATTGCTGTCGCCCCGGTCGCCACGACGATATCGTCTTTGACTATCACTGCTCCGACCGCCGGATTCGGAAAAGTTTTTCCCTTGGCCTTCGAGGCGAGACCGAGCGCTTTTTTCATATATTGACGATCTTTTTCAGTGACTCTGCGCATATTATAAGATGAGCTTGCATTCGTTTGAATATCAGTGGAAGCTTTTCAAAATAGCTCACTGCATCCGATTGTACAAAAAAACTCTTTTAAAACAGGATAAGTAAATTATTTTTGTGTCTATGAAACATATTGAATCAGTACATGATCTGCTTTTTTCCGTAGCCCGCTCGGGTGATCCTTCAGCATTTTACGCTTTGTTTGAAAATCAGATCGAAGCAGTTATCGGCCATATTCTGCATGAAGAGCAGAATATCAACAGTGTTTCGAGCCGTGTATCCCAAGGCGTTGAGGCCATTTATTGCCGATTTTTTCGATCTTCGATAAACCAGTCGGTTCATCAGTGGTTTGAAAAACAGATACAGGACGAATTCGGCATATCGACCGACCCTGATTATGAGCAACCGCTTACCGCTGAGCAACTAAATGTATGCACAGCGCACCTGATGGCAGTTCTGCAAAGGAGACATCATGCGCTTTTTTCAAAGAAACGGTCAAAAGCCGGAAAAGGGATCCTTGGAAACGTTCAACACAGAAAAATTCTTGTATTTGGAGGGGGGGTTATCGCTCTGTTTTTCGTCGCGGGAATTCTTTTGTTTAAACAGACAAATTCTACCTTATCGGTAAGGCTGCAATCTCCAAAGAAACTGGTTGTTTTTTCCATTCCCTTCAATTCGGATTCTGAAGCCAAGCCGGCCGATTCAATCGTCTCGGCAGAAACCGTGCAGGATACTGTGGATACCGTTACCGTTGTAGACTCTGTGGATACGGTCGCAACTGCTCCGGTGAAAAAACAAACTGAAACCATCCGGAAACAGACTCGTAAGCCGCGAACATACACCTCATCTCAGCGGGTAGGCAATACCGCTCAATCCGGAAAAACAACCACGGAAGAAAAACCACGATTGTCATCCGTATCCAAAACTGCTAAAAGGGCGGTAAGCGAATCGGCTGCCGGTAAAACATCAGAGGTAAGCTCCGATCGCGCTTCAGCATCTATACCAGTATCTCGGGCTCGAATAGAAAGCGGGGCTACAGAAGAATCATCAGTTTCGGATACCTCACCGTCCATAAGTGAAGTAATCCAAAAGCCTGTTCCCTCCATTTCTGATGATACACCACACGATTCTTTGGAAAAATCTATCGCACCCGAAAAATCCGAGTCTGATAACTCCCCTGAGGATATATCTTCTGATGCAGCAGCAATGCCTTCAACCGAAGACAGTGTCCAGACAAGCCGGCAGAGCCAGATGGATACTGAGCCAACCGCCGAGTAGGATTTTTTATAGGATCTTCTGAAAAGAATTAACACCTAATTCTCGCGAGCCATGTACTCGGAACCGCTTAATTTAAGCTCATAATAGTACCTAAATATGTATTGACACCCTATTGCAAAGGCTGTATCATGCAATGAGCAGGTTTCAGAATGGGTTTGTGGGCAATTTAGTATTGCGCAAATCAAGAATTTATGACATCGTTGATCTATATGCACATTTTTTTTAGACCCTGCACAACATATTGTGGTCGGGCCGAAAGAGCTTTATAATCGGTTTACATCTGACGATAAACATGATAACACATCAGTTAGAGAAGGCAGTGATCACATTGTTTGGTAAAGAGTCTCGTGTTTGAAGATAAACCGAGCAGGGAGGCGCTGGATTTATAACCCGCAGGCGAATAATTTTATATGAAAACTACCGGATTATTCTTTTTCGTCTTTTTGTTATTAGCGCATATCTGCTACGGTGAGGTTGAGGATTATGTACTTCAATCGGGTGATGTGATCGCTATACAGGTGGTGGAACATCCGGAGTTTTCGGGTCAGCACAAGATACGTCCGGACGGGAGGATTAACTATCCGGTCATAGGTGAAATTGAGGTTGCATCTCTGACTCCGGCGCAACTGGTTAAAATAATGCAGGGGAAATTGTCCTCGTATGTAAACAATCCCGTCGTATCGGTATCGATAGAAGCATATTATTCGAATAAGATATTCATTATTGGCGATGTTCGAGGGACCGGAGAGTATGAGATTTACGAGCCGGTGGATGTTTTGAAGGCTCTGGCCATGTGTGGTGGCTTGCGTAAGGGTGGAAACAAACAGTTGAAAATAATCCGTGCTGACGGCTCGGTTGTTGACATAGCGATGGATAAGAGTTTCT
>CAYQOU010000043.1:0-35357 GCA_964419255.1 uncultured Fibrobacterota bacterium | reverse complement strand
ACGACAGTGGTATTTATGTCCCCGGTGCAATCTATGACAGGAGAGGATATGGTCTTGGCCCTTGGGGTATTCCCAATGCAAATTACCATCAAAGGGGGGATAGTTGGGAGAGAGACGCACATTTTGAATTTTTCGGAAGTAGCGCTCAAAACAGTATCGCTCATGGAGATGTTGGTATACGCATCTTTGGTACCGGCTCGCGTGTGCTTCCACAAAAATCGCTGAGACTTTTTCACCGGAAATCTCTTGTCAGAGGGGATGCGACTGGCCTTGACGCTGAATTTTTTGGTGAAAGTTCCGGCGGGCAATACGATCGCCTTCTATTGCGAAACTCGGGACAGGACTGGTATACCCCGGGAACTATGCTTCTGGACGGCTTCCTCCAACTTCTGGTTCGCACTTGCAATGTGGAGAGCCAGGCATTTCAGCCTGCGGTCGTTTTCCTTAACGGAGAATATTGGGGCATTCATAACATCCGTGAGAGTATTGATCAGCACTATTTTGCTCGCAACTTTGACATTGATGCCGACCGGATTGACATTATCGATTATAAAAATGATGCCGTCGAGGGGACGGCAGACAGCTATCTTACAGTGCTTGATTATATCGATGAACATGATATCAGAGATTCCGTCCACTATAGTTTCATACAGCGTCATATCGATATCGACTCTTATATCGACTATATCATCATAAACACCTACTTTGCCAATACTGACTGGCCGGGAAACAATGTAATCTGCTGGCGGAGGCAAACGGAATATGATTCGACTAAGACCCCGGGGCGTGACGGTCGTTTCAGATGGGCCTTGAAGGATCTTGATAATGCGGCGAATTACAGCCATGTCGATTTTGACATGATTGCATTTCTCATGGAGCCGACAGATGACTGGCCTAATCCCGCATACGCGGTTAAGCTCATTAATGGTCTGTGGACGTGTGATGTATTTGTAAAGAAATTCATCCAACGATATGCTCAATTACTAAATACTATATTACATCCTCATAGGGCGTGTTCGATGCTGGACAGTATTTCTTCGGAAATCGAGGAGGAGATTATTCGACACTACGCGCGATGGGGCAGAACAATCACAATGGATGAATGGAAGAATAGAATCAATCGAATCCATCAGTTTTTCGAACAGCGACAACAGCATGTTTTCACGCATTTGGACCAACATTTCGGGGTGGGTGATACGCATCGGATCGTGGTTGACAACCGAACCGCGCAGGAGGGGACCATATTAATAAATGGCCAGCCTGTTGAGAAGAGTCTTACACAGGGAGAGGATGGTTTCTGGAGCGGGATTTTTTTCGAAAAGGAGACTCTGATGCTGGAGGGCGTGCCGCATGAAGAGTATGTTTTCAGTCACTGGGACCATAACGACGAATCTTCAGCCGTACTTGCCATTTCCCCGGATACCCTGGATACGATAAGGGCGCACTTCGAAGCAAAAGAGAACTGGAAACTCATGCATTTATGGCACTTCAACAATGCATCTGCTGTTTCAGATTCCATTGAGTCGGATTATTCAGCCGTCTATGATGCTCATATTGTTTATGCCGGCGAGGGGCAAGGATATATGGACTACTGTCAGGGCACAAAACTCAACACATCGGACGGTGGTGAGGCTGGGGATGGTTTACGTGTCAGGAACCCTTCCGACGGACGGGCATTACATATCTTTGCACCCTCACACGGTTTTAAAGATATGGTAGTGAGTTTCGCCGTACGCCGGACAAACAATGGTGTGCAGCGACAGTCGCTCTTTTACTCCTTGGACAATGGGAGGCATTGGATTCCTGTGAGGAGTTATTCGGTACCGACCACCTTTACCCGTCAAGTTTTTGACCTCACAGGCCATGTCGATACTCATGATACCGCCGACCTTCAGTTTAAAATCACTTTTGATGGAGATGAAAACGCCAACACCGAAGGAAACAACCGGTTCGATAATATCAGTATATATGGCACGGAGCTTAGATCCAGTTATATAAATAAAAGACGCTCAGAGAGTGCACCATTTATTCGCCATTCTCGAAAGACAATCATTGCATCATTTCATCTACTCGAATCTGCGCGCGTTGAGGTCAAGATGTACAATTGTTCCGGCAGGTGTGTTGGAACACTCCACAACTCTGTAAAACTGCCTGGTTCGCATCGAGTCAGGGTATCACTCTCAGACTTTGCAGCGGGAGTGTATATACTGGATGTGCGCATGGGAAGTAGCAGGAAAATTAACAGGATTCATCTGATGCAATAGAGAGCAGCACCAAAATGTTTATTCACCAAATTAAAATAAAAGAGTCATATGGAAGATTTATCTATTAAGGAATTAAACAGAGACAGCAAAGATGAAATTGCCTTGTACGAGAAGTCATTATACTATGCTTTTTCTGTAAACCGCAAAATCGAAAGCGATTGTGTAAGAAATTACAATCATAAACTGAGAAGGTGTTCTACTAAATTGCCGTATGATAACCAATATATTTTAGTTGCACAGATAAAATCAAAAATAATAGCAGGCATCAGCGTAAATTTTGATTTAACCCAAATGCATATCGAATATCAGGGTTTCAAAGTAGATAAAAATGAGAAAATATGCGAAGCGTTTCAACTTTTTAATAACAGTGGATCTATAGGTACCAATATAATCAAAAGGTTTGGAGATCTCTTATTGGAAAAACTAACAAAAGAAGGCTTTACAAAAATATATAGCACGTGTATCGAGAAACGGTTACAAGTTTATAAAAGCTTTGGGTTTAAAGCTGAAGGGTACAATATAATCGATAATCGGAAATGCTATTTATTGCAGATGAAACTGCCACCCTTTACAGGCTAATACTGATCTTTTACTGTACCAACGCAACTGTGTAGCCGAAGCTGTTCTGAGATAATTGTATCGGACGCATGTTACCAGAAACGATGTTATCGCTAACGCAAATAAAATAAAGACCTTTTTTTTCGATGAGAAACATTTTCTAATCCACGTTTTGCATCGATTTTCCCAGCAGCTTGCTTTCCTCAGCAGGGTATCCAATGATCAGAAAAATAAAACAGGAAGATTTCAGCAGGTGTGTTGCCATAGTTAACAGCGTATGGAAGTTTACCGAGATATTCAAACCTGATGAACTGGCGAAATTATTTCTTGATGTATACACATTGGGTAGCCTGTCAGGTAGAAAATGTATTCACAGAAAACTGGGATGTCATATGTCTATGAATTACAGATAGACGAGTGAAAAAAAACCGAGCGTACGCCGGAAAATCATAGTTCAAGCAGGAAGTAAAAAGAAGGCGGTACAATGACAATCGGGGATCAGATTTCGATGAGAACGAGCTAAAATGATACTTTTAACGGACAAAAAAAACAGGGAGGATTTGATGAAGTGCAGAATGATGGTTGTTTTTTCTTTGTATACTCTTGCTTTAACGGGTGTTTGCATGGCTCAATTGCAGAACTATACGGAAGGGGGGGATCAAATTAAATGCTCGGAAGGTTATTTTGTCAGAACAGAATTTCCCACTGGCATTATAGGCTTCGAAGTAAAAGAAAATGAAAAATTAGAATATAATGGAGCTCTTCTTTCGGCTCTCTCAAAATATTTAAAAATGCAACTTACCATGGTAACACAAGAAAAAATAGATGACATAAAGTCATGTGAATCAGAGGTTGTCATCGCGAAAATAGAAAGCTATCACACACGCCCGGCAAGAATGGATCAGCGATATGGAACGATAAAAATAACCTTTCATTTTTTCGATCCTGCCTCAAGTGAAAAGCCATATAAATCTGAAACGATTATAGCTGAAGGTGACAGGCACTGGGGGAATTCAACGCCTTTAGAGAATGCGTTGATTGAGGCAGCAGAAGAAATCTGCAAGATGTGAAAACACCTGTTGTATCGGGAAAAATGATTTAATTCGCTACAATGAAAGGAAAGCACTCGCATGGTATCGGTACATATAAAGATAAACAATTCTACGGCATTGGTGTATGGTGAGGAAAATCTATGAGCAGAATCGCAAATCATGTTGCAGTCTCTTTTGTCACTCTTATGTTTCTCTTTTCGGCGTATCTTTATGCCGGCGTCGCAACCGATTATTATGTGATAGCCGATATTGCCAATATCAGGCAAAAGCCGGAGCTTGATGCGCCGATAATCGGCAAGGTTCGGATTGGTAATCGTCTCTCTACAAGCAGGACATCGGGAAAATGGTTGTTTATTGATACGGTATACCTGTCGGATAACGGTAATTTTTCAAAGGAGTATCGACATTATCCGATAAAAGGATGGATTTACCGTTCATCCTGTGATGGTAACAAGATCGATAAAGACTACCTTTCCATGATGCTTAACAAGTCTGAAACGCTTGAGGACTCCATAAAATGGCTTGAACGCCTTGCCGCATTCGATCCTGGGGACAGGAAGGTTCTTGAAACATTACATAGAGGTTATACCGCGGCGGGTGACTCGGTAAAAGCTACAGCCATCGGTGTGCGGCTTCGCGGAACAGACCCTGTTTACATTGCAGCAGGTGACGGAGATCGGATCTATCTTCTTGGTGTGATCGATTCCGTGGGAGATTTTCGCTCATTGCAATGGGTCGAGGGGCCCACCCAATACGACCAGTCGACTCCGCTCAGAGAGGGATGGCGTTGTGCAAATAGTGACTGTGAAGGGAAAAGGCGGGAAGCTCACCAGGTTCGCACGTGGATCGGTGGAGCTCTGTGGTATCGGTACGGGTATACTGATTCATGGGTGCAGACGGTGCAGTTTCCGACTCCGGGAACAGAACCATTCGATAGTGATAATCCAGACCTGGACAGGCCAACTCCCGGACCAAAAGTGGATAATGTCGATGAGACGGATATCTTCAGGATTGTTCTCGGGAAAAATAAATGGTTTGATGAGTATCCCTACACACGTTCGTTGTTTGCAACAAAAAAGATATACCCGGTAGCGACACAGGGATTGAACAACACATCTGAATATGAATCACTGAATAAATGGAGCCGTCAGCTTGTTGGACAGACACTGGATTCCGCAGGAGCACTGGGCTACTATTATGGATCTCTGAAAGAATATGGATGTAAGGATATCGTAGTATGGGGCTGGAGCAGGGATATGTACCGCATACCCTATATTCTCTGGCAACGGGGTGTATTCGACCAGAAAAAAGCCTGCATCTGGCCACCGCGCATACATCAAGACGAAAGGGCACAAACTCCCGAGAAATCGGTGTTGGATCTGAGTAAGGCATGGTTTCGGTTCGGCCCCGACAGTTCATTTCCGGCTTACACAATCGGCCGTTTCGGGATGGCCGCACGGAGATGTGAAAACTGCAATGGTGATAGAGGGGCAGACCTGATACGGGTTACCAAAAAAGATACCCGCATTTTCAATATTATATCCCAGTATTACGGGGATTGATAAATCACTATCGCATATGTTAACCAACGACATCAAGCATCCGGCGATTTGATTCAGGATCCGTACTTCGATTCCAAGGTGGGCGGGCTTAGATATTTTCCGTTCGAGTGGCGATAATTGTCCCCGCTTTCTCCATAAAGAGAATCGGTTTAAGGGAAGCTGGCATGTATCGGTTCGTAACTGTTTTGCCTTGTCCTGTATTTTCCCAGGCATTACGTTGCCTCATTTTCATTTACCCTGGAAAGTTCCTTTAGATGGCTCGAGCGGCTATCACATAATGCTTGCAATCTATTCTTACCCGTGGTATACTACTGATTATCCCGCCTTCATACGCTTAGAATCGCCCAGCTTAGGCAAATAGAAAGATCTCAAAAGTACGCATAGGGACGGTCAATTGCATCGTCCCTTTTTTTTTGTCTGTGCTTCCCGGTAAACATGAAGGCACAAGACGGGCGACAGTCAAATAATACCAACCTTATTTCGGGTGTTTAAAAAAACGTAAACCGACACCGATAGAAGTATATATTATGATTTCTCCAATCAGTTTTCTTCCTAAATTGAGTAGTAAACCACCGATGTTATTTTGCATATTTACCTGTAAGCATCGTACTTAGAAATCATATCAGGAATTTGATACAGGATACCATACATGAGTCTTCCCATATTCGCCAAAAAAGCGGCAATTATCGATTCTCTTGGCCAGGGTGCACCGATCGTGCTCAAGTCCCCTACCGGTACCGGCAAATCCACCCAGGTTCCCCAGTTCGCCATGGATTCGGGGCTGTATGGCGGCACCATTCTGGTGCTTGAGCCGCGGCGGATCGCCGCGCGTATGCTGGCGGTGCGGGTGGCATCCGAGCGGGGGGAGACGGTGGGGGAGAGCATCGGGTTTCAGACCCGTTTCGAATCGGTGGTCAGTGAGCAGACCAGAATCAGGTTTATCACCGAGGGGATTCTTCCCCGCATGATGTTGTCCGATCCTAACCTCCGCTCGGTATCACTGGTGATTTTCGATGAGTTTCACGAGCGCAGCCTGAGCACCGATCTGGGACTTGCACTGGTGAAGAGGCTTAAACAGAGCACCCGGCCCGATCTGGGAATGATTGTGATGTCTGCCACTCTGGAGTCGGATGCGCTTCAGAAATATCTTAATACCGATGCGGTAATCGGCATGGATGAGCAGCTTCATCCGGTGACCGTCGACTACCAGTCCTTTGGGGCACGTGAACAGCTTTGGGATGCGGCGTCCAGCGCGGTCAGTCGCATCTGCGCATCGGGGCAGGGGGATATACTGGTGTTTATGCCCGGAGCATACGAGATCCGGCGCACAGTGCGGTCTATCGAGCGGAATGTACGTTCCGAGAAGCTGAGGGTGCTGCCTTTATACGGAAATCTTTCCGCCGAGCGACAAAACGCGGTGATGGAGCCTGATGTAAAGCGGAAAGTTATAGTCGCTACCAATATAGCCGAGACCTCGCTGACCATTCCAGGCATCCGGCATGTTATAGACAGCGGTTTTGCCCGCATTCCCCGGTATGATCCTGCAAAAGGTTTCGATACGCTTCATGTAGAGCCTGTGAGTATATCATCGGTAAAGCAGCGAACCGGTAGGGCGGGACGTGAGGCCGAGGGTAGCTGTATTCGCCTGTGGAGAAAAAAAGATGATCAGAATAGAGCACGGCACACCGATCCGGAGATCGTACGGGTGGATATGACCGAGACATTGCTGTACCTGCGCATGCTGGGGATAACCGATCCGCTGCGTTTCGACTGGCTGCAGCATCCCCCCGCTTCGGCAATACACGATGCGGAGGTGACCTGCCGGGAGCTACGTCTGATAGACCCGTGCACCGGAAAAATCACCGAGGAGGGGTCTCTTCTGGCCACCCTGCCCATGCATCCGCGTCTGGCGATGATCCTCACCCGTTGTGCCCGACGCGGCGTGCCGGAGTGGGGGGCGCTTGCCGCGGCGCTTCTGTCGGAGCGTCCGATAACGACAAACAAACAGGCGCTTCGAAACAGCGCACCCGAGGGGGTGCAGAACGATTTCCTGGCGATGGCGGCGTTGATCGGTGAGGCGCATCGGCGAGATTTCGACCCCGGGGCCTGCTCCGCAATCGGCGTCAACGGCTCGGCGGCGCGTCAGGTGTTGCAGACCCAGCAGTTTTTCAACGAGCTGGTCTATGTTCACCCGAACATATCCATTGCCGAGCCGTCCGAGGGCCCGGAGAAGATTCTGGGACGGGCGATACTCCTGGCTTATCCGGACAGGTTGGCCAGACGGCGCGATCAGGGGACGTTTGTATGCGAGATGCGGGACGACCGCCGCGGGGAACTTGCACAGGAAAGCACCGTGCGCAAGGCGCCGTTTCTGGTGGCAGCCGATGTTCGGGAGACCAGAAAGGGACCGGCGGCACGATCGCAGGCGATCCTCTCCTATGCATGCGAGGTTCGGGAGGATTGGCTCAAGGAGCTTTTTGCGGACAGGTGGCAGACCGATACGGTGCCGGTGTGGAACAATCAGACGCTTCGAGTAGAGGCAAGGGAGCAGACCCGCTGCATGGGTGTACTGATCGAGGAGAGAAAAAAGGAGCTTGCAGATGAGCAAAAAGTTGCTGCAGGCCGGGTGCTTGCAGAAAACATCCTGAGCCGCAGTCTGAAGCTGGCTGGTTGGGCAGCCGCTCAGAGTCTGATAGGACGTATCAGGAAGGCTGCTGAGCGGAATCCCGAAGTTAAATTTCCGGCGTTTGATGAAAAGCTGCGACGCGAGATCGTGTATCGGCTGTGTGAGGGGCACAGCAGTTACCGGGAAGTGAAGGAGAAGGCGATTGTGCCTATCGTGGAGGGGATGCTTTCGGGGGAGGCGAAGAGGAGAGTTGATGAAAATAAATGAATACTTTTTTGGATCGTTACCTAAGATAAGTTGCTCAATTGAGCCTATCCTGAGAAGAGCGATTCTATCGCAACGATTTGCCCAATTACTCGATTTTCCTATTGGCAACTATGTAGTATATAGCGGGTAATCAACTCTCATAATACGGTTGCAGCTGGGCTGTTTCTTTCAAAGCAGATCTTGCACATGCCATACGCACATCAAGTTTCACGTATTTTGAAGTGAGCCGAAACGAGAAACGAAAAGCCGCCACTCAATACGTTTGTTATAAGCGAGCAAAACCGCAGCAACAAAGCACAGACTATGGCATTGGGCATACCGGTAACCGTTGAAAGTAACAGTGCCAGAGTCCCCTCCTTAACTCCGATGCCCTTTGGTGCAAAAAAAGAGAGATATCCCGCGATGAAGCTGGTTGTGTGCATCGCTGTTGCCTGCAGAAGCTCAATTGTTGCATCGGTGGAAGATACAATCGAAATGAGCAGCAGTATAACACCACCCTTGAGTATCCATTGCAATGACAAAATAAAAAATGTTACTAAAAAAGTTAGTGGCTTTACGGAAATCGTTGTTTTTATTTGTCTGCCGGTAATAGCGGTTGCTGTCGCAAACAGAATATTTGGTTTCAACAATATAACCAGAACGCACGCGCTGATTGATACAAAAAGAACAACCAGCGAGACGTTATAGAGTTCTTTCACGAAGAGGATGGCAAACGGGACCGCCGAAAAGAGTACTATAACTTGTTCGAAAGACATACTGAAGGTGCTCATCGCTGTTGAAACGCCGTGTTTCCGTAAATGGGTGTGTCTGTTTAGAAACATCCATACGAAACCAGGTATATACGAAGAGAGAAGTGAAGTGTGCCAAATGCAGAGAAGAGTCGGATAGGAAATTTTGTTGTATTCGGATTTTATCACCAGAGCCCAGCAGTACGCAATCATGATGTTTGATATTGTCAGTATTGCAACTATGAGAATCAGGTGTTGAATTTTCACCTGAGTCAGTATTGAATAAAACTGATTCCAGTTTTTGCTGATAAAAACTCCCAGGAAGAAAACGGCAGCGACAAGAAGGGCATACTGAATCAGTCTCAATATCAAAAAATATTTGGTTTTTGCAAAATGCTTTATATGTTGCATATGCATACATTTTTCAAAAAGATCTAGAGAATTCAAAATAACTGTTTCCTCTTAGTCAAAGGAGAAAATGCAAAGGTAGCATAAATATCATCTCCCAGGTTTGTTCTTCGTAAAAAGTGGTTTAGTACACCACGTAAAAAAAGAAGGACTTTCAGATTGCGAGATGATGTTGCGTGTATAAAGCGACCAGTTTCTCCCGGAGAAAGAGATGAACGGTAGTGTAAACCGGTCGGAAGAATTCGTTTCAAAGTTCCTGGCAAAATGTCCTGAGTACATGTTGACACTGAGCACAGATGGTATTGATCAAAGAGTTTTTTCAGGCTGGAGGGCGTAAAAAGATGATAATGCACCTCTGGAGTCCATGCCGGCCAGCGATCACCAAGAAGTCGTCGCCCCAAAGAAAGAAAGTTTGGTGTACTGACAACAATTTTCCCTTCCGGTTTGAGAAACATGCACAGTTTTCTCATAAATGGATCAAGAGACCATACGTGCTCAATAACCTGCCAAAGCGTAATAACATCAAACCGATGACTGCTTTTGAATCTCTCCAGAGGCCCCTCAAAGACTGCATCCGTATGCTGACGGGCATGAGCCGCACTTTTTATTCGAGGTTCAATGCCTTGCACCCTATTCCAACCGAAAGTGCGTGCGGCAGCTGCAAAGGCTCCGTTTGCACACCCAATGTCAAGTAAAGTGCCATCAGGTGGCGGTATTCCTATGGTATGAAGCAGGGGTAAATAAAAATTACGATACTTTAGTTCGGAAAAATCCCATTGCAGTTTATGATGTGCAACATGGTGATCAGATGGATCAGCAATTTGTTGCGGAGGATATGTACTATGGGCGTGTCCACAGTAGCGGCAGGTATTATACGCTTGGTTTGATCCGGTAAAGGGATGACAACAGCAAACACACTTTTTCATTTGAGAAGTTCCCTGTAGAGTGTATTGTACTGTGACGAAATCTTTTGGAAACTATTATGGCGATATACCTTTTTCCGAGCGGCAGCTGCTTTGGGTCGGTACTGTCTCATATGTGACAACACTTTGATAATCTGATCGGCGCACTGTTCAGCATCATCAGGTTCAAACAGCAGACCGCATTCATTGTCAATCAAATCAATGTTTCCACCGATACGCGACGCGATACAAGTATTTTCTCCGGCCATTGCCTCCAGCAACGCATTAGGACATCCTTCCCTCTGGGAGGGGAAAATAAAAAGATCGGCATGATTGAGATAAACCTCCGGACGCTTCACAGCTCCTTCGAATCTTACATGCTTCAGATGGTGAGAGGCATAGCCTCTGATCTCATGCGCAACGGCGTTGTTTTGCATATAGTCATCGCCGAGAATAAACAAGGTCGCATTCAAAGAACGATTCTGCTCAACGAGTTTCCAGGCATCCATTAGAACCTCTATCCCTTTTCCACGTACAAGGCGGCTGCAAAATACCGCAATAATATGATTGCGATCAAGCCCATGTGCTTTTCTAAAGGCAAACCTTTCATATGTTGTTGCCGGCGCAAAACGCCGGTGATCTACCCCGTTTGGTATGAGTGCGATTCTTTTTTGATCGATACCCGCATCGTGTAATTCTGCTCGAATCTCATTGGAAACTGCTACAATCGTTGAGCTTAATCGACACACCTGTAACAGTAGTTTTCCTGCCAATCGCCTTCGCAGTGCTGGTATTTTGGTTGAAGAGGCAATCTTAACCACACTCTTTTTCCCTCGCAAACGAGCAGCAAGTGTGGTCAAAACACCCAGGAGTACAGCCCCATGTGAATGAAAATGGGTATATGAACCGGTACGAAAAAGCAGATACACAAACAGGTGAAACGCGTAGAGTACATCGTGCAATTTTGTGACACCAGCAGCTCCCAAACGGGTTACGGGCGTGGCATCAAACACATCTTTTTTACGCCATGTCTTTTTCCATCGGCGGGTAACCACACGACAGTCGATACCGTGTGCACGAAAATGAGGCAGTAGCTGTTTCAGCTGGTTTTCCGCCCCTCCCCACACCGGATGGTAACGATCGATTATCATGAGCACACGAATCGGTTTCATAGCGTAATGTTCTCCACGATAGCGGCACATTTTCTGCCCACCTCAGCCGGTCCTATCGCCGGAAGTATCGGTTCGTCGGTATCGTAGGCCTTTAGTCGCGCAGACATTTCGCATACTGCGCGGTAGAGTGCATTGGCATTGCCCGGCTCCACCAGTATGATCCGCCGATTGGGTTGCAGCAGCTCACGTATTGCAGGTGTATCTGCGGTAATCAGGGGCTTATTACAGGCACAAATCTGATACACTTTATTCGGAATAACGCTGAAAGCCTTTTGCGACGTACCAAATATTCCCAGACAGATTCCCGCCCGATGAATATGATACGGGAGTGTTTCATAGGCAACTTTCTTGATACGGGAAATGTTTTTCAAAGAACAATCGGTTATTTGGCGATCAATAGCAGCGGATTGTTGTCCTGTACCGATAAGTATCCAACGAAATGATTGGCGGTTCTGTTGGCTGATCCGCGCGGCTTCAACAATGATATGCATACCATGCAGAGGAATGCATTGGCCATAAAACAATATGGTATCAGCCAGGGAAGGAATACTTTTGTCGGGATAAAAAAGAGTGGTTTGCGCCCCCACCGGCACAATGACTCCCCGATTTTCTGCAATGTCAAGCAGTTTGCTGAGACGTTTCTTATGCTCATGGGTATCAAACAATATCAGGTCGGGAAGAGAATAAATCCACTGTTCCCATCGAAACAAAAGGCGTGCCGTATATGATTCCGGTCGTATCATTTTACGATCATTGACAACCGTATCATAGAGAGAAATAAACGAATCAAAAATCAGAGGTTTGCTGCGAATCATAGAGAGCAGCTTTGCAATTGGTAGATCAATGTGCCCCATGTAGGTAACCAGTAGAACCGAATAATGCCACGTATACAGATATCTTATAATCAGAAGCAGATACACAAACGGCATCGTAAACAGGTACCGCAGCCACCGAGCTTTTGTCAGTTGACTCTTATCAGTAACCCCTTTGAATAGTGAATAGGTGATGAATTTCACCTGTTTTTGCCCCAAACTCGCAATAAGCCCCTGAATAAGAATTCTAACTCGTGGTTTGGTAGTATCGGCACAACCCCAGATGCAGATTGACTTGTTTGAAGGAATCACACGTCCTCACTTTCATAAAGCCTGCTGCTTATTGGGAAAGTGAAACTGAAACCCGTTAGAATCAACCTTGTGGTCGCTTTGCCATTCAATTGGTTTTCGCGAGGTGAAATGGGTATCATACAGATGAGCATTTCAGCCTCCTTCTGCCAAAACCCATTTGTTTCATAATAAACAGAGAATACCATCCTGTCACACCTGTCCATATAACCCACATGCAAAACGCAAGAAGAGGGGGAAAACCAACGGCCGCGAGTCCTACCGGCCATATATCCAGATATTCTTTTCGTGCCTGTTGCCAATGAACCGTTCCGGTTTGTTGTGCCGGAAGGGTCATAGTGCGCTTCAGAGCACCTGGCAATTCCCGCAGATGATGCCAAATGGGTGCATATACAATGTTTTGGGATCTGTGCACCATCACATTGCTGTATCCGTGCTTGTAAACTTGCTGTTCAAGTATTGTATGGTAATTTATCAGTTTACCACTAAAAGATACTCCTACCCCCAGTAAAATACCGATCTTGAGTACCAGAGACGCTTTTTTGCAAACCGGTTGCGCGAAAAGGATGGGAATTAACAGAAACGGAATGAGCATATATATGTACCGATTGCCCCAACACCATGAATTCGGGCCTATAAAAGGGAAAAAAAGAACCGCCGTTATGAATAAGTTACGCATCACCGGTGTTATCTGCATGACCTTTCGTAAATAAAAAGGAACGGCTATCAATAGTGGGGCAGCCCAAAAAGGATGCACTCTGCCAAAAGACAGGTATAATAGCTTCAGCTTCGTGGGATCAGTAAAGTTCAGGGTACATATTGCTCTAAGCAAAAGGGAAATCGCCTTTCTTTCATTTTCCGATCCGGAGGATTTCATGAAATAC
This sequence comes from uncultured Fibrobacterota bacterium, assembly GCA_964419255.1. Lineage (GTDB taxonomy): Bacteria > Fibrobacterota > Chitinivibrionia > Chitinivibrionales > CAYFVL01 > CAZPHU01. The sequence goes on along the minus strand of CAYQOU010000043.1, from coordinate 21,813 downwards.
CCGAAGTTAAATAACGATTCGAAGCGGTAATAGTTATATCCCAAATGTATAGTTCCCGTTACCACCAGTGCGCAAAGCGGCCAGAGAAGCATCCGCTTATTAAATCCCTGAGAAAAGAACATCAGACAAAGAAATATCAGGAAAAACAGCATGAGCTCTATTCGAATAAGTGATGTGAACGCTATACCGACTGCAAAGCCTTTCCAAGCAACAAAATCGGGCAAACCTTTCTTGCTGAGAAACAGTAAAGCGATACTTGTGGCCAGGAGCGCCCCCGGCTCACTCCAGCCGGTACTGCTGTATGTAAATATTTCGGTCGAAAAAAGCAGAATGCTTGAGGCGATAAACGCCTTTTTTATATGAATCCCACAGTTTACCAACACAAGAAACAATACCGTGACCGCCGCTGCAGTAACAACTACATTTTGAGTAGAGACAACAGCGGAAAGGAGAGGGGCGTGTAATTTTTCCTCTAAAAATATCGAGATCCCCCCGGTCAGGAGCACTGGTGGTATCATCATGATGATCGCTCCTATGACAAAATTGGGGTACATCTTTCCGCCCCTGCCTCGCGTCCCCCACCCACCGCTGGACGGCTCCACTGCTGTGCTGCCGGTTATAAGAAGGCTTTGGGCCGAGCGGATCTTCAGAAGAGTGTCATTTGAGTAAAGATGAGCGGAGTGAAAAATACCCAGCATTAAGGTAAACCATATGAAAATCATTAATGATGTTTTTTTCTGACTCATTACATTCTTTCCTGGACAAGCTTGTTCACCATTGAATCTCAAAGAGAGAAAAACCATTTGCGGCACGAACTAGCTTCTTGTTGCGAATTTCCGGAAAGGGATTAGCGTTCTCTTCGATATCGAGCTTATTATTCCCGAAGATATAATTGATTCCGAGGGTCTCCAGATCCTTCATCATTTGTTCTTGTGATTCATACCGTTTGTATGCCGTGATAAATTTCTTTTCAATCAGATACTCAGAAAAGTTATACACGGGCATTATGACGCTGCTGTCGGGTAGTGCGTTGATTGTACGAATCACACTATATTCCGGTAGCACCGATGACAGGTATGCATCTCTTGTTTTCAGGGTAAGAATTGCAATCCATTCGCGGTTATACCTTTTTACAAACACCAAAGCATGCATAATGACAATTACCAATACCAGAGAAACAACTGTACCGGAAACGGCGCGAAAGTTTTTCTGTACATGCACCAAAGACCATACAGCAGGGGGTACCAGCAGAAGCTGTGTCGAAATTGTGTACCGTATACTACTTCCCGCATGCAGGCTGTCCATCAGTATAATTTGCAACAGATATAAACCGCCCGCCGATAATAGATAGGTAATATATGGAGGTTTTTGTTTCAGCAGGAAAAGAAATGGAAGGACCATTAAAAATATCGGTCCGAATGTGTTTCCCCGATGATGACTGGGGAAAAGTGAATAGTCCCAGGGAGCCGTTACGATAGCACGCAAGAGATCAGCGAGAAAACCGAAGAAGGCGAATCCATCGCCGGCAGTATCGCCAAGCGACAGGTTAGCGGTCAGGAAAATGGTGTCATTATATGCCAGGCTCTTGAGATACCAGGGGCCACCCATTAATGAAGGGATAATAGTTATCAGTCCTATTTGGGCCAAAATCCGAATGGAAAACATCTCTTTTCTGTGGTAAGCCAACGTCAGACATACGAGAATTGGGATTGTAAAAACTCCAAATATCTTTGTTTGTAAAGAAAGTCCGGCGATAAAGGAGATGAGAAAAAGATGTTTTATTCCTCCCTGGCGGATATAGTCATACAGTAGCCTCACGGCAAGAACAGTCCAGACAGCCTGGCTGATATCCACATCGCAATTTGCCCCATTTGCAATGATCACCGGTAATGTCAGAAAGATTATGACAGAGAATAAATGACCCTTTTTGTTTTCCATCAGAATACGGGTAAGTTCGAATACCAGAGCCGCTGCAGCGATCAGGATGATAAAGGATATTCCCTTGGCGATGATATCATTTCCCAACGCCAGGCCGATCATGTAATGCATCTGGGTGAACATGGGAAAATCGGACTGCGGGTTAAAAAAAATATCCCAGAAGCCTCCTTCCCGCAGATAAAGCTTAACCGTCGACAGATGATACATCAGTCCGTCGAAGCCGGTGGGGGGAAGAATACTGCGTGCCCAGTATCCGGTTATCATCAGCAAAACCAAACCGGAGAGAACGGGCGATATCCGCCAGTATGTCAGAAGAAAGGAATGCATGCGCATCGCCTGTTTTTTCAATCCCGCAACATAAAGAATGTAGAAGGCGGGAATCGAAAGGATGCACAGAACTGTCGTTATGGAAAAGCTGCTAAGGTGTCCTGTAAATCCCATCACCATGATGATGTTGCCGCAGATACCAAAGCCGACGGCAAAGCACACCAGAATCTTCGTGACTAAATTCCATCGATCGTCGAGTTTGAATATGCGCAGAACATACGCACCACTTCCCGTATACACAATGGCCAGCCAGAGTGTGGCCAGGATGCTTAGAAAACTCTGTAGAGCCATTCACGCATCCAGGTTATTATGGTACCGTAAGGAAACCATTTGGTGATGGTAAGAAGCATCGATACGCCGAAAACACACATCGCGTGGACAAGCACGATATAGGCCCAGAGCTCTTTCGTCATTTTTCGCCTCCATTTGTCTGACTCGAATTTCCTCAAGCAGTCGCCTGTTGGCCGCCACAACATCCGCGACAAACCCGACGATGATGCTTTGTATGCCGATAATCGAGAGAACCACCAGAAGTATCAGCGACTGCACATGTCCACTTCCCTCCCCTTCGAAGAAGAAAAGCAGATAACGAATTCCGAGAACCAGCGCCCCAGCCAGAAATAGGAGTCCCACCGATACGAAAAATCGCAGGGGGTGGTACATCAGATAGATCCGAAGAATGGTCTGGGCTGAGCGACGGATGTACTGGCCCACGCTTTTAAACAACCGGCTTTTCCGAGTGACCGCGTTTATCTTGATCGGTACATTGACTATTCTCAGCCGCTTTGCCCCCGCCAGGAAGATGCTCTCCATGGTGTAGGAGAATTTGTCGTGGATCACCAGCTCCTTTATGGCTTCCCGGCTGAATGCTCTGAATCCGGATGCGGCATCTTTTACATAGGTTCCGGAAAAAAAGCGTACAACCGCGCTTCCCGCTTTCTGAAGTAACATCTTTACCGGGCTGAAAGGAGGGGGCTTTGCCGATAGTCGGTCGCCGATGACCATGTCCGCCCGGTTCTCCACGACAGGTCTGATCAGATCGACTATCGACTCCGCGCCGTACTGCATGTCAGCATCGGTATTGACCAGAATATCGGCATCACAGTTATATGCCTCCTCCACGCCCCAGGTGAAAGCCGATGCCAGACCCTTGTGTCTGGGAAGGGAGATAACTTTGCTGGCACCCGCTTCTCTGGCCTTCTGTACGGTATCGTCGGTAGAACCATCATCGACGACAAAGATCTCAATCTCATCCACACCATCGATGCTCGAGGGGATGGAGTGAATCATATCGGCGATAGTTTGCTCTTCATTCCAGCAGGGAATCTGTATAACAAGTTTCATGAAGCCTTTTCCGGGCACATGTGTATATGTGCATTTGATTCGAACCTATTTTCAACGGATATAAAGAGTTAGGGATCTACTTTCAGCCATATGATACCATAATCGCATCGATATGACAAGATCACCTCTTGCCGAGAGTTCATTTTTTCCGCGAACAAGCTTTTTAAACGGTTGTACGAAGCTGGGTTGGGCCTCGATTGTTTAAATCTTACAAAAAGCGGCTCTTTTAGGACAATACTATCACACCGGCAAAACATTTGCTTTTTATGACCACAGGAAGCTGACGATCTCGGCTTCTGATGACAAAAGGGGTCATTGAGCAGCCGGTGCGGATGCGCCTGGTGCATGCGGACCGTTTATTGAACTAATCTTGGAAAGGATCGACGCATGTTTTCCGACACTACTCATATCCATCATTTTCTGGAAAACAGCACAAGGCTTTATCCGGAAAAACATGCCGTTGTCGATGGAAACCGACGTGCGACATACAGTAACATAAACGAGATGGCAAACCGCTTTGCTACTCACTGCCGCCAGATGGGCATCGGGGCGGGCAATCGTATCGTCTTATTCTTGGAAAACAGTATTGAGTACATTGCCGCCTATTACGGGATTCTCAAGGCGGGAGCGGCTGCGGTGCCTTTGAACACCTATAGCTCTCCATCAACACTCAGTCAGCTGATTCCCCATATCGAACCCTCCATGATCGTCACCAATATTAAACATCTTTCGGCCCTGCAAGAGGCGGAGATAGATTGCCAGTCGCTGCAGCACTTTGTTGTCATCGGGCCGATGTCATTTCCTTTGCCAGAAGGCCACGTCTGGAAATGGGACGACTTCTTAACGGAGGGGGAGAATAGTAATCCTTTGGTTTCCGAAGACTCCTCGGCACTCGCCTCCATAATTTTCACCAGCGGATCCAGTGGCAAGCCAAAGGGCGTGATGCTGAGCCACGAGAATATCGTGCATAATACCAGCTCCATCTGTCAGTACCTTTCGTTGACCGAGAAGGATATTCAGATGGTTGTTCTTCCCTTTACGTATGTGATGGGCAAATCGTTGCTCAATACCCATTTTGCGGTTGGAGGGCGCATCATTATCAATAACCAGTTTGCCTATCCGGCCAACGTGCTCAAGCAGATGGTCGATGAACGGGTGACCGGTTTTTCCGGGGTCCCCTCAACCTATGCACATCTTCTGCACCGCTCGCCGCTTATCGAGTATCGCGACAAGCTGGTTTATCTGCGTTATTGCTCGCAGGCGGGGGGGCATATGCCGCGGCAGACAAAAATCGAGTTGCGCAAGGTTCTTCCAGAGCACACCGAAATATTTGTCATGTATGGTGCCACTGAGGCCTCGGCACGTCTGTCATATTTAAGGCCGGATAAGTATATGTCTAAAATTGACAGTATCGGACAGGAGATACCCGGGGTTGTTCTCCGTGTAGTCGATATGAACGGAGAGGATTTGCCGGCGGGCAAAACCGGTGAGCTTATCGCCTCGGGCAAAAACATCATGCGCGGTTACTGGAAGGATCCTCTGGGGACCGCAAAGGTTTTGAGTCCACTGGGTTATAAGACCGGCGACATGGCTTATAAAGATGTGGATGGATACTTCTTTATCACCGGCAGGCACGACAATCTTCTGAAGGTAAATGGGTTCAGAGTAAATCCGGAGGAGGTGGAGGATGCGCTTCTGGCAACCGGCCTGATTGTGGAGGCGGCGGTGATCGGGATTCCCGATCCGTTGATGGATCATAAACTTCTTGCTCTGACCGTCCCCAAACACACCCAGACAGTCGAGTTGCAGATCCTTCAGGCCGCCACTCGGTTGCTTGACAGGCACAAGTGGCCCGAGCAGGTTATCCTGACTCGCGATCTGCCCAAAAATCACAACGGAAAGATCGACAGAAACAAGTGCCTGAAGCTGGTGATGTCTCACATTGATTAAGAATATGTATCCATGAATGCAGCGCCACGCAAGCCGGGGGCCAAAAAAGGCCCACCGGCTTGTTTACCCCCAAATGGATTACCGTCCTCAGGTACTTCCCCTGAAGCGGGACGGGAGAACGCCACAGGGATGACAGAGGAACCAGGTGTGAATATTCCGGACAGACGCCATCTTAAAATGAACCTCGATTCCCTTGTGTTCGACTATTCAAACTGCAACATTTGAGTCTCAAAAAACAATACTATGGGAGCATGAAATATGAGAAACGGCTATTGGGTACTTTCTGAGAGAAAACTTTCCATATTTGCTGCAGTTTTGTTCGCACTATTTTTGCGAGTCGATACGCTGCATGCCTGCTGTATGGCGATGCCTATTCTTATCGAGGATACGACAATTGTCAGCTCATCGGAGCAAAACATGATTGTTCGGTTCAGTTATACTTGGAACTTTGTCGATCCGGACCCGCATCTGAAGGAAAAAACCGTTTCCACCACCGGTATGATGTCGGACATAGTAAACCGGTATACCAACTCGAATATAGTTACTATCGGTATTGTCAATGATGTGGAGAGTTTTTACAGTGATTTTGATTCCGAGGGATATTCCTATCATTGCGAAAAGGTAGAGGTAACCATCGAGAGAGTGCTAAAGGGGAATATCGGTGCGGGAGATTATGAATTTACTTATCGGCGGTCTGGTGATTCACGTCAAATCGTCTACGATTCGATCACCGGTGAACCAGACACGATATCTATGTTCATATCCCTGACGGATCCGGGCTATACAGGACTGGTGGGGAAAAGATTTATGCACTTTTCCCGTGTGGAAAATCCCGATACAGCTGATTATGTAGCTTCCAAACCGGAGGCCTGTGAGGGGATACACGGTTTTTTTCTCAACGATGATGACGAAATTATTTTCGAAAATATCGCCTTCCGGGATACAAACGACTTTACATTCTATCCGCTTCTCAGCGTGCCTGTTGAGCAATACATAGATCGGGTAAATACGTTGGCTGTAAATCCGGGCGGCAGGCTGAATAAAAATCAATCAAACCCAGCATCCTGCCCAGGTAAAATGGAGCTGTTTACGGTCACCGGACGTCGCGTAACGGTGCCGCACGGCCGCAGCAGTATCGATGGTGTTGCCGCGGGCATGTATCTGCGAAGAATCGATGGCGGCACCCAGAGAAAAAACCTTCACCTCAACTCTGATGGAAAAAGGTGATGGTATCCGGGAGAAGATCCGGATGTACGGGGTACTTTTCCCGTATGGGCTTTTCTATTTCTATGCTCCGAATAGTCCGGCAATAAACATGGCGATTCGAACATACCATTCGATAAAAATCGGATGTTGAAACATCAAACAGAAGGTGAATACACCAATTGTAAACAATTTGTGTGTTCTGCTCCATATACTTTTACCATCATATTCATCCGCATTTACAAAAAAGGTAAATCTTGTGATAGTTATGTTATACTTCAGGGAAAGAAAAAGGCCGAAATATGCAGCGTAGGTCCCAAGTCCGAAAGCAACAGCTATGAGCATAGCCATCTGGGGATCATGTGTGTTCCTGAGACTCTCCTGGTAATGTGAGCGCAATGAAAATAGTGCCGCAAGAAGAACAATTTCTGATGGAAAACGAAGGCGGAAGCGTGTTTTCACGTGATTATTAGAGGGCCAGGCTTTTCTTGAAACCAGGGCATAGTCATCAACATGGATGATTGCTATCAACACTTTACCAATTATTTTGAATATACCGGGGGTATCTGTATGATCCCGAGTACTCTTCAACGCATTCCAACAGCGAAAACATAACGGTCGCTCATCGCTGCCGTAGTTTTCTCGTTTACTGATACAATCTTCACATTTAAGACACTTCATGGGCACACAGGTAAATTAGTTTTTTCGTATTACTCCCGACCAAGACCTGCCATAACCTCCGCAAACGGATATGCCTCCAGCTTTCCGAAACCGTTCATCTTCGAGGCCTTCAATTTCGTGAAAAGCGGCGTCGATATTCCACACAGAAACTTCGCCATGAGCAGTTTGGTTGCTCTATCTCCTGCCGCCTCCCTGATTTGCCGGGTGATCTCTTTCATATCGTAGGATTCCAGCGGCTTGCGTTGTGCCGGAGATTCCATCTTCACCGGTCGGATCGTACATACCGAGCAGTGGCCGCAATTATCTCTGTTTATCGTTTCCCCAAAGTAACGGGCCAGTTCAAATGACAAACACCTGTGATTCTCAAAAAAACGAATCATCTCCGAGATACGGTTAACCTGATAGCGCTCGTTGGAAAGAAACTTCTGGTGGAGTTTTTCCGCGAGCGTGTCAACCTCAATGGCATGGTCATTTACCTTGTACACATCCACCGCCTGCCTGGCGGTAAGCTCGATCAGTCCCGCGTTATCAAGATACTCCAGAGCGGCCACCGCTCTTTTTCGTTCATAGCCGCATTCCTGCGCGAACAGGTGAAGATCGATATCGATCCAGGTTTTCTTCGGGCGGCTGTAAGAAAGCAGCTTTCCAAGAAATGCCCTTTTTTCACCCGAAAAGTTGGACAATATCTGCTTTCCGCTCAGATTCGTCTTGAAACGGTACTCCGCAAAGTAGCTGTAAAGGGAGGTTATTACCCCTTCGATTTCCAGATACACCAGAGCAGTCTTGAGGGGAAGCTGCCGGATGTTGGTGCTCATCGACAGAGAGTAGAGTTGCACCTCCCAGTTGACACCGGCGCCGGCGATCTCGTTGAGGAGAACAGAAAGAGAGTGCTTGTCGGGCGTATCCCCGAAGACAAAATTCTGCAGTGTAACCATGCCGCTCTGGTTTGCAAAGAGCACACATGACGCATCCCCGTCGTCCCGGCCCGCTCGCCCTATCTCCTGGCTGTATCCTTCGATCGACTTGGGCAGGTCGAAATGGATGATCGAACGGACGTCGCTCTTATCGATACCCATACCAAATGCTATGGTGGCCACCACACAGTTTATCGAGCCGGCCATAAACTCATTCTGCACCTGTGCGCGGTGATCGTTTTTCATTCCCGCATGATACGCGGATGCCTGAATGCCCGCCTCTGTGAGTTGTTCGGCCACTTTCTCCGCGCTCTTCTGCAACGTCACGTACACGATAGCGGGCAGTTTATCTGTGCCCTCTTTCAACCGCTCTATCAGCAGATCCGTTTTCTGCTTTTCCCTGACGGGAAGAACGTGTATATGAAGGTTTTTGCGATAAAACCCGGTTCGAATGACATTGTCCGAGGGTATGTCAAACTTCTTGCGCATATCCTCGGCCACCGATGCGGTCGCGGTCGCGGTAAGAAGCAGGCTCTGCTTTATCGAAAATTCTTGTTTGTATAGCGGGAGTTTAAGATATTCCGGTCGGAAATTATGCCCCCATTCAGAAATACAGTGTGCCTCATCCACCACCATGAGGGATATGTTCATTCTGCTCAGATGATTACGGAACCGTTCGTTGCGAAACCGCTCCACGGAGATCATGAGAACCTTAAGCTGCCCGCCTTCGGCTCTGCTCAGCGCATCGTGATACTGCTCCCGGCTTAGCGTCGAGTCCAGGGATGCGGCTGGGATGTTTTTCTGTCTGAGAAAGGCCAGCTGATCGTGCATCAGAGAAAGAAGCGGAGAGACAACCAGGGTTATACCCGGCAGCAGCAGGGCAGGAAGCTGATAGCAGAGAGATTTTCCCGCACCAGTCGGAAAAATGGCCGCCACCGATTCCCCGGCCATAATCTTCTGTATAGTTTCAAGCTGACCCTGCTTGAATTCGGAAAATCCGAAGGTCGATTCGAGATGATTGTGCAGATCTGGTGATTCGATGTGATTCATGTCTGTTTTCTCCAGCGTGAGAAGGTTATCAGCCAACCCCAATGATTTTCGCAGACGCGCCGAAAACGTCTTTTCCACCTGAATTGATTGCTTCGAGCGAATCGTATTGATTCTACGGCCTGGTCAGACTCAGGTCATATACAGCTGATAATATACAAAAGCTTATGAGAGCGAGCATGGAGTTTGTCCGATCGGCGCGAATCGCAGCCTCCGGTACCTGCTCGCTTCCCATTGTCGGAGAAGAGGTGTAAGACCTGGAATCTAAATCCGAAAAGGCCGTATCTCACCGGGTGGATGGTGCAGATACATTAACGGCGCACGCGTACACTACCGGCGCACGCGCCGGTGGTGGGTACGCCTCTTTCCGGCCTGCTGTCGATCTTTTGATGGGGGAGGGCTCAGCCATACCGGCTCGATGTTGTTTGTCTCGATTATCTGATAACAGGTTTGGATATCCCGGGTGGTGACAAAGGAGCGCGCCACGCCCTTCTTACCCATACGCCCGGCGCGACCAGTGCGGTGGGTGTATGTCACCGAATCCTGCGGAAAATCATAGTTGATTATATGTGACACATTCGAGAAATCCAGACCTCTGCCGGCAACATCAGTCGCGAGCAGTATCGGAAGGGTTCCTCGCTTGAATTTGTCGAAAATTCGTGTGCGTTTATCCTGCTCCATTCCGCCGTGAAGGTAGTCGCTTTTTTCCGGGACTCGCCGTATTTTTTTGAACAGATGCTCACCCTTGAATCGGCTGTTACAGAAAATCAGCACCTGGCGATACCTGCTGCGGTCGTCGAGAAACTCAAACAGCTTCTCTTCGCGATCTCCGGGCCGCGGCACATAAATGAATTCATGGGTTAGGGAGCTGGGGGCGACATCTACCAGGTTGAGCTCGATGCGGATCGGGTCATCGAGAAACTGATGTATCAGATGATCCAGTGTTTTGGGCATGGTAGCCGAAAAGAGTAGTTTCTGGTGATGACCTACGATACAGGACATGATAAACTGCATATCCTCCAGAAAACCCATTTTTAACATCTCATCGGCTTCATCCAGCACCAGCGTACGAAGATTGCCGAATTCCAGCTCGCCGGTATGCAGCACATCGATAAGTCGCCCCGGAGTCGCCACCAGAATATGCACCCCCGCCTTGAGCTGTTGACGTTGCATGCTCATCGGTGTTCCGCCATATACCGACGCGCACTGCACTTTGGTGTAGCGTCCGATATCACGAAGTTCGTCTTCATATTGAAGCGCAAGCTCCCGCGTCGGGACCATCACCAGAACCTGCACGGCTTTGTTTTCCTCATCGATCAGCTGAATAAGCGGAATCCCGCAGGCGCTGGTCTTTCCGGAGCCTGTCTGGGCAATGGCGATTATGTCGCGCTGCTCGAGAATCGGCAGAAGGGTCTTTTCCTGAATCGGAGAGAGGTCTTCAAAGCCCATCTCTTCGAGGGCGGTCTGTATTTCCGGACGGAATGCTATGTCTCTAAATTTCATGAATCGTGATTTGTTTCCAGTTGTTGAAAATTTTCTAATAAATGCTGGCATCTTAACGTGGAATAGACAGCAGAAAGAATAAAACACACACTGAGCGATTCTCTCGCGGCGATTTGCTCAACACTTTGGAGCAGAACAATTTCAGCAATTTTGGAAATACCGAAGCGGGTATTCCACGCAAGTGCTTCTGCCGCAAGGCATTGAGCAAATCTTCCACTCTCAGTTCAGCTAAAAATACATCCAAACACGTAAAGTATGTCTAATCATACCCATTATTTATTACGAGAGGTAGTCGGATTCATTGATTATGGCTGATGATCTCCGACAAGATGTAAGAGATATAACCAGAATTTAGCGACACTCTCGCGGCAAGTAGCTAATCTCTTGAGTCGTAAGGGCTTCAGCAATCGTGGAAATACCGCGGAGCTCATACCACGCGATTGCTTCAACCCATCTGCCCTCAGGGATTGCACGACTTATCCACTCAACGGATCAATTCAGGTACAATAACAACAGAAATAAAATAAAAACCAGCTACATTTATCTATATCAGAAGAATATAAAATTATTTTTCATGAAAATATCCAAGTGCATAAAGAAAAACATTTTTATCATTATCAATATCATTATATAGAACAGCATAAAATTGTATATAGGAAAGTTTATTATAAAATATTATCATAAGAAAATATATCTATTCTTATCAATATTATTATAGATGATTCCAGGATTAATTTTATTATCTCAACAAATATTATCTCATAGATAAAATTATTTTTACGGTATAAATTATCTATCTATCATTTTATCATTCATTATTGAGTAGTTATTTCTATATTATATTCAGGTTGATATTATTTATATCTATTATGGCTCATCTATATGAGAATAATATTTATAAATAAGTATATTCGTTTGTATTCTTACAGATACTATATTATTGGTATGAAGCCGACGGCTGTGATATCCATCGAACCCTGATTTCAGGTGTTCAAACCATTCACTCTTTTTCAGGAATAGTCCCATGAAAATCAGCTCTATCAGATATTACCTGTATGACACAATCGACTGGGGAATACTTGGACGGCAAATGCTTCCTCATCTGCGAGAACATTTACCCCATACTGATGGCCATGGCAGAGAACTTCTTCAGGAGCTGGAAAGATGTGTCGATGCTCTTCTTGATGTCTATGGGGATGACACCCGAAAAAATCCTTTTACCCAGAAAACAAAAAATGCCGACAAAGATCGGGACAAAACGATTCGACGGATAAAAAAAGTCCTTGGAGGTACGCAGCATCATTTCGAAGACACCATCAAGGATGCAGCGTCAGTACTCTACGGTATCTTCGAAAAGCACCGGTTTGGCCGTACGAAAGGTTCTTATGAGGTACAAACCGCAACCATGGAAGCGTTGCTTCACGACCTTGCCACCGAAGAGATGAGGAGACATGCCGGGATGGTTGGTATCCAGGGTGCGATCGAGTTGTTGCGCGCGCAGCAGGATCGATTTGAGGAAATGGCTCAAAAGAAGAGAGATTTCTCATCACAAAAGAAAGGCAACCTCGCCCGTCGACTGACTATACCGATCCGTCACAACTGCACCGATTTTGTAAATTATCTCAACAGCCGCCAGCGCCTTCACCCTTCGGAGTACGATTTTCTTGCCAGGCAGATCGATGTGCTTATAACCGAGAGGAATCGAAAAGCCAGGGCGCGTCGTTTCCAAAAACAAAAAAGAAAAAATCAGGATAATTGATTCGGCAATCCCTTCTGTCAGGACCCGGCGAGCCGGATTTTATGAACGTGACTCGCCTTTGTTTCCTCCAACCCTCTTTCTGAAGCTGGACGGTAGAAGGAAATTTTCGCTTTTTTTGTCGAATCATTTTTCCGGGGATTAATGTTGCCGAGTGTTTGATCCGGGGCCTATGATTCTCCGGCATGACCGGAACAGCATACACGTGCGACACAGGGCTTTCCATAGGATTTCTACATGTGAAATTTGATCAACCACATCCGCAAAAAAAATCAAACCAGTGCTTCTTTCCACAACCTATATTGTTGCCATGCCCCAGAACAAGGGTAAATAGATTCTTCGGCCGGACTACTTATCCGGCTGTAACTTCATTTGTCCGAGAGATTTACATCAGTGGCTTAAACATAATCTAAATCACCATCGAAAGGGGCTCCCATGAAGGCACCTGCATCTTAGAGACGCCCGGCGGGCATCTCTGAGACGCCGGGGGGAAACCCTTACCGACAAGCCTGGTAATGCCTATTGTAAACCCCTGTACCACGGACTGGCAGCCAAAGACAGTGATGCGCGATTTATATTATCATTCCCTCGCCAGCCGCCTTTTTTCTTCGGGATAAACTGAATGAACAGACAGAGAAAACCGTCCGGAAACGTTCCCGACCGCCAATCTCCATTTGCGCCCGGTCAACAATGGGCCAGTGAAGCAGAGATGGAGCTTGGTATGGGGACGGTTATATCGGTAGAAAATAAAAAAGTTACTCTTTTCTTTCAGAAAAAGTCGGTAACCCGCCTCTATTCAACATCCGGTGCTCCGCTTAAAAGAATGGCTTTCAAAGATGGCGATCATTTGAAGACGCATACGGGAAAGAGGTTTATTGTCCGGGAGGTGCACGAAAAGGACGGACTGCTGTTTTACTCCGACGGAAAGGAAACAGTACCCGAATCACAGGTCGCCCCCGATATCGTTTTGGGAGGTCCGCTTGACAGGCTCATGTCGGGACAGTATGACACAAACCGGCGGTTCAGGCTCAGAATGAGGGCGTTGAGTATCCGTACTCGGCTTTTGCAATCCCCTGTACGGGGGCTTGTCGGAGGGCGTATCGAGCTTCTTCCTCATCAGCTGTATATCGCAAAAACCGTTTCCGACCGACATATCCGGCGGGTACTCCTCGCAGATGAAGTCGGGCTGGGAAAGACCATAGAATCCTGCCTTATAATGCATCGGCTGCTTGTCTCGGAGAGAATAAAACGGGTCCTGGTGATAGTGCCGGAATCGCTGACTCATGTCTGGTTTGTGGAGCTTCTTCGAAAGTTCAATATTTCTTTCAGGATATTCGATTCCGAGTACTGGGAAGCAACATCCGGGGATGGAATCAATCCATTTCAGTATGAGCAGCTGGTGTTGTGCAGCGCACCATTTCTGTACAGCCGGGATATCATAAGACAGGCAGCGGTTTGGGCCCGGTGGGATCTTGTGATTGCCGATGAGGTTCATCATGCGGAAGAAAACACACCCTATTACAGTCTTTTAAAACAGCTTTCGCCGCAGACCGAAAATCTGTTATTCCTCACCGCCACTCCCCAGCACCATGGCGACAGAAACCACTTTCTTCGCCTGCGACTTCTCGACCCCGACCGCTATGCCGATTACGATACATTTATCAGGCAAAACCAGCTGCACAAGCGGATCGCCTCTATTACCGGCGCACTTCTCGATGGTCGAAACCTGAGCACCAGACAGATGGACGAGCTGAAAGAGTTTCTTCATGAAGATGTTTCTCTGACCAAAACCGATTCTCAGGAGGAAAGAGCCAGGATGGTTGCCACCCTTCTGGACCGGCATGGCGTCGGTAGAGCCATTTTTCGCACCACGCGTGCGTCCGTGGGCGGCTTTCCGAAACGAAACGTTTCGATCGAGACGATACCGGCGCCGCCGGGTGTGCGCAATCGGGTATCTCGGGAGGCTCTCAGTGATATTAATAACGAAGAGCTATCGGAGATATCCTTTGCCGCCGATCCCCGGATACCGTTTATCGCGGAGCTGCTTCGCGCTCATAAGAGCAGGAAATTTCTGCTGATCTGCCGAAGCAGGGAAAAAGTACAGGCCATAGAGCGGGCATTGGCGCATCATATCACCGTAAAGACGGCGCAGTTTCATGAAGAGTTGAGCCTTATTCAGCGCGACCGTAATGCGGCCTGGTTTGGTGAGGAGGATGGCGCCCGCATATTGTTGTGCTCCGAGATCGGTAGTGAGGGGCGGAATTTCCAGTTTGTAAATCATATGATTCTTTTTGACATTCCGGCAAATCCCGAACTGATAGAGCAGCGTATCGGCAGGCTCGACAGAATAGGTCAGCAGTCGGAAATCTGGCTGCATATACCCGTGATTGAAGGCTCACCTTACGATTTTCTGGCGCGCTGGTTTCATGAAGGCCTGGGGATATTCAGCACGGTTGCCCCGTGGGCACAGGAAGTATTCGATGTGTACCGGGAGGAGCTTTTCGGCATTTTACACAATCCACCGAAAACAAAACAATGGGAAGAGGTTTCGAATGATCTGATTTCCCGTACACGAAAAAGCGTGCAGGATGTTTCCACCAAGCTTCGGGAGGGGCGCGACAGGCTCCTGGAACAGCATTCTTATCATCCGAAAAGAGGCGCCGCACTGGTAAATGAAATTGTTCGTGAGGATCGCGATGCTCAAATTGAAAGTTTTATGCTTTCGCTGTTTGAGGATCGCGGCATTGTTGCCGAAGAAATCAGAGATCGCACATACCGGCTTGTCACCGAAGGATCGCTGGATGAGCTTTTTCCAAACCTCCGCACCTCGCGGCCGGTGGTGACCTTCTCGAGAGCCGAGGCGGTTGGGCGGGAGGATATAGAGTTTATCACTGCAGACCACCCCGTCTGCAAGAACGCCTTCGATTTACTGCTGGGAACCAACCGTGGAAATTGTGCCGTTGCCTTATATGAGGGACGCAAAATGAGGGGGCTGTTTTTGGAGGCTGTTTACCTTATCGAAAGCAGCGAATCTCATACCATTGCCGATCTAAACCGTTTTCTGCCTCCCATGCCTGTTCGTATCGTAATCGATCAAACTTTACAGGAAAGCACAACGGCTTATGAGCATGATTATGAAGAAGATTTACACAATTTCCCCAAGCCCGAACTTCTCAACCGTCCGCAGGTCAAAGAAATTCTTTCACGCATGCTGGATAAAGCAGGTGAAACTGCCCAAAGGAAAGCATCGGAAATCATCGATGCCGGCAGAAAAGAAGCCTTGGAAACTTTGGGTGCAGAGGTCAGGAGGCTGGAGAGTCTTTCCGAGATAAACCCCGGCATTCAGAAGAATTCTATTCAAAAAGCCGAAAATCAGATGAGACAGATATGCGAGAGCATCACGGAGGCGGAGTTGCGGCTGGATGCTGTGCGGGTGATTGTGGCGGGTGTAGTATAGATTTCGTCAATTGATCGATAAATTCGTACCCTTAATAATTTGTTACCCTCGACGCGTTATCGGGAAATGGCACTTATGGATTGTTCCCTAAGTTGAGCGATTCTCTCGCGGAGATTTGCACAATTTCTTGGGCCGGAAAGGTTTCAGCAATCTTGGAAAACCTTGGGAGGGTATTGCATGCGACTGCTTCAACCTTTCTGCACTCGAGGTATTGCGCGACTCATCCGCTCAGAACCGCTCAGTTTAGGTATTAGTTTCTGTTCAGAAATGTAGGTTACGGATGTCATGCCGTACTTTATACGGCATCAATGCTTCGACAGGGCTCAGCACAGGTGTATTCAAAATGGCCATAAGAAAATGGATCACCGCGTTCGCGAGGACGACGGAGGAACAATCATGGTTATTCTGAACAGATGTCATTTCTACTTTCATGAAAAGTATATCTGATCAAGCAGCGACATATTTCCTCACATTTTATCTCTTTTTTTTGCTTGTAGTCAAAGCAAACACGTATCTTGTTAAACAGGTTTTAAACCCCCGTGGTTTGAAACTATATGGTAGACATGTGTCCTCCCCTCTCTCTTTCCGGCTTCGACGGGAGGACTGGTCACGGAGGAGTAAAAAACCCGATTATTACATAGAGGTAAATCAATGCCCGAATCTGATTCTCACATTTCAGTTAGCATTCGTGATCTTGGAAAAAAAATTTCTATCCCCAACAAACCGAATATAACCATACAGATTGAGAAATCAACTGTCCATCTCCTGGAGATGGAGGATGTTCTTTTCCACCTGAATTCAGCGGTTATGATGCCGGAAAATCCTGAGGGGCCGTCTTCTAAAAGCGATAACCCTTCCGAAAGCCAGCTTCAGGTAACAGGGATTCGTGCACTGGGCCTTGCCTTTGAGCAGCTTAGAACCGAACCAAAACAAAAGATACTGATTGCGGGGCACAGTGACCGCTCGGGAGAAGCGCAATACAATTTCGAACTCTCAGAGCTACGCGCCATGAATGTGATGTATTTACTCAAAGGTGGAAAAAACGACTGGGCTCAGGTTTGCGCTGGAAAACACAAGGTTGAAGATTATCAACAAATCATGCAGTATTATAGCGTTTGTCTGGGGTGGGATTGTGATCCCGGTAAAATAGATGATGACTGGGGGCCAAACACCGAAACCGCAACGAAAAGGTTCATACTTCAGTATAATTCAACATTTGTTAATAAGCTTGATCCGGTCATGCCGATTGATGAAAGCCTGGTAGATACGATCAACAATGATCCGGAACACAAGTGGCCCATAGAACTCTGGGCCGCGGTGTACGATCTCTACCAGCAGAATCTGATTCAGGCGGTTACCGGAAAGAAGACCGCTGATGACCAATTCAACGAGCTGCGCTGTTCGATAACCTATATGGATCCCGGTCGACCGTGTGTGGGATGTGGTGAATCTTTTCCGATGAGTGATAAATCCCGTTATCGTTCCCAAAAGGACAGGCGGGTTGAGATATTGTTTTTCGATGAAAACGAGACATTCACTCTTACCTGTCCTGAAAGAAAGAATACTGTTCATGAGAAGAGTGAGTGTGTTCTCCAAAACGATGCATATTTCAAAATGGTACCAGTTGAACCGGGTGAGTACCTGACTGCTCGGTACCATCTTCAGTTTCTTTATTTCGATACCATCTATGATGATTACAAACCGGTACCGAAGGGACTTCCGATACAGGTTTTTAAGGATGGAGCAACGGAAATCGAGACCCTGGTGAAATGGGCTGATGATGTTTATAAAGTATCGGCTGTGGGGTTGACCGATACTCCACGTGAAAAAGATATCCACTTTTCCTTTAAGACTAAAGATAGCTGGATCTATACGAAGGATAACACAACCAGTCCGGTCATTATGACTAAGTCACAGATCGAAGCCGAAATCGCACCCAGGAAGTTCGAAGAGCTTACCGTTAAAGAGATGCGGCATTATGTACCGGTTGCCCCCAAATGGGACAGCCGAAACTGGCCGTGCGAGCTGGATGGCAGCCAGGCGGAATTCTCCGAGCAGGTTATGAAAGAGACAGCTGCGAATAAGCCAATTGTTTTCAACATGAATATGCTGGTACTTCTTGAAAAAGAGGGCACATCTCAGGCGATTGAAGATGCCGACCATTTCGACAACCCGAAACCTCTTGAAGAGGGCAAATCGCGGGTGAAAATATTTACCATCGATCCGTCCGATGCAAGTCTGTCTCTGTACAAAACCGGTGCCGACGATACGACTTCACGTATCCCTTTTGCAAAGAATCGTATCACCGAGAAGGTTAAAAATATCGCCTGTGTATTTTTCAAAAACGGGTTTTATATACCATCGAACAGCCATACACAGGAAGAGAACAATTGGCTGGAGAAAGGATACTGCATAGGGGCTCGAGCTGCGATCAAAGAAGACGAAAAGAAACAGGCACACTGGGAGATGTATCATCACGAAAATGAACATGCATATACCGGTGACTATGATCTACATTATCTTCATAATCTATTTGTTCTGAATGATAATCCAGTATCTTACGTCATTATATATGTATCGATCAATTTCATGCGAGACTCTGGTGTTGGTCCATTTCCTATACCATCACAGGCAGATGTGGATAAATTTATAAACGAAGGTGTTTATAATGCAATGAGGAGATTAAATGGGAAGAAATATCTTTTCGAAGAAGACGTTCCAAAAGATAATACAACCATTATCATACCATTTTTCTTCTTTGACGAGCGCGAAAATTTTAAAATACACGATAACCAACCTTCAGGAATCGATTTTAACACGAATGATAATACGGTAAACCGAGCACGAATATCAAAACTGATGAAACATCCATCTGTTGATAAAGCCCGGCAATCTGCTTTTGGAGGTAAACCTAAATTCCTGGCTGTCGTTACTACAGATGATCAGCCTCATATAAATTGGGGGGCTGCCTATCAATGGGCTTTCAGAGATTCAACGCGGAACCTTGATTTCTCCTTTTTTAAACTTAACCATAGTGCTTACGATGCATTAATCAACTGTTTTCCAGGTCTCCCTGTTACTGAATACATGCACAAATATGATGGATTTACTTTTGCACACGAGCTTGGACACGCAACTTCTCTAGCGGATGAATATGTAAATGAAAGGAACTTTTATACGAGATTTAAACAATATCCTGAAATTGATCAATTTTTCGAACAATACACGATGGATTCCAATTCCGGTTCGCTGATGTATTATATGGGCCCACCACGAATGCATCATTTGTGGTATCACGTTCATTCTATAAACAACCAGATAGACGGTGGTAAGCTAGGCCTTATGCTTGCAGGTAAAGCCTTCAAAATAAGATATGACCACAATGGTGGTACGTTTATTTACCACAGGCAGATTCATGGTCCAAATGCGGTTAAAAGGGATATTCGTATTCCGGAAATACTTGATCCACAATTTGAAGTTCACAAAACAAAAGATGTTCTCAAGCGTTTATACCTGGCTTTGTACTCAACATTTCAGGACGAATCTTCCGTAAATAATTTTCATGCCCTTCAAAACAATTATCAGTACAACGGAGTATTATGTGTTCGTGCCTTACTTAACTTTTCTTTTACAGGGGCATGGACGAATCGAAATAAAGAACAAAAGATGGAAGATTTTAAAGATGAATGGCATTCAAACAACTCCACATATCGATTGGTAAATGGAAAAGCGCCGCTTGAAAAAGTTTACATCCATTTTCTTGTGGGATACACGGTACCGGGACGGCCGGATGTTTCTGACTGCAATTACACCCTCGATTTTCATAAGCGAGAGACAGAAACCACGGGTATTGTCTCTTCGATACCTAATTTAGTTACACTACCGGCAGCAGTACGTAACAGGGTGAAGTTTGATACTAAAAATATGTGTTTAATATATACGGGGCGTATGGCTGACTCACACTACAAGGCATTACTACTTTTATTCCCTTCTGCTGAGGATAAGGCGGTTATTACAGACATGATGAATCGGTCCAAATCTACAAGCAGAATTGTAAACAGAAATGGTACCCTTACAGTTTTTAGTGACATAGGCATGGATGAATTATCCCTATACCTTTTAAATATGGAAAATGGCGATAATGCCTTGACAAGTCTGGGATTTATCGAATCATGGATAAATAAGAAAACTGGAAGTAACTATAGGCTTGAAAGCATCTAATGGGGTATGCATTATGATGGTTGGAAAAAAAGAAAATAGAAAAATAAGGGGAAAAAAATGGTTTCTTTTGTCTGTGCTTACCATCACACTATTACTGACCCTAACTGTGTCGGCGAAAGCCGGTCGTAAAAAAGGAAAAACTATGGATACAATACCAATGATAATAAATGCGATGCTCTATTCTGATCCGGCAAACACATCATGCCTTCAGGTGAAAGGTGAGGTTGTTGATAATCCTTTTTGGGTGGCAGAAAACCAAAAACTCGAGATGAGCCTGCCACCATTGTGGCTGGCTCTTCGTTCCAACATCCTTCTTTATGGAAATCAAAAGGAGATTGTTGCAATAGATGCCGGCAAAGGTAACATGATCTGGAAAGAGCCGATAAGAATACAGTTCACCTTCATGTGCAATCAAGAGGGTGTTTTGGTTCACAAGTATACTAAATGGCGACGATATGGTTCACCGGAAATGGTTAAACACCGTGCCTCTACTGCCGGCAATGGATTCATAACCTGCTACCACTCTGACGAAATGGCCACATGGTATGGATATTATTCTTTGCCTGTGCCTGTTGCACAGGGGCAGAAGCTTAGTTTGTATTACGAATTCAATCGCCACTTGCCTGGACAGGAATCGTTCGATTGGTCCTATCTGGTCGAGGGGACACCATTGGGGTCATTATGTCATTTCGACAAAAAACATTTCTACATATTAATGCAGAATCAGATACACCACTTCCCGGTCGATGCAACTAGTGAAGAGCAGGTAAAAAAAATCGATATACCCTCCATAGAATCGTTTGCCCTCGATCACAAGGAAAGCTTGACCCTTGTAGTTCATGAAGACGGGATGCCGTTTTTAAAACAGTTTACCGATGAAGGTGAAGAGCTTTGGAAGGTTCAACTACTTGGAACATCCCAAAGTAAGCAGCCACCGGCATCTTCACCGCAGGGAACAATCTACTATGGTGAACGCAACAGCATCCTTGCGGTAGAAAACGGAGAGGAAAAATGGCGACTTCCGCTTGCTAAAGACCCCTCCTACTTTTACATAACTGTTTTGTCCGATAATTCACTTCTGGTCGCTTCCGGAAACAGGCTGTTGTCGATATCGGAGGAGGGTAAGATTATCAACACGGTTGTGGTACCATTCACCATGACCTGCCGACCAATCATGGGTTATGATGGAGAGGTGTATGTTGGTGGCAGTGAAGGGATTCAATGTTTGAAATGAATCGATGATCAGGCTGCGGGGAAGACTACACTGTAATAGAAAGGGTGAACGAGTAGAAATGATCCATTCAAAACACTTTCAGTATAAGAGGATTTGGTTTCTATTCCAAAAAAGCACCCTGGCCGCGAGTTTTGTGATACTATTCGTTAATCATGTGGCTTTACAGTCAAGAACTAAAAAAGTAACAAATATGACCAGAACATCAGCACTAATCAATTCTATGCCATACTCTGATCCA
>CAYQOU010000042.1:0-35853 GCA_964419255.1 uncultured Fibrobacterota bacterium | reverse complement strand
CGCAACTTAAGACTGTGAACCCCGCCAGGTCCGGAAGGAAGCAACGGTAAGCAGAAACTGAGTGTGCCGCAGGTTCACTTGGCCCCCTTTTTTTGCTTTTTTATTGCTTCTTCCCCTTCTGAAATGGTAGTTTTCAGATACATTATTCTCCGGTGCATATCGTAGTAGGATTCATATGCACACGCGTTATTCCTTTTCGTAACGAAATTGCTTACTTGTATATTATGAGCTATCTGGTACTCGCACGCAAATGGCGACCGCTGACCTTTGAAGATGTTGTGGGACAGGAACATGTAACCTCGACATTAAAGAAAGCCATTCAGAAAAACAGAGTGGCACATGCCTATGTTTTCACCGGTACGCGTGGAGTGGGAAAGACCACCACCGCCCGTATACTTGCACGGGCGATGAACTGCGAGAATGGCCCTACACCGGAGCCGTGCGGCGAATGTGAATCATGCAAGAGCATTATCAACGGCTCCAGTTTCGATGTCTTAGAAATTGACGGCGCTTCCAACAATTCGGTTGAGGATATTCGGGAGCTCCGCGACAATATTAATTATTCATCAATGGGTGGCAAACATCGCATCTATGTTATCGATGAAGTGCATATGCTTTCCAAATCGGCTTTCAACGCGCTGCTTAAGACGCTTGAGGAGCCGCCGAAAAATGTGATTTTTATCTTTGCCACCACCGAGCCGCAGAAAATTCCCGAAACGATCCATTCCCGCTGTCAGCGCTACGATTTTCGGAGGATTTCCACCGAGCGCATTGCTCAGCACCTCGAACAGATCTGTACCAATGAATCCGTCACCTTCGACCACGAAGCTGTAATGCTTATTGCCCGTAAGGCAGATGGCAGTATGCGGGATTCACTCAGTCTTCTCGATCAGGTCTATTCGTTTTGCCGGGATAATATCACCGAAAAAGAGGTTAGATCGGTTCTGGGGCTGGTCGACCTGGAGGTATACACGACCATAATGGATGCCATCGTCGAAAAGAAGCCCGAACCTCTTCTGGGGGCGGTCGAGGAGACGCTGGTAAGGGGGTTTGACCTTCACGAGTTTATCACGGGGCTTCAGGAACATCTGCGGAATCTGCTTTTTGCACGCCTCCCCGGTGTTTTGGAAAGCTCGCATGCAGAGCTGCACAGCTCTGTCACCGAAGAGCTTCGTAAACAGTCTCAGAGATTCTCCGAAGGAGATCTTCTTCGCATGACAGAGGCTGTCCGCAAGGCAGAGCAGGAGCTTAAATGGAGTTCTTATCCACGGTTTGCCGTGGAAGTGATGCTGCTGAAACTACTGTACATGGATTCGACGGTCTCCATAGAACACATCCTTTCGGCAATCAGAGGAAGTTCACCACCGGATGAACAAAATGCATCGGGGGGACTCAGTCAGACCGCAGGCTCCGATCAAAAAAAAAAAATGATTTGACACATACGGTCAAGAAAAATGCACCGGCTGTTCCGATCCCCAATACTACGGATGCATTGCCGGCTCAAAAAAGCACAGGTGCCAAAATAGCATCGATTCCTCCCGGAAAGGAGAATGCCGAGTCGTTTCAGGACAAACCGGCTGCAACCGCCCCCCACGATTCAAAGACATTGTGGCCAAAGTTTCTGGAAGTTCTTATGAATGAGCGCCCCAATCTTGCTACGTTCCTGTCGGTTGCCTATGTTGCTTCCATAACCGATCAGACTATAGACATTCGTTTTGCCCCTCAGTACGGTTTTCAATTTGCCGAGATAACCCGCAAGCGCAACCGGGATACTATCGATTCGATGCTGACTTGTTTTGCGGGTAAAAAGTATGACTTACACATCACCAGAGAAAAGCCGCAGGAGCCAAAGGTTTCGGAGTCAGAAGCTCCGATTGTAAAGGTTGAATCCATCACCCCCTCCCTTCAGGATGATATGCAAAATGAGCCGATAATAAAAACTATTTTAGACGTATTTGATGGAGAGATACTGTCATAACGATATACAATAAAAGGAGCGTTTGGAATGGCAAAAAACATGAACAAGCTGCTGAAACAGGCACAGAAGATGCAGAGTCAGATGATGAAGGCGCAGGAGGAGTTGAACAGGAAGGAAGTTGAGGGGACTGCGGGCGGCGGAATGGTGAAAGTTGTCATGAACGGCGCCCAGGAGCTTCAGTCGGTTAAAATCGATCCGGAAGTGGTCGATAAGGACGATGTTGAGATGCTGGAGGATTTGATCATTGCCGCATTCAATAATGCTCAGGAGCAGATAAAGGAATTCTCCAACGAGACGATGGGCAACATTTCCGGCGGCTTGAATCTGCCGGGGCTTGGATAATCTATGGTACGAGCGCTTGAGGAACTTGCGGATGCTCTAAGCCGCCTGCCTACCATCGGCAAGAAGAGTGCATGGCGGCTTGCGATGTTTCTGCTGGAACGTGACGATTTCGAAGTCGAGCATCTGGCATCATGCATCGGCGGCATAAAAAAGAAGGTTACCCGCTGCTCGTCATGTTTTAACTATAGCGAGACACCGGTCTGTTCAATCTGCAGCTCCACCACCAGATCTTCCCACCAGGTGTGTGTGGTTGAAAAACCGGTGGATGTCTTTACGCTCGAGCGTTCCGGTCGGTATCGCGGCAAGTATCATGTGCTTGGCGGGGTATTGTCGCCGATAAATGGTGTGACAGCCGACAAACTCAATATCGCCGCGCTCAAGGCGCGTATCGAGCAGGAAAAGCCCGATGAGCTTATTCTGGCATTGGGTGGAAGTGCGGAGGCCGAAACCACCTCGTTGTATCTTGCACGGTATCTTGCAGACAGCCCCGTTCAGATCAGTCAACTGGCGCGCGGTCTGCCCGCCGGACTCGAGCTGGAGTATGTCGATCAGATCACCCTGAATCAGGCGCTGCAGGAGAGAACACGTCTCAAATACGGAGCTGAGTAGAGGGGCCAATTAACGCAAGATTTGAGGCGGTTTCACACCGCCTTTTTTCGTATATATATATTTTAATCAAAATTTTGTGCATCCACGAGTTTGAGTTATGCGAGCCTAAGATGAAGTTTTTTTTAACAAAATGGTTCAAACGGTTTTTCGGTTCACTTTTTTTCCTTGGCTATTTTCCTTTTGCCCCCGGCACGGTGGGCTCTCTGGCAGTTGTTGCGGCAATCTGGTTTACCCGCGATTTCAGCTTTCAGTTTTTCGATCCGCAATACTATCTGCAGTTCTGGCTGGCAGGTATCGCACTCACCGTAATTTCCATGCTGGTGGGCCAAAACTCACACGCGGTGTTTGGTGATCATGATCCCAAACAGTTTGTACTCGATGAAGTTGCCGGACAATTCATTACCTTTTTTATGATTCCAATCTCCTGGCGTACGCTAATCATGGGTTTTCTGCTCTTCCGTTTCTTTGACATTGTCAAACCTTTCCCCGTGCATAATCTGGAAGAGGTTGAAGGGGGTGTTGGTATGACCATGGATGATGTTGTCGCCGGAGTGATGTCAAACATTTCACTTCTTTTTCTTCTTTGGCTCTACGATGTTATCATTGCAGCATTATGATCTGGCCTCCAAACTGGGGCTTTTACTTCAGCATAAGAAATGGAGCATTTCGGTGGCCGAATCGTGCACCGGGGGGCTGACAGGCGCCGTGATAACGGAAGTGCCGGGTACCTCGTTTTTCTTCGAGGGAGGCGTGATTGCCTACAGTAACGAGGTAAAAGAAAAGGTCCTTCGCGTTCCGAAAGATGTACTTGAGAAGCACGGAGCAGTCAGCGCACAAACGGTGCGCGCGATGGCACAGGGAGTTTCTCAGCTACTGGGAACACAATGCGCGATATCAGTCTCAGGGATAGCCGGCCCATCCGGCGGAACTCCGGATAAGCCGATAGGGCTCGTATACATAGGTTTTGTCACCCCAAACCGCACATGGGAAAAAAGATATATTTTCACCGGCGATCGCCAGGCCATACGAGAGTGCTCTGTGAAGCAGGCACTTCTTGATATCATCGGTTGTCTGTCAGAAGAGAAATGAAACACATATAGAAGTGTGCCCATAGTGTATAATTGTACAATACCGTACACTAAACCCTGTAAACAAACCGCAAACGGACCCGACATTCAAAGCAAAGAGGCGGAGCGTTCTCAGCCGAAAGTAATCGCGGGCAATCCACTCTGCGGAATCTCAAAGATGCCAAATAGAGCCTGTACAAAAAGATTGAGCTAATCGCCGCAAGAAAATCGCTTAGTTTGACTCTGTCACACTCTCTGATGAATAGATGTAGTTCACCGGGAATTTACAAACGATGATATATTTTTCACGGGAGCTTCGGTCCTATATTTGCTTGGCTGCATCTGTATAATAAAAGAAAGGAAACACAATGGGTACAAATTTGTTCAATAAAGTTTGGGAGCTCCATCGCGTTTCCACACTGCCGACCGGACAGGATCAACTGTTTATCGGTATGCATCTCATCCATGAAGTTACTTCGCCGCAAGCGTTTCAAATGCTTCAGGAACGCGGCCTGACGGTTATGTATCCAAACAGAACGTTTGCGACGGTAGATCATATCGTTCCGACAGTCTCTCAAGACAGGCCCTTTTCCGATGTTCTTGCCGAGCAGATGATGCAAGCGTTGGAAGAGAACACCCAAAAATACGGTATCACGTTTTTTGATCCCGGCACGGGAAATCAGGGAATCGTGCACATGATTGGACCCGAGCAGGGTCTGACTCAACCCGGCATGACAATAGCCTGCGGAGATTCACACACCTCCACCCATGGAGCGTTTGGGTCGATTGCTTTTGGTATCGGCACATCACAGATACGAGATGTACTGGCCACCCAGACTCTTGCCCTCAGCAAGCCAAAGGTACGCCGGATACAGATAGATGGAACCCTGGGCACGGGAGTGTATGCAAAGGATATCATCCTGAATATCATGGCAATGCTTGGGGTCAAGGGAGGGCTGGGATATGCATACGAATATGCCGGCCCCGCCATAAAGGCGCTAAGCATGGAGGAACGGATGACCATCTGTAACATGAGCATTGAGGGCGGTGCACGCGCGGGGTATGTGAATCCCGATGAGACCACGTTCCAATATATCAAGGAAAGACCATACGCCCCAAAGGGGCAGAGCTTCGAAAAAGCAGTGGCCTACTGGCAGAGTATCGCCTCTGATGAAGACGCGTTCTATGATGACATCGTCACCATGAATGTGGATGATCTCGAACCGATGGTTACCTGGGGCATCAATCCGGGCCAGGCAATACGGGTGACTCAAAATATGCCAACGATTAGCAAGCTGCCTGAAAACGACCGGGAGGCAGCCCGCAAAGCATACAATCATATGGGCTTCGAGGAAGGCAGCCCGATACTGGGCATGCCCATAAACGTGGCGTTTCTGGGCTCGTGTACCAACAGCCGTATTTCCGACTTACGAGAGGCGGCCCGTATTGTGGAAGGCAAGAAGGTTTCACCCGACGTGGATGCGATGGTTGTTCCGGGATCGCAACGGGTTAAAATGCAAGCGGAGGCTGAGGGGTTGGACAAGATCTTTACCGAGGCAGGCTTCTCCTGGCGAAACCCAGGCTGTTCGATGTGCCTGGGGATGAATCCCGACAAGCTGTCGGGGGATCAGGTGTGTGCCAGCTCATCCAACCGTAACTTCATCGGACGGCAGGGCTCGCCCAAAGGCCGTACGCTGCTCATGAGTCCGGCGATGGTTGCCGCCGCGGCAATCAGCGGAAAGGTCACCGATGTTCGAGAAGTGGTTGGGTAAAAGGTGATGATGGTGGGAATAGAGCACGGGATAAGAAGTCACTAAGGCTCTAACGCATTTCCCTGACTCTTTTGCCCTTGATCCCGTTCTGCGGGCGCCCCCTCCTGGAGGAGGCAAAAAGTGTTTCATTCGAAAACGGTTCATTCAAACCTGCAGGTGTGTAATTATGGAACAGAATACGAAAAGAATCACAAGAATCACCGGTAAAGGAGTTCCCGTACCGGGAAACGACATAGACACCGACGCCATCATACCGGCTCGTTTCATGCGATGTACCAGCTTCGAGGGACTGGGCGATTTTGCGTTTTATGATGAGCGTTTCGATGAGAATATGAAACCTCGAAAGCATCCTCTCAACGAAGAAAAATTCAAAGGCAATGATATCCTGCTTGTAAATAAAAACTTCGGCTGCGGCTCATCCCGCGAGCACGCCCCACAATCGCTTGCCGGCTTCGGCATACGCGCCCTGATCGGTGAGTCGTTTGCCGACATCTTTGCCGGCAACTGCGCATCAATGGGAATGCCGGCCGTCACTATCGATGAGAGAACCGCAAACAAACTCATGGAGCTGGTAGATCAGTTTCCCGACAGTTCATTACAGATTGATCTGGAAAACCGACAAATAACATTCCGGGATCAGCAGTACGATATTTCAATACCGGAAGCTTTCCGAAAAGCTTTCTTAGAAGGAACCTGGGATACGACAGAGGTGTTGAGTCAACGGAGAGACCTGATAGAGCAAACAGCATCTCGTCTCCCCTACATGAATGATTTTTCAGACTGAAGCGAGTGGAGTTAAAGTTTGGGAACAGGTAAAGGGGTGCCGGGATCTATTCCGCACATCGTTTTAATCGGGTTCGCATCATGCGGCAAATCGACAATCGGAAGAATACTGGCAAGATTGCTGAAACTGCCTTTCATCGATTTGGATCGCAGAGTAGAGCAGCTATATGAATCCAACCGGGGCGTAAAGAAACGATGCCGTGAGATTTTTATCGAAAATGGTGAGAAGGCGTTCGGAGAACTTGAACGGAATGCGCTCAGCGCTTTGGAGTCGGAAGGCTCAGCGGTGCTGGCAACCGGCGGCGGAGCCCCGCTTCGGGAAGGCAACGATGTGATTCTGAATCGAATGGGAGCCATAATTTATCTTGAAGCGGAACCGGAGGTTATTTTTCAGCGCATGGAGCACAAGGGGCTCCCTGCATGGCTTCGAGATGATCCCACGGTGGAGGGGGTAAGAAAGGTGTATCGCATGCGCGATAAGGTCTATTCCCGCATAGCCGATGTGAAGATCGAGACCACCTCTCTGACTCCCGAGCAGGCAGTGCAGGCGATTATCGATGCACTCGAAAGAAACAACTATTTTGCAGATAAAGGTATGTAGATGTCCAGTACATTTGGTAGATTATTTCGGGTAACCACCTTTGGTGAATCACATTGCAAGGGAGTCGGCGCGATCGTCGATGGCTGCCCATCCCGCATGGAGCTGACAGAGGCCGACATCCAGCCACAGCTGGATAGAAGACGTCCGGGGCAAAGCGACTACAGTACGCCGCGTGATGAAAAGGATCGGGTCACAATTCTTTCCGGCACCGAAAACGGCCTCACCCTGGGTACGCCTATCGGGCTTTTTGTCCCCAATAAGGATCAGCGCCCCGGCGATTATCAGGAGATGGCCACGGTGCCGCGTCCAAGCCACGCGGATTACACCTATCAGATGAAATACGGTATCCGTGCGGCAAGCGGCGGAGGACGATCCAGTGCCCGGGAGTCGATCGGGCGGGTAGCCGCCGGGGCGATAGCGGAGAAGTTTCTTCGCCTCACCTACGGCATAGAGATTGTCGCCTGGGTTCAGTCGGTAGGTACCGTAGATGCTAAAAACATCAATCCGGAGACTGTCGACCGCATGAAGGTGGATGCATCATTTGTCCGCTGCCCCGACAGCGGTGCGGCAGACAAGATGGCCGCACTCATCGAGGATGCTAAGGACAAGGAGGATTCTCTGGGCGGAATCGTGAGCTGTGTATGCAGAAACATCCCCGCGGGGTGGGGTGAGCCGGTGTTTGAGAAGCTGGAAGCGCTTCTTGCGCAGGCGATGCTTTCGATTCCCGCAACCAAAGCTTTCGAAATCGGCTCCGGCTTTGGGGGTACCCGCATGCGCGGCTCAGAGCATAACGATCCCTTTGTGCAAAAAGACGGACGACTGGGTACCGCCACAAACCACAGCGGTGGAATCCAGGGGGGTATCTCCAACGGTGAACCGATCCTCTTTCGGATCGGATTCAAACCACCCGCGACAATCGGCCAAAAACAAAACACCGCCAATTTCGACGGCAAACAAACGGAGTTGCAAGCCAGGGGCCGACACGATCCCTGTGTGGTTCCCCGCGCGGTTCCTATCGCGGAGTGCATGGCCGCGCTGGTGCTGGCGGATTGTGCGCTGCGCCAGAAAATGCGCACATAATAATGTATGTGCGCCATTTTACCGCTGAGGAAAAAAACCGGAGCGTCGAGGAAACGATATCGAGACGTATGTAGAGACGCACGGCCAGATGACTTTTTGCTATTATACCACGCCCATATCTTTCATGCGAAGCAGTAATCGATCTCACCCGATTTTTTAGATTAAACATAATTTGTCAATCATAGAGGAGTTCTACAGATGTCAGGTTCACACGTTACCGGTGCTCAGGCACTGATTGCCGCCTGCGAAAAGGAGGGGGTTACCCATATCTTCGGTTATCCCGGCGGCGCGAACATTCCGATTTTCGATGCGCTTCACGACTCGACGATCAAGCTGATTCTCAGCCGTCACGAGCAGGGAGCGACGCATATGGCCGACGGTTACGCGCGTGCAAGCAACCGAACCGGTGTCGCCCTGGTGACCTCCGGTCCCGGAGCGACAAACGCGATCACCGGCCTTCTGACCGCGCATATGGACTCGGTTCCTATGGTGGTTATCTGCGGACAGGTGGCTTCGGCGCACCTTGGCCTCGAGGCGTTTCAGGAAGCCGACGTGTCGGGAATCTCATTTCCGGTGGTCAAACATTCCTATCTGGTCAAGGATGTTAACGATATCCCCCGGGTGATCAAGGAGGCTTTCCATATCGCCCATACCGGAAGACCCGGTCCGGTGCTTATCGACATGCCCAAGGATGTTTCTGCCACCAGGTTTGTTCCCGATTTCGATATTTCACTCGATCTGCCGGGATACAAGATTCCGGAATCTTTCGATCACAAGGAGCTGGCTCGCGCGGCGGAAGCGATAAACCGCTCCCGCTGCCCGATTCTTCTGGTCGGACATGGGGCGCTGCTTTCAGATGCACATGAGGCGGTGATCAAACTTGCGGAAAAGGCGCGGATTCCGGTGACCACCACTCTTCTGGGCAAAGGCGCGTTCCCCGAAACCCACCCGCTATGTGTGGGTATGCTGGGAATGCACGGAACGGCCTACGCCAATAAGGCGATTCTGGAGAGTGACTGTATCGTTTCGATCGGCTCGCGCTGGGATGACCGTATCATTGGTGATCCGAAACTGTTCTGCCCGACCGCCAAAAAGATTCACATCGATATCGATCCGTCGGAGAAGGACAAGATGCTGACGGTCGACTATTTCATCCTCGGTGATGCAAAGCCGGTGGTGGAAGAGCTGATTGCTCAGGTGCATAAGTTGGATACCGCCGCATGGCTTAAGAAAATCGATGACTGGAAGAAAAAATACCCGCTGAAGTATGAAGCGAAAGGCGGTTTGAAGGCTCAGGAGGTTTGTCAAAAGATTGATGAGATGACGCAGAGCAAGGCCGTGATCGTCACCGACGTCGGCCAGCATCAGATGTGGGCGGCGCAGTTTTGCAAAACCGTTCAGCCCGATCACTGGCTTTCTTCCGGCGGAGCGGGTACAATGGGCTTTGGCCTTCCCGCTGCTATCGGTGCCCAGATGGCTCGTCCCGGCGAGCTGGTCATCTCGATCAGCGGCGACGGTGGCTTCCAGATGACTCAGGCGGAGCTTGCCACAGCGGCGATCAATAAGCTGCCGATAAAGATTATCATATTGGATAATAAGTACCTGGGGATGGTCCGTCAGTGGCAGCATCTGTTTTTCGACAACCGCACTATAGGTGTCGACCTGGTGGGTAATCCCGATTTTGTCACCCTGGCAAAGGCCTATGGGATCAAGGCGATGGGCATTACTAAACGCGAAGAGATGGAGAAGGTGCTTTCGGAGGCTCTGGCCTATAATGACGGCCCCTGTTTGATTCATGCGCATGTCGAAAAGCAGGAGAATGTGTTTCCGATGATTCCGGCAGGCAAAGGATACGAATCCATGCTGCTTGAGCCACCGACCAGTAAATAACATCGATTGAAAGGACTTATAGATAATGGAAAGAAAACCGGATGACAGACATGCAATCAGCCTGCTGGTAAACAACAAACCGGGGGTTCTCATTCGTATCGCACTGGTGTTTTCCCGCCGGGGGTTTAATCTGGAAAGCGTGGTAGTTTCGCCATCCCATGGCACTTCTTACTCCCGCATGAATCTGGTGGCATCGGGCGATCCGCAGACGTTGGATCAGATAATCAATCAGCTAAATAAACTGGTGGATGTGATCCACGCCCGCGACCACACCGGCGACTACACGGTCGAGCGGGAGCTTGCGCTTATAAAGGTCAGTTGCATGCCCGAAGCCAGAACCGAGGTACTGCAGATCGCCGACCATTTCAAATGCCGTTCGGTGGATATGGATGAGCAGTCCATGACCTTCGAGGTAACCGGAAACAGCGACAAGCTAAACGCCGTGCATTCGTTGTTCGAGAAGTTCGGGATTATCGAATCGGTGCGCTCGGGCAAGTTGATCATGATGCGCGGAGCACAGGGTACGTAGGGAGGATCAAGACCCGGGGAATCGGGAAAGCGCAACGATTGGTGAGGTGAAAAACCGTTGATCCTTTAAGATAAGTCCAGCCGAATTCCTGTTTATCCTCCCGGGACTCTCCGGCAGCCGGAGAATCAAGGATCAAGGTAATGGAAAACTATAAAGGCATAGACAAATAATACGACCCAAAATGCACCTGGCGGAATCAGAGCCTGATGGAGATAACTACTTGTACCTGGTCGGATCCGCCACCCCGGCTTCCTGAAAACCCTTGCGCCGGATGATACAGCTATCACACTCGCCGCAGGCAAGCCCCTCCTGGCTCGGATCGTAGCAGCTGTGAGTAAGACCATAGTCCAGCCCCAGAGAGGTGCCCAATTGAATTATCTCGGATTTGTGAAGATTAATCAGCGGAGTATGGATCGAGAGGTGCCTGCCCTGCACTCCTGCCCTGGTGGAAAGATTTGCCATCTTCTCAAACGCCTTTATAAACTCGGGACGACAATCCGGGTATCCGGAATAGTCGATTGCATTAACCCCGATGAAAATATCGTCACATTCGAGCACCTCCGCCCAGCCAACCGCGAAGGAGAGAAATATTGTATTGCGTGCCGGGACATATGTGTTTGGAATATCATCAGCCGACTCGCCCCCCCTGTTCTTGGGAACATCGATATCAGAGGTCAGAGAACTGCCGCCGAATGCACGTAAATCGATTGAGGCTATCTGGTGTTGTCTTGCTCCGCAAAAAGAGGCTATTTGAGCCGCACAATCAAGCTCAACCGTATGACGCTGTCCGTATGAGAAACTTAGCGCATATATTTCGTACCCTTCGCTGCGAGTCACCGCACAACATGTTGCCGAATCAAGACCACCACTCAACAATACTACAGCTTTTCTCATAACACTCCCCTATACACCCTTTGTATCCGGTTCCCAAATGTATTTATGAAGCTGCAATCCCAGACGCACCGGTGCCCGGCAATCCAGAATCCAGGAAACCAGATGACTGGGCACAAGTCTTTGCAGGTTTGGAGAAAACAGAATCGTGCAGATATCTTGAAGTTTATGGTGCGCAACGAAATGCAGCGCCCAGTCGAAGTCTTCTCTGGATGACAGGACAAATTTCAGCTCATCGGATGCATTCAGCTTATCCAGATTTGTCAGCAGAAAAGAATCCTTTTCACCGCTGTCGGGGCATTTTACATCTACTATTCGAATGCAGTTAGCGGGTACAGCTCCGATATCCAGCGTTCCGTTGGTCTCAATCATCACAGTGAAGTTATTTTCGAGCAGCCGCCGGCAGAGCTCCGGCGTTTCAGATTGCAGAAGCGGCTCACCACCTGTTATCTCCACCAGTGGTATCTTCTGCTCTCCGGCAAAGTTGATCAGCCGGTCCACCGAATAGTCGTACCCCTCCTGATCGCATGCATAAACGGTATCACAATAGACACACCGGAGATTACATCCGGCGAGCCGAATAAAGAAACAGGGCCTTCCGACATGTGTGGACTCTCCCTGAATACTGGTGAATAATTCGGATACCTTAAGCATGTTCGAAATAGGCTGCGCAGTTACCGGGAGTCTCGTAAACTTCTACCTTCGATACCCTGCAGGTATCCTCCGCCAGTTCTTTTTTAAGCTCATCATAGATATATTTGGCGATATTTTCCGATGAAGGATTAATGTCGTGAGCCGCCAGTACCTTATTCAGATCCACATGATCCAGCGTATCGGTGACTGCTTTGAGAGCAGATTTCAGTTTTTTAAAATCGATTCCCAATCCGATTTCATTGAGATGCTCACACTGCACATACCCGCGAACCAGCCAGTTATGGCCATGAAGGTTTTCGCAAGGTCCGTTATAATTGACTAAGCGATGTGAAGCGGAAAAGCTGATTTCCGAGGAAATCTCATACATAATTGTACTGTCCTTTTTGGTTTCACTCAGGCACACTATCGCCCGTTGCGGTCTGAGTGTAGTTTTTTGATCAATCAGTTCGGTTTATATTCGATCTTCACCAAAATTGTCATATCTTTGAAAATATATAAGTTCATCTCCTCGAATCTCCTATTATCTACACCGGAGAGTATGACGGTAGCCTACACAATTACGTATTTTACAAGACTGTGTTTCCTCTAAATAATGAATAATTATGCATTTCGGATCTCCACTATTGTCAGAAGAAGAAAAATCAGCCGTCTTTCGCATACTGGATGTGAATTGCAACCGTCTGCGCGAAGCACTCAGGGTTTTGGAAGAATATGTCAGATTCGTTGTGACTGCCCCCGAAACGGCCACGATTCTTAAGAAGCTGCGCCACTCCTTGAAACTCTTTGAAGACGAATGTAACAGAAGTAATCTGGTTATCAGCCGGGACACTCAAACCGATCCGTTTGCACAGGAGACCAAACCCGAAGAGATGATGCGCACGTCCTTAGAGGATGTACTTGTTGCGAATTGCAAAAGGGCGCAGGAGGCTGCACGCACTTTGGAGGAATACGTTAAAATAACGAAATTTGCCTCTGCCGCTGCTCACGCTAAACGGCTGCGGTTTTCCTTGTATGAGGCCGAAAAAAAACTTATGGAGCATGTAGGTAATGGGTAAGAGAAAAGAAAAAACTGCCCCTTCCCCCAAGGTTCATCTTGGAGATGAGATATGGGGAATTATATTTATGGCTATTGGATTTCTGGTCTTCTCTTCTCTGATATCCTCGCTTTTTCACGGCTACGATAATATCCTCGGACCGTTTGGAAGAAAAATGTCCACCGGTCTCAACACGCTTTTTGGTACGGCACCCGCCTACATAATTCCCACCGGAATACTGCTTATCGGCATTTCGCTATTCCGCGGCACGGCTCTTTATCTACGGACATTTTGTATATGGACCATAATTACGCTGGAAATATGCACTCTGTTTGCGATTCATCACCTGCCCGTCATTACCACTCTAAATACTTTCCAGAATAACATAATCGGCCATGTTATCACCTACGGCCTGCATTTTGTGTTTGGCCGGCACACCTTCGGACCCTATTTCCTTTTCAGCTTCGCCCTGCTTATCACCCTGGCGGTCAGTTTTAATATCGATATAAAAGCCACACTTCAATGGCTTTGGACCCATATAATAATCTTCGCACAAAAGATATGGAATGGTCTCAAGGATTTCGGACTGAAGATAAGAGACGCATTTAACCGTAAGCCTCAGGAGAAGGCCAGGATTGCTCCCCCTCCAATTGAGAAGAAAGCTCCGAAAGCCGATACAGTCGCTCCCGCTAAGCAACAAAATACGGTAACGGTAGAAGAGAAAATGAATGAAGAGGATCAGGCGGAACCCTCCACAGAGAGTCTCGAGGAGGTCGGTAAAAAAATCCTTGAAGAGCAGCTTGCTCAGTTTCGGGCCAAGCGAAACGCGCCGATAAAGATTACCACAATGGAAGAGGAACTGGTACAAGACGAGCTGGAAGAGGAGATCGATGAGAGCTCGACAGATGATGCTGCGCTTCTGGACCCCGAATTGATGAGTGGTGATTACGAAGATTTCTGCCGTGTTGCACCGGAGCAGCAGGAAAAGCCCAAACGCCCTCCAAAAATCTATAAGGTTCCATTGCCCAGAGTAATTCCCGACCCGCCGGCTGTTTCAAGCTATATCGATCGGGACATGATCGAAAATAACTCTCAGACTCTGGAGAAGACTCTTCTCAACTTCGGCGTCGAGGGCAAAGTGATAAATGTAAGTCCGGGACCGATCGTCACCCGCTATGAGATTGAACTTGCCCCGGGGGTCAAGATCAGCAAAGTGGTAAACCTTCATGACGATTTGTCGATGGCGGTGGGAGGAAAGAAAATCCGTATTCAGGCACCCATCCCCGGTAAAGCCGCTGTGGGTATTGAGCTTCCAAACGATGAAATGGAAGTTGTCTATTTCAAACACATTCTGGAATCGGATATCTTCAAAAAAAGCAAAGCTGAGCTTCCGGTGATTATCGGGAAAAGCATATCGGGAGCACCCTATGTGACAAACGTCCGCAAGATGCCCCACCTCTTGATTGCCGGACAGACCGGATCGGGAAAAAGCGTCTGTATCAACAGTCTTATATGCAGCCTTCTTATGACCAGGAAACCGGATGAGCTTCGTCTTATTCTGATCGATCCCAAGAAGGTGGAGCTTTCGATCTACGAAGGCATTCCCCACCTGATGGCTCCCGTGGTCACCGAGAGCAATGAAGCGGTCAAGGCACTTCAGTGGGGTGTACTGGAGATGACCAGACGGTACAGGATGCTGGCCAAGGTTCATGCGCGTAATATTGATTCTTTTAACAAGAAAATCGAAGAAAAGAGCATAAAAGAAGGTGTATTGTCAGAGCAGGACAATAAACCATTGCCGTTCATCGTTATCCTGGTTGACGAATTGGCCGACCTTATGATGACTGCATCAAAGGATGTGGAAGGGCT
Source organism: uncultured Fibrobacterota bacterium (assembly GCA_964419255.1). GTDB lineage: Bacteria > Fibrobacterota > Chitinivibrionia > Chitinivibrionales > CAYFVL01 > CAZPHU01. The sequence continues at coordinate 20,754 of CAYQOU010000042.1, read as the reverse complement.
TATTCAGCGAATCGCACAGCTTGCACGTGCGGTGGGCATTCATCTGATTGTTGCCACCCAGAGGCCTTCGGTAGATATTATCACCGGCCCCATCAAGGCTAATCTAACGTCCCGAATCGGCTTTCGGACGATTCAGTCGACAGACTCTCGAACCATTCTGGGCCATGTCGGAGCGGAAAAGCTTCTGGGGCGGGGAGATATGCTGTTTTTGCGTAACGGTGCTCCTGAAATAGAACGGTTTCACGGTGCCTTCATATCAGAAGAAGACGTAGAGAAGATTGTCGATTCGATCAAGGAGCAGCAGGTAGAGGTAGAAAAGATCGAAAGCTTTGAGGAGGTCATGAACGATTCACCGGATGCAACCGGTATAGGTGGGGGCGGCGGTGGCAGTGACGAGCGGGACGAGCGTTTTGAAGAGGCGGCTCGACTCATTGTCAGTATCGGCCAGGGCTCGACCTCACTGCTTCAGAGACGACTGAAACTGGGCTACGCCAGGGCAGGTCGAATAATGGATGATCTTCACAACGCCGGTATCGTTGGTCCACAGGAAGGAAGTAAAATGCGGGATGTTCTTATTCGTCCCGAGGAGCTTGAGGCGTACCTCGCACAACTTTCATCCTGATAAATTCCAGAAATACAACGGTTTTTTCCGTCAAGGGGAATAAAAATGATTTCATGTCGCTTCATTCAAATCCCACTATGCGCAGTCATTCTAAGTGTCGCTGTATCAATAAGTGCAGCGAATGTGCAGCCAGAGCAGCATCCATTGATAACTCAGGCCAGAAAGCTTTATACACCTGATAAGGGTATGCAAATTTCATTTGATCTTTCGATTTTTTGGGCTGTCCGGGAGCGCACGGAAGAGAAGAAAGGTGAGCTGTATGTTTCCCCCGGCGACAAGTTTAGGGCCGAAGTGGGACAAACCATCTGGGTATCGGACGGGCAGACTTACTGGCAATACAGCAAAGCTGCAAACCAGGTGGTAATAAAGGACCTTCTTGATGTGGATCTTTCGATGCATCCGTCTCAGATGCTTCAAAATTATCTCAACAAGGGCTCTTTCAAACTGGTAAAAGAAGGGGACGAGCTGACCGAGTTCAGCTGGGAATCGCAGAACAGCGCGTCATCCGAGTCGTTAACCCTTTGGCTTGACAGTAAAAAAGGAATTATAAGAAAAATCAAGGTTGTCGATCGAAACGGCAATATAAGTACCTATACGTTCAAGAAATCCAGAATCGGCATTGATATCCCGAATAAGACCTTTACTCTGACAGCACCAGAGGGAGCAAATGTCCTTGACACCCGTGAGTAAGCCAATACAAACGCCGGTTTTCTTGAACATGGAAAACGGGCGCAAAAGCAATACAGCCATATGTTGCGACATATTTACCCGTTTAGATAAAGCATTAGTAAGACTTCTGCCTGCGATTTTTGTTTTCCTGGCCTCAGTAACCCTTTTACGTGCCCGGGAAAATGTAATATCAAGTAACGATATCGAGATGCTTACCGGAAGTGGCGATACATTATGGTTATATTCCATTAAAGGATTGGATTATACCACAGATGCAGGCGCTGATTCTGTTGTGTGGCAACATATCGATAAAACAGCATTTCCGTTAGCATTCGGCAACGGACGCATGCTCTCGGTTCTTCCGCGTGAGGACGAACTTTCAAACACCAACGATCTGTGGTTGTACACTCACGGCGAAGGTGGCAGCCGGGAATATACGGGATATATTGATGCGGACTCCACAAATTACCTCACTCATGATGCGGTATGGTCGAGCGGCTATTTCTGGCTGGCCTCCGGAGACGGCGGTCTTCTTCGTCTGGACTCGACCGTAGATCAGAAAGATGTTTTCTATGCCGGATTAGATAAAGCAGCATTTCCTCCGAAACAGTTCCCGCCCGATACCGCTCAGCTGAGCCCCTTTCCCGACACATCAAAAAAAGTGATCGATGTAGCCGCTGACAATCAGGGAAACATATGGGTTGCATCCAATCGAAGCTTCTGGCGATTTTCCATATCCGATACCGTCTGGAGCAGATTGCCGGACATTGCGTCCGATGCCTGCTATTTGTCGGCAGGTGTTAACCGATTTAATGACTCTTCGGCGATATATTCTACGGCGATTGCCTATGACGGAAATCAAGCCGACACCGGCTACTACCGGTATACGGAAGGCAGCGATGAGTCGGCATGGCAGAGAGTGCTCGAACACCAACCGGAAAAGGTAAGCTTCGCTCCCGGAAACCACCTGTTTATCCTCTATGGCAATGACATCTATCTGTATCAGGATGACGGAGCCGGGAAGCTGGAGGAAAGGACCGATGGGCGCATGTTTACAGATGCCATACTCGACGCATCGGATGTCAGTGCATTGGAAATCCGTGACATCACCTTTACAGCCACTCAAGCCGACACGTTTCTATGGGTTGCCACCAATCGAGGCCTGTTTGTCTCTCGTAACCCCTTTTCATCGCAACCGGATTTCAGTTGGCACTATCGAGAGTTTAAGGTCGGCAGCGGACTTTCCGAAGCCTACGCGGCGCCGGGTATCATAAACAGTGACAACCCTTCCACCATGTTTGTCTATGAAATCGCCGATAACGACCGTGCAACCATTGACATCTACGACTACAACATGGATCACGTGATTCGAATAGAGCAGCCACAAGACAGATCAAAACTTCCCACCTGGGATGGAACCTTAAAAAACAACGGCGCGCAGCCGGTTGCTCCTGGAGTTTATTATTTCAAGATTCATACGAAAAAGGGGAAACGTGCTTTTGGAAAAGTCGTTGTGGCACGCGCTCATTAAGCGCCCGGCAATCATTTTTCTGTTTATCCCCCTGCTTATGCATGCCCCCGCATTCGCGGAAATGCCGGGAGGTGTTTCAGGGGGTTATTTACGAAATCCCGTCGGGGCCAAATCGGCCAGTCTTGGAGGGGCCTTTTCGGCTTCCCCCGATTACCTTGCAGCCTGGTGGAATCCCGCCGCTCTTCCTGCCATGCACAATAAGGCACTGATGCTGGGAGGTGCCTACCGCTCCTTTGGCCGCACAGACGCCCTTATCAGCTATAAATTCCCCATTCCTCCGCGGGTTTCCATGGAAGTCTCAGCATTGTATCGCGGCGATCCTTTTCTTGACGATCTGCGCGATAAGGAGGGCGAGAAACTGGAAGAAGCCAAATTCAGCACAATCAGTATCAAGATTGGTGTGGGGTATCTTCTTCGCAGAAATCTTACTCTCGGAGCAGCTATTGGCATCTACTACCAGCGACTGCCCGATTACTATGATGAGCGCACATTGGACATGGAGTATTCGTCGGCCACTGCAATCGGGGGGCTGGATGTGGGGCTTCGTTACGCTTTCCGTCCGCATCTGAGCTTTGGCGCGATTCTGAAAAACATCAACGCAAAATTCAACTGGCAGTTTAACTCTGGTGATGGCCTGGAGGAGACGTTCGAAGAATCGTTTCCGGTCACATTTGTTCTGGGCAGCCAATACACCGGCTCTCTTTTGGGCTATCCTCTGGTGTGGAACAGCGACTTGAACATACATCCTTTCGAAAACGGATTTGAGCTTGCCTCACACCCAACCGTGGTATGGGACAATGGGGCGGAATGGCAGCGCTGGGAAGCTTTTTTTATTCGTCTTGGCCTTGGCGATATAGCTGTAAGCAGTGCATTGTATCGGCAATCCGATCTATATTGGGACACCTTTTCGCCAGCCATAACCGCCGGCTTTTTCCTGGACCTGTCTGCACACCTGAAAAATACTTCTCTAAACTATGCAATAACGACCGATAAAGTATGGGCGGGGGTTGAGCAGCAACTCGACTTTGTCGTTTCGTTTTAAAACTCTTACGGGATAAAAAAATTATGTCGTATCGATTCAATCACAACCGGTATGTGCCACGCATGGTTTTTTTCTTTGCGCTAGCACTTCTTTTCTTTCCGTCGCATGCTCAGGAAAAAGAAAATGTCGCCTATCCCGGTTTCCAGCTGCTTGAGGAGCCAACGTCTCCGAGAAATATTGCCATGGGATCAGCGGCAACTGCCGGGGCGGGAAGTGGCTTTGCCTACTATAATCCGGCGATGCCTTTCTTTACCCTTAGTAAATATCTGGCCATTGAATACGGTCACTCACCGGGCGATCTGCGACGGGCGCACTTTGAAGCGGCTTTCCCGTTTAGATCATGGTTTTTTGCGGCAAGCATTCACACCGAAACAATCAGTGACATATTCGGCACCTCCTTTGACGGCAGCCTTCCAAAGTACAACACGCCATTCTCGTCGCAGCTGTCAAGCATGTCGCTTGGAGCCGGCTATATCAAAAACAACCAACTCTCCTTCGCCCTGAGTCTGTCGGGAATTCAGGAACGTATCGAAACCGAATACGCGTATGCGGCATCCGTCAGTGCGGGGCTGGCCTATAAGCTGATTCCCGATAAACTTCATCTCGGCCTCTCCGCTTTTCATCTGGGAACATCCACCGGTTTCCTGGATACGATATCCGATTGGGGAAAGGGTTCAGATTTGCCTAAGTCGGGGCGGTTTGGGGCATCATGGCAGGATACGATAAAAATGATTCCTTACACCATTCAGGGTGATATCGTATACAGAAACGCAGATAAGAGAATTATGGTTCCCATAGGGCTTGAACTAAGACCAATTAATCCTCTGGCGATACGGGTAGGAAAACGACTTAATCATGATACGGAAGTCATGAACCTGGGGTGCGCACTGCAAATCGATCCTCTATCGGTCGATCTCTCTTTCGTTATTCCCAAGCTGCGTACCGATACAGAACTAAAATGGCTCGTTGGAGTCACCTATAGCCTGCGAAAGGGTTCGGAAAGAAAATCTCAGCATCATTCGCAGAAACAATCGGATGGATCTGAAACTCAGCCATCTGCTGAAAGAACAGAAGATAGGCACGGCATTTCAGAAGGTTCTCCAGATACTTCAAGCAAAACAAAAGAAAACAAAGACTTGCCAGATTCGGCAGATAATGGTAGTATAGATACAACAGTGGATGAAAGCATGATAGAATCCACAGATATGCATCGGAGCATTCCCGATTCGCTTGGAAACAATCCCGATGAAGGGAAAGGCGGTACCGAAAACATCGAATCTGAAGAGGTTATGGTTAAAAAAAGCGACCCGGAGGAGAGGGAGACAAGGGACGTAGCTTCGAGTACAACAAAAAATTCATCGGAAAAAGCAGAAACTGAAAGTATTTCCGGCGATGAATCGAACTCTTCTATCGATGAGCTGGATGATGATAATCATCAGGATGCAGGTGACAACAACCGGAGTGAAGATCAATGAACCTCGGCAGGATCTTGTGGCAGAATTGAGCATTAACTCTTGCGGCGCCCCGTGCAAAGCCGCCCAATTCAGGTTGAAGAAAAAAGCTACGCCTCTTCTGGTGACGAAAACTTCAAATGCGTTCACAAAACTCTTTTACCGAGATAACTCTTGTTGTATATTTTTTTGAATCACAGTCAGTTATAAACGTCGGCTTCCATAGTGAAAACCGCGACACAGATAAGGCGTTTTTTATGTTTCCTTTTCTTTCTAATGATTTGGGTATTGATTTAGGTACTGCCAACACTCTCATTCATGTACGTGGCAGAGGACTGTTAATCGACGAGCCATCCGTGGTTGCTCTTGATAAGGAATCCAAAAAAGTTGTTGCAATCGGATTGGATGCCAAGCGGATGCTTGGGCGTACACCGGGAGAGATTGAGGCGATTCGTCCTATGAAGGATGGGGTTATCGCCGATTTCGATCTGGTCGAACAGATGCTTAAGTATTTCATAAAAAGAGTTCAGAAATATCATTCATTCTTCAGGCCACGGGCTGTAATCGGTGTACCATCGGGTATCACGGAAGTAGAAAAACGTGCGGTGATCGATTCGGCCGAGAGCGCCGGTGTACGCGAAGTGTATCTGGTGGCTGAGCCGATGGCTTCTGCCATAGGCATGGGCATACCGGTCAATGAGCCTTCCGGTAACATGGTTATTGATATAGGTGGTGGTACGGCTGAGATTGCGGTCATCGCCCTCTTCGGTATGGTGTGCGATATGTCCGTACGTATCGGCGGTGACGAAATGGATGAGGCGATCGTCTCCTATCTGAAGAAGACGTATAACCTTTTGGTCGGTGAAAGTACTGCCGAGCAGATCAAGATTCGTATCGGTTCTGCATTTCCGCTGGAAGATGAGCTTGAGATGGAGGTCAAGGGGCGTGATTTGGTTGCAGGTATTCCCAAAACGCTTCGTATTACATCCACCGAAATTCGGGATGCCCTCAATGAGCCGATATCTACGATTGTGGAGGCGGTTAAGCAGGCTCTGGAACAGACGCCGCCCGAGCTTTCGGCAGATATCCTCGACAAGGGGATAATCATGACCGGTGGCAGCTCCATGCTGCGAGGTCTTGATGAACGTCTGCGACAGGAGACAAACCTGCCGGTAAATGTCATAGATGAACCGCTGACCTGTGTGGCGCGCGGTTCCTTAAAGATTATTGAAAACCTTGAAACCTATCGGCCTGTTCTTATGAATTCGGGTAGAAGAGGCAGATAAACGCCCGACGTTTCTCTCTTCGGCCGGAATAGTGCCTGGCGACTATATGCATTGGATTATTCAGTTTATTGGACGACACAAAGATGTGTCGTCTTTGCTTCTAACCGTGCTTTTAAGCCTCTGGATGCTGTCGGTCAATAGTACCAAGCAACAGCAGATAGCCAGAACCCTGACACTTTCGATTTTCTATCCTTTCCAGTTTACCTTTCAGCAGGTCACCCGTGCGCATAATATTTACAAAGAAAACAAGCGGCTTCGGGAAGAACTCACGCAGGTAAAGACACGGATAGATCTTCTGGAGGAAAAAGCCTCGGAGAATCTGCGCCTGCGCAGCCTTCTTGGATTCGGTCAGGATTTCACCTATAATCTGCTCCCTGCGCGGGTTGTGGCTCGTGAACCCTCCCACCTGTATCGCAGTATGGTCATAAATGCCGGCAAGAAACAGGGAATCGGCCTCTACATGCCGATTGTCACGAAGGATGGGCTGGTTGGGAAAGTCATCCAGACTCTTCCTAATATCAGCCTGACTCAAATCCTGAAAGACCCCTCCGCCCGCACCAGTGTCATGGTAAAGAGAACTCGTTTTGTAGGTATTCTCGAGACGGAAAACGGACGAAGTTTTTTCATTCGATACCGAAACCATGTCGATGTACAGCCGGGAGATACGATTATAACATCCGGACTCGGGGGTATTTATCCCAAGGGTCTTTCGGTCGGTGAAGTCACCAAAATAGCAAACAATTACGATCCATTGTTTAAGAAAGCCTTTGTTAAGCCATCCGTTGATTTTGAGCATCTTGAAGAAGTCTTTATTATCAGGCTGTCACCGCAATGGAGTGCCTTTAGAACGGAGCTTGATTCCATCGAGTTTGATCAATGATAGTTTCTACATTAAAATGGTTCGGACTTTTTGTCCTTTTTCTTGTTTTACAAACCACCTTTGTTCCGGTCATCGGTGTTGGGGGAATAAAGCCGGATCTGTTGGTCCTGGGATTATTTCTATTGGCGATTCGCACAGGGGTAATGCCGGGGCTGTATGTGGGTTTTCTTCTAGGACTCGGTCAGGATATTTATTCTCCATCGATACTGGGACAAAATGCGCTATCCAAAACGGTGATGGGCTTTTTTGTCGGCTTGTTTAACGAACGATTCATGCGCACCGACCCTGTGCTGAAGCTGATCATTTTATTTTTAGCGTTTATTCTTCACGATACGGTCTTTACCATTGTTTTGGTGGTGAAGACCGAAGCGGATATGAGCATTTTGCCAACGGAGTTAATAACGCGTACACTGCCTCGGGCTTTGTACTCTTCATTCTTTGCTGCACTTATCTATCTGTGGGATTATTTCGTTAATCCTTCGATTAAACATTAGATTTTCTCATGCCACTTAGAAGACGACTCGAAGACGTAAAACAGGAACGCATTCGCAAAAGCCTCTGGCTTTCGGGGATGGTATCCTTTTTTTTCCTGTTTCTTCTGGCGCGTCTTGTTTTTATCCAGGTGATCGATGCAGAAACAAATATTCGCCTCTCAAAGCAAAACCAGATGCGTCTTAAACCGCTTAAGGCGCCACGGGGACGGGTATTCGACAGAAATGGTAAAGTTTTTGCACGCAACCGCCCTTCCTACTCCATAGGCGTATTCCCCGACCGGATGAAAGACAGAAGCCGGGTTGTCAATAATCTTCTACGGATCCGTGACACCTCAGGAATGCCGGTTTTTGACAGTCTTGAGCTCATTCAACGAATAGAAAAAGCACAGTACAGGCGCTTCGATCTCACGCGTCTCAAGGAAGATGTTCCGATCGAGATAGTAAGCATTATCGAGGAACACTCGATGCAAATCCCCGGAATAGTAGTTGAGACGGAAGCACGGCGGGAGTATACGCTTGGCCCGGATGCATTTCATGTTCTAGGCTACATGAGCGAAATTCCTGATGAACAGTTTGATTCACTGAAGAAAAAAGGATACCTCTACGGTGATCTTATAGGCAAAAGCGGCCTGGAGCGAGAGTATGAAGACGTTTTCAAAGGGAAAAACGGTCATGAATATATAGAAGTCAATGCATATGGCAAGAGTCTCGGCCCCATTAAGAGCATGCCTCGTGCGGAACCAACAGCCGGCAATGACGTGTATCTCACTCTGGATATGCAACTGCAGCAAGCTGCGGCCAAAGCTTTTCCCGACTCCCTGAAAGGTGCCATAGTCGCCCTGGATCCACGCAATGGTGAGGTGCTGATCATGTACAGCAACCCCTCGATTGATCCCAATATCTTTTCGATGGCCACATCTGTACGAACAAAAAACTGGGCTGAAGCGGCACTCAATTCTGACCTGCCATTCAATAACCGTGCGACCTCCGGCACTTATACTCCGGGATCAACCTTTAAACTTATCAGCGGAATAGCCGCTCTCGCAGAACACAAGATTCGCGCAAACGAGTACATGCCGGTTGCCTGTCATGGAGCATACCGCATCGGGAGACGAGTGGCTCACTGCTGGAAACTCAGCGGTCACGGCCCGTTGGATCTGCGCGGAGCAATCAGACAGTCATGCAATGTCTATTTCTACCAGCTTGGTCTGAGAGTCGGTGACGATATTATAAACAAGTACGCTGAGATGTTTGGCCTGGGACACTACACAGGTATAGATCTCCCCTCCGAACGCAACGGTTGGCTCTCCGGTGAAGAGGCTTACAACCAGCGGTTTGCAAAACGTGGGTGGAAATGGACCCGGGGACTGGTGCTCGACCTTGCCATCGGACAAACCCAGATTGTTACCCCTATTCAGTTGGCTCAGATGGTGGGCGGGCTGGGCAACGGGAGGGTAATCAATAAGCCGCATCTTCTGAAAGAGATCCGCAGCCGCGACGGCACAGTGCTGGAACAAAACACGCCTGTTGTAACTCACTCTCTCGATTTGGAACCCAAATTGATCGAAACGATCCGCACCGCGATGGAGGATGTCATAAAACCGGGCGGTACCGGAGGATGGTCCCGGGTTCCGGGTATTCCTGTTGGCGGCAAAACAGGAAGTGCGGAAAATCCGCACGGTGAGAAAACCCATGCACTGTTTGTTGCCTGTGCCCCTGTGGATAACCCGGTTATTGCCATAAGTGTGGTTGTCGAGAATGCGGGACATGGCGGATCGGTCGCTGCGCCTATTGCCGGAGAGGTCTTGCGGTACTTTTTCGCGGAAACAGAAGATGGAAAAGAGCTGGTGAAGGAGTATGAGATGAAAGGGTATAAAAACTAGAAGGTTACTGATATGGATACCTTGAATAAAAGAGGACGCTTCGATTTTTCTCTGTTTTTTACGGTCGTTGCACTGTGGACCACAGGCATTATACTTATCTACAGTGCCACTCATATCCACGAGAGCGGTCCTCTGGCTCATGTTGCCAGAAGCCAGATGATTTGGGTCAGCATGGGCATACTGGTCATTTTAGCCATTGTATCCATACCCACCCGTGTTTATCATGCATTTTCATATGTACTGTATGGCATTTCGCTGCTTCTTCTGGTATATGTCATTTTCACAGGAGTTGTCAGTAAAGGTGCCGGTCGCTGGATTGCTATCGGTTCAATCCGCATTCAACCCTCAGAGTTTGCTAAAATCGGGCTCTTGTTTGCCCTCGCACGCTATCTTTCACAAAACAGAATCATTCTCACAAATCTCAAAACGTTTATAATACCCGGACTCTTGATCCTTGTTCCCTTTGTTCTCGTATTACAGCAACCTGACCTGGGAACTGCTCTGGTGTTCTGCGCGATGTCATTGCCGATGTTTTTCTGGGCTGGTATGTCGTTGCTGGATATTTTCTTTCTTATCTCCTGGGTGTTTTCAATCGTTCTTTCGGTCATTCCCTTGATTGTCTCCTATGGACACCCAGAATCCTTAGGGGTAGTAGATGCTATCCCCTGGGGGGTTTACTTTCTGATTGTATGTGCAGTTTTATACATCACGCGCCCCTCCTGGCTGATCACCATCGGGGTAATTGTTTCCAATCTTTTTTTTGCAACCATTACCACGGTATTGTGGAACTCGTTTCTGCAGGATTACCAGAAGAATCGTATCATCAGCTTCATCGATCCGCAGATGGACCCGTATGGCTCGGGGTATCAGGTTATTCAATCAAAGGTCGCAATCGGTTCCGGACATATTTTCGGTAAAGGATATCTTCACGGAACACAAACACGACTTTCTTTTCTCCCGGAGCAGCACACAGATTTTATTTTCTCTGTGCTGGGAGAACAGTTCGGTTTTCTGGGATGCGCCGTGATACTGTTACTATTTTTATTCCTGATTGTCCGTGGATATTTGGCCACTCAAAACATTAGAAACAGATTTACCAATCTGGTAGTGGTTGGTTCGGTTTCGATCATCGCATTCCATCTATTCGTAAATGTAGCGATGACCATTGGCATGATGCCGGTGACAGGGTTACCGCTGCCATTTCTCAGCTATGGAGGATCATTCACACTTACAATGGCTGTTTTAATCGGGTTTCTGTTAAATGCCCGGGTGAGTGATCAGACATTTTGAATAATAATTATGTTGCTTTTGCGCAATACTATTACATGTGATATTTTACCAGGATTGAATGACTGTTAAGCTGAAAGGACAAGGTAATGCACCCCATACTTTTTAAGATAGGTCCCCTACCCATCCATTCCTACGGATTGATGCTTGCGTTATCTTTTCTGCTGGGTATCTGGATATCCTCCGTACGAGCACGCCGCCGGAACCTGGACCCCAATGTGGTATCGGATATGGGCTTTTGGATTATTCTTTCAGCCATCATAGGTGCCAGATTGTACTATGTCTTTCTGCACTTCGAGGAGTTTAAAGGTAATCTGACATCGATATTCAATCCTTTTCATGGCGGTACACTTGGAATCGGTGGCCTGGTGATGTATGGGGGATTTATCGGTGCGATTGTTGGCGGATTTTTGTTTTTTAAAATCAAAAAGCTTCCTTTTCTTGCCTACATCGACACTATTGCTCCGAGCCTGGGCTTTGGCATTTTTATGACCCGCATCGGATGTTTCCTTAATGGGTGTTGTTTTGGTGGTCCACATGATGGTGCATGTGCTGTTTCCTTTCCAGCATCCAGCCCTGCCGGTCAGTATCAGATAAGCATGCATGCGGACAGCCTTTTTGCCTCACAGCTGTTTGCTTCCGGCGCAGGACTGTTTATTGCCATTCTAGTGCTGTGGGCGGGGAGGAAGAAATTTTTCGATGGTTTCGAATTCTACCTCACCGGCATACTCTACGCGATCTCGCGTTTCTCGATCGATTTCACCCGGTACTACTCGCCCGATGAGCAAATCGCCGGACTCAGTCATAATCAGATCGTCTGTATCGGATTGTTCGTGGTGTTTGGTGGAATGCTGCTGAAAGGTTTTCTTTTCGACTCCAATAAACAACAGGAATCCGTATCACAAGAATCCGCCAACAGCTCCGGGGAAAAAACAGAATCTCTGACGCAGATAACTGGAGCAAACAACTGATGTGCATAAGATGAAATTTTCCATCAAGAAAACAGGCGGCGTTTCCATAAGAAGAGCCGCCCGTTTTCTTTCTCCCATTCATTCTTTCATCTTTCCGCCTCTCTGTCTGTTATGTAATGAGCCTCGGTCAGGCAAAAACAAATGGCTGTGTGAGTCGTGCATGAAATCTTTATACGACAAGCTGACCGGCCGACATGCCTGTCCTAAATGCGGCCAAAACCTGCACACAAAATCCTGCACATGTGAAATCGTATGGGATCATCCGTTTGACTGCTGCTACTCTTTATTCGATTTTGACGATCTTATCAAGAATGCAGCTCATCAATTTAAGTATAAAGGATTCCGCGATTTCGCCTTTTTCCTTGGACAAACCTTCGCAGACTCTATACCTGCAGGTCTTTTCGATGATGTGGAATTGATAGTGCCTGTTCCGCTCCATTTCGTGAGAAAAATGAAACGGGGATATAATCAGGCAGAGTTTTTCGCTCGCGGCATCCACACCGGAATTTCACACGAAGCCTCGATGTTCCCAAATGCATTATATCGAAAGAAAAATACCAGGACCCAGACCAAGTTGGACAAAGAGGAACGTCAAAAGAATCTGCAAAACGCTTTCGGTGTTAAAGAGAAATACAAACAGAGGCTGACAGGCAGAGGTGTGCTTCTGGTTGACGATATCGTTACGACTGGAGCCACGACAGGGGAATGCACTGAGGCATTGCTTGAAGCCGGTGCACGCTTGGTTAAAGTTCTTTCTTTTGCCAGAGATTAGGATATACCTGATTGAGCGGCTCCCCCGCAAGATTTGCAAACATCCTGATGCTTAAAGGCTTCAGCTATTTAGAAACACCCTTGGGAGGGTGTTCATTCGATTGCATAAATGCGTTACCCCTTTTGCCCTTCAACGGTTTTGCGCGACTCATCCACTACAACCGCCCGATTGAGGTTTACAACTACAATTTTCCCATTATTTTGTATGCAAGGATGCCATAATACTCGTGTATAGCACTTGTACAAAGATCAAGAGCACCTGCACTGGGAAGAAAAAACATGATGCTTCCAAAAACACTCGTATTCGAACGATAATCGGTAGGGGCGGGATAAACCTTAAATCCCTTTTTCTTAAACACGCCGACCGAGCGGTGCATATGAAGAGCGCTTGTTACCAGCGTTATTTTAAGAGGCCATTGTTTTTCATTGAACATTTTGTACAGATATTTGGCATGTTCAGCAGTATTTTTGGCCTCCTCCTCTAAAACGATCGCCTCATTCTCTATTTCGAACAGCTGTTTGACCAGAGATGCCGTCAGGGAAGAAACAGAACTCTTAGACAAGCTGACCAGCGGAATCTTTCCACCGGTAATAACTATTTTTTGACCCACATTTTGTTTATATAACCTTACGGCATGCAGTATACGATCGCCGGCATCATTTATCTCCGTGTATCGACGAGGAGAAACCGGCGGCACCTCTCCACCTGTAAGAAGCACGATAGCAGCAGTTTGGGGATATTCTTCCTTCTGCTCATATTTCATTTCCAGAGGCTTACAAATCAGGTTGGCAACAACTGGTAGGCTAAAAAAGGTAATAACAGCTATCGCAGCGCTGAAAAGAATTAAGCCGATTCGGTTTTTTCCCAGAATCGATAAACAGACTGCCGCAAGACCAAGAGTTACCGCCAGTCCGACGGGATAAAATGGGGTCGGCAGAAGCTTGGTAAGAAGGAAAAGAAAGGGATTCATGGCCAGTTATAATTCACTGATTTTCGATATCGGTAATCTCGGTCTCTCGCCAGAGGCGTAAAAAATCTTCATACGCTTTTGCAATCCCCTCCTGGAGATCGATTGCATGATGCCAGCCCATATCATGAATTTTCTTACAATCCAGGAGTTTGCGGGGGGTTCCATCGGGTTTTGATGTATCGAATACGATTTCCCCCTCATAACCAACCACCCTTTTTATGATCCGAGCCAGCTCACCAATACTTACTTCCTCGCCCGAACCGATATTAACGATTTCACTCTCTTCATAGTTATTCATCAGAAAAATGCATGCATCCGCAAGATCATCCGAATAGAGGAATTCCCTTTTGGGGGTACCTGTTCCCCAAATAGCAACCTGTTTATCACCACTCATCTTTGCTTCATGAAAACGTCTGATCAGTGCCGGCAGGACATGAGAGTTCTGAGGATGATAGTTATCCTTGGGCCCAAACAGGTTTGTAGGCATCACCGATATGTAGTGCGTTCCATATTGAGCATTGTAACTTTGACACATGATTATACCCGCAATCTTTGCGATGGCATATGCTTTATTCGTCGGCTCCAGCTCACCGGTCAACAGTGCGGATTCCGGCATTGGCTGAGGGGCGAATTTGGGATAAATACAGGAGGAGCCAAGAAAAAGGAGTTTTTTTACACCATGTTTGAAAGATGAGTTGATCACGTTGTTTTGTATCTGCAGGTTACAAAATGCAAAGTCCGCCGGATAGGTGCTGTTTGCATATATTCCACCGACCTTTGCCGCTGCAAGAAATACATAGTCGGGCCTCTCGGTGGCAAAGAACAGCTCGACGGCTTTCTGATCGATCAAATCCAATTCCTGTCGCGTGCGTGTAATAATATTCTGATACCCCTGAGCATCCAGCTGACGCTTCAACGCCGAACCAACCAACCCTTTATGCCCCGCCACAAAGATTTTCTTATCTTTTTGCATTGTTTTCCCCCCTGTAATCTGATCCTGACTAACAGCCGTAAACAGCTCGCAACACATATTACCGTGAGATATCTGACAAAATATGCCGTATCTGCTCCCAGAGAGCATCCAGAATCCGGTCTTCTGATACACGTTTTACCGGTTTACCTCTGACAAACACCTGCCCTTCCCTGCGCCCGCCGGCAATCCCCACGTCCGCATCCCGGGCTTCGCCGGGGCCGTTTACGATACATCCCATCACCGCAATTTTTATATCCTCGGATACCGAAGATACCATATTCTCGACTTTCTCTGCAAGGGCCGCGACATCTATCTGAGTGCGTCCGCATGTCGGACAAGCGATGACCGTCGGCCCTTTAGCCAATCCTAAAGATTTCAGTATCTCTTTTGCCACGAAAATCTCCTGAACAGGATCTCCTGCAAGAGAAACCCTGATAGTGTCACCGATCCCCTCTGCCAGAAGAGTCCCGATTCCGACGGCAGATCGGATAGCCCCGCTTCTTACCGTACCGGATTCTGTTATACCGATGTGCTGAGGATAGTCGCAATTCTGCGCCAGGAGTCTGCAAGCCTCAATCGTTGTCGTCACATCGCTTGCCTTGATACTGAAAATGATATCATCAAACGAGAAACGGTTCATCATCTCGATATACATCATGGCACTTTCAAACAGGGCCAGGGGAGTCGGGCCACCATGTTTCTTAAGCAGCTCCTGTGCCAGAGAGCCAGAGTTTACCCCGATACGTATAGGAATTTTGGCACTCCGGGCTGCATCAACAACAGCTTTTACTTTTTTTTCGTCCCCTATATTTCCCGGATTGATACGAATTTTGTCCGCTCCGGCCTCTATGGCAGCAATAGCCAGTCGATACTGAAAATGAATATCAGCCACCAGAGGAATCTCAGTCTGGCGCCGAATCAAACCGAATGCTTTAGCCGCATTATTATTTGGTACCGCCAAACGCACGATGCGACATCCGGCCGCGGTCAATTTCCCTATTTGCTCCAATGTCGCATCGACCTCTTCGGTAGGAGTATTGGCCATTGACTGAATGACCACCGGTTGGTCTCCACCGATAAGTACATCTTTTACCCGAATCAGCCGAGTCTCTTTTCTTTTCACCTCTAACCTCTACGAAAAAAGGCGACCGGATGATCGCCTTAGATTGCATCTTAAAGGGGTAACACTACTAATGGGCTTGCAGTGAAAGGGATACGCGTGTACCCTGCACACCGGTTATGCGGAAATTGCCACCTTTCTGCACCTTAAAGCCATCGGTCTTGGTGCAAAACCCATTGGCATTACCCATATACTGAACATCGGCGGTAAGGATCTGGCTTTGGGAATCCCAGCCCCGTTCGCGAATCGTCGACACTCCCGGAATTGTTTGCAGTGCCTGAATAACACTACTTTTTGCACTAAATGAATTCACACCATTTATACTCACCGAAAGTGGCATGCCATTATTGAGCTGATTGTTCCAATCTTTAATTATCGCATCCAGAAGCTTTTTAGCCGCTTTAGTGGAAGCCTGCGTGATTGCCTGAACCCCCGCGGTATTGGGACTGATATGAACCTTTGCCCCATGAGCGTTGCCGGTTGCAATGATACGCCCAGACGCACAGTTGATAGCACGGATAGTTACGTCGGCCTGAACGGATTTCATACCTCCCAAATTCTTGGAAAGCTTTTTTGCGACCCGCCCAACCGCATCTCCGGTTATAATGACTTCCGCCCCATTTTGTGCCCCGATTGATGCTGCCGCGGAGTGATCACCGGCAAGCTGTGCCATTTTTTTATTGGAGGATCTAATAGATGCCGCTACTGAAGGGTCAACAATATCAAATTCATAGGGGTCTTTCAGAAAGCTGATAATCGCATTTTCCGATGCCCGGTTGGTGGGCTCTTCGTTTCCGATATTGTTTTCTTTGATAATGACCATGACCTTCGGTTTATCCATACTTTCCAGCAGTATCTGAAAAGCTGCCAAATCCTCATGCATAGTTGCCCTTGAAATGACTGCTTTTATGCGCGTTTTGATCAGGCCATCGGCTTCGGGAGCTTGTTCCAGAATTTCAAAACTCTTAATTGCTCCCATGGTTTTGGTAATAACCTGATCTCGCTTGAGCTGGAAGTTTTCAATTTCCGTTTGTGAAAGCAGGATTACCCCGATTCCCTTTTCGATCGCATCCCGTTTGGCGGCAATGACAGACTCCGACTTGTTTGCTCCCAACCCGACACCTTCGGCTTCAATATGCTCAGTGTCAGAACCGGCGATGATTCCGGTCATACCGGACAAGGCAAAAAGCAGCGACAGCAGTATTTTTGGTCTCATATTCCTCCTCCTCTTTATGATGAAAAACAGGGCTGTGGATATTTTCTGAATACTCCAATATAATAATTATACCTTAATTGAATGATATTCTGAGCGGATGAATGGTACAGTCACTTGATCGCGGAAGGGTTGTAACAATCGTGCGACATACCCACCCACAGTTTTCAAAGATAGCTGAACCCCTTATGCCCCAGGGAGTCGTCCAAATCGCCGAGAATCGTTCAATTTAGATTTCATTGGTACCTGAGTAAAAATACATCATAGAAACCTATTTAATAAGATTTCCCCGAAGAAACTGCAACATATCGAACTTTATCCCCTTAACCAACTCTTCCGGCTCAACAGCCGTGTTTGAGATTCTTCGG
This sequence comes from uncultured Fibrobacterota bacterium, assembly GCA_964419255.1. Taxonomy (GTDB): domain Bacteria; phylum Fibrobacterota; class Chitinivibrionia; order Chitinivibrionales; family CAYFVL01; genus CAZPHU01. The sequence goes on along the minus strand of CAYQOU010000042.1, from coordinate 3,222 downwards.
TCGAGTTGTTCTAAATAGACAAATGACTTTTGTAAAAAATCCGAATCAAACGCCACATTTTCCTGTTCAAGGTCAATCAGCCGAGACCGGAAAAAATCGGTATACCCTCTGCGATTCTTATACACGTGACCTGAATAGGTCACCAGTTGTTCCATCAAGGAAAACACCAGATAGTATGGGGCGATCTCGGGTTCATAATCTGCATTTCCATCGGTAAGTGCGATATCTACATACCCACGTTCTATTCTTGCATCCTGTGATTCCGGCTCGGTATACTCCATCTCAACAATGCACTCCTGTTGCCGCACGGGTCGCCCTTTCAGCTCAAAAAACACCAATTGTCTGGCTGCTGCGGGCACGCCGCCCACCTTTATGTACGCACCACTCTTTTCTCCTCCAAAAACCTCAGAAATAGTGGTACTCTTGGGCAAATCTACCCGCAGGCGAACCGAACGAGCAGCAGGCATAATAACCCGTCTGATTTCTTGCTCCACAAGTGCTTCAAGAAGCTCCGGCTCCTCTGCATAGTAATAACTCCCCCCTGTTTTATTAGCGATTTCGGAGAGAAGCTTTTCGTTGTAGGAATACTCAATACCGAAAGTTGAAATGTCAATCGACGCTTTCTGAGAAAGAGAGTAGGCGTGGGATAAAACCTGCGGATTTTCGACCGGCCCCTTATCCGCATCGCCGTTTGTGAAGATAAACAGATGCCTTCCAGAGGCACTTTGCCCTTTAAATCGTTCAAATTGAGCAACCGCAGCATCCATCCCCTCCACCAGATTGCGGTTGCTTTCGCTTGCTATTCCATCGATTCCACTCTCTGCGGTTCGCCGGATTCCACTATTGATACGCTGAAGCGGAAAAACCGTTCGAGTATAGGTCGAAAAGGAAATTACGCTGAAATAGTCTCCATCCTGAAGCCTGTTTAAGATGTGACTTGCAGCCTTTTTGGCATATGTAAGAGGTTCTCCCTGCATCTCCCGCGAAACATCTATCGCTACAACCACATGCGCCGGAAGCCTGCGTGGGGTAGGATCTGCAGGTGTCTGAATGATTACGCCGCATTTAAAGGTCGAATCGGCTTCAGCCCACGACCGATAAACAGAAAAAGTCTTCATACTCACTCTGTCGACAGTTTCTCGGAAGTTTGCTGTTGCCGTAACTGCAGCTAACAGAGCAACAGTCGCTGCGATTTTTTTAAATTTCATAATCAATATCCTGACAGTAGGAATTATACACTATATTAAAATAGTGTTCGGCACACCATTCGTTTAAATAGGTTTTTGAATTTGTTTGCCGAAAATGTTTCTTTTAGATTTCTACACTTCAATCAAGTATACATGCAAACCGAACATTCACTTTTCTTTTCCCGTGCCATACAAGACGATTATGCGATCTTGCAGGCCGATGATGCTTTTCATGCCCATTCCGTACTTCGACTGGGCTGTGGAGAAAACATACAATTCACGGATGGCGAGGGGACGATCTTTTCCGGAACAATCAGATCCACAAATCGTGATCAAGTTCTCGTACAAATCATACAGAAACAGCTTCAACGAAGCCCCTCACCCCCGATTGAGCTTTTCGTTGGAATTCCCGAGAAAAATGCTTTCGAACAGCTCATCGATTTGGTCGTGCCCCTGGGAGTTCACAGCATTACTCCAGTGGTATGCACATTCTGCCAAAAGCCCTGGTGGAAAACGCGATGGGAAAAGATTCGTGAACGATTGGAAAAGAAAATGATTGTAGGAATCAAACAATCCCAATCAGCCTTTCTGCCCACGCTCAACGAGCCGAAAGTTTTTGAAAATGCCTTGAAATCTGCTCCTCCCGCGTACAAGCATGTTGTTGCCACCCCATCCGGCAGACCGTTTTCAGAGCTACATCTGGGAGCTGCTGCCGGAATAATCTGTTGGGTGGGACCTCCGGGAGGATTTTCCGATACGGAGTTGTCTTGCCTCTCAGGAGATTTATTTCAGATGGTATGGCTCTCCCCCAATCGCCTGCGTACCGAGCTGGCATCTGCTGTTGTAGTAGCCACAACGATTCAATGCAGCCGATCCCCAGGTGCAGAAAAATAACATTAGCTTTCCAGTAACCTGAAATGGAACACCACCTGCACCATATGAGAGAAGAACCGTTCGTGGTAGTGAACCGTGGAGATTGGTAAATCACGCGAAACCGTTGTATTTACGGGGTTGCTGTACATAAACCAGTATGCCAGTCCCAGTTTCCAGTCTTTTCTGGAGATAAGAGAAGAGCCAACTCCTCCGTGCAGAGAAAATGTCCAGGTCCGAGACTCTATGCTTTCCAGATCACTAAAACTAACCTCCTGATTCCGGTCGGCAAAAAAGAAGTGTTCATCTAAGCGGACATATTCGATTCCGCCACCGGCATGCAGATATGGATGTATGTTATTCTGATGTGGTAAAAAGTATTGCAGATCGGGACGGAATCCGAGTCGAAGATAACGGTACTTCACTTCATATTTGTCGGAAAGGAAAGCACTCTCCGAAAATAAACCATCATCCGAATTCCCCAGGTCAAAACTCCCCACCAGCTGAAATCCGAATCGTTTTCCAATATTATAGGATTTGCCCAAAAACACTCCCCACAGAATAACCGGTTCATGTAAGAGTTTCTGTTGTTGGCTGATATCATCAAAAATGAAGTAGGCATCGCGTTGATTGTAGGAAAAGCTGAAGCCGGTAAAATAGTTTCTGGTTTCCTTGGTTTGCCCATAAACCATTGTTATGGTTGCAATTATCCACAACAAAAGGTGAAAAGGTATTTTCATGGTTCACTCTTGGCTGCAAAATGGTATATTTTGATTATAAAATAAACTGAGCGGTTCTGAGTGGATGATTTACTCAAAAACCCTTGATAGCAGAAGGGTTGAAGCAATTGTGTGGAATACCCGCTGCGGGTATTTTCAAATTGCTGAAATTCTTCTGCTCCAGAGCATTGAGCAATCGCCCCGAGAGAATCGCACAGTTTAGGTATAAATATAGTAACTAGCCGCATTCGCCTTATCAAGCATCAAAGAATGGTTCTCTCTTGGAACCGAATGTTTTTATAAAAACCCGCGCATAACTCATATACTGTCGTGCGAAAAACCTAAACCTGAATAAAGCTGTCTGCCTTAAAATGAAGTCGTTTTCTTTATATCGTCGTATGCTGGGCTTTATGAGGCCCCATATACACTGGTTTATTCTTTCTGCC
>CAYQOU010000041.1:34847-36971 GCA_964419255.1 uncultured Fibrobacterota bacterium | reverse complement strand
GGACGGATGGGGTGCATTTTGTTTTCGCTTATAATAAAGAAAGGACCCAGAAAATGAGACAGCTGACCGGATTGCTGATGTTTACGGCATTGATGGTGGTGGGGTGTTCGGCCGGTATCGGGATGGATGCCAAGGAGTGCTTCGATAAAGGAGTTATGCTTCTGGAAGAAGAAAATAATCGAAATAAAGCCTATAAGTTTTTCGTGGCGGCAAGTAAGAAGGCGCCCGATTCGGCACAATACCACTGGGCGGCGGTGCAGACTGCGGATAATCCCAATGCCGCCTACGTGCATGCCGAGGCTGCGTGGCGTAACGGATTGAAAAATCCGGCGGTGCTGTTTGCCAACGTTAATCTGCAATTCAATACCGACTCCGCACAGAGGCTCTCCAATGCCCTGCTTATGTACGAGGATTTGCCCGACAGTTTCAAAACCCCTGCATTCAGGGGGGATCTGTTCTTCAGGTTTAACGCCTACGACTCAGCCCGTGCCTACTGGAGCCTGGTCAGGGATCAGTCACCATCGCTTCGCAGAAAGATTGCCGCAAGCTATGTGGGGGAAAAGAAAATCAACACCGCAAAGAGTCTGCTTCAAAAATGGGCCCGCCAGAAACAGATCGATGAGTTCGGCTATATCCTTCTGGCATCCCTGTATGCGCAGACCTATAACTATGACAGTCTGCAGGCGGTTTTCGAGCTGGCGCGCAAAAACGAGATGTACAGCGATGTCGTGCAGCTGGAGGATGGAATATACTCGCTTGCCCACGGCAAGTTTAAGGATGCGGAGGAAAAGCTTCTGCCGCTGAGCAAACCATCCAATTTTCATCGCAACAAATCGGTGGAGCCGCAGTCGCGATTCTATCTGGGATATGTGTATGTGACAACCGGTCGCAAAGACGATCTGGATGCGCTGATCAAACGCGTTCCGCAAGGGGAGAAACCCTATTACAAGGTGCTGACAACAGTGACTGAGAAGGGGAGTCTTCTGGATACGCTTCAGAAACTCCCCGCAAAAGTCAAAAGCCATCCTGTGGTAAAGATGTACAGCGCCCGTGCCTACGGGGCGGCAAAGGATTATGAGCAGGCGATCAAACACTATCAGCAGCTTCCCATATCCCTTCTTCGATCACCCAAAGTGATGAGCGAGATGGCCACCGCCCTGGCCATGTCCGGCAAGGAGGACGAGGCGCTTCACGCGGTAAGTATCATGCACGAAAACAACGTGTTTACCAAAACCTCGCTGGAACTATTCCGCGATCTCTCCTGGAAAAAGGATATGATCGACCGCGCGGAGGCTGCTCAGAAACTGCTAAAGCAGAGATATCCCGATGATGCCATGACCATGTGGCGGGGGGCGATTATGGATCTGCGCAAAGGTAACGTCGAGCAGGCTCACCAGGTATTTAACACGCTTGCCGAACGGTATCCGAAGGAGCACAGCTTCGAAACCGCCCGTCTGTCCACCTATCTGGTCAAACGTCAGTACGAGAAGGCGCTCGAGGAGTGTAACAAAAGCCGGGCCCCCGCTCACGTGACCGCAGCGGTGAAAGCACAGGCTCTTCGCAGTATGGGCCGCAAAAAAGAGGCGCGCCAGGCATACGAGCAGGGGCTCAAGAGCCAGAAAACTCCCCAGCTGATGCTTCGCTACGCCGATGTACTGATGGGGGATAAGGATTATTCTGCCGCCATACAGACCTACGAGCAGCTTCAGGAGATGGAGGAGATCAAGAAGGGAAGCCCGAAGGGCAATCCGACGATCATGAACAATCTTGCCTGGGCCATGGCTCAGGAGGGCAGCCGTCTGGACGAGGCGATAAAGCTTGCCCGCACGGCATCGGAGCTTGCACCCAAAAGCCCGCATATCCTGGACACTTACGCCACGGCCCTGATGAAGGCGGAGAAATTCGGTCAGGTGGTATCGCTTCTGTCATCCAGCGAGCTGATAAAAGGGGAGGCGCGGCTGCTGTTTCATCTGGCCACCGCCTACGAGAAGAGCGGCAATCAGGACAAGGCGGTCGAGACCTACCAGAGGGCCGACCAGCTCATGGACCGCAAATCGGTACTCAGCATGCCCATAAGCCGCGAGGCGCTTCAGAAGCATGTGGAGGGTTTGGGAGATTAGGTCT
>CAYQOU010000041.1:33078-34747 GCA_964419255.1 uncultured Fibrobacterota bacterium | reverse complement strand
AAACGCATGAATGATGTATCGAGTGGGGGCATTACAGATCATACATTTCTGTACTAATGCCCCCGCTTGTCGATGTCGGTCAGTTTGTTCTCCTCGCGTTATGTGTTCACGCAGACGCGTGGATGATGTATCAGTAGGGGAATGACAATCGATTAAGTACATTTCTGAACAGAAATCAGATAGATCCCATCACGAATCACATATCACTTGCTTGTTATCTTCGATGATTGTCCATTCTTTAATTGTTTCTCCAATTGTTTCTCCCGAGGCAAACGGGTGTAAGAACTTCTCCATGCGTGTCGAAATATTTAACACTCCCTTGGGGGCGGGACAAGCAGTAAGCCCAGGAAACGGACGCCTGCGCGGCCTTACAGGGTATATTCCCCGTATGGTCCGGCTTTTGCTGAGTTTTATGGCGAAATCATTTAACTCCATCCATAATCCAAACAGCAGGGGAATATTTATGAACATCAGAGCAGCAGCAGCGGGTCTTCTTCTTTCGGCAGCAGTAATTTTGCAGGCTTCACCGGTAACCAGTGCGTGGGATTACAACCTGTTTTCCTTTGGCGATGTTGATGTTACTTCCGATGCGGAAGGTAAAATCGCCGCACGGGGCGATGTGGTCTTAAACGGTTTTTCGGTCAATGACGCGCAGGAGGAAAACCTCGAGGTCAGCTACATCGATGACAGGCTTTCATTGGAGAGTCTGGTGGTCGGCGGCAGCCTGGGTTTTGAAAACGGATCGGTGAGAAACGGCGGACTCTATGTTGGAGGTGATCTTGATTACCTTAACGGATTTAGAGTCGAGGGAGATGTTTCGATAAAAGGTGATGCCAATTTTGGCAATGGTAGTTTCGGGGATGGTAATACGGACTATATCCCGACAGTAACGGTTGAAGGAGAGGTGAGCGCAACCACACCGGATAACATCAGAGACCAAATTGTAAATCAGCCGGCTGGAGATATTCCTGTAGACTTCGATGCTGAATATGAAGATGTCAAGGCGCTTTCAGAAGAATATGCTTCCCAGTCAGAAGCCAATACATCAAAGGAGTGGGACTCAGACCAGCTCACCCTGCGGGGAGAGAATTCGGATGTGAATTATTTTCACCTTGACGGTGATGAGATCGATAGAATCAACCTCCTTACCTTCGATCTGGCTGAAGGATCAGTAGCAATCATTAATGTCGAAGGCCAAAACGTTTCCATCGGCGGTTTTGATTTCAAAAACCCGGATGGATCTGATTTCACCAACTCTTCATCGATACTTTTTAACTGCTACCAGGCCACCAATATGGATATGAGTGGCGTTCGCATGCAGGGCAGTGTGCTGGCGATGGATGCAGAGGTGGAGTTCAACAATGGTGAGATTCACGGAAATACTATTGTCGGATCGATTTCCGGCACAGGCGGACAGTTTCACATTCCCCTGTTCAATCCTCCACAAGATGTTCCCGAGCCCGCTTCCCTGACTCTGCTGGGTATGGGAGTGCTGCTTCTGGGAGCTTATGCGAGAGGCAAGAAACGCAGCTGAAAACCAGCGCACATTATCCGAGGGACACAAGGGCACCAGGGTGCCCTTTTTTTTTGTTGAATAAGTTACTGACCGGCAAAGCAACCCCCTATAAAGCCGCTCGTAAAGATTGATGCCGTAAAGATTGATGCCGTA
>CAYQOU010000041.1:29519-32978 GCA_964419255.1 uncultured Fibrobacterota bacterium | reverse complement strand
CGTAAAGATTGATGCCGTAAAGATTGATGCCGTATGGTGCTGAGTTTGTCTGATCATTCGTGCTGTATGTCTTGCGGGGCGAAGCCCCTGTTATGTTCTGTTAACTCAGGCTCTGCGGTTTTCTGTATGCCCTGCGACAATCGTTGTGTTCTCTGTAAAAAATACCGACATTCCACCGCCAATCCTCACACCTCAGCACCTCAATCCATATCTGAATTACGCTGTTTTTTAATGTTTTTAGCGTTTTATAACATGGTATTAATTTTGCTATAATTTTGCATCCAGAGATTGATTATAAACCCAAGGAGGAAAGATGAATTTAAAATTATTTCTTGCAGCGCTTGTGGTTGTTCCGGCACTGGCGGTGGCAGCACCCTTCCCGGATGCCAATTACATGAACTATGATGCCAACGGCAATCCGATTCCCAACCAGACAAACGATGGTACTCCCGATGTGTATCAGGCCATAAACAGGGTTATCGGCAGTAACACCTATGGCAGCAATGCGGATGTCATGGGGCTGTTCACCGAACCCGATTACCAGTGGGAGATCACAGATCCGGATGCCGAGATCGTGCTCATCGGCATGACCGCCGGATACACCAACACAATCGGATACTACCAGCAGGACGCAAACGGTACCATAAACCAAACCGCTCTCCTTTCTGCGGGTGACCATTTCGGGTGGCTCAATGATGGTACCCAAGCCGATCCCTATTCCAATGTCGCCTCCTTAAATCTTCCGATCGGCTCCGAGTTCGGATGGTATCTGGATGTAAATACCCAGGGGCACGGCAATGACGATGTCAACCCCGAGCTGACCTACTACTCCGAGCCGAGTCTGAATCCTGAGGTGATAATCGACGGAGAGAGCATGGAAGAGGGCATGGATCACATGATGACATTTAATCTCGATGAGGCCGCCGGGCAAACAGTATGGGTTCAGGGGCAAGATGATGCGCAAGCGCGTATGCTTACGTTGCAGAGCGCTTATCTGCTCTGCTGGGAAGATCTCTATCAGAACCATCCCGATTGGGCCGACTACGACTATGACGATATGATGTATGTGGTTGCTCAGGTAAGGCCGACACAGGTGCCGGAACCTGCACTCCTTTCACTGTTGGGTATCAGCTTCTTGGGTCTTGCATGGATGCGCAAGGCTAAGAAGTAGTACAGGATACATTTCTGGTACCAGAGAGAGGCGCTTTCCCAAGCGCCTCTCTTTTATCAGCCTCCTCCTCGAAACATCCATAACCCTGCAAATACAGCTGCTGCCAAAGATATGCGGTGTAAGGCTTTCCGACACCTGCCTGTGAAATCTTACACGTTGCTTCGTGTACCCTCATTTTTTTCTGTCTTTCTGGTTCATCCCAAAGCTTTTCGCGTCGGCATAGAATTTGCTCGATAAATGTTTTCGTTCATTTAAAACCTTATGAAAGGGAATTCTTATGCGTCGCCTTTTTTCAGGGGCACTGGGTGTGCTTCTAACCGTTTCAGCCTCATTCGCAGCTTATATAGATTTTACAGACGAAGAATTTTCGAACATCGACTCCGAAAACCCCTATTACAGTGAACAGTATGGCATAACGCTTCATGCCTCACCGGAACGTTCTGAGCTTGTATGGGACAGTGAGCATGGAATAGGAATCGATCGCCCCGGCCGGCTTTTTGACAACAGCAACGAAATAGACTACCCGGAAAAACTCACCATATCCTTTGATGAGACAACGTATCTCAGCTCGGTTTCGGTGAATAATCTTAATCATGAATCTCTCTGGTTTCTCTCCTGGGATGAAGAGGTCGGATATACTCTGAGTAGCGGTGAGAATGGAAATTTCAGCGCGATTAATGACGATGGCACGCTGACTTTCGATATCGGGGAAAGTGTCGATTATATCACATTATATCCGGGTGGATGTCCGGAAAGACTGGTAAGCGAATTCACCGTAGCCGGCATCGATATCGCATCCGTACCCGAACCGGCCACTCTTTCCCTTCTGGGAGCAGCAATGTTGAGCCTGTTTGGTATGGCTCGAATCAAAAAACGGAGATAATGAAATCTAAGAATGGCACTACTTGTGTAGTGCATTTGAGGGAAGTACATTGAGGGTAGAAGAGGCGGAAGGCTAAAAAGCTTTCCGCCTCTTTTTCGTGATTCATCGCAGCAGGGCGCGGATGCCCGGTCACTCGGAAAGATAATCTAAAGACCGGTAAAAGACGAATACATTATTAATTAATCTTCCTTCTGGTCAGAACAATTTTAATTCAAATAGACCCTTTTGGGCACCCTCGCCAACGCGAGGATTTGTCGGTTCAAAACCGCCTAAAGATTTGCTCTGCAGGCTACCTCTTAGACCCCCTCCTCCTGCCGCCGTCCACGCCCACTTCAGCGGTAAGGACTTGATACGGAAGACAGGTGAAAAAAGCGGATCTGACAAGACAAGTAGAAACAAAGCTGTCTCGTAAACAGATTTTTACGGTTAATGGACGTTTATATTCATTCCATCATTTTCACATCGCACTATCTATTATCATTCCATGCCTCATAGGTCAGGTACAGCGATGCGGCGGTGGTTGCGGTGCTGAGTACAGCCGAGAGCACTGGCAGTATTTCCTGGCGAAATACTTCCCAACCGGTTCGGTCGGGGCGTTGGGTGACCAGCAGCTGGTCGCCGGATTTGAACCCGATGGCTCGCAGGGAGTTTCCCGACTGAAAGTATGGCACGACATCCTTTGCCACAAACTCGCGGTCCCGTTTCCATCTCAGCTTCTCGATTCCGTCCTTTCTCTGCATGCCGCCTCCCATCCGCACAGCCTCCCACAGATTGGAGGAGGGACTCACATAGTAGAGCCCCGGACGGGCAAAGCCACCCATCAGGCTGACCCTGATCAGCGGTTTGACGGTAAGGGTGGGGTAGCGAAGATAGTCGATAAACTCCTGCTTGAGATTCTCCTGAAGCTGTGGAATCGGAATGCCGGCAACTTTAACCATTCCCACCACGGGAAAATGTGCATACCCCTGATCATCCACCGGATACACACCATTGAGAAAGCCGGTATCCGGCAGCGTACTGAGCACAAGAGCCTCCCCGGGCTGCAGCACCATCTCGGGAGAAGCTTTTTGAGCAGGGGCGGGCGTTTTGCCCTTCGGCGCGGTCGAAACACTGTCCTGAGAATCCTGAGAAAGCTCCACCGCATCCGTCGAAATCGGCTCGGCGTTGGGGGAGGCCATAAGGGCGGCAAGCAAAAAGAGCACACCGCCTGTGATGATTCTGAATCGAGTACTACGCATAGGTCGTTTTCCTTACGATACGAGGGTAGAATACGATGGATTGAATAGTAAAATAAATCAGGGAAACAGGGGATATTTAATTGTATTTAAACTAAGTGGTCCTGAGTAGATGAGTCACTCAAATGCCTTGAGGCAAAAGCAGTGTTGTTATTATTATTTTTTGGAAA
>CAYQOU010000041.1:0-29419 GCA_964419255.1 uncultured Fibrobacterota bacterium | reverse complement strand
GGGGGGTGTTTACATAATTCCTGGCTTTTAATTCTGAATTCTGAAAAAAATAGGGCTCATGGTTCAAGCGAGTGTCCGAAGTCAAAGAAAGAAGACCAAGAGCCCCTATTCACACCCCATCAAAGAAAGGAGGCATATCATGCCTGGACCCAATATATGTGATGTGGAATTCAAAGTCAAGCCAAAAACCTGCCGATCACCTGATTGCCGTGCCTTTTCACCTTAGCTGCTACTGCAGAGGGGCTTAAGCCTTTGCTCTTGACCTTTCCTCCCATTCTCCCTATAATAAAAAGGTATAATTGTATCCAAATAACGGTCTGATGCAGTTATATCTACGATATCGTATGAAGATTTCTCCAGCTAAAGGTCGACATGTGCGGTCGGGAATCGGTGTGAGAACAGAAACTGCAGACGCCCACCCGTGTATGCCCCAAAGGGTATATGCGGAAGGGAGACTCACTTGGCTATGCTCCCGACTGGCATACCCTCCATACTCTACCACTCTCTGTGCACGCATCCTCTCCGCAACACTTCTTCTCTTGTGTGCCGCCATGCCGGTTGTGGCCGGAAGCTTTTTCGATAACCATTCCGTAAGTCCCCTGAATGGATGGGACACTGTTGGAACCAGAGGATGGAGCGAAAGTAATGGATTCGCCAAACCTGATAATAACGAGGCAACGGCTGCTCTTTTGATAAACGAGTATGCCTGTAAGAATAACGGTACATTTACGGCAACCATCAAAACAAGTGGCAGCAGCACAAGCCGTCATGGCGGTGTGGTATTTCGATTTACCAATGCAAGCAACTACTATTATCTTGCCATGTACATACAAACCCTCAGTGGTCATACAGAACAGAACCAAGTCAGAGTATTTAAGAATACCGTGAATTGGGACTCCCAGAATCCGGTCGGTTCATTCAAAAACCTCAATTATAAAGGAAATGCTACCCAAACGGTCAAAATTGAATTGGACGGCTCACAATTTTCCATATTCCTCGATGATTCACTGCTTGGAGTTATTACCGATGCTACTCACAGCAGCGGACGAGTGGGGTATGGCCATGATGCGCAAGGGGGCGTCTATGCATCCTTTGATCAGTCCTCATGGGAGGATGCAACAGTCGACTACACCTGGGATAACAGCACCTCCGCGGGCATTCAGGAGGGAAATGGTACCTGGGGAGTAGACAGCTACTGGAGCGAGACGGTGGGTGATGGCACAGCGCTTCTTGCCTGGCCAGATGATGACGCCTCCGCAACATTCACCGGCTCAGGGGGGCCATATACCATAGTTGTTGATGGCACTCAGAACGTCGACAGCCTCAGTTTTTTGAGCGGCCAGTACGAGCTCACCACCGGCACGATCGACCTTGGTTCCTTTAATGGCGTACAGGTTGATGTGCCGACAACCATAAGTGCCGCAATCGATGGAAGCAGCGGGTTGAAAAAGTACGGAAACGGCCAGATGAGACTCGCCGGGAACAATGTCTACACCGGAGCGACATACCTCTATGATGGGGAAACTGTACTTCTTCACGCCAATGCTCTGGGAAATACCGACAGCGCGACAACTGTCAGCTCGGGGGCATGCGCAACAATCTCTGGAACGACTACCTACGCTTCCGAGCAGCTCAATATCAACGGGACCGGCATGGATTTCCCCGGGGCACTAAGAACTCCCATGGATGCGGAGAGTGATACACCTATCTGGCCCGGAACCATTACCCTTCAAGGCAACAGCTCCATCGGCGCATCCGACTCCTACGACCAGATTACCATTTCGGGGGCAGTGACCGGCAGCCACCAGTTGACCACAGACGGCGACGGCACCATCCTCTTATCCGGAACCAATACATTCAGCGGTGATCTGGTGATCGCAAACGGCATTCTTATGGCCGGAAGCGCTTCGGCTCTTGGGAACACTTCCAACGATATTACCATCAGTACAGGCGCAGCCCTCGATATTAACGGGCAGGAACTGGACGACTATACACAGGGTATTACGATCAACGGGCAGGTCGATGCATCGACAGGAGCGCTGATCAACACCGGTGCCGATCAGCTCCGGGCGATTCGTCAGATTGCTCTGGGAAGCGATGCATCTATCGGTAATGATGGCGGGCGATTCGATATCGGCAGGGATAATACCGGAACGCGTATCACCGGAAACAGTCACACCCTGACAAAGGTGGGCTCCAATCAGGTGGCATTCATGGCGGAGGCGACCGGACTTGCCGAACTGGTTATCGATGACGGTACGGTATCACTCGAACACTCCAATGCGGCGGGAAGTGCGCCGATCACGGTCAACAGCGGCGGTACGCTAAGCTCAAACGGAGCGGTGACTTTTTCCAATGATATCACCATGAACAGCGCCACTCTTTCTTCGTCAAGCAACCAGGCGTATGATCCGGCATACAGCGGAATCTTCACGATTTCGGGTACCAATACTATTCATAACAACCACGACAACAGTATTACTATAAGCGGTGCGGTGGGGGGGACGGGGAGTGTCACCAAAACCGGTGCCGGCGAGCTGGAACTTTGCGGTACAAACACCTACACCGGGGCCACAACGGTTTCGGCCGGTACCCTGAAAGTAAACGGTTCGACGGCGTCGGAGAGTGCGGTAACGGTCGCAGCCACCCTCGCGGGCACCGGAACCGTTGCCGGAAGCGTGGACGCACGGGGCGGGACAATCGTTCCCGGTGACGGCGGTGCGGGAACGCTTTCTACCGGCTCGCTTACCCTGGATAATACCTCCATGCTCGATTTCGAGCTTGGCGCCTCCTCCCGTGACAGCATAGAGGTATCGGGCGATCTTGCGCTCGATGGTACACTGGATGTCACCGGATTGTCCGGTTTCGGCCAGGGAACCTATACACTCATGACCTGCACGGGTACCATTACGGATAACGGACTGGAGATCGGTACCGCTCCGGCCAGCTGTACCTATGAGATATCGGTGACCGCCAATACGGTTGAGCTTGTGGCGACGGAAATCGATGTGGCTCCAACCGACATATCGCTGTTCTCCGACCAGGTCGCCGAAGAGCAACCGGTCAATACGGTCGTCGGGGAGTTGTCTACCACCGATGCCAATACCAACGAATCGTTTACCTATACGCTTGTGCCGGGAACCGGCAGCACCGATAATGCCAGTTTTAACATAAACGGAAATCAACTCCGAACCTCAGAGGAGTTTGACCATAGCATGAAATCAAGCTATTCGGTGCGTGTCAGGACTACCGACAAGGCTGCGCTAACCTATGAGAAAATATTCACGATTACCGTCCTGCCTCTGGGAAGAGGGTTGACCGGGCAATACTACAGTGGTATGAATTTCAATACCTTTGTGATGAACAGAATAGATACGGTGGTATCATTTGACTGGGAGGAAGACAGTCCGGATACTGGCCTGAACAACGACTCCTATTCGGTTCGCTGGCGGGGGCAGGTTCGTCCCCAACATACCGAAACTTATACATTCTACACATATACCGATGATGGTGCACGGCTGTGGGTAGATGGTGTTCAGGTGGTGACTGGGGCCTGGAAAGATCAAGATCTAACGGAACACAGCGGAACGATCTCACTCACTAAAGGTGAACTGTATGACATAACTTTCGAATATTACCAGAACTGGGGGCCGGCGGTCGCTGAGCTTCGCTGGTCCAGTCCTTCATTGTCAAAAGAGGTCATTCCTTCCAATAATCTGTACCCGATATATCCGCCTCACGACATCACACTGTCAAACGCCTGGCTTAAAGAAGAGGAGCCTTCCGGCACGACTGTCGGCACCTTTACCGCCCTGGATTCGACCGAAAATGACAGCCACACCTGGTCGCTTGTCTCGGGAACCGGCAGTACGGATAACAACAGTTTCTCCATCGATGGCGATGTTCTGAAAACAGCCTCGGTGCTCGATTACGAAGAAAAAGCCACCTACAGCATCCGGGTACGCGCAACCGATTCGGAAGGCCTGTTTTTCGAAAAAATCTTCACGATCTGGCTTGAAGATATCATGGAGGGAACGATCGTCAGGATCGATGCTGATACGGTGGAGGATCAGGGGGAAAACCTGTACAACTCACTGGATGTGGTGATGGGAAGGATAAACAGTGGTCAGTTGTCGCCCGATTACGTATTGTTTATCGGCGAAGATCAGGACACCTACACCATGACTCAATCATGTGACCGGGATCTGGGAAAGAAAATCACCTTCATCGGAGAATCAACCGATCCGGACATGTTTCCTATCATCAACAGAAGTGAACCTATAGAATACTACGATTTTTTCGGGAGAAACGATGTTTACTTCGAAAGATTAATCTTTACCGGTGAACATGAATTTAAACCGCAAAACAATACCTCGACGACACTATCCTTTACAAACTGTGTCGTGCGTGATTTCTCGAATTCTGTCGGATTCATAAATCTCGAGAACGGATCAGGTAAGCCGATTATCTTCACCAACTGTCTGTTTGAGGGGAATACGACGGTGTTTTCGATAAATTTCTGGGGGACCGACCCGGAGTTGACAATCACTAACTGTACCTTTGATAATAACAGCACTGTTTTTGCAAACGATCCCGGTATAAATGATCTGGAAAGAACCAGCATAAAAAATTGTGTGTTCACCAATAATTCCACAACATTTTCCGGTGCCAATCTTAAAGCGAAAACCAGCTATTCGCTGACTTCGGAATCGATTTCCGGCTATGGAACAAATTGCGAGCAGGGAGATCCCGACTATGTATCCTCCACGCGCGACATCCCCTCTGACTGGGGGATTTTTGCCACTTCACCCGCATCCGATATGGGAAGCACGGTGGGGGCACCGGCAAAGGATATCAGTGGCTATTTTAGAAAAGATAATCCGGACGCCGGATGCTGGGAGGTGCAGACAGCAGATTATACCTGGGATGTTTCCACCAACGCAGGTATTGATGTCGGCGATGGAACATGGGGCACGGATGACTACTGGACGTTGACGGACGGTGATGGCACCGTGCTTCAGGCATGGCCGGGGGAGGGGAACACCGCCACGTTTGCGGGAGAAGACGGGGCATATTCCATTACGGTCAATGGAATCCAAAACGCCGACAGCTTGTCATTTCTCCGCACCGGGTATACCCTCTCGGGTGGTGAAATCACCTTGTCTGACAATGCATCGGTATATGTTTCATCACAAAAAAACGCAACCATCTCCACCGCGATTTCCGGCAGCAGTGGCTTTAATCTTTATGGAGACGGGCACTTGACCGTCGACGGTGCAAACACGTTCAGCGGTGCGGTAACGCTGTCCGGCGGAATCCTCGAAACAGGCTCTTCCGCCGCGCTGGGAAACTCCGCAAATGCCATTACCGTCAGCAGCGGGGCAGTAATGGATATAAACGGACAGAATCTGCAGAACTATACAGAAAACATAGTGATAAACGGGCAGTTTGATGACTCTACCGGTGCACTGATCAATACCGGGGCGGAGCAGCAATATGCAATCCGTCAAATAGCTTTGGGCAGTGATGCTGCCATAGGCTCTAATGACGATCGCTTCGATATTGGAAGAGACTACACGGGTGTGCGGATAACGGGAAATAACCACACGCTTACCAAAGTAGGAACAAATTATATCGGATTTGTTGCCGAGGCAAACGATCTGGCAGAGCTGATCGTCGATGAAGGAATAGTATCGCTGGAAAATGCAAATGCCGCGGGAACTGCACCAATAACCATAAACAGTGGCGGTAATCTGACCGCCTGGGGGGACCTGACTTTCAGTAACGCTATCACTCTTAATGATGGAGCAACTATATCATCCAATTGGTGGGCTGATGGCTATACGTTTACCTATAATGGATCAGTATCGGTTAACGGTAGCGCCACACTGAACAGTGATGGAACTAACGTTGTTTTTTTCGGGGGGATAATCGGAGGAACGGGAAGCATACACAAAACCGGTGGCGCTACAGTGATTGTTTCGGGCTCCAACACCTACACCGGCGCAACAACCATTTCGGAGGGTACTCTGGTTGTCAACGGCTCCACCGACGCATCGAGCACGGTTTCGGTTCAATCCGGTGCGACACTGGGCGGAACGGGCAATGTCGGCGGTGCGGTTGAGATCGCCGACAGCGGCCATATCGCACCTGGCCACATCGGCGCCGGCACTCTGAGCACCGGCAGTCTTAATCTGAATAACGCATCCGAGCTCGATTTTGAGCTGGGCACGCAGTCGGATCGAATCGATGTCACCGGCGATCTGACTCTTGACGGTGTGCTGCACATAGACGAGCGTGCCGGGTTTGATGTAGGAACATACACACTCATGACATATACCGGAACACTAACCGATAACGAACTATCGGTGGGCCCTGCTCCGCTGGAATATGTGTATTTGATTTCAGCAGAAGAGGGTGAGGTTACCCTGACCGTTACCCATGCCAGAGAGCTTCTTCCGATAACGGTAAAGCATAACATCGATGCGGGCACTTCCGACACCTGCCTGGTGTATACGGATGACTGGTCGATTGTTTTTGATGAGGCGCAAGGCGGCCAGATCAGCTTTCTCTCCAATCAGCCCGATGGTGGTGGAACCAATCAGGTGTATGGCAGCAATCAACGCAATCTTTTTTCAATACAGTTTCAGGACGCATCATACGTCGAAACAGGCGTCCTGCAGATGGTGGAAACAACACCCTTTTACGCGATTGTCCGTAATACCTATACTCTCAACAATATTACGTTTACAGAGGAATACACCGTATATGGCTCCGGGCGAGCATATGTCACTGTAACCGCAGACAATCATTCGGGAAGTAACCAAACGGCTCAGTTGAGTTTTCTGACCTTTCGTCATGATGTCGGCAGCCCCCTGCGTAAAGCTGCTGAGCAAAACGCATGGGAATGTCCCTATGTTCTAAACGCAGAAAGTAATGATTCTCAACAGTTCGATATTCTCTTCGCGGTATATGATCTGTGGAGAGATGCGACCACCTTTACGGATGACGACGTACTGGGTTACAGCTGTATAGGATACACCGACGATTCCTATACATTCGGTCAGGGAGTACGTGAATCCTGGGATTTTCTGATTGATTTTGGCGGAAAAACCTACAATGATACCTCGGAACTCACCCATGACATTGTGGCCGATTATCGTACTCCCGATAGTCTTGCATTCATCGCCGGCAGCAGAGGCATGGAGAAGGCCTGGGAGTACGAATTGCAAGCGCACTGGACATTTGATGATGAATCCGGGAATACCGCGCGCGATCATTCCGGTGCAAACCGCCATGCAGTTGTGACCGGGAGCTTTACCGACGGCAGATGGAACGGTGCATTGTCGCTGAACGGTTCTCAAAACGCCACCTGCCCCGACCATGAAGATTTCGGTGGTACCTATCATATGGCGGTTATGGGTTGGGTAAAAGCCGCGAGCTTCGACGGCAATGCCGTGGTTGCGGGCAAGCATAACGGTTCGGCAGGATGGAAACTGACCGGAAACGGCTCCGGCCAGCTCAGTCTGCACCTGGATGGGGATGTTTTATCTTCAAATACGAGTATCGATGATAACCAGTGGCACCATGTAGCGGCAAGCTACAGTGTTGAGACCGATGAGGTGGAGCTTTTTGTGGATGGGAAGTTGGATGCGGTGTTTACCGGAGAGTATGCCGCACATGCAAACAGTTCCGATTTGGTGATGGGAGATGGACTCAGCGGGCTGCTGGATGATGTCAGGTATTACAGCAAACCGGTGTCCGACCATACGCTGAAAAGCATCTATCAGATTGGCTATCGTTCCTCAAACGGTTGGTATCACACGCGTGCCGATAATAACAATACGATGCACCTGCTGGTTGACGGGTCAAATCCGAGACGGCATTTTCCAACATTTAGAATCGATAACTACTGGGCATCTTCCAAACCGGCACCCGGCTGTGTAGTACTCGATGGCGTGACTCTCAGCGAGGGCAGCGATTATCACGCAGTGTTTGACAATGAGCGCCATACGTTGACATTAGGGCTAAATAAAATACTCCGAAGGGAGGATGTTCAGCTGTACATCGATGATGACAATACGGAAAACCATCAGAGAGTGGGTGAGACTCCCAAAATGAGTTGGGGTGTGGATCAGCTGGGGAGCACCGACTATGTATGGGTGAAGAATTTTGCCGGCAACACCTTCGGAGACGACACCTCAAATCAATGGTATGTAAACTGGAACATGAGTACGGCAGGTAGCGCGCAGCCGGCCAGAGATGGCGAGATATGGTATATGGCAAGTTCGGTGGAACACCCCCATTTAGAAATTGACACCTCATCATCCAACCTTATCCCGGGAAGCGAAGATGAGGCATATTACAGCACGATGGGTAGTTATGACCTGTGGCAAAACGATGTGCAGTTACGGTCAAGTCAAAGTGTTCAAAATGAATTCACATACACAGTCCTGGAAAGCTCGACGGTACGATTTGTTATGCGGGTCAACGAGCGACAAATATCTGCAGATGGGCAGAATTACAGGCTGATCACACAATGGACTGTATACCCGACGGGGCAGATCTTCAGATACGACAGTGTCTACCAATGCAGCTCCGCTCCAGAAGAGTTGATTTATGGCTGGTATATGGATGATCAGTCTTATTCATCGGTATATCTGAACAGACAGGAAAAACGAGGAGGGGTGCTTTACTCCGATGATTTTCCCGATTATTCAGTCTCCTGGCTTACCATGAAAAACGCCGACGGGTATCATCCACAGCCATTTGACAGTGACACACTTTTTTCGATATCCGACCAATATCGTGCAGGTGTGGGTTTTTTCGAATCATCTCTTCCGGAAATCTGGAATTCAAGCAAACTTGAAACGGTTGTGTATCTTGACATGCAGCATACAAATATGGACAACCTGTTCATTGATTCGGTCGGAAATGGTGTGCAGTATATCGGCATGCATGGTGGTGACGCACTGCACATGAACACCGGTACCCTCCTCTCCGGAGTAAATGCCGAGGAGGGCGATCTTAACCAGGATGGGTTCAACGAGCAGGAAGGCGCCTATTGTATAGAAGCCGAAAACAACACTGTCAATTTCAGAATCCCTGCCCATGGCGATACCTGCAGGTTCAATCCGGCATTTCGGATAACAAACTATTATGCCGCCACAAAACCGCAGTATGTTCATGCATACACCGCAAGCGATACCGCAACACTGCTTGAGGGATATCAATACAATGCCTACTACAACAGAGCAAACCATGAGCTGATCATACAGATCGACAGCATATTCTGTGACACGACATCAATCTATATATCCTCCGATATCTCTCTTGCCGTCCAGATGTCAAGCTTCGGGGCCCTGCCCGGCGATGGCTGCGACACAATATACTGGCGAACCGAAAGCGAGCAGGAAAACCTGGGATATTTCATTCATCGCAGGATCCAGCCCTCCTATTTCGACTCCCTGTCCTCCCGGGCCGACTCTTCGGAGAGTCCCGCGGTGGCCTTGTACAAGTCGAAAAAGATAGCGGCAATCGATACCGGATGGATTCGGATAAACCCGGACATAATCCCGGGGGCAGAGTCGGGCGTCTCTCACGGCTCCAGAGACTATCTGTATGTCGACGATGATGTGCACAACAATGTCATGTACGAATACCGACTGGAGGCCTTCGATTTCGACAATGTGGCCGAAATCGTCAGCCCGGTGGTGCAGGTCATGCCCATGCCCAGGCTGCCACTCAAATACCGCCTTATGCCAAATTACCCCAATCCCTTCAGAGGGATAACCGCCATCCGCTTCGAGCTGCCGGAGAAAAGCCGGGTGAGTCTAAGCATATTCAATATGCAGGGAAGACTGATCAGAAGGCTAATCACCCCCGAGAATATTATCCCCGCAGGCAGCCATTCCACACACTGGGACGGCAAAAACGACTACGGCCGCCCGGTGGGAAGCGGCCCGTTTATCTATCGGTTCAGCGGAAAGAATTTTCGCAAGACCAGGGTGATGATAAAAATGGACTAGCATGATCAATCGCCCGGCGCGGTTTTGCTCAGGGAAGCAAAACCGCACCACTGTTGCGAAGGTTATCGGTGATTTCTTCAGAAAAGCCGGGCAGGCTGCTGATATCGTCCCAGGAGCGAAACGGCCGATTGTCCTGCAGCTGCCCCGCTTTCTTATCATCGATACCGGGCAGGGCGCTCAGCTGCTCGCGGGTGGCGGTGTTTATGTTAGTAGACATCTCGGTGAAGAAATTTCTCCTCATCATCGGGCTACCTCCTCTGATTCTTCACCCAAACTGAGCGGTTCTGAGTGGATGAGCAAATCTATGTGTGAGAATCGCTCAGTTTGGGTTTTATTCATACCACTCTCCAATGCAAGAAACATGCCCCGGCACGATTGACCACAGATGGGGTCAAACCGCCACACATTTGTAAGCCTTTGAAATGTCATCGGTTATAAACAAAGCCTCGGAACCATATATCCACGGTGGGGTCAATCGTCCCCACTTCGGTGCAGCTCATAGTCGGCAGGTGATATGTAACGCATTATATATCAGTTACATACAACTATGGCATGCTTATTGGTAACCTCTCCGACCAAGACTGTTTCCCTCAAAATCGTTTCAGCCAAAGGACAAGACTATGATCGATCTTTCGTCTTACAAAGCGGTGATTCTCTGTGGCGGCCAGGGTACACGGATCAGAGCTGTTGCCGAAGATATCCCCAAACCTCTCATCTATGTGGGGGAGAGACCGATACTGTGGCATATCATGAAGACCTATTCTTTCTATGGGATACGAAAATTTGTGCTGTGTCTCGGCTACAAAGGCGAAACGATCATCGAATATTTCGAAAACTATCACGCCCGTACAAACGATTTTACCATGGTGATAAAAGACAGAGAAAAGCAGTTTGCCCCCCGTCTCAGGCGCAGCAACGAGGATGCTGATGTGGAGGACTGGGAGATAACCTTTGCGATGACCGGTATTTCAACCATGACCGGCGGGAGGCTCAAGAGAATCGAGCGATATATCGACGAGGACGCTTTTTTCTGTACCTATGGAGACGGAGTTTCGGATGTAAACATTCGTGATCTGTTTCAGTACCATCTTGAGCACGGTAAGAGTGCCACTCTCACCGGGGTTCATCTGCCGACGACCTTTGGCATCGTGGAATCGGAGGATGACGGAACGATATGCTCGTTTAGGGAAAAACCGGTGATGCCGGGATTGATAAACGGAGGTT
This sequence comes from uncultured Fibrobacterota bacterium, assembly GCA_964419255.1. Taxonomy (GTDB): domain Bacteria; phylum Fibrobacterota; class Chitinivibrionia; order Chitinivibrionales; family CAYFVL01; genus CAZPHU01. The sequence goes on along the minus strand of CAYQOU010000041.1, from coordinate 18,167 downwards.
ATTTTGTTTTCAACCGGGAGATATTCGATTATATCGACAGCGACCAGACGGTACTGGAGGAGCAGCCGTTTAGACGCCTCGTGCGGGATGAGCAGATTAAGATGTTTAAGTATGAAGGATTCTGGCACTGCATGGATACCTATAAAGATTACGCAAAGCTCAATCGCATGTGGTCTGCCGGTGAGGCGCCGTGGAGAATCTGGTAGAAAACTCTCTCTCTTCCTATAAAGGAGTCTTCAGTTGACACTTTACAAAGACATATATAATGGCAAAAAGGTGCTGATCACCGGCCACACGGGGTTTAAGGGTTCCTGGCTTTCCTTGTGGTTGTCCAGGATGGGGGCGGCGGTGAGCGGGTATTCTCTAAAACCCGAAACACAGCCGAATCATTTTGATCTGTTGAATCTTGCGGTTCAGTCGCATATCGGGGATATAAACAATTACTCCGAGCTTGAAAAGTTTGTCTGCGAGACAAAGCCGGAGATCATTTTCCATATGGCCGCTCAGCCGCTTGTGCGGCGTTCGTATGCACAGCCTACAGAGACATATGAGACAAATGTCATGGGAACGCTGCATGTGTGCGAGGCCGCACGCAAAGCCCGAAGTGTGCGGGCAGTAGTGGCGATCACAACCGATAAGGTGTACGAGAACAATGAATGGGTATGGGGCTATCGCGAACAGGATCGTCTCGGCGGCCATGATCCCTATAGTGCAAGCAAAGCGTGCGCGGAAGTTCTTCTGTCAAGCTATAGAAAAGCTTTCTGGAATCCGGCCGATTACAATTCAAGCCACAATACGCTGCTGGCTTCCGTGCGTGCGGGCAATGTTATCGGTGGGGGAGACTGGTCAGAGGATCGTCTCATTCCCGATATCATGAAAGCCGCCGCTCGCAAAGAGGTTGTTACCATTCGCAGTCCTCATGCAATTCGTCCCTGGCAACATGTGCTCGATTGTCTTTCCGGATACCTTCTGGTCGGTCAAAAACTTCTTGACGGTGATGTCTCAGCGGCTTCATCGTGGAATTTCGGGCCGGACAGTGAAGGAGCATTAACCGTGGAGCAGGTCATAGGTAAATTATCTCGCCAGTGGTTTTCGGTTAACTATAGTGTAGAACAGAGCAGTGAAAAGCTGCACGAAGCAGGCTATCTCAAACTCGACTGCTCCAGGGCTCGTTCGCTTCTTATGTGGAAACCGGTCTGGGACAGTGATTCGGCTATCGGACGCACCGCTCAGTGGTATCGTGACTATTACGAGAACGACCACATATCGTCAACACATGATCTCGAAACATACATAGAAAATGCACATCAAAATAAATGTATTTGGGTGGGGGCATGAAAAAAGTTCTTATAACTGGTATCAACGGGTTTATCGGCCACCATATCACAGAGAGGCTTATCCGATCAAAAGGCTGCTACCATGTGTTCGGAATCGACATGCAAGAAAAGTTTGCTTCTTGTGGGGCAGGACTGCTGGCGGATGTGGAATATAATTCTTGTGATTTGACGGATTCTGCAGCAATCAATTTGATCATTCGCGGCATTCAGCCGGATATCATAATCCATCTTGCTGCCCTGCTGGGAAACGGATGCACTGCTGGTCAGCAGAAGAAAATGGTGGATGTAAATGTAGGCGGTACACTCAACATTTTAAATGCCGTAGAAAACATCCCCATTCACCTGCTGTTTCCTTCCACCGGTCTCATTTATGGTAATCAGCCGGCGCCATATACGGAAGATATGCCTGTTCAGCCCGCAAATTTCTACGCATTGACAAAAAAAATGGCCGAGGATGCCATCACTTTTTTTACTGATCGATATTCTCTGAAAGCAACTATTTTCCGTCCATCGGTTGTCTTCGGCGCCGGTCAGCAAGGGGACATGTTTATACCGTCAATAATAAAGAGTCTTCTTCACAAAAAGCAGTTCGCAATGACTCCGGGAGAGCAGAGGCGGGATTTTGTTTTTGTCGAAGATGTTGCAGCAGCTTTCGAATCGGCGATGCAGATGTCAAAACCGGGCGTCTACAATATCGGCTCCGGCAAATCGATAAAGATGGCTGAGGCCGCACAAATTATTCAAAAGAAATGTGGGCGCAAAGACATGATAAAGGCAGGAGCCTTACCATATCGTGACAATGAATGTTGGGAATATTCACTTGCGATAGCAAAAGCAAAAAAATGTCTGAACTGGTCTCCTCAATATACGTTTGACCAAGGTATAGAAAGGGTTTTGCAATATGAAATGGCTCTGCTATAGCTTTCTTTCACTGTGTTTATTCCACGGGGTATTTCCCTCTTTTCTGTCTGCTCAAAATGCAAACTGTAGTATAAAAAGGGCGCGAGAGGCAATAAGAATCGAAAACTACAGTGCCGCACTGGATATGCTTCGCGAGTGTGAGCAAAGCCCTGAGGTGTCTGCGGTGCGTGGTAGTGCATACTACAATCTGTACATGGCCGACTCGGCGATAAGTGCTTTTTCCGTAGCGGTCGATGGCGGGCTGTCCAATGACGATATACTGGTAAAAATCGGCCAGGCCTTCTTATGGAAAAAGAATTTCGTTGATGCGGATAAATATCTGCGGCAGGTGAAGGATAAAACCAGGCTGGATTACCGTATTGCCATTGCTGATAGACTCGAGATGATGGGTAAACTCAACGAATCAATGAAAATCCTTGACAGCATCCTCAAAGAGAAGCCGGACCATTTCTCAACGATGCTGAAAAAAGCTGCCGTTTTGTCATGGACCAGGAAATTTACTCAGGCAATTACGCTGTATACACAGATAATCGAAAACAGAAAAGCTCCGAAATCAACGCGCATACAAGCAAAAACAGATAGAGCGGAAGTGCTTTCCTGGCAGAAAAAGTTTAAAGAGGCGCTCAGCGAACTTGATCAAGTGATAGAAATGGATGAGACCGACACCGACGCCCGGCTGCTTCAGGCTCAGATTCATGAATGGCAGGGACACTACAAAACAGCAAAGAACATCTATAAAGACATTCTGCTTATCGAGCCGGAAAACAAACAGGCACAAATCAGATTGGAAAAGCTGCTGTGGGTAAAGTAAGTTTCCATACCGGCTCCAGACTCATTCGCGTTGGGATCATCGACCGGATTATTCTTCTACTGTTGGTGACAATCGGGATAGAGGCGGCGCTGTACTATGCGGATTACTGGTTTTTCGGCGGTCATCGTAAACATCTGGTACTGTTTATTCTGCTCAGTTATGCCATTTTCCGCGGTGTAGCACGTTCGATTTTCAGTTGGGTTGTCATGCTTTTTGTCTCGCTGCCGGACAATAAGCGGCTTAAAAGGGATTTATCCGTCGATGTGATCACTACAGCGATGCCCGGAGAGCCCTACGAGATGTTTGAAAAGACTCTCACGGCTATTGCTGAGATGGACTACCCTCACACATCCTGGCTGCTGGATGGAGGTAACGATCCGAAACTCCAGGCGCTTTGCATTAGGCTGGGAATAAACCATATAGACTGTCGAGGAATCGAGGGGGCAAAGGCCGGTAAGGTCAATCACTGTCTTGAAAACCATGCCACCGGTGAATTCGTGCTCATTATCGATCCGGACCATATACCGAACAGAGATTTCCTGGAATCGGTGTTACCCCAGTTTAATGACAGACGGGTAGGTTTTGTACAGGTGGTTCAGGCATATTACAATGTAAATCGGTCCTATGTCTCACGGGCTGCCGCGGAGCATACGTATGGCTTTTATGGACCCAACATGATGGGGCTTAATGGTCTGGGTATTCCCACTGCTATCGGAGCCAATTGCGTTTTCCGGCGGGCCGCACTTGACAGTATCGGAGGTCACGCTGTCAGTCTGGCGGAGGATGCAAACACCAGCCTGCGATTGCATGCAAAGGGGTGGAAAAGCGTATATGTACCGTATAGGGCATCCTATGGGCTTGTTCCGGAGGATATGGATACGTTTTTCAAACAGCAGCTCAAATGGTCCAAAGGCATGTTCTCCCTGTTTTTCGGAGATTATCGAAAACTGTTCACCAGACTCCCTCTTCCCGCAAAACTTCAATACTTTTTTGCCGGCACCCACTACCTCAACGGGTTTGTAACCCTGCTGACGATTCTGCTGCCGATTGTGTTTCTGTTCACAAAGGTATTTGCAATCGAGATGCCCTTCGATGAATTCGCGATACATCTTTTGCCATATGTCATAATCAGTGTAGTCATCAACATGTACGTTCAGCGATGGTACACCGATAGGAGTGAATTCGGTATACCCTGGCGAACGATGCTTTTCGAGCGGGGAACCTGGTATATCTATTTTCTTGGGCTGCTTTATGCGATCACCGGTAAAAAGGTGCTGTATCTGCCTACGCCCAAGAAAGCGAAAACCGGCAGGTGTCTGAACCTTGTCGCGCCGCATATCGTGGCGGTAGTTCTATCGGCATCGGCGATTCTGTTTGCTTTTCTCACCTATCCACGCATAGACGGCGGGACGGTGCTCATGATGTTTTTCGCTGGGCTTAACATTGTCACTCTCACTCCGATCATCGCTTTAGGAATATGGAATCCCAAGTGGGAGAGTGAAAAAGAGAGTATAGAGGAGCTTGTTCCTGAAACCGCTGTTGCGATCGAACCGGTGGGACGCTGAACATATGGTACGGAAAAAGAATATAATTCTGAGTATGGCACTTATATACGCCGTTTTCATTTTACTGCTGTATCGATACGGTGTATCGGCCCTTGAACATTCCGTGAGAGTTTTTTACTATAACACTGTTGTAAAGAAAATGGTGACGGATAAACAGCTTCTCAAACAAAGCGATCATTTCAATCTGGGGATATATCGGCCGGAACTTCCGTATCACTTCGACAATGTCTACACGATACAGAAAAAGCTTGGAGTACGGATACAAACGATTTCCTTTTATCAGGCGTGGGGAGAGGGGGAGGAACATCAATTTAAAACAAGAGTCGTCAATAATCTGTCCCGGGGAGGATTCGTTCCCTTTATCACCTGGGAGCCATGGCTTGCCGCATTTTCGGAGTACAAAGGACAAATGCCCGATTCGAGTCTGGCGATTATTTCCCGGGGGAACTTTGACAGCTACATACGGGCCTGGGCGCGCAAGGCAACCAAATTCGGCAAACCACTGTTCGTTCGCCCGTTGCACGAAATGACCAATGACGTCTACCCCTGGAGCTCGGCATACAAAAACAGTCCGGAGATGTTTATCGAGTGCTGGAAACACATCGTGGGAATTTTCCGTGAGGAGGGAGCCGAAAACGTTGCTTTCGTCTGGACTCCCTATAAACCGTCAGATACGACCTTTTATCCGGGAAATCAATGGGTCGACTGGATCGGGCTTGATATTTTTAACTACGGACCATTGTCCGAAAACGGGATGTGGATAGATTTTTTCACCCTTACACGATCCTACTACGATGCAGTCAAGGGGTATGACAAGCCGATTATTATTGCCGAGGTGGGTACGGTCGAGCAGGGAGGAAACAAAAACGACTGGTACCGCGATATGTTCCGTACGCTGGGGACCAGAACATTTCCGCTTGTTGAAGGACTGATTGTGTTTGACACGCCGGTAAGCAAGGCACCGAACGGACTCACGGTCGATCTGAGTATGACAAGCGATGAGGCGATATATTCCGTCATCGATAATCGTGTTCTTGTCGATTCTCTAAACGTAAAACAAATAAATACGGCGGCGCATGATAATAACGACCATCGACCAGGGAATCAGTAACCAAAGAACCCGCGGACAAATATTAAGTACGAGAGCCTGTTTTGATCCTTCAGTCCTGTTCGGATAAAGCAGAACGGCAGGACATGGAGAACAGGAGTCAAACATAGAATCTCAAGAGAAATGGAGAGGAGATATGCCTTTGAAGTCTATTGTCATGGTCTTTGCATTATGTCTTTTTTGTCGGGTGTATTCGGCGCAACAATTGACAGAGGTAAGTACAAACACCTATGGTATCGTGACAAACGGTACCGTTTACTATCTTGACTACTATATGCCAGACCAGTTAACTTTCTATGCTGCGATACATGCACATGATCTGAACACCAATTCCACAGATGTTCTGCTTCCTCAAGACGGTTCTTCACCATACTTTATTTATTTCGGAGTCACGGGCAATCATCTGCCACATGTTCTGATGCAAAACTCTACCGGTGGGGGAGCAATGCCCAAGCTCAATCAGGGGGAATTTGGGCCCGGAGGAGGGAGCATGGCGCTATACCTCAAAGATTATGATCTTACATCCGGCAGTTCAACCAGAATAGTTTCCGACTCATCCTGGAAAGAAATGGTATGGGCCGGCGGCGATTATGTGACATGGATAGACTATCGACATATCACAACCACCGACAGCAACAATGGCGAAATCTATCTGTACAGCTATACAAGCGGAGCCGCTGAACGGGTGACTCAGACTCCCTGGTGGGAAAGTAGTCCTTTTACGGATGGTAACACGGTGGTGTGGGTCTCTTATGAAAACGGAGAATATGGAAACGTGTACTATAGAGACGTAAGCGGCGGAACCCCTCAGGCTGTATCACCCGGCACCTGGCACCAGGACAAACCGCGTGTATACGGCCGGTATATAGTTTGGGAGGACTACCGTAATGCAGGCACAGATCCGACAAACGCGGATATCTTTGCCTGCGATCTTCAAAGCGGTGAAATATTTGAAGTATGTACGGAGGAGAACTTTCAGGGTAATCCCTACATTTCCGGTTCGGTTGTGGTATGGGAGGATTATCGCAATGAATCATCGGATGGAATAAACGCAGATATTTACGGATACGATATTTCTTCGGATTTGCATTTGCCGGTAGTTGTGCAGAGTGGATATCAGGGAAACCCTACGATTCACAACGACACGGTCTGCTGGCTTAGTATGAGTGCGGACAGCACGATGTGGTTGTATCTGGATACAATCAATCGGTCAAGTGAAGTGCGGATAAAAAAGGGACAATCAAATACCCATGCGGTTTCGCTGCAAGCGGATCTTAGTGCTGCTAAACTGGTGCTCAGCGGTATGGATGGAAGGTTGAGAGGTATCAGTCTGTACGATACCCGAGGACGATGTGTAAATGAGTATGATAAGGTATGCCAGGGATCATCTGTGGAGTGGGTTTTCGATCGAAAACTCTCGGCCGGCCGATACATTATATGGGTTCATACAACCGAAGGCAGACACATGGTAAATGAAATGATCGGGTATTAAAACGCTGATTAGTCTTTTCGTATGAGCGCATATCTTTGCCGGCAAAAACAAGGAAGCAGATTGTTTATGGTAAAATGTATACATATCCTGTTGGTCTGTTTATTAGCTACTGCATGGGGTTCCATTCTGAAGGTAGAGCAGTTCTATCTGGGAGATAATATCGATTTCCGTCGGACTGCATTCTCTCTTTCGTTTGACAGTATCGCAGTCGGAGGAGGTTTCGTGTCCGCCAATGCAGGCTACGGGGTTCAGACGCATGCCTCCAATTCTTTTGGAATCGCTGAGTTTGAGCAAGACTATCTGTCGCTGCAAGCCGGCTACGCTCGCACTATAGGAAAATTTGCTTTTTCGTTTTTTGCGCAAACTCGGGACATTTTGGCGGAAGGTTTCTCGGACTATCTGGCTGCCGGTGGACAAATCTCAGCACTTATGGAATCGGCCAGTTCGGGTTGGCGATTCACGCCTGAAATCGCACTCAACTACGGACCGGCCGAAGATAATCCGGTCAGTAAAGCATTGGCGATACGCAGGTTTTCCCTTCGGGCCGATATGGGTATGGGGATCAGGTCCTGGGAGTGGCATCTGATTTATTCACAATCTTGGTACGGCAGGGTCGATAGAGAAGCCTATGAACAGTTTCTGGATACACCGGATTTTCTTCCGATTGTTCAGCAGACGGCGTTTGGCAAAGATCCTGAACAGGCTATCGAAGCAAACAATCTTATGCATACCGGAGTGTTTGCATTCGGCCCCCCTGTGCGTAAGCTTCCCTGGCTCTATCTGGGCCTTTCGGCTACATACAGCCATATGAATAAGGATTTTTACTTCCCCCTAAAAACAAAGATCGATACTCTGAGTCGGGTTCCAAAAGTTTACCATGACAGCACCGAATATGCCCATTTTCCATACACCACCCCGCAGAATGAATTTCAAACCCACATTATTCTGGCGGCATCCTTTTCTACGCAGAAGAGACGATTGCCTGTATCTGAAGGTACTTTGAAAGCATCGATCCCTGTTTTTTCTCGATGTTCCCAGTATGCCTATGGGCAGAGCGCTCCGGGGATGATAACATCCTTTGAAAAATGGGAGTATACGGCAAAAGGGTTGGGTCCGCTGACAATCGAGCTGTGGTTGAAAAAGCGATTCGGCAGCATCTGTACCGTGGGGATCAAGGGGGAGTATTTTGCCAAACCATATCTCCCGTATCGTTTCTGGGGAGAGGATTGTTACTGGTATGGCAGTAGTGAGGTGTTTTTTGCCAGAAGTTTTTGAAATCTGACTGTTCTAAGGCGGCAGAGCCGGAAAATAAGATCACAGACCAAGGGGCAGGATTGATTGCACCGTTGCGGGCAGCCGACAGACCCCGCAACCGATTCAGCCATAGCCGGCGCATTTCTGTTTTTAAACCGGATAAAACCGTAAAAGTAGTTGAATTTATTCAGTTTGAACCATATCATGGTTTAAGAACACAAAAAGGGAGGGATAAATCACAAGGAGGACTTCACATGAATCTCGTCATTATCATTTTTTGTCTGTTTTTCAGCGGCAGCCTTTCATGGATGCTTTTTGAGCTGAGTCGTAACAACAGATAAGTTTTCTACATTTTGCTTTTCCGGTGCCAGTGTGCAGAATTCGTTCGGCAATTTTGCTTTCCCCCTATGATTTTTGCATTTCGAACATTATTTTCTCTTCTTTGCCGAAAATAGAGCCGGTTTTATACAGGAAACAAACAAAAATAGTGACTTCGATCGATCAAATATCTCCGGGGCTGCGACCGACCGGTCGCGGTATTTCCGTCCTTCTTCTGAGTGTCTGTCTTCTAGTCCTTGGTAACAACCTGCAGGGGACCCTAATCGGCGTTCGCGCCGGCCTGGAGGGAATGGGTTCCGTCAGCATCGGTATGATGATGTCTGCATACTATGCCGGGTTTTCACTCGGCTCCATCTTTCTTCCTCATCTTATAATAGCCGTCGGTCACATAAGAACTTATGCCGCACTTGCTTCGATAGCCTCTGCTCTGACACTTGCATATGTGCTGGTCATTTTCACCCCTGCCTGGATCGGGCTGAGATTCTTTCAGGGACTCTGCTATTCGGGCATGATACTGGTGGTCGAGAGCTGGCTGAATGGATGTTCGACCCGAACAGATCGCGGACGTGTGCTGGCCACCTATGGTCTTGTATTCTGGGGCTCCTCTGCAGCCAGTCAGATCCTGCTAAATGTCGCCGAGCCCAGTAGTTTCGTTTTGTTCTGCCTCGTTTCGATTCTGGTCAGTGTTGCCCTGGTACCTATCACTCTCGCTCCCACCAGGGCACCGGCAACCCTTCTTGCCGCCCGCATGAAACTCCGGCGCCTTCACGCGATTTCGCCGGTGGGGGTTCTGGGAGTGCTTGTCAGTGGTCTGTGCATCGGGGGAGTGTGGAGCATGGGCCCTGTCTTTGCCCAAAACATCAATCTCGATCACAAAGGAATCTCCATCTTCATGGGGGCAATCATGGCAGGGACTCTGATCTCACAGTGGCCTCTGGGGAGGATATCGGATAAGATCGACCGGCGAATAGTCATCGTAATATCAGGGGCAGGCGCCGGTCTTATCGGACTTGTTCTGGCACTTCAGCAAAGCTACTCTCTGGGCCCTCTGGTGATACTTGTGTCAGCATACGGTGGATTAAGCTTTCCCCTGTATTCGCTGTCCGTGGCTCATGTCAATGATTGTGTTACCGACGAAGAAAGCATCGGGACAGCCAGCACTCTTATTCTTTTGCAGGGGGTTGGATCTGCTCTTGGACCGTTTGTCGCCGGGTTTGTAATGGGGAAAGCCGGTCCGCAGGGGCTTTTTTATTTCGTTTCTGCTCCGCTGATCATTCTCGCCTTGTACGGAATGGTCATGATTACCCGGCGCGAAGCCGTCAGTGAGAAAATCAAAAGAGGATTTATGGCGATACCGCGCATCAGCTATGTATGGCTTACTGTTCATACCAAAAAGAAACCCCGGCATACGAAACATGAGGCTGAACAGCAATCGACACATTCTAGAATCTGAATCCATCAAAGCCGCAAACTGTTTTTTCGGTTTCTCGGCCACTCCGGGATCTCGCAAAGACAGAATCTACACTGATAGACGACGTGTATCTAAATAATGCGACAAATAAGCGTTGGTTTTTCTTCTTTCTCCCGCTTACTCTGAGAGATACGAAAAAACAGATGCAGGACAAAGAATCTCACTGGCTCTTGTCTTTTGTTTTTTCCGCGATTTAATTTACTCTTGCCGGTGGTGATGTTCTGTCGCCGGCTTTTTTCACGGTCAGGGTGCCAGTGAATCCGGTGAGAATCCGGAGCGGACCCGCCACTGTCATCCCGATCCCGTTTCGCGGGATCAGCATTTCGTCCCGAATCAATGCCACTGTACCGTTTGGCGGTATGGGAAGGCTGACGAAATCAGGAAAGCCAGGAAACCTGCCCGGACCACAGTTTTTTTCTCTTAACCGGTCGATTTTCGAGGATTGAAATCGGCAAGGTAATATCGTGTATTCTATTGCGTTATATGTTGTATTGCTGTTGCTGGCAGGTTGCTTTTGCGATGATGATCAAAAAGATCCTACCACAACTGAAGAACCGGGGCGAATCATATCTTTAGCTCCCGGAATAACCGAAACCATTTTTGCCCTGGATGCGGGTGATCGTCTTGTAGGTGTCACTCGTTTTTGTACCTTTCCTCCTCAGGCAGACCGTATCGCGGAAGTTGGAGGGTATTTTGATCCCAATTATGAGGCTATCATACGGCTGAGACCAGATCTTGTGATTCTCATGAAAGAGCACAGCGAGGTGAAAGACTTCCTCGGCAAAAAGGGTATTTCCTTTCTCCAGATCGATAATCATGATCTGATGTCGCTATTGGAATCATTTCGCACGATTGGCTCTGTCATCGGAAAAGAAAAGGAAGCACAGGTGCTTATCCGATCATTCAAAGAAAAGCTGTCTTCGCTGAGTGCTTCATCAAAAATGAATCCACGTACTCTTCTGGTGGTTGACCGCTCCGATATGGGCACCGGTACCGTAGCAGACGTATGGGCTGCGGGTAGAAAGACTTTCTACAGCGATTTTCTGGACGCCGCGGGGGCACAAAACGTCATTACAGAGAAGAAGAAGGATTATCACACACTCGGCACGGAAGGTATTATCTCTTTGCGCCCACAGGTGATTATCGATATTACCCGCTCGATGAAAAAGCTTGATAGAGGCCGCGCCGAAGCGGACTGGTATCGCGTAACCGGTATCCCCGCCGTGAAAGATAGTCTGATCTTTCATGTCGATAAGAAGTATGTCTCCGTACCCGGCCCCCGTATCATTCATTTTCTGGATGATCTTCAGCAGATATTCCGTAAAGCAGATGCGAAACTTGATTCGAGACAGCGCCATGAGCACAACTAAACAGAATTATCCTTTTCGCCTCGGATGCACCTCGTATGTAATTCCCGACGATATTATACCGAATGTAAAAAGGATCGGACCTCTTGTCGATGATGTGGAGTTGGTTCTTTTCGAGTCTCCTGACCATAGCAATATTCCGTCGGAGCAAGACATCGATATACTCGCACAACTGGCCACAAACCAGGACATAACCTATACGGTGCATCTACCCATCGATCGAAAAGCCGGTGCGCGATCGGTGGATGAACGCATCGGCTTTGTCAAAGCTGCACAAAAAATCATTCAACGCACCCGAGCGCTGAATCCATATGGCTACGTGCTTCATTTCGAGGGCATAAGATTCGATTCCCCGACCGAGGATGTGCTTTTCTGGCGCAACGCTATACAGGAGGTGTGCGTGCATCTGGTATCATCTCTGGAGGTCGACAGCCAGCGAATATGTGTGGAAAATCTTGGCTACCCGACAGAATGGCATCTTGAACTCGTCCACCGCTTCGATTTCTCTTTCTGCTTCGATATCGGACATCTGTGGCTCTATGGAGTCGAGAACTGGATGGATATAGTTCAAGCCTGTCTTCAAAGGACCCGGATAATTCATTTACATGGTGTAGAAAGAGGGAAAGATCACCTCTCCCTGACTCGGGGGCCGCGCGAGAATATCATCCAACTGATCGATAAGATTTTGCCACTTTACAACGGAGTAGTTACATTGGAGGTATTCACTGAACAGGATACGCTAAGCTCATTACAAATGGTGAAAGAATTATGGGAAAGGTGACTCTTGTTTCGGGCGGAGCCAGATGCGGAAAGAGTGAATACAGCTTGGAACTGGCCCAACCATATACCAGACGTTTCTTTATCGCTACCGCAATTGCTTTTGATGATGAAATGACGGTCCGTATAGAAAACCACCAGAGGCAAAGAGGAGATCGATACGAGACAATCGAAGAACCCTGGGACCTTGTCCGGGCATTGCAAAGCGTGTCGGGCAGGGCCGATATTGCCGTGGTGGATTGTCTTACTGTGTGGATGGGCAATCTTTTCTTCAGGCATGAACAACAACCGGAGTTGATAGATAAGTACCTGAGTGGTTTTGTATCCGATCTAAAGATGTATGAATTTGATCTGATACTGGTGACAAACGAAGTCGGATGGGGCATAATCCCGGACAATGCCACGGCTCGAATGTATCGGGATTATGCCGGAAGGTTAAATTCGCAGGTTGCCACCCTGGCTGATTCGCTTATACTGATGGTGTGCGGGCAACCGCTTTATGTGAAAGGATCTTAGGATGCTCGATAAGCTGATACAGCAAATACGGCCAACGATAAACCCGAAAATATCCGATGCGGTGAGCTGTCATCTCGATGATTTAACCAAACCCAAAGGAAGTCTGGGACGGCTCGAAGAGTTTGTGCTCCAATACTGTCTGTGTCGGCAGAGTCGTGAGGCGGCTATTCGTAGACCGTGTATCCTGACCTTTGCCGCAGATCATGGGATTACGGAAATGGGAATAACGCCTTTTCCGGCGGAAGTTACAGCACAGATGGTAAAAAACATGGCAGGGGGAGGGGCGGCAGTCAGCGTAATGGCCACTCAGGCGGGCTACCCGTTCAGGGTAATCGATGTCGGGGTGAAGGCCGATCTGACAGGGCGGGATAATCTTCTCATACGCAAAATCCGCAAGGGGACGCGCAATTTTCTCAAGCAACCCGCGATGAGCCGGGAAGAGGTTGTGCGTGCGATTGGAATAGGAATCGAAACTGTTGAAGCCATGGATGCGGACCTGTTGGGCTTAGGGGAGATGGGGATCGGAAACAGTTCATCGGCATCGGCTCTTTACAGCCTGATACTGGGAGTCGATCCGGTGGAATGTGTCGGTCCCGGTACGGGATCGCGAGGGGAGCTTCTGAAGAAGAAAATCAGGTGCATAGAGGAAGCGATAGGGTTTCATAGAAATGGCTGGGATGCAACGCCGCTGGATGCGCTTGCTCGGGTGGGCGGATTGGAGATAGCGGCGATTGTGGGAGCTATTCTGGGTGCCTGTAGGAAGGCAACACCGATTGTGATCGATGGTTTCATATGCTCTGCCGCGGCGATTGTTGCGATGCAGCTTTCACCACTGGTTCATGAGTATCTTTTTTTCTCTCATGTGTCGGATGAACCGTTTCATCGTAAGTTCATGAAAAGTCAGAGAATAAAACCAGTGTTGGATATGGGGATGCGTCTGGGAGAAGGGACCGGGGCGGTTCTGGCTATGCAGATACTGCAGCAGGCTCTTGCCTGCTATCATCAAATGGCGACATTCTCCGGGGCTTCGGTCAGCGGCAGGGTGGACTGGTAATGATTTCGCCATGCATTACAGCATTTCGTATGCTCACCATCGTTGCTTTGCCCGGAAAGGACAGTGTACCCATAAGCCGCGCGTTATACTTTTTCCCCCTCACAGGAATGCTGCTGGGGCTTGTCACCTATGGTTTACTCCAATTGGCCGTCGATGTATCCCCGCAGCTGCAATTTGTCAGCACCATATTGATACTGATTTTTTATACCATATTGACCGGTGCTTTTCATCTGGATGGATTAGCTGATGTCGCCGATGGTTTTGGTGGAGGTAAGTCCAGGGAACATATTCAATCGATCCTGAAAGACTCTCGCCTGGGCACATTCGGCACCATTGCTCTGGTAAGTGATATTCTCCTCAAACTTTCGCTCTGGTTCGTGTGCCTGAATATGGGGGTACCGGTATGGATAGCGATATCGATTATGTATGCACGAATTGTGCAGGCCTTATTCGTCATGAGTCATAATCCGGCCTTTGACAGCGGCTTACTGTCCCAACTGCTCAAGATCGATGCAACCCGTGCGTGGCTTATGTTGCTTGTTTCAGCAGTTTTCTGGGGAGCAGGTGCGCTTTTCTCCGTGCCGCGGAGTGCGCTTGTGGGAGGGCTCGTCTCCCTTGGTTTGTGCTTTCTTTTCGGACGATACTGCTGCAGACGTATAGGAGGTATCACCGGAGACTGTGTCGGATGTGCGAATGAGATTGCCGAGATTTCATTCCTTCTGACTGTTTGTTTTATACACAGCTAAAAGGTTTCATAATTGCTTTTTTTAAATCTAAAACCGGCAGAGGGGGATGGATTTTTCGGCAATTCGGTTTCTCGGATCGAGGGAAATCGAAAATCCGGGAAAAAAAGATGATTAGACAATAAATTCGACAGAGCAATTCATACGCTCAAGAATGGCTGAGTTTAGGATAAAAACCTAAGAATAAAAATAGCATCATCACACGACATGCCCGAAACATTGGGGAACACTATGAACGACATACACTGGGTAGTATTTTTGCCGCTTGTAACGCTGTTTTTTGTATGTTCGGACGTAACCACACAGCCCCAGCAAGATGAACAAACAACATCGTCCCGGCGCTTTATAGACACGGTTTTCACGGAGGTTCAAAGATCAACGGTCACCTTCGGAGAAACCGAAACGATTCTCAGTGTCACAATTGCCCTCCAGATGGATATCTATCAGCCGACCGGCGATTCGGCACCGCTGCGTCCGCTGATAGTCTTTGGTCATGGGGGTGGATTTGTCAGCGGAAACAGGCGAGATGATATAATCGTGAGGCTTTGCCGTGAATATGCGCACCGCGGGTATGTGACAGCATCCTATTCCTATAGACTCGGCCTTCAGGAGATATCCCGCATGGGCTACGCCGAAGCTATTTTAAGAGCGGTGCAGGATGCAAAAGCAGCAGTGCGGTATTTTCATGCCAATGCCGATGAATATCGCATCGATCGGGATGCAATCTTTCTCGGAGGTGTCTCTGCCGGGGCTGTTACCGCGGTTCACTACGCATATTGGCAATCGCAAGAGCTGTCTACTCAAGTCGACACCAATGAGACCGGTGGCCTGGAGGGCAACAGCGGCAATCGGGGTTTTTCCTCCGAGATAAACGCGGTTGTAAACTGCTGGGGTGCGATTGCCGACACCGCCTGGATAGAGCCGGGAGGAGATCCGATTGTTAACGTACACGGCAGGGATGATGATGTGGTTCCATATGGTACTGGTGGTGCCTATGGAGTCGAACAACTGAGGTTGTATGGAAGCCTGATTATTGATCAGGTGGCACAACGTGTCGGAATCCGCTCAGAGCTTCTGAGCTTCGACGATATTGGTCACGGGCTTGACGCTGGTGATACCGAAGTCGATACGATGATACGGTTTATTGCGGATTTTCTCCTCCCGCTTACGCCATCCATGCAGGAATGACCATAATAAGATAAAGGTATGACAAAAGAGTCTGGCACAAAACGGTCTTTTTTCTATCCGCATAGTTTTTTGTTTGTGCAGTCACCCTCGGGCATAAAAAATCGCTTATTCGGAAAATGTGAATAAGTTTTTGTAGATAAACGAAATATAGGATTTAGTTGTACCTGAGTTGAACGGGTCCAGGCGAATGATGTCCGAGAGAGTCGGTCAGTTCAGGTACAAAAAAAGCTACAAGAGAATCGCTATCTTCCGGTATTAATAATGACTATCTGCGTTCGTGACCTCTCCTTTTCCTACCGACAGAATCAAATACTGCATTCTATTAACCTGGAGATGCAGCAGGGGCAAAAATGGGCGATTATCGGTAAGAATGGCGCGGGTAAAACCACTCTGATCAAGTGCCTGGCAGGAATCAATAAACAGTATGAAGGCTCTATTCTGCTTAAAAACAAGGAATTAAGGTCCTTTAACGCGAGGCAGCGAGCGCGTCTGATAGCGTATGTGCCTCAGGGTATGGGTGGAATACTTCCGTATACGGTTAAGGATTTCGTCATGATGGGGCGATTTGCCTATCAATCTTTTATGGCTGTTCCCACCAGGGAGGATCATCATATCGTGCTGGATTCACTTGCACTTACCGATACTTTGCATCTCAAAAATCGTCAAATGCATACCCTTAGTGGGGGAGAGCTGCAGAGAGTCATGATTGCAGGTGCGGTATCGCAGCGTCCGTCTGTGCTGCTTCTGGATGAGCCAGCCACTTTTCTCGATCCTCTTCATCAGCAACAGCTTGAGAATGCACTGGAAAGAGTACATGAGCAGTTCGCAATGACCATCGTGACGGTTACTCATGATATAAATACCGCTTTAAACAGATATGATAATATTTTAGCGTTGATCGACGGTGCGTTGTTTTGGGCAGATTGCGGTAAGGGACTTCTTGCCAAATCACCATCGATTTTGAAAAGCATATACGGCATCGATTTTGAGTCCGCGACGATGCCCTCAGGGGATCGGATGTTTTCACCTTTGAAAGTGATAGAATGATCGGTTTTAAAAAGCTGCTTTTTTTGGTTTTTCTTTTGACGACAGGTGTTTTGTTTCTCGCTCCTTTTATTGGGATCAAGCTACTTTCTCCCTCCCTGTTTTATTCGCCCCAAAGCATAGACTGGCAGATCTTTTTCGAGCTCAGGCTACCCCGTGTTATCACCGCATTTGTTGCCGGAGGAAGTCTGGCTGTTGCGGGTATGGTTTTTCAGGCTCTTTTCCGTAACCCTCTGGCGACTCCATTTACCCTGGGCATCAGCAGCGGCGCCTCCTGTGGAGCCGCTCTGATCATCCTTTTCGGCATTGGTGGAACAGTCCTCAGTACCCCTTTTACGACTCTTGGGGCTTTTGGAGGAGCTTTGGCCGCTACAGTTCTGGTGTATGCACTTTCGGCGGTCACCAGAAGCACCTCGGGGGTGACGATGCTTTTGGCCGGTATTGCCGTAAGTTTCTCCTTTTCCGCCGTGTTGCTGTTTCTCCAGTATCTCAGTGACTTGAAGCACTCTTTTCAGATCGTGCGGTGGCTTATGGGAGGCGTTGAGGTGCATGGATACACTCGTCTGTTGTTTATGTTTCCTCTTGTGATGACCGGCCTTTCCATAATAGCCCTGCATCTACCACATCTGGATCATTTCTTAACCGGTGAGCATCTGGCGACCAGTCGAGGGATCAATATTGAGGCAACCCGCCGGTGGTTGTTTTTTGCCACCTCAATCAGCGTGGCAGGCGTAGTGGCATCCTGTGGTCCGATCGGCTTCATCGGAATGATGGTGCCGCATGTCTGCAGGCTTCTTATCGGAAGCAATCACAGGAGGTTAGGGCCGCTTTGTTTCCTGTTCGGCGGAGCCTTTCTGGTCGTATGCGATACTATAGCGCGAGTAATCATTGCACCCTCGGAGATGCCGGTAGGGGTGCTGACAGCCTTACTCGGCGGACCTTTTTTCCTTTGGATACTTCTTAGCAGAGGCGCCAGAGCCGGCGAATGGTAATTTTTTTTCGGATAAACGAAAGAAAACGATGCATTTCTTCTTGTGTACGCCTGGTAATACTTCTATATTCTGACTACGATAGTAAACTCTGTTCAGAAAGACGCAGAGAGCCTGGAATCGAAAGGGTGCTCAGATGCACCCCATCCGTCCAGCCGCAAACACTCCGGCTGGACACCTTCCCCTTGGTA
>CAYQOU010000040.1:7821-37490 GCA_964419255.1 uncultured Fibrobacterota bacterium | reverse complement strand
CACAACATGCAGGCCCCTGTCATCCCCGCACCAATGCGGGGATCCACTTTTATATATTGCATTCACAGACTCATGGTGAATGCGACAGCAAAAGTGGCGCTGTAGTTGATAAGGGCGGCCAGAATGAATAAGGCAAATACAGGATTTAATCGAAACAGGTGCTTATGGGGTACTGGTTCATCCGTTCTTACCTAAAATACAGTCAATCCGGCAACAAACACCGGCTCACCGGTGCCATCATCGAAATTGGTCCCGGAATGTTCCCAGGCGCCACCCACTCCACCGAAAACACCTAGATAGTCTGTGATATCCACTCCGGCAAGCACGCGAAACTGGTAGCTTTTGAGGGCGCTGTCTTCTCCGAAATCTGGATCGGTCCGGTCGAAAAGTATCTGATTTCCAATGTCGGCACCAATATAGAAGCGACCCAAGGGCACCTGATAGCCGTAATGCCAGCTGAAGGAGGCGTAATCTTCGTTTTCGTTTCTCAGTTCGTATCCACCAACCGAAACGATGGAATAAAAACTATTGATGATAAACTTCGCTCCCACATTGGCCAGGGATGGGGTAGAGACGTAGGCGATGGCCTTTATTTTTCCGTTTTCGGCGATATTGATCAGACCGACTGGAACACCTTCGATGTGATCGGCCACATTGACAAAACCGATTTGCAAGCCAGTCATCGTGTCGGCAACATTGACAAAGCCGACGGGAAGGCCCCGCATCTTATCTGCTATGTTAATGAAACCGTATCGTAACCCGGTGAACTCTCCGGTTACATTGACAAAACCATACTGCATACCCGAAACACTTTCTTTTGCGATGGCTACGAAACCCAGTTGTGCGCCGCGTATCGCCCCGCCGGTGTAGCTAAGGATCCCCGCCCCCTGAAAACCACCGAGATCACCCTTGATTCTGCTTACTATACCACTGGCCTGCATCCCGGTAAGATCGGCTCCTGCGTTGCCTGCGATACCGGTCATCTGCATGCCGCCAATGCTGCCACCGACCGTACTTACGATCCCGGCAGCCTGCATCCCCAGCAGCTCACCCCTGACCGAACTCACAATCCCTGAGCCTTGTGCTCCTTCCGCCGATCCCTCCACTCGTGAGAATATGTAGCTGCCCTGAAATCCTGTAAGAAAGTGGTTGATCTGTGATCCGATGAGGCTCACACCGGCACCATGTATCGCTCCTACCTGACTGTAGAAAATACCCAGATTAAAATGCAGCGTATCCTGCTCATCGCTGGTACTGAGCGGATGCCAGAGTGAAAAACCGGCCGGTGTTATATCCTGAGCTGTTGCGGCGGTGATAGATCCGACTAAAAGTAAGAAAAGGAGTAATCGCATTATATCCTCCGACCGTTAACAGGTTTCATGTTTTAATGGTAACCATGCAACTGTCATGCCTCTTTCGCCTCGAATCGTAAAAGGAATAGTGATACGAGCAGAGGACCAGGGAGTGGAAGTAGGAAAAGGATCACAGCAAATACTGTTCAATTTGGGCGGAAGCGGAGGACGGTGCCCCGGAAAAGGGTATGGAAACAATTGCCGGGCGAGGGCAAAATCTTTCAGTAATGCTTCTGATAGAAAGATCGCCGGCCAATATGTTAAAAACTTATAAATCAATCCATTACGAGGCTTTCGTGTTCCTGGGCACGAAATGTGCTTAGCTTGCGCTCGTGATTAGTAGGCTTAATCGAGAGGGATTGTATGATTCAGGGTATTTATCTTGCCACACAGGCGATGACCATTCAGACTCAGAAACAGGATCAGGTGGCAAACAATCTTGCCAACCTCAATACTGCCGGTTTCAAGCAAAGCTCGCTTTTTGCCCGCGCCTACCAGCGCACGGTAGCCGATGAGAAGCTTCACCCGTATGCCAACCGCGAGATAAAGGCGGATGAATGTCTGGTCGATTACCGTGAAGGTCAGATGCGCAAAACCGGATCTCCCTTGGATGTCATGATCAAGGGGTCAGGTTTTTTTACCGCGATGACCAGCGAGGGGGTTCGCTATACCAGAAATGGTAATTTCGCTTTGGATCCTGACGGTTTTCTGATAGCTTTTGACGGATCAAAGGTGCTTGGAAAGGAAGGCTTCATCCGGTTTGATGGAAAAGGGGATATTCGTATAAACGAACGGGGTGAAATCTATCAGGGAGAGCAACATAAGGGAACCCTTAGGATAGCCGATTTCAGGAAACCGTATCGTTTGCTTCGGGAGCAGAATACGATGCTTAGGCCGCAGCTGCCCGATAATCCCGAGATTCAATCCGCGGGCTTTACGGTTAACCAGGGGTATCTGGAAGGCTCAAACGTGGAGCTTATAAAGAATATGGTGGCGATGATATCGTCACAGCGTGCGTTTGAAGCCGATTCCAAGGCGCTTCAGGCACAGGATCAGACACTTGATAAAGCGGTCAATCAGATTGGCCGGGTTGGATAAAACACGGTAGATACCGCCTTAACAGGAGAGAAGATATGATTCGTTCGATGTATACCGCGGCTACCGGCATGGAGGCTCAACAACTCTACATGGATACGATTTCCAACAACCTGTCCAACGTCAATACGAACGGATACAAGCGATCCAAGATAGAGTTTCAGACGCTGATGTACCAGACTCTGCGGGAGCCTGGTGTTCGCAATGTCGAGGGAGGAATGTCGGCTTCCGGCATTCAGGTCGGGTTGGGGGTCAAACCCGGGGCGGTACACAAGGTGTTTCAGCAGGGATCCGTAAATCAAACCGCTAACCCGATGGATTTCGCAATAAATGGTGAGGGCTTTTTTCAGATCAGTATGCCGGATGGAAGTATCGTCTATTCGCGCGACGGCGAGTTTAAGCTATCCAGCGACGGAACAATCGTAAATGCGAGCGGTTTTCCCGTCTTCCCTCAGACCGCGGTTCCTCAGGGGGCACAGGAGATTGAGGTTACTGAAGATGGACGCATTTCTGTCATCATGCCCGGGGATGAACATCTCACCGAGATCGGACAGCTTGAGCTTGCAAAGTTTGTCAATCCTGCAGGCTTGAAAGCTCTGGGCAACAACGTTTATGCCGTGACGGATGCCTCCGGAGATCCGGTGTTAACGTATCCTGGGGAAGAGGGAACCGGTACCATAATGCAGCAATATGTGGAAGCGTCCAACGTGCAGGTTGTGGAGGAGATGGTCGGTATGATCTCAGCCCAGCGTGCGTTTGAAATCGTTTCGAAATCTATACAGGTCTCTGAAGAGATGCTGCAGATGGTCAATAATCTCAAACGGTAATGGATGATGGTTAAAAAGCTAAAAACTTTTCTCATAACAGCCACGATTTTCTCTGGAATTCATTCAGCTGCGGGAGCCGAATCGGTAAACGTTCGTTTTCGGGATTCGGCAGCGGTAAATGATACTGTTATTTATCTCGAAGATGTTGCCGATATCCAGAGTGAAAACGCCGCACTGACCAAGAAGATCGGCAGGGTGGCGGTTGGACAGGCTGCACCTCCGGGGTATTCCAGACTCGTCAACGGCAATGATGCTATACATCACTTTGTCGAGTCACGGTTCAGCAATATCCGTATCAACGTTCTAAAATCAGCCAGAGTGAGGGTTAGCACCCGTTTTCGACGGCACAACTGCGCGGAGTTTGAACAGGAGATACATGCCTATCTGAAAGAAAACTTAAACTGGAAACCGGATGAATGGATTTGCGAAATCGAAGAAAAACCATTCATCGTTCTGGATAAGTCTTTTCGAGTCGAAGTGGATGGGCTGGAGAATCCATTTTCCCATGGTCCGGTTCAGCTGAAAATGCGTATCATTCATGAGGGTAACGTCCAAAATGTTGCATTTACCTGCCGAATAAAGGTAAAAGCTCCGGTTGTTGTGGCAAACCGCCCGATCCAAAGAGAGCGGATCATATCACCGGGGGATGTACGCATCGAGCGAGTCGATATCACCCGGATGCGGTATGACCCTTTTAGGGATGTCTCGGCTGTTATCGGTATGCGATGCGCACGGATGGTACGGGAAGGCAGTGTTTTGAATCATATGATGGTCAAAGAAAAGCCGGTGGTAAGAAAGGGGGAGCAGGTGTATATCAGGCTCGCTACCGATGCTATACGGATTTCGGTTCCAGCGCGGGCACGGGAATCGGGAAAACGGGGTGAGAGCATCTGGGTAGAAAACATTCAGACACAAAAGCTGGTTCGCGTTGAGATTGCCGGGGAAGGTCACGTTGTTATGTCGATGAAGGGGGCTTTATGAAGGCGGTTATGAAGGTGGTTCTAGTACTTACGCTATCAATTTCTTACATGGCTTACTCCGAGCAGGTTTACAGTCTATACACCGATCATCGTGCGATGAAAAACGATGACATCCTGACTGTAATCATTGTGGAAGAGGCTAAGGCTGGAAGTAAAAGCGGCACCAACACGAGCAAGGGGAAAAGTTACGGTGTGGATGGCGTTCGCGGTACGGGGGCCCTTGATTTTGCGCCCGAATTCGGAGTCTCCGGGGGCATCAATCACGGCTTTGAAGGGGACGCGGGTACAAGCAGGGAAGGGAACTTGGCCGCACGGGTTTCGGCACGGGTTACCCAGGTGCTGGATAACGGAAACCTGATGATTGAAGGAAGCAAAGTCGTTGAAATTAATAATGAGAAAGAAATTATCAAAGTATCGGGTGTGGTCAGACCGGAAGATATCGGCTCGAATAATATCGTATACTCCTACAATGTCGCCGACGCTCAGATTAACTATTCGGGTAAAGGTACTGTTCATGAAGGTTCCCGTCCCGGGCTGCTTTCACGTTTTCTGAATTGGATTTTTTGACTGCTGATATTGTGGTTTAGTACGTGCCGCCTGTCCTGATTTGCCCGAAGATCTTGCTGTCTGCCATGCGGCAAACAGCAACTTAGAGCGCTGTCCCCACTGAACGGAGCAGTCCAAAAAGGCAAATCGATAATATGACGGAATTAATTTTGATCCCAACGGGCTCTAATGCACTGGAGAAAAAGGCGCTATGCAAAAGCGCCTTTTTTTAAATCTTTAAGTATGCGAATCTCCACACTTTATGTGTACTTTATCTGTACAATTATTTCGGTTCCGACGATGATATCGTCATCTGATGAAGAACCGTTTGTACCTCCAATGTTTCGATGAGCAGTTTTCCGGGGCCCTCGGGCAGGTTCCTATCCGCAAACTGCATCAAAACGCCATCGGTAGTGCTTAGTAACAGAGTCTTACCGTGGACAGCAAGTAGTAGTCTGTCGGTGTTGTCGAAAAAATCCATGGGCAGGGCAGATTCATACAGCACCTTTTGCTCTCCTCTTTTGACCGAAATGACCGATACCGTCATTTGCTGTTTTGAAAAACGTAACTCGGCATGGCCATTTTCGTCCTTACGGAAGATTATGGAGAATTTACCATTGCCACGGCCCTGGCCTAGGGACAGGATGAGATCCATCGAAAAATCATCGAATCGGTAGCGGGTAAATTCGGAGAAACGTGATACATCGTCGTTATAGGGTTGAGCTACACCAGCATCACTAAACTGCCAGGGTGAAGCCGATAGCGTATCCTCGGAGGTGTACTGAAACCACCAGGTGGATTCCAGGTTGAAATAATCGGTAAACCAGTACGAGATGATCTCCGGTTTTTTGTTGGCGATGGATCTGGGAGGTGAGTCGGGGAGTTTGTATACGGCCAAATTATCAAATAGTGCGATACTCTCCACCGAATAGAAACCGACGCGTCCTTTATTGCCAAATTGGGCAAAGGAGGAGAATACACATTCGCCATCGACATAGGCGTGTATGGTGTCGCCGCTGACCACCGCTGTCAGAGTGTGCCAGATATCTGCGACGGGCCGGCTGAGTTGTTTCTGTTTGATCACAAACCAGCCAAAGGGTCTGGTCGAATGATAGGCCAGCTGTGCGATGTTGGTCCCCCGATGTATTCTCAGCAGATAAAAGCCCTCATCGGTGGCACGGAAAACTATTCCGGCTCTGCTGTCATCATGAGAATCGGTTATCCGTACTCTTGCTTCGACCATGTAATTTTGCCACGACGTATCGCCTGCATGAATGGCGTGAAGGTTCTCATTGCTCTCGAATTGCTGCAGCTTGCCGCCATCCACAAACCAGGTTCTTTTCTCGTCTCCGTCGGTATACTGCTCCCAGTCGGCCAACACCTCCTGATTGGCGAAATCTTCGGCAAACATTGACTTTTTCGTGTACTCCGAATATCCTTCCAGCTCCGGAGTCTTGGGAAAACATTGCGGTGCGGGCCCCTTGGGCCTGTTGCTGATAAGAGAGATGTTTCCCTGGAGCCTCAGATCGACTCGTATGGTATCTTTTTGTAGAAACTTGTCTTGCAGGAACCAGGATTCGTGACCTTTTCGCATCACCGTTAAAGTTTTCCATCCCGGTGTCATCTCCAGATTCCTTACCGGCAGACTACCAACCGAATCCCAATCCAGGTACAGCTGCCCTCCGTTGGAGGAGAGAATTGTCAGTTGGGCTTTTAGTCCTGAGCTTCTCTCGAAGGAAACGTTTTTGGTCATCTCCTTGAGAAAGGTGACCGGAACCGCAAAGCTCATTCGCGTATCCTGTATGATCTGTTTCATGATACCAAGCACGTTGCCGCTGTCATCCACCACCGGTCCGCCACTGTTTCCGGGATTGGCCCCTGCATCTATCTGAATCGACTCCAGGTGACCACGGTCATCGTGTCGCATCGCAGAGATGGTTCCGCGGCTGACCGTGATCTCTGGCCCCCGCTGAAGAACAGAAAACGTTTCTCCGAAGGGGAAGCCGAAAATCCAAACCGGGGTCGTTTCGATCAGCTCATCGGGCGATCCAAACTCCAGCGGTGTACTGTTTTGTACGTCTGTGCCAAGAATCGCCAGATCGTTTTCCTTGTCGGCAAAAAGAAGCTTTGCGTCTAATACCTTATGATTGGGATTGCCGCTGTTTCTGACGGCTTTGATCTCTGTGACCGGGGCAGGAAACCCGAGGTTATAGATGGAGACCATCGGCTCTACCACATGATAGCTGGTGGCGATATGGCCGTTGGAGGAGATAAAAAAGCCGGTGCCCGAGGTGCTGACCACCTCTCCACTGAGCGAAAAAACCCGTTTGACTTCGATATACACGGTCGCATCCTTTATTCGCTCGACGGTCTCGCGGGGGACCAGTTGCGCAGATGCAGCAGCAGCTGCGGTTATTAGACATATCGCTGTATAGAGTATCCTTCTCATGGTAACCTGCCTTTTGACAATGACTTTTGTGCATATTGCGGCTCTGCCGATATAAAACACAGCTCCCTCTGGACGGAGCCGGATCGGAGAGAATGCATGTAACAAAAACGGCTGCAATTAATGCTTTGGTTTTGCTCAGATCAGTTCCTTTCCTTGCAGAAAAAATTGTGACCTCTTTGTGAAAGATTAAAAATGCAAAGCATATGCCACAGGCAGATCTTTTTGCCTCTCTTCATCGTGGCAGGGGGCAAAAAATTCCACCCAGGCGGCAGGAAAATACCGTTGCAAACCGCTAATGTACATGAAACAAAATTGTGTAAATGCCTGAGATATCAGCATTTTACACCACAGATCCATTCTTTCGGCACAGGGTATGCTTAATACCGGATGGAAAATGAATTTCATACACCGAAAAAGCAGGGAAGTGTAGATGACCAGAAATGCCGTGTTCTGTATGATTGTGGTTGCCAGTATCATTTTGAGTAGCCTGGAGGTGTGGGCTCAACAGCAGGTCCGGATAAAAGACGTCGCATCCATCAGCGGCCTCCAGGATGTGCAGCTGTTTGGATACGGATTGGTGGTGGGTCTTGCGGGTACCGGCGACCGCACCCAAACCATTTTCACCGAACAGACCATCGCAAATATGCTTAAGAATATGGGTGTCGAACTACCCGATCGTACCATGCGGGTGCGTAACGTGGCCGCGGTCATGGTCACCGGTAATCTGCATCCTTTCAAGAGAAAAGGCACACGGTTTGACATTACTGTCAGCTCTTTAGGTGATGCCGCAAGCCTGGAGGGCGGCACACTCATCCTTACTCCTCTGCAGGGGCCAAGCGGAGTCGTATATGCCAGTGCGCAGGGGCCACTTGCAACCGGCGGATACGATATCCGTAACAGGGGATTGAGTCGGGTAAAGAAGAATCATGTGTTGGTGGGGCGTATACCGGATGGTGCTATAGTTCAGCATGAATACGACTTTTCAGATTTTTCCGGTGACGATCTTTCCATATCACTTTCGGTACCCGATTTCTCCTCTGCGGTATCAATGGCCAGGTCAATAAACCAGCTTTTTGCCGATCAATACAATTCTCCTGTTGCTCAAGCGCTGGATGCCTCAACGGTCGAGTTGAACTATGAGATAGTCAGAAGTGATCCGGTAAACGGGCAGGCAAATCTGGCGGAGTTTATCGCGCAGGTGGAAAACGTAACATTCGAGGTCTCCAATACCGCACGTGTTGTGGTAAATGAACGTACCGGAACGATTGTGGCCGGTGGCCGGGTAAGTATTTCTGCCGTAGCGGTTACCCACGGCGGGGTGAAAGTGGAGATAGTGAATGTCCCCGAGGTTATTCAGCCGCAGCCCTTTACTCCAGGACAGACGGCCGTGGTTCCCAATCCTCAGCAGGTGGTGGAAGAGACCGATATGGAGATGGTTGTACTCGATGAGACGACTACCGTGTCAGATTTGGCCCAGGCCCTCAACTCCCTGGGGGTCGCTCCACGGGATGTTATCGCCATTCTTCAGGCTCTAAAGGAGGCAGGGGCTTTGCAGGCACAACTGGTTATCATGTAGATCGATTGCTAGATAAAAGTTGGGCTTGTCGCTGCCATGGTTTCTTCTCCGTTTTCTTTTCTGCAGACCAGTTCCGCTCGAATATATCCGGCTCGTGGCTGATTGCCTTGGAGTCTGATCTGCGAGGATGCCTCCAGAGTATTTGCTTTCAGGGGCGTATAGAGAATCATTTTCTCCCGCTTTAGCCGCAAATCTCCCCGAAATACACGCAGCGCAACCGGATGGCCGAATTCTTTGCTGCTTTGACCGATAACATGCAAGATCGTTGCTTGGCTAAAGGAGCCTATGACCGTATCTTCGATCCTGTCAGAGCTGCTTATGGTCAGGAAAGGGCCGGTCGTGACAAATGTTTTGCCGTCTCTGATTCCCTGCAGAATTCCCGGCTGATCCGTGGGTTTTCCGTAGATACCGGTCCTGGCAAAGCAGAGATACCGGTCGAATGATTCGTGTACCGAAATAAAGGGCGTCCCGATCGCCCTGTAGCGGTTGAAATCCCCATGAGCATCATTGCCGGCCAGAAGGGCCAGCCTTCTGCCGTTTAGAAGCGCCCTGATCCAGAGATTCCTGCCGATGTACCAGCTTTTCGAAAAACCGCTGTTTACCACCTGAAAGGCATCCAGCTGATCGGGTATATCTGACAACTGCCAGTTACCCCGTTTAAGAAAAAAACGTTGCAATATTCCGGCCTTTGAGCCGGGGTGAGCGGCAAAGCTGATGCCTCTCTGACTCCTGATACCGCCGACGGCTTCGCAGACATGTAAACTTTTTTGTCTGCCACGGTTGTGTCGTGCTCCATCAAGGGAGCCCGGAATGTACTCATGTAAACCCAATCCTCCCAGGTGCACCACTCTGTTGCGACCGTTTAGAGCGGAGATCTCCTCTCCACCCAATATTGTAAAGGTATTATGGAGAGAAGCGATATTCTTTTTCTGATCATGCCATCGTGAGAGATTCGGATCTATTTTCAGGTAGTTTTTCATCGCACAGCATAGATCGTATGAGTGATCGGTGATACCGACAAAATCCAGACCGTATTCTTTTGCAAACAAGGCAATTATTGAAACAGGAGGACCGAACTCCACGTGGCTCTGCGAATATTGCGAATGGACGTGAACATCGCCAAAAGAGCAGTAGTGCGCTCCCGGCAGGGGATCATCGCAAATACTGCAGGTGTATGCATATTTTGAAGATGTCGGTGTATTATCGTTTATAATCAAATGATTCCGACCCTTGATCTTTACCTGTGCAGTGGCATTGATCGAGAGATCTCCGGCAGGATACTGTGTAGTATCAACATAAAACAGAAAGACCGTGCTTTGAAAAGCCAAAGGGTGATCAATTATGAAATTTCGGGGGGATGATGTGGAAAAGATGATTTTGCTTTGTCCCTTTCTGGTGGCGCTAATGTTTATTTCAGTTACCTCCGCCGGAAATTTATCAATATCGTTTAAAAGAAGCATCACCGGAAGCTTTGATCCTGTTTCTATGCGACGGGGAAGATCGAAAATGATTTCCGGCTGATGACGGTACAGAAGACTGGGAAATCCGCGAAAAAACCTGAAATGAGTCTCCGCGTACAGAAACAGTAGAGGGAGTGAAGGAAGAATGAAATTATCCATGGTGTATATTTTCTTACTTTAGTGGTATGAAGAATAGATGATAAATATAACTCCGTTACCGTTTTGTGTTCTTGCGGCCAATACTTGTAGAACATATTCGATTCCCTTTATTTTTTAAGTATTATGCAAAATGAATGTAGGCGCAACCTGCGCACCAGCGATTTTGATTATTATCTTCCCAAACATTTAATAGCCCAGGAGCCGATTTCCAAGAGAGACAGCTCTCGTATGCTGAGGCTCAATCGGATGGATAGTTCGGTCAGTCATCATCGGTTTATGGATCTGGAGCATATCCTTCGGCCGGGTGACAGGCTGGTTCTCAACGATACACGAGTAATTCCTGCCCGCCTGTTCTGTCACAAAGAAACCGGTGGAGCCTTTGGTCTTCTTTTCACCAGAAGAATAGATGCGCGCTGCTGGGATATAATCACCAAACCGGCTCGTCGATGTAAAACGGGAAGCATTCTTATCGCGGATGCCGACCACCGGGTGCGTTTTACTGTAGAGGCATCAAACCGCGATGGCAGTAGGAGAGTGGTACTGGATCCCGAGACCCCGATAAAGAGCATAGATGAGGTTCTGGAAATTTACGGAAGCGTGCCGCTCCCGCCGTATATTCAGCGTGAGGCTGGTCAATCCGACCGAGATAATTATCAGACGGTATATGCGCAAAATTCGGGATCGGTTGCAGCTCCCACTGCTGGTCTTCATTTCACCGATGAGCTTCTGCAGCGATTGAAGCTCAAAGGAGTGTCTGTTTCCACCCTCACTCTTCATGTGGGTATCGGTACCTTTCGTCCGGTCAACGAAGAGGACCCCAAAAAGCATCCCATGCATGAGGAAACCTACGAGCTATCGCAGCAGACAGTTTCGGAGATAAATCATACCAGAGAGATGGGGGGCAGGGTAATAGCAGTGGGAACCACGGTAGTACGGGTGCTTGAGCATTGTGCTCTGGGCGGGGAGCTCGAGTCGGGCCGGGGAGCAACCCGTCTGATGATTTTCCCGGGGCATCACTTCAGGGCAATCGATGGTTTGATAACCAATTTTCATGTGCCACGATCCACTCTTTTGATGCTTGTATCCGCCTTTGCCGGCAGAGAAGCCGTGCTTGAGGCATATGGTGAAGCGGTAGCAAAAGAATATCGTTTCTTCAGTTATGGGGATGCGATGATTATTCTTTAGTTGACATGCATCGGTGCGCCACGTATCTTTTAATTCATAATCTGCTCAAGCCCGTATGCTGTGTGTTCATGCGGGCTTTGTTATTTGGAAGCGACTTCCGCAAGGAGAAAGAATTATGTTTTTAGATGGATCAATTCCCAAACATGTGGATAGTATACCTTGGCAGGATTACCGCGGTTCAGAAACCGGCATGGTCATTTTCTACCCCACCGATCCGGTTTCGGAGCTTCCTATCAGAGAAGTGCCTGAGGAGGTGACTAGTGAAGTGCTTCCCGAACCCAACTACGAAACCGCCACTTACGGATTGTACGGCTGCTCTCGTCCCAAGATTCGAAACTCCTTTGTTAAAGCCAAGATGAAGTACCTGTTTTTCATGACCAAGTATGCGGGATCGAATTACGATTTTAGTGACACACTGATGATAACCGGTTATTATCGAATCGCCAAAACTGCAAATGTGCAGAAATTGCATATCCGCTACCTCTCCGATTATTCCTGTCTCAACGACGATGCCTGTCAGGCGTTGAGAGCCGATGAGGTACATTTTCTTTCGGTGCAAGATGCGATGGTTCTTACTCCGGAGTTTCTTGAATCCATGGGGTATACCTCCAGGGTGACCAAACAGACACGCATTTCGATCGATGAGGAAAAAACTGCTGAGATTCTGAAGTACATTCGTTCGAAGCCTAATCATGTCGAAGAATACATAGAAGAGACCAGGCGTCTTCAACCGGACGCAGAAGACGAAGAATAAAACCTGTAAGTGTTGCGGCGATTCGCACAATGTAGTTAAGTGAGCTGCTAAACGGGTAGTCTGGAGTGGCAGAGGAAAAATTCATCGTAGAAAGAGGCGAGATTGGAAACGATTTCGCCTAATTTTTTTCTCCAACCCGTGCGCGATTCTCTGGCGGCTATTCGCACAGGAAGAAAATTGAACCGCCATTTACCGTAGCGGTAATGTATCTTATTTTTGTCTAAAAGCAGTCAAAAGCACAGCTTTCATCATTCGAACATAAAAACGATAATATGCCCGGCGGGAGGGGCATGTTTTTTCCAGGGGGAATAAAAAGAAGATGATTAGGCAGAAAGTCTATATCGAATCGACTGTCTGGTATCAGATGGTTAACTATTCTTCATCCGAATTTCAGGCTATGGCAAGACAGCTTTTTAGGCTGATCGAAGAGGATCACTATGACATATACATTTCCAATATTGTGCTGGAAGAGATGTATCTGAATGACCGGAAATATCGGAAGAAACTACTCGATCTGATCGCAAAATACAAGCCTCTTCTTCTTGTTCAAAACAGTGAGGCCGATGATATCGCGGCAGCATATATAGAAAACGCCTACAAGGATCGGAAGCGTGAGGAGGTCCTGGTTGATTCCTATCATGCGGCAATAGCGACCACCGCCAACATATCGTATGTAGTAAGCTATAACTATCGAAACTTGTTGAATGTGCAAACCCTTGCACACATCAATTCCGTCAATCTGCTTGCGGGGTATGGTCACTCCCTTGCGGTACTGCCTCCGTTTATGTTTCTCAATCTTGATGACTATGATGGTGAGAAAGGCCAGGTTGATCAAAAGGTATGGGAGTTGAAAACAAGATGTGGCGAAAAGATCGGGCAGCTTAAGGATAAGAGTGGGAAGAAAAATCGTAATGAGTTTATCAGAAGGGCCAAAAAGCATGCACAGGTGCTGGGATTGGAGCTTGTGCAGATAAGTAGGTCTTTTACGTATCTTTAGATACGGGAATCTCCTGGTTAATCAAAAAATTCACCGTTTGATATGGCATTTGAAGATATAAAAAATCCTATCGAGGATATCCTGGACAGGGCAATCGAAAAACAGATGTTTCCCGGTGCCGTTGTAGGAGTGGTTAACGGCAGGGGGGATCGCCATATTGTGGCGCGGGGGAGGCAAACCTATGAGCCGGACGCTCGGGATATGCATAAAAATACGGTTTTTGATGTTGCTTCCATTACAAAAGTGCTGCCCACATCAACCTGTGCTCTCAAGGCTATTGAAAGAGGTGATTTATCACTGGAAGATCCGATCGATCGCTGGATTCCGGAGTTTGCAAGCAGATATAAGGAACTCATAACAGTACGACACCTGCTGACACACACGGTGGTTCATAATTTTCGACTAAGTTCTTTGAAAATGCAGCAGCCGTTACAGCTCTTGCAATCCATTTTATCCGCGGAGCTTGCAGCCGAGCCTGGCAGCCGTTTTTTTTACAGCAACACAACAAGCATTGTTTTGGGACTGGTGCTTGAGCGGTATTTCGGCTGCAGCCTGCAGAAGCTTGCCTGTAAAGAAGTGCTTGAGCCGCTGCAGCTAAAGCAGACGGGATTTGAGCCATACACCTTTTCTGACGATCGAAACATAGTGCCGACCGAGATCGATCCCTGGCGGGGGGGGATGGTGTGTGGAGAGGTTCACGATGAAAGCGCCTGGGTACTTCGAAGGATTATGTATCCCGGCTCTGCCGGGCTGTTTTCTACCGTTCCCGATTTGCTGACATTTTTAGGAGACATGCTTTGCGGGGCGTTGCATGATGGAAGTTGCCTTCTAAAGAAGGGGACCATCGATAAGATATCGGTCAACCAGATCGAGGATTTGGGAGGTTGTACCGGGCTGGGATGGGAGCTGAATCAGGACAGATATATGGGGCGTCACCACTCAGCCCGCACTATAGGCAAGACGGGATTTACCGGTTGTGTAAT
Source organism: uncultured Fibrobacterota bacterium (assembly GCA_964419255.1). Lineage (GTDB taxonomy): Bacteria > Fibrobacterota > Chitinivibrionia > Chitinivibrionales > CAYFVL01 > CAZPHU01. The sequence continues at coordinate 23,127 of CAYQOU010000040.1, read as the reverse complement.
AATGGCTGATTTAATCAAAGGCATGGGAATTGCGTTTCTTGCAAATTTTACCTGGCCAAGACGAAAGAACGATCCGACTCTCATCAACAGTATAAGAAGCGAAATAGCCGATACGATATTTGAAAATAGTTGACCTGAATCGAGCGATTCTCTCGCGACTCATCCGCTCAAAACCGCTCAATTTTGGTTGAGGTTTATACACTAAGCATCCAGGAGTTTACCAAAATGGCAGAATTGCAGTTCCAGAAGAAGATTCTTTGTATTGGAGCAGGCTACGTGGGCGGGCCAACCATGGCCATGATTGCCGCAAAATGTCCTCAGTATAAGGTTACGGTGGTTGATATCAACGAAAAACGTATCGAGGCATGGAAAAGTGACAACCTACCCATCTATGAGCCGGGACTGCTTGATGTGGTCAAGCAGGCGCGTGATCGCAATCTGTTTTTCTCCACAGATGTTGAAGGAGGAATAGCCGAGTCGGACATTATATTTGTCTCGGTGAATACACCTACAAAAACCTTTGGGGAGGGCGCCGGAAAAGCCGCCGATCTTCAGTACTGGGAAAAGACCGCGCGTAATATCGTAAAGAATTCTGAAAGCGATAAAATTATTGTTGAAAAGAGTACTCTGCCGGTGCGCACCGCCCGTGCCATGGAGCGGATTCTTTCGGCAAACGAAAAGGGGATCCATTTCGAGGTCGTATCCAACCCGGAATTTCTGGCCGAAGGTACAGCCATGCAGGATCTTCTGAATCCTGACCGGGTGCTTATTGGATCGCGGGAGACAGAGGCTGGTCTCAAGGCGCGTGAGGCGATTGTGGAGATCTATGCCAACTGGGTTTCACAAGAACGCATCGTGACCAGTAATGTGTGGAGTTCTGAGTTGTCAAAGCTTGTAGCGAATGCATTTCTGGCCCAGCGCATATCGTCCATCAACTCCATTTCGGCGCTTTGTGAGAAAACCAAAGCCGATATCACCGAGGTTTCTCATGCAATTGGCATGGACAGCCGAATCGGTTCGAAATTCCTTAACGCAAGTGTCGGTTTTGGAGGTTCGTGTTTCAAGAAAGATATCCTAAACCTGGTGTATATCTGTGAGCATTACGGATTGAATGAGGTGGCGCGGTATTGGGAAAGTGTGGTGACGATAAACAAGTACCAGGAGACGCGCTTTGTTCGCCAGATGGTGCGGGTGATGTTTAACACGGTTGCCGAAAAACGCATCGCCCTCTTTGGATTTGCCTTCAAAAAGGATACAGGAGATACCCGTGAATCTCCGGCAATAGAGGTCGCCAGACAGCTTCTTGAAGAACACGCCTATGTAGTCATAACCGACTCTCAGGCTCTGGAAAATGCAAAGTTGGATTTGGCCGAGTTTGATCAGAGTCGGATATGTTTTGAACCGGATCCTTATAAGGCTGCATCGGGAGCTCACGCGATTGCGATCATGACCGAATGGGATGAGTATAAAGATTTGGATTACCAAAAAATTTACGACAATATGGAGCACCCCTCCTTCATTTTCGATGGGCGTAATATCCTTGACTGTAAGAAACTTTTCGAAATCGGATACAGTGTTTTCCCAATTGGACGTCCCGCATTGCTGCATTTCTAGAAGACGTTATGAACAAAGCAGTTAAGAATGTCAAGCGGAAGCAGCGGGTTGCTTCCGCTTATGACTTTGGATTCTAATCTCCGGGTTAATAGTGAATATAACGTTGATAACATTTTTCCCTTCGTAATTACGTATGATACCAGTATTGCCCAATGGGCTCAAAAGATTCTTGAAACTTGCCTTTTATCGCTATAATCCTTTCTGCTATGCTTTTATTGACGAACCCGATTTGCCGCTCTTGAGGAAAAAAATTGACAACTATTTTTCCCTGTTTTTCTGGATGCGAAAAAGGTATCAGAAAGAGCTGGAATTTCTCACCAGCAAGGCAGATTATTCTAATCCATTTTCATTTGTTTATCCCTATTCATTTGTCCTTGAGTATGATTTCAGAAGTATCGACGTTCGAGAAGATAAATCCAAGGGTTTGTACTATGTAAATCACAAAGGTAAACGTCTTTATTATAGCAGGGCATTTACTTCGACTCAGGCCGTCCAGGAGAATCATAATTTAATCACCTTTGAGCAGGATAAACGTTCTCCGCATCGGTATGTAAACCATAGTTTTGCAGTTGATGATAATGATATAGTGCTTGATGTAGGGGCTGCTGAAGGAAATTTTTCGCTCGGAATAGTCGAAAAAGTAAAAAAACTCTACATTTTTGAGACTGATCCACTCTGGATAGAAGCTCTGAATGCCACCTTCGAGCCGTGGAAAGAAAAAGTTCATATAGTAAACAAGTATGTTTCGGATGTTGATTCGGAGCACAGCATTTGTTTGGATAACTTTTTTACGGATCAAAAAGTAGATTTTATTAAAGTGGATGTTGAAGGGGCTGAAGCATCGGTGCTTTCCGGAGCGCGCGGATTGATTCGTTGCAGCCCATCTCTGAAAATTGCGATCTGCACATATCACAGAAAAAATGATGCCAAAAAAATCAAACAATTTTTGTCCAAAAACAGCTTTGATTGTTCCTTCACCGAGGGTTACATCCTTTTCGTTTACGCAAAACTATGTGCTCCCTTCTTCAGGAAAGGAATCTTGAGGGCACGAAGGAGGGGGTAAGAGGCAAATCTGAAAGGACTGGTAGCTCGATTCAAAGCTAAACAGTACCGCACTTACCCGCGTGACGAGTACATGTTCCCGAGTACATGTTACCAAAGACGAGAAAACAGCTCGATTCTTTGGGGATACCTGTGCAACTGACCGTATGTTGGACAGCACTATGTGTTCTGAGCCGATGAGTTGCTATCCGCACATCAGCCCCCGCCCCGTGAACGTCTATATCTGGCAAAATACTTGCTGTATATCTATTTATGAGCTTCATTTCAATCGATATAGAAGCGGACGGGCCGATTCCGGGCGATTATTCGATGATCGCGCTGGGGGCGGTTGTCGTAGAAACGGGGTTGACACGCAGTTTCTATAATACCATTCGTCCTATTTCCGACAAGTACATCCAACGTTCACTTCAGGTATGTGGTTTTTCCCGAAATCAGACCATGGGCTTTACCCCTCCGCAGATTGCTATGCATTCTTTTCATGATTGGATAGATCGGCAGGGGGGGCATAATCCATTTTTTGTCTCAGACAACAATGGCTTCGATTGGCAGTTTGTAAACTGGTACTTTCACCACTATATCGGGGACAATCCCTTCGGATTCAGCTCCACAAATCTTGTTTCCCTGTTCAAAGGAATTCATCGGGATATGTATGCTCAATTTTCTCATTTTCGGGGGAAAACTGAGCACAATGCACTTGAAGATGCTCGCAGAAATGCACTGGCTCTGCTTGAAATGAGCAGCAAATATGGTCTTCACATAAACTTAGGCTGAACCTTTACAACCCCTGACTCTGGCTATCCGGCAGAAGGTCCGCTCATGCGATGGCATAAAGGTTGCACCCCTGTTGGGTAAGCGTCAATCCTTTTACAGGGCATTTTGTACAATTCAACAGAATGATATATCCGAGGTTAAAAAATGGCTCAGAGTCTAAGAAAAATAATCGGATTTACACTGGAAGCAATCGACGGCAAAGCCGGTAAGGTTCAGGATGTTTATTTTGATGACGTGTACTGGCAGATACATTATTTGATAATCCAGACTGGGGGAATTCTTGAAATGAAACAGGTCATTATTCCTCCGCATGCAATAGATAAGGTGGACTGGGAGAAGAAAATCTTGTACGCCTCTCTTTCCAAAGAAAAAGTGAAATCCTCTCCTGACCCCGACACCCGCAAAACCGTTTCACGAATGCATGAGATTGCCATGTTTCGCTACCATCAATGGCCCTACTATTGGGCAAATAAAACAGAGCCGCCGAAGAGTCAGGAGATATCAGACATTCTCACTGATGAAGAAAAGAGAGTGCGAGAGTTGGTTGAAGATTCATCGACCCATGTGCATCTTCGCTCGCTGCGCGAAGTCCTGGGCTATCATGTGGAGGTGAATCAGCGAAAGGATGGTCAGGTGCACGATTTTATCATAGACGAAAAACGATGGACGGTATGTGTTCTGGAGGTGGGATCGGGAGGGTGGTTTTCTCACAGTATCCACAGTTATGACAAGGAGCAGGTGGATATGATCAGTTGGATGAAAAAAAAGATAATGCTTCATACTTCATCCAAACAAGTGCAGAATGCAGTTGAACACCTCGAAATTTGAAAATGACTCATCGGGCTCGGCCCGTTGCCGCTCACGAGTTGTTCATCTGCTCTGTGGCCTCGAAAGTTTCTCCTATTACACCTGAATTGTGCGATTGTCCGGCGAATCGTCTCAAGAGAATCGCACAATTTTGGTTGTCTTGTTTCTCCGGCTTTGCCGGACTTGCTGTGAGCTATTCCTTTTTTATACCCCAATAGGAATAGAATTCGTTTTCTGTGATTCTGTTGTTTTCATCTTCATCTGTAAAAGAAAAAACCATTCGGCAATATTCACTCAGGTCCAGACCATTAAAATTTGCATCCCAGGATGTAAAGAAGTCATTTCTTCGCAATCCGCTGTAAAATTCCGATTCGGTTACGGTTCCGTTTTTATCAGTATCCCATGAACTGAACAGGAAACGTTTTTTCGTTATCGTGACTAATGTTTCCCATTCCTCCGGGACAAGCTGTCCGTTGTCATCTTTGTCAAGAAGATCGAAAAAATTCATGCTGTATTCGTTGTAATCGATTATGCTGTCTTTGTTAGTATCCCAATTGCCAAATTCCCCCTTCTGTCTGACACAGGGGGCGAATTCTTTGTGATCCAGAAAAGAGTTACTATCCATATCCAACGAATCAAAACTGATAAGTGGATCCTCTGATGGCGATTGTGCCAGGCTTGTACCTATTACAAGCAGAAGGCCTATGGTATATATCTGAATTGCATTCATAGAAAAGTCCTTTCCTCATCGAAATGCACACACTCTCTCTGATACAAAACATTTAAAAGCATTACTACAGGTTATTCTAACAACTAAGGATGGTTACCAATGTGCGCAGGTCGTCATGGATATGGACGACGACCGAGCTTTGGCAATGCATACCAATAAGTATTTAGATTTATACGCCTTATCCCCACTGTTCTGAAATGAATGTAAGGGAAGGTAGATTATGTTCTGACACCTGTCTTTCGAATCGTGTACAGTCCCGCTTAGGCGAAACGGGAGTAGGGCAAGGTTTTATCATATTGCTTTCTACATGTTTTTCTGTATTCTAATCCCCTGATCTGTGGTCTTTTGTTCTCCGGTATGCCCGCATATGGTATCTATAAGGGGCCCTTTGCCGGATATGCCCTTTCGGAAAAATTAGGAGAGCTGACTCTCTATACTTTTTTGGTGCAACAGAAGGGCCAATGGGGAAAGCACAATCATGTTTAAGCGTTATCTCATAAAGGAAAATCGCATAAGTGCTGTACCTCGGCTGCAGTAAAGATTAATGGCGTTAGATTATGAAAGAAAAACCTCTTGCCAGAGGTTCGAATTTTTACTTTAGAGGTTTACGATGTTATACCGAAACCTGAATCGTCAGACTAACGAGCGGTAAGAATTCTCGTTTCGGAAAACTGAGGGTGGTAGAGTAAGGGTGAAAATTACCCTCGAAACTTAAACAAATAGAATTCAGTATAATGCTTCTATATCAACTCCATGTATGGTGATATCATCAAGCCAAAATTCGGATGTAGCGGTAAATGTGGAGAATTCTATTCTTTTTATCGAGTCGGAAACATCTTGCCAGGTAAGATTCGGCCCGATATTGAAGGGGTAAGTCAGAGTGTCAAAGGATATCGTGTATTGCTGCCAGTCGGGCGTAAGAGAAATATCAGCTCCAAATTGGTTATATTGACCCAATTGGTCGATAACGTCTGATTCTATGCTGACAGTCAGTGTGCCGCTACCTTTCGCATAAAACGACAATCCGGTTGCAGAAGAAAAATCCCACACAGTATCGCCAGTGGGCTTTTCACCAAGGAAGAAGCCGATAAGCGAAAAGGTCATCTGTGTGTTGCCTCTATCCAGCAAAGCATGTAGCGCATAGTCCCCACTGTATGAATCGGTAACGATACTGTAGGTAGCCGATGAATATCCATCCTCAGTTGAACCGGCATATATACTGTCGCCCTCGATATATTCTCCGAGTCGGGATGTTGTTCCCGGAGCTTCGAAATCGTCAATCAGGAGGCTGTTGAAGGCGGGAAATGCATTACTTATGGTCGTTTCTCCCGGAATCGCATCGATTTTATCGGTATATGCCCATTTCAATTTCGTTGATAAGCACATGGCGTCGTAAACACCTTCAGCAACCTTTTCAAGCTGGTATGTATTGCTGTTTGGATTAACATCGGCACGATGATCCGTACCGGTCAATCTGAGCTGAAACGGTACATCCGAGATACTTGTAAGAGTGCCACGAATCATCGCGTATTCTTTTATCGTGATCGGCTCGGACAGAGAATCCAGAGGTGATATGTTTGAAAGAAAAGCTCCACCTCTGTCGTGATCGATTTGAAAGTTGTACTCGCCAGACGGCAGAGAGTCAAACGAAAAATACCCCTGGCTGTCGGTGAAGGTGCTGTCGAAAACTACAGGCTCACCATTGAAGGCATGTGTATACCATTGTCTGGAGGATATGAATTTGACGCGCGCGTAGGGAACGGGCCTGTTGTATTCATCTACGACACATGCCTGAGAGGGGTTCCCGATGTCTGTTCCGCCTCCGGCATTTGAAACGTCAACACACGAGGGATTGGTGAGAATAAAACCGCTCAACAAAAAGAGAATGACTGCTAAACATCTATTCTTCATTGTTTTTCCGTTTTTCCTTTAGACGTTGAGGCCTGTCTGGTTTGATCAGGGGGAAAAACTGAAAATTTAGCTGATAAACCTGATCGGCGTCCTGGCTGCTTTCCGCAAAGTCAAGGAGTTGACGGCGAAAGTTCTGAAGCATTGTTTTAACCCTTGGGATGTCGTTTCTTGAGATACGCAAAGTCGTTCCACTGATTTCACGAAATTCGTGGGAAAACCGTGATATGGCCTCCATCCCCAGCTTTATCATATCGCGATGAAATCCCTGTGCATAGGTGTTTAATACTTCAGGATCGGTTTGAATTGTTTTGTCGACCGGCTCCCATCCTCTTTCACCTTTTTGAATGAAGCCAAGTTTTTTGAGAAGCTCCATCGACTGAGCGGCTTCATGACGATCGATTGGAGGCTCCAGAATACGGGAAATCCAGAGAGAGGAATTTTTGTAATCCGGCAGGGCTGTAATCTCCCGGACCGCAAGGTGCCACCATGCACTCAATATCTCCATCTGATCCTCGTCCAGGCTTGCGGGAGAGCATGATTTGCGGAGCGTGAAAAGCTCAGATAGATGGCGTTCCTTTGCACTCTGGCTTTTGGCAAGATTGAATTTGACAAGCTTTAGAAAGTATGTGCGCTCATCATCCTCCATCTTGAATGCTTTTGCGAACCGCTCTGCCCCCTCAACAGAAAGGTTCCTTTCACCATTGATAACATTTTTGAGACTGTTTGGCGATTTAAACCCGGCTTTGCTCACAATGTACCTGTGTGAGAATACAGGAGATTGTGCCTTATGATAATCGAACAACGCGGAGAGGTATTCACGGTAGTTGAAATACCTGTATATATCGGGTTTTTTGGTCTCTTTTGCCATCCTCATAATATATACAAATACCTTCAAACCTGCCATGAAAAAGTACGAGAAGAAAGAAAACTGAGTAAGAAGAGGATACAGGAGGAAGAACTTTTCTGCAATCGGGCGCACATGTGCAATACCCCTGAGGTATCTTCAGCAATTTCATGAAACCTTATGCCCCGGGCCCACGGGAAGTGCGAATCGCCGGAAAAAAACGCTCAAATCAGACATTTTATGAGGCGACTGGTTGCCCGTTGCTTGGCATAATGCTTATTCTGAAATAACCTGCCGGGTTAATCCGCAATGAGCTGCCACTTAGACTGGGATACGCGGCATAACAGTATATTTTGTGAAACTATCTTGATTGTCTGCTATGAGATGAATACGGTGCGATTCGCTACAAACGGTTGAAAAATTGGTTGGTCTATGATGCTTTATGTTCTGTGAGATTCATGGGGTACGTAAGTCAAAAACAGGTATGGCAGGAGGTGTGTGCTTTGCCGAATACGGTTTAAACCTGAAGACTCTCGTTTTTTGAACCCAGGTATTAGAGTAGATCAACTATCGTATCAAATGTCATTGCTCTTGATGCTTTCAATAGAATCGTTGCATGAGCGAAATCGCGTGTATTTAAATGCTGCTCCAGCCTCTGCTTGTTTTCAAAATATTGTGCCTGTGAACAGAATTTGTAGGCATGCTCCATGTCCTTGCCACACAGAAAAATATCCTGGAAATGACATCGTCTCAGCAAACGACCAATGGCAGCGTGTTCCTGCGGACTATATTCTCCCAGTTCGTACATATCGCCCAGTATGACTATCTTATGGGAAGCCTTGATCATCTCCATGTTCCTGATCGCCTCCTGCATGGAATCGGGATTTGCGTTGTAGGCATCAAGGATAATAGTATTACTTTCTTTGTCGATCACCTGAGATCGCTTGTTTTCCGGGACATAGTCGACTACAGACTTATTAGCCTCCTCTGCAGGTATTTCAAAGAATTTTCCTATACATAGAGCTGCCGCAATATTCTCAAAATTATACCTGCCAATCAGATGGGTTTGCCATCTCTTACCACATTTTTCGCTATAGGTGATATACGGATCGGCATCGATTAGTCTACAGGTAAAGTAATCATTCTCGCCGGGGTATGAGATGGGAGTTTTGATCCTTCGCGTCAAATTTTTCAGGATCTCGTTTCGTGAGTTGACAAAAACGGTACCGCCTGTCTGTTCGAGATAGCGGTACAGCTCACCTTCTCCGCGTATGGCACCATCAAGTCCACCGAAACCCTCCAGGTGTGCTTTTCCGATATTGGTAGTCAGCCCGTGAGTGGGTTCTGCGATATCACACAGCGAAGCGATTTCTCCTATCCGGTTTGCGCCCAGTTCTATCACCGCAAGTTCATGGCTGGTGTTGAGCCCAAGTAAGGTGAGCGGCACACCGATGTGGTTGTTGAGATTATCCCGGGTGACCAGGACTTTATATTTTCTGCTGAGAACTGCATTAAGCAGCTCTTTTGTTGTGGTTTTTCCGTTGCTGCCATTGATACCGATAACGGGAATATCGAACTGGCGCCGATGATGTCGGGAGAGGCACTGTAATGTTGTGAGGGTGTTTTCAACTACAATGAAGCGACTATTTTTACAGTACCGCGGATCATCGATGACGGCATATTTTGCTCCTTTGTCAAGAGCTTCCGCTGCGAATTCGTTTGCATCGAAATTGTTTCCTCTCAGGGCAATGAAAAGGGCACCCGTTTCAACTTGGCGGGTGTCCGTTGACACTGTACCGCATTCGCGGAATCTCTTATAAAGTGTTTCTATATCCATACAGATCTTTTCGGTTGATAGATGTGCAGTAGTTATTGCCTGAATCTTTGTACCAGGAGAAAAAAGTGCTTGTGGTACGGGTGATTTAACGAGGCTGTCGGGCGGTCTGAAGAGTGCCTGATTGATCCTCCTGTTTGCCGATTTTTTGGGCAGACGAAAGAAGCATGTGGCCAATCGCACCAAGAATTGATACACCAGCGCCAATCAGAATGGCAGTGGTGTAGGTACCGGTTTTGTCATAGAGCCATCCTCCTATGGTCGGTCCTGCAATTCCTGAAAAACCGTAGAAAAGGAATACGAATGGATAAACTTGCGCAATACGGTTTGCACCGAATTCATTGGCGGTCTGCGTCATGTATACGACAAAACAGGCACCAAAGCCAAATCCGGTCAGAAAAGCCGTGACAACAAACATCCAGGATACGGGGAAGCGAATCAGCAATAGAAGAATCGCTCCTGCTAAAAAAAGCAGCGAGGAAGGGATTGCTCGTGCTCCCAGTCGGTCGCTGAGTGCCCCCCAAAAAAGCCGACCCAGTCCATTGCCGACGGCAAAACCTGATATCGCAGCCGCTGCGTAACCGACGGGCACGGATGCAGCCAGGCCGATAGGTTTCAAATTGCCGATCACCAGCAGACCGCCAAATGTTCCGGCCCACATGCCAACGGCCAGAGCAAGAAAGCGTCGATCAAGCAGGATATTACCACTTGTTCCGTGGGTATCGGCGACGGTAGTCTCACAGCCCCGAGGATTGGTCAGAAAGAGGGATGCAACGGCAATAGTCCCCCCATACCACAGGCCAATCCACTGGAATATTTCCAGCACTGTTTTCCCGGTACTAAACATGTTTGCGGCAAGCAGAGATAAGAGTACCGCCCCGGCACCAAATCCCGCTACGGCGATGCCGCTAATCAGGCCCTTTCGCGTTGGGAACCATCTAATACATGTGGTAATGGGACACACATAGCCAAATCCCAGACCCGTACCGGCTATAATCCCTATGCCAACAAGAAGTAGTGCAAAAGAGCCTCCCGACCATGATGCCAGCAGATATCCGATCCCGAAGAGGCAACCTCCGATAAGAGCTATCAGCCTGGGGCCATAACGTTTGAGCAGACGACCGGCAGGAATCATCGAAACTGAAAAGATTGCGATAGTTGTTCCGAAGATGAGCTGAGCCTGCGCTTGCGTAAGTCCAAAACCGTCGGTAAGGTATGGGGCAAAGGTACTCCATGTATATACACTGCCAAGGGCAAGTTGGATAATGATTGAAGCTGCCAGGACAAAAAACTTTTGCATTCATATCTCCTCTGGTATGGGCCGTATAAAAAAAGCCAGAAACCACAATCATTTACTACGGTTACCAACCCAAATTTAGTGGTGTTCATTATTGTCTATACAACAGAATCGAATCACGGCATAAACAACTGCTGTATTCAATAAACAGAGTCCCCGGATATCTCGGGAGTTAAAGTCGTTGAGAATACGCATGATACACCGCCGCCGGGCCGCAATAAATGACAATAGTACTGGTATACTAAACGCTGGTATGTTCCAGCTTGGTTATAACCGAGCCTGTCGGAACAAAATACTGTATTCTTTTCTTCGAATAAAACCCGCTCTATATAAAAAAAGGCTGACAACCGTAATGGTACTTTCGTTACGGTTATCAGCCAATATCCAGCGATACCATTTCAGTATTAATTGGAATCGTATCGCTGCATATTGAGAACGATATGTATTTGTAAAAGCCTGGTTTAAAACTTTCGGGCACATCATACCCCAATAGATCCACTACTGGCTTTATTAGCCATAAAATAAAAAGGCGGGTTTATCAAAGTCAAATGAAACAGTAAATCTCGGCCATTAAAGTATGCCGGCAACCGGGGTGAAATTTCATTACAAAAGCGTTGTACGCAGAGGCCTCTCCTGTCAATTTCAACAGAATGTATTTTGGCAGGGTGTAGATGTGGAAATTGATGCCTGTTCAGGTAATTATTATATTCGATGATCGTATAAGGGTAAAACGTCGGATTAATGTTGGGCAGATAATTATAGCCATCGGATGATAATCGCGCGTTTGTGGCAACAATTATCTGAATAAAAATCAATACTAAGGTGTTAAGCAGTGTCTGAAAAAGTGAGTGCAAGCGAGGCCGGTTTCCTTTCTCCTCGTCTATTTCGGGGAGAGGTGCGGCTGGGAATAATTCAGGGAGGGCAGCTGGGGCGTATGCTGCTCACGCCCTGTATGAATTTTGGGATCACGCCATTTGTCATGGACAAAGATCCGAATGCGCCGTGTCGCAAATTCTGTGAGCATTTTGTGGTCGGGGATGCCCGTGAGTATGAGGATGTATACAACTTTGGAAAACAGCTTGATATCCTGACGCTGGAATATGAAGACGTTAACCTTGAGGCGCTTGCACAGCTGGAAAAGGATGGAGTGCTGGTTTATCCTTCCCCCGCGGTGATTAGAACCATTCAAGATAAAGGATTGCAGAAGCAGTTTTTTTATGATAATCAGGTACCGACTTCTGAGTTTCATCTGCTGGATTCCGCGGAAGATTTGCTGCGGTACAAATCGTTTTTGCCTGCCTATCAGAAACTTCGAAAATCGGGCTATGATGGCAGGGGGGTGAAGAAGATTGCATCCGAGGCGGATATGAAAGATGGTTTTGATGAGCCAAGTCTGCTTGAACGCTGCATCGATATCGAGAAAGAAGTCGCCGTAATTGTTGCACGGAGTGTTTCCGGGCACATGGAGACGTTTCCACTTGTTGAGATGGTTTTTCATCCCCAGGCAAATATGCTGGATTACCTTTTTGCTCCAGCCGATGTGAATGATGCAATTTGCAACCGAGCCGAGAGTCTTGCACGTAGAATCGCGCAGAATATGGGAGTGGTTGGTCTTCTTGCCGTGGAGATGTTTATCACAGCGCAGGGGGAAGTTTTGGTAAACGAATTGGCTCCCCGCCCGCACAATAGCGGGCATCATACCATTGAAGCCAATATGACCTCCCAGTTCGAACAGCATCTGCGTGCTATTCTTGATCTACCCCTTGGCACCCCGGCTATGCGCAGTCCGGCGGTTATGGTGAATCTGGTAGGGGATAGTGGCTTTGAAGGTCCGGTGCAGTATGATGGGTTGGAAGAGATTCTGGCAGTGCCGGGGGTAAATATTCACAGGTATGGGAAAGCATTCACTCGTCCGTTTCGTAAGATGGGGCATGTGACCGTAATTAACGATGATCTTCAGAAAGCAAAGCAGATTGCACTGGAGGTCAAGAAAACTGTAAGGATACAGGCATGAAACAAGCACTAGTGGGCATAATAATGGGAAGTCAGTCCGATCTGAATGTAATGCAGGGGGCCGAAGAGATTTTCAAAGAATTCGAGGTGCCGTTCGAGCTATCCGTGGTTTCGGCGCACCGAACTCCGCAACGAATGGTTGCGTATGCACAAAGTGCCGAGAGTCGCGGGCTCAAAGTGGTGATTGCCGGCGCAGGAGGAGCGGCACATCTGCCGGGAATGGTTGCTTCACTCACATGTTTACCTGTTATCGGTGTGCCGATAAAGTCAAGTAACTCCCTGGATGGCTGGGATTCCTTATTGTCAATAGTGCAAATGCCTAACGGGGTGCCGGTTGCGGCGGTAGCAGTCAATGCTGCAAAAAATGCTGCCATTCTGGCCGTGCAGCTTTTAGCGTGTTCAGATGAAGGGCTGAGAGAAAGACTTCATGCGTATAAAAAGGCGCTTTCGGAAAAGGTAAATGATCAAATCGGGCAGCTGCGTAATGCCGGGTATAGGCAGCCGGAGATTCCCTGATCATCTGAATGTCTTCATGGTGAGGTATATACAGGCGAGTACCTTGTAATCCTCACATTTCATGTTATATGGTCAGGGGCTGCAGAGTATTACATGAGCAACGCAGGCACCTGTATGCAGCGAAAATGACATAACTGGACTGAATATGTATTCATATCCTGTCATGATTTTTTCCAGGCAACCTTCATACGGTATTTGTTTTCTGTATACGAGGTCACTTTTATGTATTTGAAAAAGCAGCACTATTCGCATCATTACCAATAAATATTCAAGTTCATCGGGAGGGTAGTGTAAGATGGTGAATCTTACCCGTGGTGAGGCTGAGGCGCAGATAACGCAGGCTATGATAAAGTTCGAACGTGAATACAAAGGCCGTGGCCCGGAAGAATCAAAAACCTTTATCATAGAAGAACATGTGTTTGTCCGCCTGCGTGGCGTTCTGACTCCAGCTGAAAGGCAGCTGGCCAAATCTGATGACGCCGCTACCGGCAGAAAGCTGATAAAACAGGTTCGTCGAGAATTGATCGAGAAGGCGCGATACCTGCTTGAGGCTATAATTTTCGATGTTTTGGGCACAAAAGTCGTATCGCTTCACACCGACATAAGCTCTATGACCGGTGAGAGGATTATCGTTTTCACCCTGGAACATGCTCCGCAGTTCAGGAATGAAAAACTATAGTATGTAAACCGTTGGTTTTGCTTTCCGAATCCTGTTGATTTTAATTTCAACAATAGCTATTTTAAATAGACCAGCGTATTGTATGGCAAGTAAAAGAAGATGACACGATTGAGCGTCATGTTTTAAGACGGGCCGCTAGTGGGGGGAAATATACTTCGCGCTAGGGGCCTTTTTTTGTCGAAATAATTATAGTATAAGAGTATGCTGCGAAGCGATCCCGCACAAATGTGCGGGATGGCCAAGCGGATTACCGGCTGATAACCGTGTATCGGGTTTGATACGCAGTTGTCAGCTTTTTTTTTGGGCGCTTATGTTCGGTTCACTGATAAATTCACACGCATTTTAATACGGAATACGTGATCGGAAAAGGAGTCTAAGATGATACTCAATACTGAGGAATTAAGCTCTGGAATTGCCGAAGTGGTTCGCCGCTATGGTATCGAACAGTTAGGCATCCGTCCGGGAAGCATTTCTGTGGATATCCACAACCGGTCAGTGATCGTGACTCTTGAAGGCGTGTCGCATCCCGCCGAGGTGGATCTTTCCAGGGAACGGTTGTCACGCGAAATGGTAGAAAAAATGTATGTGGAAATGTTTAATATTTCAAAGTCGGTTTTATACTTGAGACTGGAAAATGTCCTCGGTAGAACCGTAGACAGGTCCTTTTTTGCCATTGAATCGGAGTATGGAGACGCTGTGATTGTGCTGTTTTTTCTCACAGCATTTGAAAATGTGAGATAAATTACATGTACGACACCAAAAAAGCAAGGAAATGTTAATGACAGATAATGAGATGCTGTTTGACATAATAGTAGTTTCGGAAAAAGTCAAAGAAGTTCTGAGATTCGCTCGATCATGCAGGTTCGTAGGAAGTCGTTCGTAGCTGCTTGATATGGCTCTTGGTAACTCAACCAATATGACATTTGACGTTGGCTATGACGTTGACGGTAAGTATGTGCACGAGGTTAGGTTGACAGGTGCCATAATGGTTTTTCTTTTCGAGGAACCGACAAGCCGAACATCGAGTAACCGATTCCGGCTCTGCCGGATCAGCGTATTGATGCCATAGGATGGATAGCGGAGGGGGTTTTGTGATGGCCATCTGTTTTTCGGATGCGATCCGTCATCTGCCCCTTCCCCCTCCGTGCAAAAGTCGCTCTCAATTTGCTGATTGAAATACGCACAAATACACTGGGGCATACAATAGAGATTATAGGGATGAGACTGT
>CAYQOU010000040.1:0-7721 GCA_964419255.1 uncultured Fibrobacterota bacterium | reverse complement strand
GTTATACGGATGTCCCTCGATGATGATTGCCTTAAACCCGTTTTGATGGGCAATATCTGAGGAGTGTCTAATCAGGGCCGAACCTATGCCTTTGCGCTGATACTCGGGTAATACGCTTACCGGTCCGAAAGTGATCGTTTCCAGCCTGTTGTTGTCCCGATCTATCACGTATGATTTGGTGTACATGATATTGCCAACAATTTTGTCATCCAAAACCGCGACAAAATCAAGTGTGGGAATAAAATCGGGGTGATTTCTCATGATATGAACCAGATAGTGTTCATCACAGCCCGGTACATACAGATTCCAAAATGCTTCACGAGTTAATTCTTCTACCGCACGGTGGTCTTCATGGCGTTCGTTTCTGATGTCTATATTCATGAGTTACCCTGCGGAATTTTTCGCGTTGTCATCAACTTTCCCCACCTTCTTTGACGATGTCTGTAGAAGATATGAGCGAAAACCCAGAGCACAGGAGTGAATAGCCCCGCCCTTATCTCGATTTCATCCGTGTAGTGCAGCCTGTTTTTGCCGATTGTCTTGAACCGAATTGTATGATTCCACACCCGTGCTATTCTGTCGGATTCACGAGCAACTATTTGATTTTTTAGCTTATCCATGACGATCAGCTCTATTTGGTGCATTCCCAGGGGCAGCAGTTTTAAAAGATACAGCTTCATGCGGTACTTTTTTCCCACTGTCCATTCCTTTTCAAAATCGGAGCCGTCGCAGGGGATGAATGAAAGAACCGGATTAGCCAAGAATTGCAGTACTTTGGGTTGAATGAGCCTGGACCAAAGTTCATCTTCGGTACAACCTAATTCGGTAGATATCCTTGCAATCATATGAGTCTCTCCAAAACCAGTGGGTTTACAATCATTTGCAAAAGACCGGCAGTAAATATAACATATCGCCTTGCGACCGGCTTGTTGTTCACGGGAAAAAAATGTGGATATGGATCAAAGAACACGAAGATTTGTCGGTGCAGGGAGAGGCTTACACCATTCCTTTTTCCTTCGCCCACTCGATCCATCCGATAGTGTTATCGATATCGAAGGCTTTGGCTCCGTATCCAAGCGCCAGAAGCTCATCGGGCAGCAGGTTGTCATACTTCTCGGTGTTCTTATTTCTGACCAGCCGGGCCAGCTCAGCGTCTGACGGTGCGTTGCCGTTGCAGAGCTGTTTGAGATATGTGGAAACCTGTGCATGCACCGCCTTTTCGATTTCTATGATTCCTGCAAATGAGCTAGCCTTAAAGCCTGCACGCAGAAGCAGAACGGTTAGTGTATTGACGATTTTATCACCGACCCAGGGGATAATATATACGTGATTGCCGATACTTGTGATACGGGTGTGTTCCAGTTTGAAAAGACGAAAAAACCTGAGCCCCTCATCGAAGAGATCTCGCGCGGTTTCATCCAGAAACTCATAGTGCATACCGTTGATCTCGATGCGGTAGTCGCCTTGAATATACACCTTAAGCATCTCGTGGCGAATATGGCCGTGGACACTCATTCCGCTGTCACCAAATTTGGGCGGTTTGCCGCCTCTGGCGGCGGTTACATGGATAATATTCTTCTTGTTGTCAACATCCTGCACCTTCCAGCGCCTGCCCCCAAAGACTATGTGCTGCCTGGGAATGATCATAGAATTGACGGGCAGGGTGCCAAGCGTCTTTCCTTCAACCACAATCCGGTACTCTTCAGGTGTCTTAAACACCGCATAAAAATGAAAACTTCCGGTGATCTTCTCTCCGACATCTCCGAGAACAAGCTCCCCGCTGGACAGCTGCGAAATCAGGCGAAGCTCACCCATCTGATTGAGCAGTGTCTTGAAATGATTCACTGCTACTTTTCTGAAAGGGCCGGTTTTGCACAGAAGCGCATAGAGCTGATCGGCACGCACACCGCCCCACTGTGCGATCACCGCAAGGATTTGATGCAGCAGGGTGGAGAAGTGGAACTGCCCCAGATCCGCCGGCTCGTACCATTTCTCCCTGACCAGCAGACGTACCATGGCGATGCTTTGCAAAAGCTCTATGCGCAAAAGGTCAATGATATGTGATTCGGGAGTGAGCTCGTTTTCGGTGATAAACATGCGCAGCACCGCCGGATCTCCCCGCCGTCCCGAGCGGCCGAGTCGCTGCCGGAGGCTTGACACCGTGTGCGGTGCGGTCACCTGCGCGATACTCTTTACTTTGCCTATATCGATCCCCAGCTCCAGCGTCATAGTGCAGATGGCGGTTGTCGGAAGAGTCTCCTTCTGCAAACGGGACTCCAGATAGGTGCGAAGCTCATTTGACAGAGAGCCGTGATGGGGGTAGAATTCGTTTGGCACGTTTTGCCGGGCACACAACTCCCGCAGAAGCACGGCAAAGTATTCGGTACGTTTGCGGCTGTTGGCAAAGACAAGATGAGAGTCACCCCGGAGAAGTTCAAAAAGTTGCCGGGCGATCTGCTCCTCGGCGGGCAGGGGCAGATCGTTCAGCCCCTCCCGACTGATGTGTTCATCGACATCCTTGCCTTTGTAGCCGCGCAGCTGAATTTTCAGCGCCGTTGTGTCATGTGCACCAATGATCAGTTTGCAGGGCATCGCCCGGTCCTGCCGGATGCTTTCGGCCACACTGTCCATATCCCCAAGAGTGGCGCTGAGTGCGATGCGGGGAACAGGCCTGCCCTGCCTGTCAAGGAGGTTTTCCAGCCGGTGCATAAGGGACTGAAGGTGCATCCCACGCTCCAGTCCGATAAATGCGTGGTACTCATCGATGATAATATATCTGAGCAACTCAAACGCTGTGCGAACCCATCCCGGTTCCCGGACAAGAAGCGATTCCAGCGATTCGGGGGTAATCAGCACTACTCCCCGCGGATCTCTTTTCACCCGATCCTTCAGAGATTGCGGGCTGTCTCCATGCCAGGGTGTAATCGGCATGTCAAGCATTTCACCCAATGGTGTGAGACGGCGAAACTGATCGTTTATAAGTGCCTTTAGCGGACTTACGTAAAGAATACCAAATCCATCCTGCATATCGGCAGTCGCACTGATTGCCGGAAGGAAAGCAGCCTCGGTCTTACCAGCCGCGGTAGAGGCGCTGATCACAACATCGGTAGACGAAGACAGTATCGGCTCCACCGCCTCCCTCTGTATCTCCCGCAGATCGAACCATCCCTGCGAGTAGACCCATTTTTGTACACGCGGGTCGAGACGAGCGAAGTGTTCATGTGTACTCACAGGGTAAAGTCCGCCAGTCCGTCATCGGAATCAGTCTGAATGTCGGGCATGTCGCTTGAGGTCTCCAGGGGTATGTCAACCGAATCGATAAGATCCTGCCAGACCAGAGTATTGTTCTGCTCCAGAACCGCCAGCATGTCGGCGAATGCTTTGATGGTGTTTCGCGGGGTCCTGAAATAAGCATCACCGATTTTTCTGCTGCAATGATGCAGAAAAGCCTCCAGCGCCTCATCCGGCACCAGATACTTTGTCTGATCACCTGACGCATACACATGCCTTATGTTTTTCAGCAGGATAAAAAGCTCCTCGGGGGTCAGGTTTGCCAGGTGAAGGGCGGGGGAGGAGTAGTCAATTACACCGGCCTTGCGGGCAAAGCTGTTTTCGGCAAGCCGGGACTGAAGTGCATCATAGGCATACAGCCCTCTTCGTGGGTCAAGCAGAAACTCAGGTGTGCCGCCCATCAGAAATCCCAGAGACTCGGCGCTTCCCTGCAGGCAGTCGTTGAGGATACGCAGTATCTGCTCGTAGTTAGACATCCGCGCCTGAGTGTTGTGCAGTTTGTACAGATTTACCATCTCGTCCAGATTGACCAGGAGGCCCTGATACCCTGCCTGTCGGACAAACAGGCTCAGGAGTTTGAGGTGATCATAAAAGGATGCGTCCGATATGATGGTAGAGACTCCCAGCGCCTTTTTGGCTTCAGTCTTTGTCGTATATTCGGCCCTGAGCCAGCGGATAGCTTGCGCCCTGAGCTCATCATTGCCGTTTTCGTGACCCATCCAGTATGCATCGATAACCTTTGCAAAATCGTAACCCCCGACAAGCTCGCTTAAGGAGGAGAGCCGATCGTGAATAACCGGTGTAACGGGCCTACCCTGTGTATCGGCCTCTTGTCGTGCGCTGGTGATGAATCGCTCAACCACACTTCCAAAGGCGTTGCCTTCCGGTTTGTTGCGAGTTGACATGTTGCGCATCAATTCGGAGAACAGGTTGCGTGCCTGACCCGCCGAGGCATGAAGGCGCCTGTCGGGGGATAGATCGGCGTGTACGGTCACCAGTTTCTTTTCCAGGGCAATGGATCTGATTACGCTGAGAAAGAAGGTCTTTCCCGATCCATATTCGCCGATAATCAGTCGAAACGCAGAGCCCCCCCCAGAGATCCGTTCGATATCCTGATAACAGGCCTTAATCTCGTGCACCCGTCCAACCTGAATATGCTGAATCCCGATGCGCGGGGTGACTCCGGCTTTCAGGGATTGGATGATCGAATCGCGTTCTTTCGGACGAAGTCGTCTGGTAGCCATAAAGTCCTTTTACTGTTATACTTATGTATCCATGATAATTAGTGCACACGAACGGCAGGATAAAATCAGTCCGTCCCGTTTCTCTATCCTCCCGCCTCAATCTCCCCAACCAACTCCAAATCTACAAAAACGGTACTCCCGTTTTCAATCAGAGGGGCATCCAGGATGTCGAATGCCCAGTCGTTTATCGTCTCCAGTGCCCCCTCGGCCATGAGCCCAAGCCTGCTGCACAGCTGCCGGATTTCATCCATGGGCCACTCTTCTCTGGTGATCAGAGTCTGGTAGAGTTGCCGGTGGTTTGAATCCAGCCCGGTTAGTGGTTTCTGCCTGTCGGCCTGCTCACTGGATTCAGCCGGTACAGGAACAGAGGTCACAGCCGGCTTCTCATCGCCAAAGATCGCGTGAAGCACATCCTGCACATCCTCTGTTTCCTTTTCGTGCATATCCAGAAGAGCACGATCGAGCCCCCGACGCTCATTTCGACGATTACGGTTGGCGTCCATGATCGATTTTCCATCTTCGATATTCGCTCTTCCGCTCTCGCTTGTCCCTCGACGCACCGACTGGGCGTGAATGTCGGCTGCAACCAGAGCCTTATCCAGACCAAGCATCGTGTAGAGTTTCTCCAGCTGTCTGATCTGGCCGGGGCCGATATCTCCCGCCGTCGGCACGATTCGCACCAGCAGGTGAGCGGCACGAGTTTTCTGGTCGTCGCTTAGTTTCGAGAGAGCCGCTTTTAGACCGATTGTGGAAGGCTTGGCCTGCAGCCGCCATACCATATAAGCCTGCAAGGACAGTTTCTCGGTTCGGGTCAGATCGCTATTGTCAGTAATTATCTGTTTTAGAATGCCACCGTCATTGTCGAGCGTGTCTGAACCGTTTGCGATGAACATCGTTGCGAGTCGCACTAACGCGCGGACATAACAAAACGTCTGTGATGGCGAAAAATCACTCCCATGCCCTCCCGGGAAGAGTACGATAGCCCCATCGGTATCCGGCCGTGCATCATGAAATCGCATATCGGGCGCCATGCCAAAGCCTGCTCTCTCAAGGATGTCTGTCAGCATCAGGCTATTTTTCTTATTCAGTTCATCTGGTGTTTCATAACCAAAATGGCCGCAGAGAATTTTTGCGGATACCGGCTGAACCTGCCGGGTAACAGTTTCTTTCAGCCAGGCTTTCAGTCTATCGAATCGGACATGAGGCAGGATACCCGCCAGATCCGCGGGGAGCTTCGAGAAGGCGATCAGAGAGTCGGGGGAGTCGTACGAGCGCTTCAGATAGCGGCAATAGGGACCAAGCTCTTTGATACATCTGTGGCTGATATCCTCCAGCGCCTTTACCGGCGCCCTCTCCAGACTCACATCGGGAAGCCCGCAGATTATGCCTGGATAGCCTTTCAGCGAAATGCTGGCGGGACGGTATTGCAGGCGCAGCTTCTTTTGATTTGGCTTAATTACCATCCCCTCACCGTACTGCTGTTGGTATCGGACCATGAACAGATGTTCGAAAGCATCGGGGTGACGACGGGTTAGTGCATCCAGCGACAGATGCGGATAACTTTTAAGCCATGCCAGCGCAATCTTTTTATCTATTGGTCTGCCTTGATCAGCTGCCTCAGCCAGCGCGCGCTTGAGTCCGCAGAGAAAAAGGTATTCTTCATGGAGATACTCCGGTCTGGGCCTGGTGTGATCCGTTTGCTGATCGATTGCCCAGACATGCGACAACAGCCGGGTTACATATCGACTGAAAGAGTAGTTTTTCCTGTAGACATCCTTAAGCCGGTGAAGCTCATCTATCAGCTCCGAGCGCTCCTGCCGGCAAACCAGTCCCTTTGCGGCATCCCGCAGGAGCCGTCTTTCTATCCCATAGAAGTACAGAAACACAAACCCGATAAAGGTGTGCGGATCGCTGCGGTCGCCGGACAGCCAGTGAAGATAAGCCGCGCGGCTCTCCGGGTGGATGCGGCTGTACTGCGGCCAGTAGTCCATATGGTGACCAACATAATCGGGCATACGGTCATCGATGTTCAATTCCGGATCGATCAGTGCTGCATCGGGATACAACCCACTGAGGCTTTTGAGTCCTTTGCCAACATAGATATATCCACCGGTGATTTGGTAATTGCCGATTGTAACCGTCTCACCGGGCATGATCCACCGTGCGGTGCGGACGTTGTGGTCTGTATCCTGGTGATTGGTACCGTAAGGCGAGCCCGCAAGCCGGAAATCGGCAAGATTTTCCTCGGAAGGTTCTAGCATCGTATCCGCAAAAAAGAAAAAGCAAAAGGTTTTGGTGTCTGATAAAGAAAAAATACACAATTGGTAGAGCATAATTGCCGGGTTATGAGAAAAACGGCAAAGCCCGGATAATACATAATCATTCTCAGTTGCTCGTCTTCTCATCCGTCGAGGCTGGAAAGAAAATGCTACGACTCCGATGCATTCTGTATGATTGTTAGGGTCGATGTTCGATAAGTACATTTTTCCGTATTTTTTGGCTATGCTTTTTTTACCTGATTCCTTGGTCCTTGAACCTTGAATATTCGGATTTTATCGGATTAGTGTATCCTGGCATAGGTCAAACAAATCATTTCTCAGAAAAAGCAGAAAATGAATACTAACCCAAACTGAGCGGTTCTGAGTGGATGTTTTGCTCAATGCCTTGAGGACAGAAGGTTTGAAGCAATTGCGTGTATCGCTGCGGTATTTCCGAAATGCTGAGAATCTTCTGCTCCATGGCTTTGAGCAAATCGATGCGACGGAATCGCTGAGTTTAGGACCAATATGAGTTACTTGTTGAGGTATGCCATATGATATACATGTATCCTGACAAGGTGCATGTTCGCGTGTATATGAGAAAAAAAAGAAGGGTGATTTTTCGTTTGTCGTGCTTTATATTACCGGTGACAAGGTGTGAAAGGTGGCAGGGGTGAGACCGGGTAATCTTTCGGCATGGCCCTCGCCGATTCGTTTCCACTGGTTGGATACGGTCGGTCTCTACCCCCCCCTATTTTATCACCGCCCCTGTTATATCACTGGTTGAGTGATGCCTTCATACAGACATACTTAAATACTTTTACGAAGATAGAGGAATAGTTTAAAAAGAGGCAGGTTTTCAAACGATTGCCGCTATTAACCGCTTAACAATGATATAAAAAGTACTTTGTTATAAGCCCATGCTTCA
>CAYQOU010000039.1:12879-38171 GCA_964419255.1 uncultured Fibrobacterota bacterium | reverse complement strand
GACGGTAGCGATAATCCGGGAACACCACCACCTGATGATGGCACGGATACACCGGTCAATCCTCCCGACGACGGCACGGATGACCAGGATAATCCTCCTGATGATGGCAGCGATACAACGGATACCACGCCGCCTGATGATGAGATGGAAGAAGGGCTCTGATCGGCAATGTGCTCAAATGAATCAGAGGTATCAGGAAATGCAATTTTCCTGATACCTTTTTTTTTAATTTCCAGATGCAGTTTTTTGTTGCCTGCCCAATCTCAGTAAACTATCTTCTTTTATGTCTCTGCTTAACGGTTGAAATTGTATAAAACCCGATCCGGATGGGGGAGCTTATGCATGAAGAAGACTTTGGCAGCAGAGAAGAAAAGGAAATTGATCTGAAGCTAGAAAACGAGAGCCTCAGAGACGAGATTGCTCTTCGAGGTGGATTCTCCCACAAGAGTGAACAACTCGATCCGGAGCTCGAAAATGCCTTTCTCAAGAATGTGATGGCATTTGAAGAGGCTCTGGATGAGCCGGAAGTTCCAATTCGTTCCTTTTTCCCTTCCGGCTACGAGTTCCCACCGGTAACAAGCCTGACCGATGAGCAGATTACAAACAAGCTCGATGAGATTCAAAACATTCTTTCCCTTCACCATGTGGAATTTGGGTTCGTCGAAAACCTGCCCGATCGAGTGCTTTATAAACATATGGTGGAAGAATACATCCCCAATGGTTCGGTGCCGCCCATTGCTATCGGCTCCTGGGTACTGGATGCCTGTAGCGGCTGTTGCGAGGATTGCTTTCAGAGGCCATACTGCTCGACCGCCAATGATCTTCCCGAAGGAAACCTGTAGCCGAACATATACCAACCCACTCAGCCCTCGGGCAGAGTGGGGGGTTGATTTTCTATGTCCAACCTGAACTGAACGATTTTGTCGCGGCAATGTGCTCAATGCCTTTGAGCAGAAGAACTTCAGCAATTTTGGAAATACCGAAGCGGGTATTCCACCCATTGCTTTACCCCTTTCGTCCTCAAGACATCGAGCAACTCATCCACTCAGACCCCTCTTTTTAGGCCCAATTTACCTATCCCGATTTTCCACAGCATCACGGGAACATGTTTCGACCGGCAAGGAAAACCGTGCTTTGGTGGGTTCTTTGTTTGGGCAATTCACCGTGCAGCGGCTGTTTACATCGATTGTGTGCTTTTTTGGAAGTCTGCCCGCCGCGGGCCACACTACAGAATCATCTACCTGTGTTCCGAATGGTAATAACGGTAAAAATCGTCATATATTCTTCGTTTTTCAGGAGTATCATGATAGACACTGTTAAGCCAGGAATGGATCTGCTCCTCTGAATTGTGGCACAGCATAAGCAGGCGGTTTCGGAGGAGCAACTCTTCGGACCGATTGATCTTAACCGTCTCGGCGCTGTCCAGAAACCGGGTGAAATCGTTTGACCACTTTTGTGTATCTTCGAGATATTTTTTATCAATGTTCGTACCCTCAATTTTCACTTCTCTTATGATGTCAAAATTTTTAAGCCCGACAGTACTCAGATGTTGAATTTCATGTAAACGGTCCAGACTGAGTCTTGGAATCGGCAGAGGTGACGTATCCATTTGTTGGGGAATGCCGGTATCCATATTTTTGCAAAGAGTCTTTAGTCGGATCCATTCCCGCAGAACCGTTGTGCGTTTTTTAAGCCATTGTGCCCGCGCGGAGGATGCTTTCCATGGGTTGGCGATAATCACCGATTGCGTCCGCAAAAGCTCATCATGAAGCGCCTGATAGTAGTATCGCATCAGCCAGTCGAATCCTGCATCAAGCCACTGCTGTTCATTTTGATCCATGGAAAAGAGAATTTTGCCGAAATCGGCCAGATATACGTTTACTCGTACTTGTGCATGAGCAACTGTGTGTAACGGAATATCCCGGGCTTCCTGGAGAACCCCATCGATTAGATCCTGATTGGTTTTCATCTCTTCTCCTTGTGAAGATGAGATAGTCTACCGAAAATATACCCATGGTGTTGACAGGTGACTGAAAACCAAAAGAAAGCAAAAGCTGTTCTGAAAAGAGGCTGAAATTTCGTTTAACGGATAGTAGTACTATGGAAGTGAAAAGTTAAACGACATAATTGATCAGGATAAGTAAGCGTGTGTGTTTACGTGCCTAGCCGATGATCGATATAACCTGAGTTGAGCGATTCTCTCACGGCGATTTGCTCAATGCCCTGGGTCAGAAATATTTCAGCAATTTTGGAAATACGGCGGGTATTCCGCATAATTGCTTCAATCCTTATGCCCTCAAGCATTGAGCAACTCATCCGCTCGGAACCGCACAGTTTAGGTATAAGCCTTTTACTGCTCCTTCACCCCGATCTTGGTGACGAATTTTTCCTCCCGGCCACTCTGATCCCGCACCATTATAAACGCCGCATAGGTTCCCGGGCTCACGGGCCGGTTCTGCCTGTCACGGCCGTTCCAGATCAGGTACACACTGCTGGAGAATGTGTCACGGGCCGGCTGCATGTTGCCACTGCTGTGCGAAGAGCCGCAGGAGGCGATGGCATTGCCGACCGCGTCATAGATGGTCGCGGAAACGTCCAGCGTAACGCCCTGCTCCGGCTCCGGATGCGGGACGATCTGCATTAGAATACCGTCGGTATAAGAAATACTTTCACCAAGCCTGCCGAATATTTTCTGCGGTAAGGGTGTACCCTGGACGAACGGGTTTGGTCCGGCAGTGACTGTCAGCTTGTAGGGCCTTTGCCGAATGCGGGTGGGCTGCTGAACCGAGACATCGGTGGTGAAATAGATCGACTCTCGGTATCCCGATCGAATCTGGTTGTTTTCAGCACAGACTTCGATGCCGGCGTTATTTACTGGTGCATCGGCCGTTACCCAAACCTCCACACTACCTCCGCTCATCTCAAACAGTTCGGAAGACTCCTGTGCATCCTCCGTTGCATAAAAGGAGAGGCTGCTGATGGTGGCCGAGATGCTGATCCGGTCGTCCACATCAACAATACTGTCTCCATCATTAGAAACCCGAATCTGAATGGGAAGGCGCTGCCCGGTTTCGCCTTCCAGCCGCAGGGTGTAATCCAGTTGGGTGGTATCGCCGTAGTAGATCCAGAAACGGTCTGTTGGCGCACCGACTCTCACATCCGCCTGGTCGGGAGTCATGTCCTGAATCGCCCCTTGCAGGGTAAAGATATCATCCTGTGCACCGTTTGTTATCTCGACTGTAAAATGGCCGATTCCATCCACGTCGGTGGTGATAGTCTGAGTACCGCCGACAAAGTTACCGATATCGGGGTGCAGACTGTTGAGCTGTACCTGCGAGGGCTGATCGACACAGTTACCAAACCGGTCGTAAACCTCAAGCGTTCCCTCGAACGGAATGCCCGGATCGATTGTTGGAGGATCGACATTATTCAGATTGGACGGTGGATTCTGGAAAACCACGTCAGTGGGCTCTCCCGGTAAAACGGTAATTGCATCCGAGTTTCCATAGAAAACTAGTTGCTCTGATGCATTTTCCGGATTGATCCAGATTCCGGCAGCTCTTATGTAATCGACTCCTTCAGGCACACTGGTGATAACGGCACTTCCTTCATATTCAGTCTGCAAACTCCTGATCGAAAATTCGCTGCAGCTCTGGTACAGGTCAATGTCACAATCGCCACTAAGCAGAGGAGTGCCGGAATTAAGCGAAACATCGACCGGTGTAACCTCATACGGAAACGGTGAGCCACTGTTATCATATGCAGTCAGTCTGATATAGAAGGGTTCACCCACCCGGACCGTGTCAATTTCCTGTGTCAGGTCGCTATCGTCGTAAGCCGTAACATTAAGGTAGGCGTCTGTAAATCTGTACGGGAGAAAACCGACCGGAGACGCTACAGTTTGTCCGTCAGGGCCGGTCCCTTCGACAATCATCTCGAAGAAAGCGTATAAATCAGCCTCTCCTCTGGGCGGAACCGATATGCTCAGTTCGTTGCTTCCGATTTGAACCGGTTGATTGATTTCTATTTCTTCTATAGCATCCGCCGGAATGGGATCGATACTTCCACCAAACGCGTCGATTTGAAATTCCAGATTTTCAATGAATCGGATGTATTTGACGGTTGGATTCGAGAATCCCCCCTCCTTATCTATGATATCGAATTTTATCGTTGCAGCCTGACCCATTATTTTTACAGGGGCAGTCGGTTTGATCGAGACATCCGCCGTTGGATGACCCCCAAGAGAAATCGCGCCCAGATCGGCAATGCTTCCATCGGCATCGCGGATTCCAGCCTCCTCCCAGCCCCGGTCAAGGATGAATTGCTCGACGAGGGGATTGTCCCAGTCAGGCTCAAGAAATGCCGGGTCGGCAGGGTCGGTTGATTTGAACAGCTCGAAACTTTCTTCGCTGTATGTAAAATCAGTTTCCAGCCAGCGAATATTCGCCTCGGCAGGGAAGGGATCGGTGATCAGTGCGCCTGGAGAGAATGTATTGTAGGTAAATGTGACGGTCGTGTCGCCGGTTGATAGTTGAGCGGTTACATCGAGCCTTTGCTCTTCACTCTCTATGCCGCTCATGGGTATATCATTCATGAGAAGCACTCTGAATATGTCTTCGATCGTCGTGTCGGCAATAATCTCGTCTCCCGTTTCCGGATCTATCAATGTGGTCTCAAGAACCAGAGTGGTTGCGGGGGGCCTTGTTTGTGTGGCGTACACACAGCTTTTCATGCGGTTGACAAAGGCATGATCCATTTTGTGGAAGGGATTCGGAAAGTTAGGATCCTCTCCCCAGTAGGTATGTGGCGTCGAGTAGATATTGTTAAACACCAGGTGCTGCGCTCCCGCATTCCAGTGGCCGACAAAGATAAGGAAGTTATGCCAGAAGGTGTTATTGTAGATTGCCAGTGGAGAGAGTAAATGATCCTTAAACCACAAAGCCCCGCCGGTATGGTGAGTTCCATCGTCGGTCAGCCCCATAGCCTCTGAGGCTGTGGTTTCATCCGCATGATGGTTTTCATAGAAGAGATTATACCTGATAGTCGAGCCGAGATCCCAGATGGATTCGAAGAACATGCCAAAAGAATTATGATGGATTCTGTTGTGTTCGAAAAGATGGTTACCGGTTCGACTGAAGCCTGAGAGGGGCATCACATTCCAGGGCATCAAATCAGCGGGGTTTGCATTGGTATAAATACCACCCTCGTTTCGGTCTATTACATTGATACCAACATATGCATCCGAGATCTCACAGTTTCTGATGGTGATATCGCCGGATGAAAAAATGGCAATGGCACCATTACCATGCTGAAGAGAATGTCTGCCTGCCCACACGCCATTAGCGCCGAAAGAAAAGACACCACCACCCTCTACCCTGATTCCGTCGACGGTAACGTTACGTGTACGTATTAAACGCAGTGCGCCGTTGCGATCGTAATTGATGGAATCTTCATACATTGACTGGTTATAGGTCTTCGGGTAGACATGTTCCCTGTCCTGCCAGACGATGGTTGGCTTATCGTGGGAGCTGGGATTTGCAGATGCAAGAGTCAAACCCGCTTTGGTGCTGTCGATATCGACCCGCTCCTCATATGTTGCATTGTCGAGAATGCGCACGATATCGCCTCTTCCCGCGGCATCTACCGCCGCCTGTATGGTTGAAAACTGCCCGCGCCCGTCTTTGGAGACCGTAAATGTGGCGGCGGTAATTGAAACCGCGCATACAGATAATAGACAGATCGACTGCTTCCATAAGGTTGGCTGCATAAGGGGTATCCTTTATTAAGGGTGACGGCACTATGATTTCTTTTCACCGTTGAGACACAGGTTTATACCAGTAAATAGTGCGCTGAGTCGGACTTGAACTTATAGTTGTGAAAACAAAGTAAAAGTTTAAACTAGTTTAAAATACTCGGAGGCAGCTGAAGATGAAATAAAAAAGGTGCGGAAGGGTATACCTTTGTGCGAGCGGTTTGGCGCGGCGGTTGTTTGTGCGAATCACCGCGAGAGAATGGCTAAATCCGAAAAGATACCCAGGGATGTCACAAATATGCCTGGGGAAAGAAGGCGAAAATGATAATGAGATAGGCTTTATGCTAAATTTAGTTGTTCGAGAAGACGAACGACCCGCCACTCGAAGCCGGCGATGTCGGCATAGAGGTGGACCGAAAGTGTACTGACGGGTTTATTTTTGCCGGAATCGATTGACTTTAGCATTTCGACTATTTTTTTTCCACTCTCAATCATCTCCTGAAAAACCCTCTTATCATCCCATTCCAGTATTCCGGTGTACTCTTTCACTTTTATGGAGAGATGGTTTATACACTGAAAGAAATAATCGTTTGTTTTTGGATCGGCTCCATCCGCATCACGAATTGCCTGGACAGAATCTCGGCAAAAAATAAGGAGATTTTTCAGGGATATGGTTTCAGTGAGATTGCGGCTTTCGAATACAAAGGCGGGAACCACAAGTGGCTTTCTGCTGATTGTTGTTTTCCCGGCATTCTTTTTGGCATGATCCCTGAATTTTTCTTTTTTAACCATGTATCAACCGAAATGGCTTGGGTGAGCATTATGTAATTTCCTATAATATACGAATAAAAAGATGGCGATGTTCCAATTTTGAAATAAAAATTGTCGCGCAAAAATGATTTCCTGCGTAAAAAAACGCACCATTATAGTGTTGCCATCGTAACTATACTGTTTATAAAAGGTTGCAACTTTGGTACCGGTATGCGGAAAAGTCTTAAAAAATATGTCACTACTCCGATTGTTATCATCGGTGCACTGATTGCACTGGAATGTGGCCGGAGTGATCCGGAGCAGGTTGATACTGTTGAGGTAATTGTGCCGGAAATCGTTCGTGTCTTTCCCCACGACACCGCGGCATTTACCCAGGGGCTTATCTACCAGAATAATTATATCTTCGAAAGCACCGGTCTCTACGGTCATTCTACTCTGCGCAAGATAGATCCCTCAACCGGAGAAATCATCCAGCTGGTGCCTCAGGAAAACGTTTTCGCGGAAGGGCTATGCTGGTGGGAGGGTAAGCTCGTTCAGCTTACCTGGCGGGAAAACGTCGCTATGATCTACGAATATCCGCAGTTAGATGTTATCGGTACATTTAGCTACGACGGGGAGGGATGGGGATTGACCCGTCATGATGATCGGTTCATCATGTCTGATGGTTCAGCCACACTCACCGTTCGCGACGATCAGTTCTATATCACCGACAGGATAGAGGTGACGTATCAGGGACGCCCGCTGAATCAACTCAATGAGCTGGAATCCGCCCGGGGAAGTATCTATGCAAATGTCTGGTACAGTGATATGATTTTCCAGATCGATCCATCAAGCGGCAGTGTGGTGCGGATAATCGACTGCAGCGCATTGGTTGCGCAGGCAAATGTCGTCGACAGGGAGAACGTGCTCAATGGTATCGCCTGGCGCGAAGATACCCAAACATTTTTCATAACAGGAAAGCGGTGGCCGGTGATGTTTGAGGTACGTATCCCGGAGATGTAAACAGCTATATAGAGGTGTGTTTCTATCCTTGTGATCGGGACGGCTCGGTTTGAATCCTACCTGCTGAAGAAGGGAGGATCAAGGATTACAAATTAAAGGATTCATCAGGGCACAATAACTCAATACTATACTTTACGTCACATTTGAGCACCATTCAGTCTCTTTCCGCATTGATCCGCACCGCCGCACAGGCTGCTCCGAAACCGTTATCGATATTGACTACGGTCAGCCCTGATGCGCACGAATTAACCATGGCGAACAGTGGAACCAGCCCGTTTAGATGGGCACCATACCCGACGCTTGTGGGAACTCCTATAACCGGGCAGGAGACCAGCCCGGTGACCACCGAGGGCAGCGCGCCTTCCATACCCGCGATGACAATGATAGCCGAGGCGGTCTGAAGCTTTTTGCGGCAGGCAAGCAGCCGATGTATTCCACTGACTCCCACATCCTGGATGGTCTGTGAGGGGTGGCCGAAAATATTCACGGTCAACTGAGCCTCTCGGGCTACGGGATTATCGGCCGTTCCTGCGGAGACGATGAGAATGGTGCCTCGAGTCTGTTTTTTCTTTTCCCACCAGGATGATTTTTTCCAGAAACAGTGAGCGCTCAGGTCGATTTCCACCCCCGGAAGCTGCTCCTTTACTGCCGAGAGGGTCTCTTCCGGGGCTCTGGTCCCGAAGACGGTCTCATCATGGGCGATCTGTTCACGGGCAATGGAAACCACTTGTTCAGCAGTTTTACCCTGACAGAAAATCACCTCCGGATGGCCGGTTCGTAGGCCCCGATGGTGATCGATGCGGGCACATTCGATATCATGAAAGGGTAAATCGTTCAGCAGTTCGAGCACTGTCTCGACATCTATCTGGTTTGTATACAGCTGGCCGAGCAGCGTTTTTAGTTGTTTCTTTTCCATCTGTTATTCACCAATCGGATTAGAGCTGAGTGCAAAGTATCGATCCAGTATAGCTTGAAGCTCTGCGGTTGTGGTTGAAGAGAAAAAATCTTTTCGCAAGCCGCCGGCTGCCGGCATGCCTTTAACATACCAGGCCAGATGCTTTTTCATCTCCTTCGATGCCTTTCGCTCGCCGTGAACCTCCTTGTAAAGCTTCAGGTGCCGGGTCGCAAAGTGGTACTTGTCTTTCCGCGAAAACGGCTCGACCGGCTCTTTGCAAAGCGCCTGTTTGACCTGACGAAAGATCCAGGGATTGCCGTAACTTGCCCGACCGATCATGATGCCGTCGCATCCGGTCTGCTCAAACATCTCCAGTGCATCCTTTGCCGATTCGATATCGCCGTTGCCGATGACCGGAATACTGATGGTGTGTTTCACTTCACTGATGCGCTCCCAGTAGGAATGGCCGGTAAAGCCCATGGAGCGGGATCGGGGGTGCACAATCAGAGCCGCGGCTCCGTTATCCTCGGCGATTCGAGCGATCTCACAATCGTTCCATCTATGTTCGATCCATCCGGAGCGAATTTTTACGGTTACCGGGGTTTTTACAGCTCTGCTCATATGGCGGACAATATCCGCCAGGAGATCGGGTTCTTTGATCAGAGCAGAGCCACCATTTTTTCTAACCACCTTAGGCACCGGACAGCCGCTGTTGAGATCGATAAAATCGGGCTGAACATGTTCTTCCACGAATTGAGCCGCGTAGGCCAGCTTCTTGGGATCGGCACCGAACAGCTGAATGCCTATAGGACGTTCAGAGGGGTCGAAAAACAGAAGATCCTTTGTGCGTCCTCCGTAGTAAAGCCCCTCGGAGCTGACCATTTCCGATACCACCGCATCGGCTCCGCACTCCCTGCACAGCCGTCTGAAAACGGTTTCACTGATCCCTGCCATCGGGGCCAGATAGACATTTTTTTCTGAAAAATCCATACACACTTTCTGTTTTGCCGCAAACACGGTGATTATTTACCCGAATACGGGCACGGGAAAAAAAGAATTCATAACCGGCTGCCCTTTTCGTAATTTTTATTTGATCTGTATCGGGCGATTCTTTCGCATGACGATTGGCTGTAGCCGCCCGATTCGGGTAGAGGTAAAAATACACTATACCCATTAACCTATTTCTCAGGGAAGAATATGGCAAACAGAAAGACATGGGGAGTAATGATTACCACTGCCGTAGTATCTGCTTTTGTGCTCATCGCCGGATGCGGTAAAAAAGCGGAAACGGGGGACCAGCCGGGGGCAAAGGAGAAGCCGCAGGAGATGGTCAAAACTATCTCCAGCACCGAGGAATTCGAGAAGATCATCCAGACAAAAGATCGTCTGCTGGTGTTTGACCTGTATGCCGACTGGTGTATGCCCTGCCGGATACTCTCCCCGATGCTTGAAAAGATTGCCGCGGAGATGTCGCAAAAGGCTGATTTTTATAAGATTAATGTTGATAAATATCCCTCCCTGGCTCAGGCCTTCGGAGTTAGAGGTATTCCTTACGTGGTTTTTGTGAAAGATCAGAAAGCGGTCAATGCGCTCACCGGAGTCAGGCCCCGTGAGGATTACATCAGAGTGGTGGAAAATTTCGCCGCCGGTCAGGAAGGTCAGGCAGAGTATAAGCCCAACGGAAAACTCAAGGACGGGGTTCGGGAGATTCAAATCAACGTGGGAAACTCATCGGAGAATCTGGGTGATATCTATGTCTATCGTGGCGACACGGTCACGCTTACTTTCAAGAATTCTTCGTTTGAACATTCGGTGAGCATACCTGAATATGATATTGTCACTCAGACCGATGCCGGCAAGGAGTTGACCGTCGGATTCAAGGCGGCCAAAACAGGTATATACCCGATATACTGCAATGGTAACTGCCCCACCGGAGATGGAGCGATGGTTGGGAGGATTGTGGTCATGGATTACGAAGACTCTAAACAGGCAAAATTCAGGAATATCGACCCGGCGCAGGCACGGAATTTGATCCAAAGGGGAGATATAATCCTTCTGGATGTCAGGACGCCTCGGGAATACTATGCGGGGCACATAGAAGGGGCCACTCTGATACCGATCCAGCAGCTTCAGGGGCGGCTTGGCGAGATAGAAAAGCACAAGAACAAGGATATTCTTATCTACTGTCGGTCGGGTAACCGAAGCACGGTGGCCGGACAGATACTCAATGCCGCCGGTTTCGACAGACTCTTGCATCTAAGGGGTGGCATAAACAGCTGGACCAAGGCTGATATGCCACTGGTGGAGGATCAAAAGCCTCAATAATTATGTTGACGCTATCGAAGAAATCACATATATTCTGATAGATATGTGGCAGCGTAGCTCAGTTGGTTAGAGCAGTGGAATCATAATCCACGAGTCCGGGGTTCGAGTCCCTGCGCTGCTACCATATTTCCCTTTCTTTTTTTCCTTTCTTTCCGCTCCTTTCGTATCCGTCCTCATGTGCGAAGAAGCCGTTTTTCAGTTCTGTCGATCCTTCTTTTCCGAAAGCAGTGCCGTTTTGGTTGCCGTCAGCGGTGGTAGCGACTCCGTTGCCTTGTTACATATTCTGCATTCCCTGCAAAAGAGATTATCAATAGCCCGAATCGGTATTGCGCATATAAATCACGGGCTTCGTGGCAGTGAGTCTGATTCCGAGGAGGCATTTGTCCGCACACTTTCACACTCCTATGGGTGTAAGTTTCACTGCCTGAGGCTTACCGACGCCCCCGTGGCTGGAATCGAGGAGTGGGCCCGGAGAAATCGCTATGGCTTTTTCAGCCATGTGCGTGCCGAACACGCCTACGACTGGATAGCCACCGGCCATACGCGCGACGATCAGGTGGAGACTGTGCTGATGCGGATGATCAGAGGTGCGGGAATCACCGGACTCCGGGGCATTCATCCGGTACGTGGGGATGGGGTTATCCGGCCTCTTCTTGAGCTGGAGCGGGACCACCTCAGGAAATACCTCCGTATGCGTTCCTTACGCTGGTGTGAGGATTCATCCAATCGGCAGCTTACATTCAGTCGCAACAGGATACGTCACACGGTCATCCCGGCTATCCGCGAGCAAAACACGATGAGTCTGGAGCATATAGCAGCTATATCGCAACAGGCCAGGGATATTGTCACCATAGTTGAACCGGTCGTAAACGACTGGATTAAAAAACATGTAGTGGCGGGAAAAGAGCGCTTTAGAATAAGTAAGGATGGTTTTTCTCAACCGGCTGCACTGGTCAGGCAGGCATGTGCCAAACTGTTTCGGTTTTACGGCATTTCATTTTCGCAGACGCACATGGAGCGAATCGTTCGACTTGCGAACCGATCGGGAGGTCAGTTCCTGTTTCCGTCAAAATGGAGCTGCTTTCCTTTTCGGCACTGGCTGTATTTCTGTCCGCAGCCGTCTGATAAGATTAGTGGGGACAAGCACGAAAAATGCTTGTTAGAAATACCGGGCCATACCCGCTGTGAGGAGCTGGTCTTTGAGAGTACTGTCTGGCCCGGGGGCCGGATGCCGGGGAGTATCGACGAAACAAATATGCGGGTGTATCTCGATGCCCGATGTTGCGGGCAGCAGTTGGTGTACCGGACGATAGATGAAAACGATACATTTCAACCGCTTGGCAGCGACAAACAGCGCAAGGCTTTGCCGTATCTTAAAAGCAGGAAGGTTCCTGTCGGTGAAAGAAGCCGACTGGGGGTTGTTGCCCGTCCCGACGGTACGGTGGTATGGATTCCCTCGGTGGAAATCAGCCGGAAAGTAAGGGTGGATCAAAAAACAGAATCGATTCTGGAGATTTCCTGTCGTTATCAATCACTTATTAATGTATTTTAAGTGATTTGTCGGGCTGAATCGTAATATACATATACAACTCGAACCAGGCGATTCTCTGGTGGCTATTCGATCAGAACCGCTTGTTCAGGTACAGGCGTTTCAACAAAAATTTTTCCTGCATAAAAAGGTATCTCAATTAAATAGTATCCTCGATGAGTTCGTACACTTGAGATATCATAAGGGAGGTAATAATTGAATCAGGAAGAAAGAAAAAAGCAGGATAGGAAAACCAATCCAAAGCGTCTCAATGGCGACAAAAAGCCGCCGCGGCGCGACCCGTCAAAGACAATAGTCATGTGGCTTCTGGTTGGCGTGGCCGTGGTGCTGGGTCTTCGTTTCATTAACGAGCAGAGTGGGTTCAAGGAAGTCGAGCTTACCTATAGTGAGTTTCAGCGTGTCCTGGAAAGTGATGCAATACAGATCACCGAAGCCGACATCATTCAGCAGGGTGAGAATCGGGCCCAGATGCACGGTCAAGTTGCCGACGAGAGTTCCTGGCAGAAGCTGCCGGGGCTTGAGGATGCGATGGGCAACAAGCACTTCAGGGTAAATCTGCCGTTTGTGGATTCGCAGATGCTTGCCCGATGGGACGAGCTGGGTATAGAGTATGATTTCCAGCAGGAGCAGTTGAAATGGGGTGACATGATCATCAGTCTGCTTCCCTGGCTTCTGATGATTTTCATCTGGGTGTTTATGATTCGTCAGATGCAGTCGGGGCAGAAAGGTATTTTCAACTTCGGTAAGAGCCGGGCCAAGATGGCACCGATTGACAGGCCGAAAGTGACCTTTGCCGATGCCGCGGGAGTGGAAGAAGCCAAAGCCGAGCTGGAAGAGATAATAGAGTTTCTAAAGGATCCCAGAAAGTTTCATACGCTGGGCGGAAAGATTCCCAAGGGAGTACTTCTTCTGGGCCCTCCCGGAACGGGTAAAACTCTTCTGGCCAGATGTGTGGCCGGTGAAGCCGGGGTGCCGTTTCTGTCGATGAGCGGTTCCGATTTTGTGGAGATGTTTGTGGGTGTTGGAGCCAGCCGGGTGCGTGATCTTTTCGAGACGGCCAAACGAAACTCACCCTGTATCGTGTTTATCGACGAAATAGATGCCGTGGGTCGTCAGCGTGGTGCCGGTCTGGGCGGCGGTCACGATGAGCGTGAGCAGACACTCAATCAGATGCTTGTGGAGATGGATGGTTTCGAGGAGAACTCCGGCGTGATTCTGATTGCGGCAACCAACCGTCCTGATGTGCTTGACCCGGCGCTTCTTCGTCCCGGCCGGTTCGACCGGCAGGTAATCGTGGACGCACCGGATGTTCGCGGGCGTGAAGGTATCCTGAAAGTACATACAAAAAGGATTCCGGTGGCCGAGGATGTCGATCTTAAACAGATCGCGCGCGGAACCCCCGGGTTTGTGGGAGCCGATCTGGCCAACCTGGTAAACGAGGCGGCGTTGATGGCCGCGCGATTCAGCCAGAAACAGGTCACCATGCTCGACTTCGAAGAGGCAAAGGACAAGGTGATCATGGGTCCGGAGCGTAAAAGCATGGTCATGTCGGATAAGGAAAAACGAACCACCGCCTACCATGAAGCCGGACATGCCATCTGTAACCTCTACTGCCCGGAAACCGATCCGCTGCACAAGGTTACTATTATTCCGCGCGGCCGGGCTCTGGGGGTAACCTTTTCTCTTCCCGAGGAGGATCGTCACAATCACACCAGAGAATACATCCTCGACAAGATATGTATGAGCCTGGGTGGCCGGGTAGCGGAAGAGATCGTGTTTACGAAACAGACCAGTGGTGCATACAACGATATCAAACAGGCAACCAAGATGGCCCGTCATATGATCTGTGATCTGGGCATGACCGAGGAGCTTGGTCCGATCAGCTACGGCGAAAAGGACGATCAGGTATTTTTGGGGCGGGAAATCACCCGTCACCGTGACTACTCCGAGCACACCGCCGAGGAGATCGATCGTCTGATGAGGAAGGTGATCGATGAGCAGCTGCAGCGGGCGCGCTCCATTCTGACCGAGCATCGAAACGAGCTTGAGTTGCTCGCAAACGCACTGCTTGAGCACGAGCTGCTCGATCGTGAAGAAATCCGTCAGGTTATCAGCGGTAAGGTTTTGGAGATGGCAAAAAAGTCCCGAACCCTTCCTCCTCGCAAGACTCCATCCGAGCAGGAAGCCGACCGGAAGACGCACCAGGATGAATCCTCGTTGCTTGCCGATGGCGGAATCGAAGATGAGTCTACCTCCGAGACCAGTGGTGAGCAGAGGAAAAACGATTCTTCCGGAGATTCTACCTGAGAAGAGATATCTTCATCTGACAGATAAGTTAGTGTAAAATATTACAGTGCCGGGCGTGTTTGTCGACTATGATAGGCACGCCTTCGGCATACGGAGATACATGGATGGGCCAGGCGCCTGCGGGTTGTTCATCAGCCGTTTCGGAACTTTTACGAAAACCTTTTGCAGTAATGGGTATCGTCAATGTTACGCCCGATTCATTTTACGACGGCGGAGTGCATGACGATATCGATTCTGCTGTTAGTCATGCACGCATGCTTATCGATCAGGGAGCGGATATCCTGGATATCGGGGGGGAGTCGACCCGGCCGGGTTCGGAGCCGGTTTCACGGGAAGAGGAAATCGACAGAACAGTACCGGTCATAAAAAAAATCAGGGCAGAGAGCACCATTCCGATCAGTATCGATACGACTAAGGCAGCGGTTGCCCGCGAGGCGCTGGCCGCGGGAGCCGATTGGGTAAACGATATCAGTGCGGGGCGTTTCGATTCGGCTATGGCATCGGTGGTAGCACAGGCCGGATGCCCGGTGATTTTGATGCATAGCAGGAAAAGTCCTTCGGATATGCAGAATAAGCCGTATTATCAAAACGTAGTCAAGGAAGTTCAATCTGAGCTGCTTGAATCGGTCGCTGTTTTCGAGCGGGCGGGAGTGCGGCGCGGCAATATTATTATCGATCCGGGCATTGGTTTCGCCAAGCGTCTGGAGGACAATTGCACACTTCTGAAACATATCCAGGAGCTGTCTTCGATGGGTTTTTCGGTTCTGGTAGGTACCTCGCGAAAATCCTTTATCGGCACTATCACCGGAAAAAAGGCCGCCGACCGGCTGGCGGGATCGCTGGCCACGGTTGCAGCGTCTTTTTACAGGGGTGCACGGTTTTTTCGTGTTCATGATGTCGATCAGACCCGCGATCTGCTGAAAGTAATTGTCTCTATAGAACAAAGTACATGAAAAATACGGAACCTTCTGCACAAAAAAGATCAACCTCGATACGCAGAGGAGTAATAGCGGTTTTGCTGCTGTTTCTGTTTCTGTTGCTGTTGTATGTGGGCTGGAGGCTTTTGTTTCCGCAGCCCCAAACACCTCCTTCAGGCGGTGTTTCGCAGAAAGATACCTCTTCGGTGCAGGCAGATACCGTTGTGTCCGACAGCGCGGCCAGCACCGATACGCTTGCCGATACGGCCGACACAAAGGATACTGTCGCCGTCAAACCTCCCCCCAAGAGAGTCGTCAAACCTGAAGCGGTTAAGCCTCCGAAAAAGGATACTGCTTTAACCGCCGATACTGCCGCTGCCGATACCACTATCGCAGATACCACCGATTCTCTTGCGTTACAGGAGCAGGACGATCCGTGCGATGAGGATACTACCAGCCCGTGGATTTATCCTGAACCCGCCGGTGGCCTTCACCGTCAAATAACTGATGTCTCTCTGGTGTCCAGCGAAAAGCTCGATATTCAATGGCGTCTGGGCGAGCATGG
The DNA here is from genome assembly GCA_964419255.1 of uncultured Fibrobacterota bacterium. GTDB lineage: Bacteria > Fibrobacterota > Chitinivibrionia > Chitinivibrionales > CAYFVL01 > CAZPHU01. The sequence goes on along the minus strand of CAYQOU010000039.1, from coordinate 22,088 downwards.
GCAGTGGCGTACTTATAGCGGAAGACCGATTCGAATCGACAGTAGTCAGACACTTTTCTACCGCGGAAAGGACAGTTGTGGCAATGAAATGGCAGTCCGCAGCGAATACTATGAGATCCGCATATCCGATGTTGACGGCTACTGTCCCGAGGATATGGAGTACGTGGAAATAGGTGATAGTCGTTTTTGTATCGATCGGTATGAATGGCCTAACCGAAAGGGTGCAGTTCCGCAGGCCTACATTTCGATATACCACGCCAAGGATTCCTGTTTCACGGTCGGTAAACGGTTGTGCACAAGTGAGGAGTGGTCCATGGCCTGTGCCGGTGCCTACGGGTGGAAATATCCCTATGGTGGCGATTACGAGCCCAGAGCATGCAATACCACCGGAGACAGTGCACGGGCTGCCGGGTCCAATCCCGAGTGTCGCGGATATTTCAATGTGTATGACATGGCAGGCAATCTGGCCGAATGGACAGATACCCGTGCCAGAGAGAATACAAGTTTTTACAATGTTATGGGTGGATTTTGGGACAGCGGCTCTCGAAGTGCATGTTTTGATTCCCGCTACAGTTATTTCCCTCAGAATCGGCATAATCCGGTAGGGTTTCGCTGCTGTAAGGATGCGGCGGCAGAAAAGTAAACGAAAATTATATCGCTTAAATTAACAAGGATATGATCTTGATCCGACGAGTCACATCTCTTTTTTACTGGACTTTTTTGTGTACTTCTGCGCTTTTTGCTCAGGGAATACAGTATGAGGAGCCCCGTATCGAGGGTTTTCATCCTCTGGATAATGATGTCCGGGTGACAAATCCTTTTGCGACGGATGATCCCTCCATTCTCGAGCTGAAGACGCATCTGTTCAGCGATTCTGCAATCATAGATTTCGAGAATCGTCAGATCACCTTTATGCGGGTGGATAAGCAATATCAGCTGCCGGTGTGGAGCTACCATTACGGCGAACTCGATCAGTATCTGCTCAACCGCCGGCAGTATGCCTTTGCCAGCCTGTGGTTTTCTATGGGAAAGAAGAAATATGAAGAGAAAGAAAAAAAGGGCAGGGGCATCCCCAAGCTTGATTTTCAACTGCCGGTTCACTACCCCGCATGGGCTCGACGCGTGCTTGGTGATGATCCACCGACGCTGTCTATCAAAGGGTTTCAGGAGATCGGATTCGCCTATGACAAAAGAAGCTCAACCGCAGATATAGTCGAAAATTCCGGTTCCCCGGATTTTAAGCATGATAACGATTTTACCATCCGCGGCAGTGTGGGCAGGCTGATCAATGTCGAGATCAAGGCGGGAACCGAACAGGATTTCGAGATGAGCGATCCGCTTAAGGATCTGAAGATTGTGTACAAAGAGGACTCTCTGGGTGAGCTGGAGGATGAAATCATTCAGGAGGTTGTGGCAGGGTACACCAACTTTGAGATGCCTGGCTCCGGGTTATCAGGCTACTCGGAAAGTCATGAGGGGTTGTTCGGGGTAAAGATACGCTCCAAGTTTGGCCCGCTGATGCTGACCACCATCGCCAGCCATGAGCAGGGAAAGATACAGACCGACACTATCAATTTGACCGGGGACAACCAGGCCGAATCGGTCATTCACGAAGACGGGTTTGAGCCAAACCGCTACTTTTTTCTGGACAGCGCCTATCTGCGGCAGTACCTGGATCCTTCCTACAAGGCACCGCCGGTTACGAAGTTAAAGGTATACCATAAGCAGAGAGCCGTAAGTTCGGACAATGAAAGCAGTGATCTTTTATCACAGTATGTCTGGGCCCTGACCGGGGAGGAAAATATCAAGGCCCGGTACAAGGTGTTACGGGAAGATGAGCATTACGAACTGTTTAAAGAAGAGGGATACATTATCTTCCGTGATTCGGCCAATATCGACAATAATTCCGAGGTTGCTCTTTACATGGAAACCGCCGAATCCGATAGCATTGGAACTAAAGGTGACACCTCGGTTGTCATCTCCGGCGGTGACCGGGCACTGGCAAACCTATGGGTTCTTAAGCCTGAGGATCCCGAGCCCACCGATTCAACATTTCATCTGATGTGGAGGAATGTGTATCGAATTCCACAAGGTGCCGAGCAGCAGGATTTCAAACTAACCATCAAACGCATTACTTCGGAAGATACCTTATCGGTTCTGGATGGTCGCGAAATCGGTCATATTCTGGGCATCACCAATGAAAAGGGAAATGTGCTGAAAGAGTACCAGGAGATATTTGATTTTTCCAGAGGATTCGTCATATTTCCTCCTTTTGATGATCCTGAAACAGGTAACCGTCCCTTTGCCAATCCGGCCCTTGGTGCAAACAACAGCAATGACAGCATCTATCTGATCTATCACAAGGATCCTGATTTCGCTGATCTTGAATACAAGTATGATCTTTCACTGTCGGGTAACAAGAAGAAGACGGAATTTATGATCGGATGGGAAACCATACCCGGTACCGAGGTGCTATACAGCGGTGGGACGAAGCTTGAGCGGGACCGGGACTATATAATCGACTACGATATGGGGCGGGTGGAGCTCATCTCGCCTCTGGCAAAATCTGCTACCAGTCTGAAAATCGAACGACAGAAAGAACAGATGTTTGTATTCGATAGAAAGACATTTCTTGGTGCCCACGGGAAGATAGATTTGCCTTCAATCGGTCGCGGTTCCTATATCGGCTCCAGCGTACTTTACCAGAACACCGCTGCCCGCGAGGAAGTGCCTCGTCTGGGACAGGAGCCGTTCAGCAGACTTCTTCTGGCGATGAATACCAAGCTGGATTTCGAACCTCAGTGGATGACCCAGGTGATCAATCTGCTGCCGGGGGTTCAATCCAATATGACTTCATCCTTTACCTTTGATGCCGAAATAGCTCACAGCCGCATAACCCCGAGTGCGGGCAGTGAGGCGTATGTCGATGATTTCGAATCGAGCAATCGGGATTTCGACATGTCGATCTCACATGAATCGTGGACTCCCGCCAGCCCCCCTCAGGACATAAGCGACAACCTTCTGCACAGACCGCCTGCATGGTATTCGTTCTGGTATCGAACTGTGGGTAACGATCGTACACGCAGGACCGATATCTGGAAGATCGACACCGCCACGATCAATACTCGTGACGAGTTGTATATATCGACATTGAAATGGAGAACCAGGCCCGCTCCCCCAAACGAGCTGAATTCACACTACGATAGACCCTGGTCGGGTATCATGACCAATATTCCGGGAAGTCTGGCCGATAAGGAAGATGATCGATATCTGGAAATCTGGGTCAAAAAACCACCCGATGGTGTGCTGTATATCGACATGGGCGAGGTCAGTGAGGACCTATGTATCGCCGGCGGCCCACCAAATAACAATTTGGACAGGGAAGATACATTATATACGACCGATCCAAACCGCCGAAATGATTCACTTGATACCGGCTTGGATACGTTGTGGGATCGGGATGAGATATATCTGTATCCCAACCGCACGCAAACCGGATGGGATACCCTCAGGTATGGAGATTCCCTTCTGGGTGAATTTGTTCGCGATCCGGCCCGGGATAATTTTCGGGTGTATAATACGGAGAACACCGGAAACCGCAGATATGCCAACGGGTATCAAGGAAACAAATATCTGGAAAGTGAAGATATCGATTATGATGGTGTGCTGGATAAGAGGGAGCATTTTTTCAGGGCAAAAATTCCATTCGACAGCCTGGAGAATCATCAGTACAAAGTAGAAAATGCGAATGCAGCATCGGATCAATGGGTTAAATTATGGATACCTCTCAATGACACCACCCATCTTGATACCATTATCGGCTCACCAAGCTGGAAGAAGATCAGTTTTCTTCGTCTGTGGTGGTCTGATTTCGAAAACAACAACAGTGAGCCGGAGATGGAAATCGCCTCGATAAAGTTCATCGGCAATGAATGGAGAAGTACCACTTCCATAGAAGATTCCAAGATCGAGGCCACCGTTTTGAACACCGAAGATGATACCGGCTACTACTATCCTCCCCCTCTGATGCGTCGTGAGCGGGATGAGGGGGATAATGATCTTTTGAAACGGGAGCAGGCTCTTCGCTTACGGTACGAAAACCTTAACGGGGGTGAAGAGGCTTTGGTGGAGCGCCATCTGTCATACCAGAACATGGACCTGTCCTCCTATGATGAAATAAAAATGTATGTGAATGTACTGGATCTGGCCGGCACCGATCCGGGAAGCTGGTTTGTGTATCGGTTCGGCACAAACGATTCCACCTACTACGAGTACAGGAAACGACTGGGCGGGTTGAGAGAAGGCTGGATCACCGGCGTCGCTATCGACCTTAAGGAACTTTCCAGAATGAAGCTGGATTCTCTTGGCCCCGGAACAGCTGCTCTCGACTCGATTTCGATCATCCAGACGCTTCCCGATGGCGGTCAGTTGCGGATCGTTTCGGCAAACGGCGAGACGCCCACCTATTCCAGGATAAAATGGATGGCTTTCGGCATAAGCCGTGACGAGAGCGCATCTCCCAACGATAATGGAGAGATCTGGGTTGACGGCCTTCGGGTTGCCGGAATGAAACCGATGTCGGGGTGGGCATTTCGATCCAGTCTCAACACATCCTGGTCGGACTTTATGGATCTCAATGCTAATGTTAACTATGATGATGCCGATTTCAGACGCATGTCCGATAACACATTGACCGCTCGTGACAGTCGTCTAAACGGTGCCCTGAACGCAACATGGACCCTGGACAAGTTTTTGCCGGCATCATGGGGCGTTTCCGTTCCGCTGGGAACATCGGTGAGCAGCAGCATATCGCGTCCCAAAATAAAGCCGGGATCGGATATCTCACTGGCTCATACGGATGGAAGTGGGGACGGGTTCAACGATATGGCCGCCGATTTTGTCGGCAGTATCATCAATCGGGAACTCTCCGATACGGTAACCAGGTCGGAGCATTTCGAGAAATCGGAAGTCAACCGGTCATGGTATGTCAGCTACAGCAAAAACGTTGCTTCCAAAAACCCGCTGATCAATCTTACGCTGGATCGTATTACCGCAGACTATCAATACAACCGGGATACTTCTATCGTCGCAAAGGGAAGCAACCCGGACGGCTCGGGTGATTATGTGGAGGTATCATCAAACCGCAGGCACTCCAACCGTTTAGGATATGACTTGAGTCCCGGTGTGGATGCGCAGAATCTATTGAGCTGGAGGCCTTTTAAAGATTCGAAAACAGAGTGGCTGCCGCGATCCTTTTACGAATACCGGCTTTCTCTGCTGCCCAGTACTATAAACTTCGATCTGGCGGATATTACCTATTCGAAAACTTACCGCAGGAATTCGGAGACCGAGCTGGAGCAGGAAACCCGTCAGTTCGAACTGACTCATAAGTTTCAATTCAGCTACTCTCCCATCCAGCCGCTTATCGATATGGACTACAACATCTCCGTTGCCCGTGACCTCAACACCCAACTCGGCGAATTTGATCCGCAGGGGCGCACCGGCAGTCAGTACGCGTGGGATTTTTTCAAAGAGCATGTGATCAAGAGGGATAATACGTGGAGAGACTACTGGGTGCTGAATGGGGAATCGAGCCGTGATCAGCGGTTTCAGCTGCGGTTCGAACCAAAGCTTTTCGATTGGCTTACTCACACGGCCGACTATTCATCAACCTATGGACAAAACCCTCAGCGTCGCATAGATGACTCTACCTCTTATCTCAAAAGCGAGGTAAAAACAGATTTCGGCTTCCGCTCCGATTTCAGAGTACATTCTCTGCTGGGTGTGCTGGCGGAGAAGACCGGGAAGATCAAAGGACTTGGGGGCATGCTGGCGGGCATGGAGCAGGCGCTGGCCAAGATCAATTTCCGCAGTATCAACTTCACCTATAACGCCAACATGGATCTGATTAATCAGCACCTGGATCGGAGTTTGCTGAGGGACCAAGAGGTTTATGCGACGGAGTTTTTCATGTATCAGCTGGGTTTTCTTGACAGGAGGCCTGTCGACTGGGTGACGGGTAATATGGACGATGAGAAGGCTTTTGGCGGGATGCATTTCCGGGGAGACAGTGTCACCGCCGATAATGAATATGATCAGCGTTACAGTTCCCAGGATTGGAGAATAAGCACCAGTTTCCGTATCCCGGGAGCGTTGGATCTTTCATTCAATAGAATCAGTGTAGGCTGGAATCGTGCATATAAGGTTGAGCCGGATACCACGGCTATCGATACCACCATCACCTGGCCGGAGGTTGGTATCGGGGCGAGTACCGGTATTCTGAGGAAGGTGCCGTTTCTTGAAAAACATATGCGCTCGATGAACGTGCGCTCCAATTTTACGTACTCCAACCGTTCCGAAATCCGAAACACGGGTACGTCAAATTATTTTAACTATTCGTTTTCACCATTAATCAGTTTTACCGGAACGATGAAGAAGTGGCCGGTCAATGTAACATATAGTCACGATTTCTCGGTAGATTCAAGCCGTGCCGAATCGGTCGGAGATAATGCTTTGGCCAAGGGAGAGCGCGAACAGAGTAATACCGACAGGCTCACAGTCAGTCATTCGATTCGGGCAAACAGGGTGCCGGAGATTAAAATCCTGCGCTGGAAAATACCGATTCGCGGAGAGCTTGCCTGGGGTTTGGAGGCTTCACGCAGATCCGTAAACAACACAAACAATAGCGGAGCGCTTGGAGTGGATTATGTGGAGTACATGATCCGTCCCCACATGGCCTACGATTTTACCGACAATGTGCGCGGTACGATGAGCTATACCGGCAAGAGAGCGGATAAAAAGGAGCCATCGCAGGAGCAGACCAATGACCACCACTTCGAAGTTTTAGTCCGGATAACCTTCTAGGGAGAATACACCATGGACAAAAAAATTCTTTTCAGCGCTGCACCCACCGAGAAGAGGGCTGCCTTGCTGGAAAAGGGTAAACTCGTCGAGCTGGTGGTCGAGCGGCCCGACCAGTTCAGACTGCTGGGAAACATCTATCGGGGGGTGGTTACATCGATACTGCCGGGCATCCAGTCTGCCTTTATCGATGTGGGGTTGGATAAATCCGCCTTCCTTCACGCATCCGATGTCGATCCCACGCTTCTTCTCAACGAGGATGATGAGCTTATCGAGCGTTTTACCGGCAGAGATGTGCGCTCGCAGAGACGCAAGGTGCCTCGGGTGCCTATCGAAAAGGTGTTGGAGGTGGGGCAGCAGATACTGGTGCAGGTCATCAAGGAGCCTATCGGTTCCAAGAGTCCGAAGGTGACCACACAGATCAGTATCGCGGGACGATTTCTGGTGCTGGTGCCCGATGCCGACTTCATCGGAGTATCCAAAAAGACCAGTGATGTGAAGAAGCGTCGTCATTTAAAGAAACTGATCGATCAGCTCAAACCCAAGGGGGTGGGCTTTATCGTCCGTACTATCGGACTGAAGGTGTCGGAAAACGAGTTTGTCGCGGAGATACATCAGCTGGTGGATGCCTGGCGACGGGCACAGAAGGAGGCGCTGTCGGGAGGGGGCCCCAAGCTTGTGTACAAGGAGTATGGAATCACCACAACGGTCATTCGGGATATATTCAGCGAGGATGTCACCGAGGTGTATGTGGACCATGAAGACGACTTTTCTGAGATAAAATCCTATCTGACCACCGTTTCTCCCAATCTTCTGAATCGGGTAAAGCTGTATAAGGAGAAGATGCCTCTTTTCGACCGATTCAACATCGAGAAGGATCTGGAACGATCGCTTCGTCGCAAAGTCTGGCTGAAAAGCGGCGGATACCTGCTTCTGGACCATGCCGAGGCGCTGATTGCGATAGACGTAAATACGGGCAGAAATGTCGGTAAGAGCAATCTGGAGGAGACGATCACCCGCACCAACCTGGAGGCGGCAAATGAGATCTGCAGACAGCTGCGCCTTCGCGATATCGGCGGGCTTATAGTGATAGATTTTATCGATATGCGAAATCCGGAGAATCGCAAGAAACTGGAAAACGAAATGTTTCGCCTGTTGGAGGCCGACCCGACGGCGACATCGGCGACAGGTTTGAGCAAGTTTGGTTTGATGGAGGTGACTCGTAAACGGGTGCGCCCCGAGCTTCAGGAGCTGTTTACCGACGTGTGCCATGCCTGTAACGGATTGGGCTGGGTATTTTCTCCTCAGACGGTCACCGCTCGTATCGACAGGGCGTTGAAGCGGGAGGCGTTTGGACAGAAGCGAATCGCCATAGCCGTTCATCCTTCGGTTGCAGCCTATATGCGCAAGGATAGCGCCCTGATTGTGCGTACGCTTGGGGAGCGGCACGGCTACAGCCTGGAGGTGCACGAGGATGAGGAGCAGGATCAGGATGAATACGAACTTCATCCGCTTCAAGAGGGCCAGCGGTTTAAGACATCCACCGAAAAAGAGAAAGAAGAGGAAGAAAGTATTGCCTGAAACGGTATGAAATAGTTATATTAGAAAGTCTTTTCCCTGCGGCGGTATTGTTGTTGCGGGATATGCGCTTTGCACATAAGATTCGATAAGGAGATAGATCCTATGATGTCAGTCGTTGAACAGGGCGGCTTTCAGTATACCGTAAACGAGGGTGATACGATCCGCGTACCGCTTCTGGAAGCTGAAAAAGGCAGTGAAGTCAGTTTGGATAAGGTTTTGCTGGTTCGTGATGGAGAGTCGGTGAAGGTTGGGACACCGGTTGTGGATGGTGCAGAGGTGAAAGCCAAGGTGCTTGATCATGCAAAGGCGGATAAGGTGCTGGTTATCAAGAAGATTCGCCGCAAGGATTATAAGCGCAAAAATGGTCATCGGCAGGATTACACTGAATTGCAGATCACCTCGATATCTGCATAATCGAAGGGAGAATGAATCATGGCTCATAAAAAAGGTGTAGGAAGTAGTAGAAACGGTCGTGATAGTAATCCGAAGATGCTTGGAGTGAAGTGTTTTGGTGGTCAGACAGTATCTGCCGGCAGCATTCTGGTGCGGCAGCGCGGGACCAAGATTCATCCCGGAATCAATGTCGGCAAGGGTAGTGATGACACTCTTTTTGCAAAGATTGATGGTCGGGTCGAATACAAGACATTTGCCGGTACTCGCAAGAAGGTAAGTATCGTACCGGTTTCGTAGACGCAAATATCTTCTGGTAATTCAAGGCGTTGGGCACCACTGTGCACGACGCCTTTTTTTATGGTGCGCCCGGCAGG
>CAYQOU010000039.1:7380-12779 GCA_964419255.1 uncultured Fibrobacterota bacterium | reverse complement strand
CAGGCTTTTCTCAAAATGAGAATGCAGGTGATGATCCTTTTCTGGTATTGCAAAGAAAAACGGCATAAGAAGAACCCGATTCGTTTCCCCAGATCAACTCAACAAAACCATTTTCAACAACTTATATAATTATTTACCCCACTACTCCTGTCATGGCACGATTATTGACAACAGTTCTAAGAGTCTTTGCCTGAATGAAAGGAGTTTTTGGTGAAGCCCACGAAATTGCTTATAGTCGAAGATAACGATGCCGTAGTATTTGGATACAAACGCTATCTTGTGCAGAAAGATTTTTCGATAAGTACCGCCAACACCCTTGCCGAAGCCAAGAATAAGCTGGCCAAGGAAAGCTTCGATGCGGTGCTGCTCGATTTGCGCCTGCCCGACGGGATGGGTCTCGAGCTTATAAAGGAGATTCACGACAGCGACGAGCGAATCGCAATTGTGGTGATTTCCGGGGTGGAGGATACGAAAATCGCCGTACAGGCGATGAAGTACGGGGCGCATAATTTCCTGACCAAACCGGCGAAGCTGGAGGATGTGGAGACCAGTCTCAGGAGCAGTCTGAAAGTAAAGGAGCTGCGCACAAAGGATTTCATCCGTCAGCGTCTTAACGAGGCGCGACAGAAGCCTTCCTTTGGCAGATCCGCACAGATAGATCGTATACTGGAGTTTGCTACGGTTGCCGCCGCAAACGATTCGGTTATTCTGCTGACCGGTGAAACCGGTACGGGTAAGGGGGTGCTGGCCCGGTGGATACACGAAAACAGCGAGCGAAAAGACAATCCATTTGTGGAGCTTAACTGCTCTGCTCTCCGCGGGCAGCTTCTGCGCAGCGAGCTTTACGGCCACACCAAGGGTGCATTCACCTCCGCCATCCGCAATCATGAGGGGCTTCTGGAGGCCGCCGACGGGGGCACACTGTTTCTGGACGAAATCGGTGACATGGATATCGAAGTACAGGCTGAGCTGCTCAAGACAATCGAAGAACGTACATTCAGGCGAATAGGCGAAAACAAACTTCGAAAGAGTGATTTCAGATTGATATGCGCGACGAATAAGGATTTGCTCAGCGCATGCAAGCAAAACGAGTTCAGGAGCGATCTGTATTACAGAATATGCGTGTTTCCGATAGAACTTCCGCCACTGCGGGAGCGAAAGGAAGATATAGAATTTCTCAGCCAGAGAATCCTCAACGAATTCGATTATAAATATTTCCCCCTAGATGATGAGGTACTTGCGGTGCTGCAGGATTATGCATGGCCGGGCAACATCCGCGAGCTGCATAACATGCTGGAGCGTGCATTGTTGCTTGCAAGGGGAGAAAAACTAAGCCCCAAACATTTCCCGGGGATGGACTATCCGGGAATACAGACACCCACTATCAGGGTAAAGTTTATAGAGGAAGAGCAATACGATCGACAGCCGCTGGTTTGGAATCTGGAGGAGATAAAAGACCGCCATATTCATCGGGCGCTGAGTCACTTTGGCGACAAGAACAGGGCAAGCAGGGCGCTGGGCATTTCTCTGGCTACTCTTTATCGAAAAATCAGCAACGAAGACAGCCAGTCGGAAAAATCTGAATCGGTGGTGAATGCCAGCTGATCCCGTAAGGGAAAAATCGGTACAAACTAGGCGCGTTCTCCCATTTGCGTATCTTACGGTGCGCAAAAATTGGAGGATGCGTTTTTTTTATTCCTGAGCTTGTTTGGAACTGTTATTGCCAGATAATTGAGGGAGTGTTAACATATAATGGGGTAAAGGCTTTAACCATATGAGAAAATGTCATGAAATTTATTTCGCATATTCTAATCCTCTGTCTTACGGGTTTATGCGCGGCCGAAACCGAAACGGGGTATTCCGAGAGGGGTCTGGAATATCTTCTTCAGAACCGCGACTACGAACGGTTCGACTGGTACATGGATATCTACTTGAGACGATACCCCGATACCGCTACCCTGTATCTGATGAAAGGGTATCGCTACTTTGATGAAGCGGTTACGTTTCCTCAGGGAACTCGAAACCGGCTGGTAGGCCCCTCAGGAGGTATTCCCCGAAAATATCCGTCGTACCTTGTACCCGACAGTCTGGCCAGTGCCGAGATTCGACTGTATCCCATATTGAATAAAAACCTGCTGCATCAGGCTTTCTCCGCTATGCGAATGGCACGTAACCACCAGCCAAATCGCAACGATATTTCGCATGGAATCTGCCAGATGGCACTGGAGACGGAACAGGAAGAGATCTTTCTGAGAGAGATCGATACGCTGGCGACTCTTTTCCCCGATGACAGCTCGATAATCGAGCTGTCTCTTCAGTTTGCCGAAAGAAATCTGTGGACAAGATACAATCAACAGGCAAATAACCTCATCACTGGTCTGCTGGAAACGTATCCCTCGCATCCGTCGCTGTTTATGATGCGAAGCAGATGTTTCTATGCTCGCGGATATCTGGACAGCAGCGCACTATATCTGCGCAAGGCGCATGAGATACAGGGTGATGATCCGGACATACTCAGCGATGCCATACGGATCGAGGCTATTCGTGGCAACTACCAGGAAGCCTCACGATTATGCAATATGCGTTATGCGCTCACCGACAGCTCGCTCGATCGTGAGCAGGCGATTTTCTTCTCGCTGATATCAGACAGCCTGGAGGCGCTGCGGTTGTATAATCAGATCTGTGCCCAGCCATCCAACGATACGAGTTCGGTGTTGGGTCGTCTGCGCAAATATCAGCAAACAAACCGCGGTAAACAGAATGTGTTTTTTAAAGGCAATCTCTTCCATCTCAATTTCCCCCTCATCCAACTCTACTTGCTGGCAAATGGGGATCGGGTGGAGTACCATATGCACATGGCGGGTGCATTCTACGCGGTTTCCCAATACGACAGCGCGGCCTATCATAATCTCAATCTTCTGCGCAATCTTTCTCAGAAAGATAATATCGGATTCGATGCAGGGTATAACCTGGCGGCCGAATATTTCGCGGCGGGACGGCAGATGCTCTCGTTCCAACGATTTATACATGTATATAAACATTTCTACCGCCAAAGAAATGACAGTCACCTGCTATATGCTATGGGAGTCTCCTACGAGGCGTTCGGCAACCTTTCAGATGCTCGATATTTTTACAACCGGGCATTGGCCGCATCAGATCAGAAAAATACCGTGTATCAACTCGCCAGGTTTCGACTCAAAACAATAAAAGGGCCGGGAAGCTCCCAGCCCCATTGAGTTACTTTGCGGGCGTGCGGGTCTTAAGGCTGATCTCCATGGCAAGTTCGCCCATCGAACTGATGATCGGTACGATTATGGTTTTCACATCACGTTGTACCGTAATCCTATGACCGCTTCCTAAAACAACATTCGGCAGAGAAATCTGGAGCTTAAACTCGGTGAGATACTGCTTGGCATATCCGGCCACGATGTTTGCGATCTCGCCGATACCATCGGTGATATCCGGCCCGAGGTCTTCTATCTTTGTTCCCAAAAGAGCCGATACCACCTTCAAGGCAACCTCTCTTGGAAAACTCAGACTGATAACCCCCTGCGCCTCTCCGCTCAATCCGATGACACCGGATACATCATACGTATGTTCAGCTTCATTTTTTATGACCGGATTACCGGTTTTGACCTGCTCGTTGAGCATGGTTTTAAATGTCTCTATCGTGGCTATTATAAACGGGTTAACGTATGATACATCCATGAAATCTCCTTGTAGGCACCGGTTTTATGAAGAATTTTCTTTTTGCGATAAAGTTAACGCCTAAAGCATGTGATCCCCTGGAGGAAAAAACCAAATAATGATCTGTATTCTACCGCAGATAGAACCAGAACCACCTTATGCGAACACCGTCTCCAGGAAAATGTGATCAATTGTAAGCACGAATATTATATCCCCAGAAAAAAAATCTGTCAACTCCAAGTTACAATAAAACTGATAGTTGGAATATTATGGCGTGGAAACGACCACATGCGTTTGTGGTATAGCGGCAGAACAAATTCTCCTCAGGCATTGGCGTGCTGAACAACGGAAGACAGGCCGAGTTGCAGAACCTGATCGATTCGAGCCAGAACATCCCAAAATTGAGAGACCACCTGCTCTCCCAACTTACCGTCACGTTTATGCTCTGCCAATTGTTGGAGTTTCGCGTCGACTGCATCGATTGTACCCTGCACATCCAGATCGTCACTCATTTTCTGCTCGAATTCCTCCAGCAGCTCCCGATAGTAGAGACGGTCTCCGCCAATTTTTGGATCGGGCGCATACGGCCCGTGAAAAGCATCCCTGATCGATCGAAGAATCCTCTCTCGCTTCCGACCAGCATCTGAAACTGTCTGCGTGGTGATGTTAAGCTTCCGACGGTATTGGCTGTATGTGAGAAAGAAACGAATCTCTTGCGGCGTGTACCCCTGGTCGATCAGGGACTGGACAGACAGAACGTTGCCCTTGGTCTTGGACATCTTTTGGCCATCGATGAACAGATGTTCCCCATGGAGCCAGTAGTTGGCAAAGGTACGATTGGAGTATGATTCCATGATGGCGATGGTATAATCGTGATGGCGATAGAGATTGTCGACCCCCCCGCAGCTGATATCCACCCAGGTCCCAAGGGTCTGCAATATCATCGCCGGATCCTGAATGTTCCAGGATGGCCTTCCGTGTCCGATCTCGGTGTTCCAGCAGATATCATGCTTGCCCTTACAGCCGTGCCAGACGATGAAATCCCCCAGATTCCACCGCTGCCCCGGATAGGTATCTTCACCGAAAAGACGCCTCTTCTTGGGCCAGCGACTCATGTCCAGACCAAACAGTTTGCCAAATCCTTCAAAGGTCAGGGGATCGAAGTAAGCATCAGGTCCCAGGCGGTATACGTGTCCCTTATCAAGCAGTACCTTTATAATGTGAGCGGCGCTGTCGGCACAGTTTGTGGCACGAGGTATAAATTCGGGCAAAGCGATACGCAGCTTTCGTGCATCGGAGAAAAACCGCTCGATAACCGGTGCCGTCAACTCATCCAGTCCGATACCCCGCCGATGTGCCTGCTCTATGGCTTTGTCTTCCACATCGGTAAAATTGATCACTCGCTGCACATCATAGCCCAGATAGGACAGATACCTCTGAAGGATATCCTCGTAGAGAAATGTGCGGTAATTTCCCAGATGCTGGTTCTTGTACACGGACGGTCCGCAGGTAAACATCTTTACCTGACCCTCACGCTCCGAGCGGAATTTTTCCTTTTTTCGAGTCAATGTGTTGGTAAGATATAGCGGATAGAATATTCTATCACTACTTGTCATAAGACGCCTCCTCTCCAATCTACACATACAGGGAAAGGAGTGCAAATTCGATACCACGACCGAACCGATACTACTTAACAAACACCCGTGAGGGCG
>CAYQOU010000039.1:0-7280 GCA_964419255.1 uncultured Fibrobacterota bacterium | reverse complement strand
GGGCGTAATTGAGACCGTAAGGCCAGATGTGTTGATCATCACCATGCAAAGCCGCATTCTTTGTCCATGTTTTTGTTTCCTGATTACCTGATCTTTGATTCTCCGGCTCCGCCGGACTATATCAGCATCGTAGCACATGGCCGGCTTATTTATGTTCCTCTCTCATCTCTGGTGTCAAAGTCCGGTGATTGAGTATATAGATGGTTACTCCCGTTGCAATCAGTAACAACAGAATATTTACCCATAGGACACGAACGACAAAAAAGACCGAAAAGCTGATGAACAGCCACAGCATGAAAATGGAAATAATTTTAGCCCGCACGGGAATCGCCCGATACTGCCGGTACGATCTGATGTATTCCCCAAAAATCTGGTGATTGATCATCCAACGATAAAGCGTATCGGAGCTGCGAAAGAAACAGGCCGCCGCAAGT
This sequence comes from uncultured Fibrobacterota bacterium, assembly GCA_964419255.1. Lineage (GTDB taxonomy): Bacteria > Fibrobacterota > Chitinivibrionia > Chitinivibrionales > CAYFVL01 > CAZPHU01. The sequence continues at coordinate 6,846 of CAYQOU010000039.1, read as the reverse complement.
AGTATAAACGGTGTCGTAGGAAGAACAGGTACAGCTACACCTATCACCCCCAGCGTAAGGGCGAATAATCCCGCTGTAATCAGGAGAATTCTCTTCATAACAGATATCCTTTACCGTTGGATATTTCCGCGCGCGATTTTGTCTTTGGTGTTAGCTCTGACAATGTCCCTGAGAAGAGTGAGGGTCTTTTCGATTTTGCACTCATCGGTTCCATAGGTGAGATTCATTTCATACTCTCTGTCAATCCACGTCTCCAGATCCGCTTCATTGTGCTGAATGACAGCTTCAAGCATATCAAGCGCCCGCACCAACCTTGCCTCTTTGGTCTCCTGCCTGTCGAATTCTGCCACCGACTCGAAAATCTGGTCTTTGTTCAGATCCGCATACTCTCGGGCCAAATCCGCCAGCGCCGCGCTCTCACGTTCGACATCAGCCCCCGTCTTATCGAATCCGGGCACATCCCCATGCTTTATCTCACCGATATCGTGAAACAGAGCCATGGTGACCATCCTGTCGATATCGTATCCCCTGAACTCGCCTTTCATAAGAAGGATCATGCATGCCAGGCGCCAGCAGTGCTCGGCCACACTTTCATGCCTCCCGTCGGATGTCCAGGAATGGCGGGTTATTCCCTTGAGCCTTTCCAGAGTGTGCAGAAACGAAAGAAGCTTGTTGAGGTTCATAGCAAAATCTCACTCCGGCTATTGAAATGATACTACTAAAAAAGGGCAAACGCACATAAAATGGATTATGGTCAGGGCCGGAAGGCCTTTTGATTCGATTATGTGTAGCGCCTTTGTCCAGTGGGTGATGTATTTTGATGATAAAAGTGAATATTGACCAGAGATCAGCGGTTCTGAACGGATGATTCACTCACTTCAGGTTTCTTATTCTCTGTTCGACGTCTGTTCATCGCATCTTCTCGTCCCGCTTCAGTGGGAGGAGGGGAGAAGGAGGAAAAACACGTTTTTCGTCGTAACACCTGTCACCCGTCCTTTTTTTTGATCTTCTCGTTTCGAGTAACCGAAAGATCGATTCCGGCTCTGCCGGACGTAGGTTTTGGCATTCGAGGAAAAAAAGTCCAACTCATTAAACCAAGGAGAGCATATGTATACATGTGGTATCACCACCAGAGAAAGCCAGCAGACCATCTCGATTCGCACGCGCACATCGGCGCAAAACATTCAGCCGGTTCTTCAGGACGGCTACACGAGACTAATTAAGTATCTTGCCGATCAGAACGGCTATCCCGCCGGCCCTCCGTATGTGGCCTTTTTCAATACCGATATGGAGGATATGGAAATAGAGCTGGGGATACCGGTCTCCGAAAAACTGCCGCCGCAGGATGATATCCAACCCAGCGAGATATCATCAGGCAGGGTGGCAAGCTGTATTCATACCGGTCCCTATAACGAGATCGAAGGGGCTTACACCGCGTTGACAGAATGGGTCAGGCAAAACGGATATGAGCCAACCGGCGTCGCCTACGAGTTTTACCTCAACGATCCGGCTCAGACGCCTCCGCAGGAGCTTCAAACACAGGTGGAATTTCCGATCAAATAGCGGCAGAACACGAGTAAGCACACCAGGCGCTATCCGGCACAGTAGCGCTCCCAGGCGGGGGAGCGCCTGAATCAGCCCGTTGCTTTTCCGGACACTGAAACCGTTGGGCAGGGGAAGCAATGCTGTTGATTTGAGATTTCACACCAGCAATACCGCTTTCCTGTCTCCCGGTGGTGAAAACTGCCAATGGACCTGTTATGCAGTATTATACTAAAACATAATCGAATAACACATTGTACGAGAAAACAAGACTTCACACCGAGATTGACCAATCGGTGATTTGCTCTTAATTACACGTTCGGATAACGAACTTGCGGGTAAGCGGGTGAAGGATGATAAAGAGCCGCTGCACATCCTCTCCGGTTGTGCACATGCCGCCCATTAGGACGATAGAAGAAGAAAATGTCTCCGTCCTCATCACCGAGAAACAGCTTCTTTACCGCATCGCGCTCTTCTCTGAGCATATGAGTGTCCTCTCTCTGAAGATAAGGGGAAAGTCTAAGACACCTTCCCCTCTAGTACAAATTCTACCATCATCCACCTATGACTAACGCTCCGGTCTGTCGGGCATGGATACTCTTTGCAAGACCTCTCCACCGACCTGCTTTTCACCCCGAACCGCGATGTCGCCCAGCGAGATGACGCCGGTGGGCATGCCGGTGGAGTCTTTTACCAGCAGGCGGCGTACCCGATAGTTTTCCATGATCTCGGCCGCCTTCTCCAGGCTGTCTTCCTCCTCGCACCATTTTATCTCCTTGCTCATGATCTCACCCACCGATGTGTTGGACGGGTTCAGATCTCCGGCAATTGAGCGGATCACGATATCTCGGTCGGTGATCATGCCCGCTTCGTTATTTCCGTCGAATACCGGCAGAGCACCGACATTGAGATCCTTCATCCGATGAGCCGCTTCCTTGACAGTGGCGGATGACTGGATGCCTTCCGCATTGGGTGTCATCAAATCCTTAACTCTCATGATAATCCCTCCTTAAACCTATACGATGTATTTATTACGGCATTACGTTTTGAGCCGTATCTGCGTATCCTCCTGCTGATGCGGGCTGCAGGGGGAAGAAGAGTACACTTTTTGGTGGTAATGCTGGTCCCGGGTGTCATCGTTTACCGATCTCCAGATCTACGAATTTTGAATCTCCGGCTTTGCTGCGCTCAGCTCAGCAGGATATCATTGGGTGTAGCGCAGAAGATAGCGAAGAAACCAGTCGGTGGCCCTTCGGGCAACCTCATCCAGCGCCCCCTGCTCCTCGAACAGATGGGTGGCACCGGCCACGATAGTCAGATCCTTAGCCTCCGTGGCAAGCTTTCCGTATGCCTCGCGGTTGAGATCCAGTACCACCGGGTCGTTTCCTCCCACAATCAGCAGGGTGGGTACGGATGTCTGCTGCAGTGCTGCTCCGGCAAGATCGGGCCGTCCGCCGCGGGAGACCACCGCGGCCACATCGTCTCGTCGGGAAGCCGCAACGAGTGCCGCCGCCGCCCCCGTGGAGGCACCAAAGTAGCCGATCTGCATGCGCTTAAGCTGCGCCTGGCCGCGGATCCAGTCGCTTGCCCCCTGAAGACGCAGGGCGAGAAGATCGATGTCGAACCGATACTCTCGGGAGATCAGATCCAGATCCTCCTCCTTTGGTGTCAGAAGGTCGAACAGCAGGGTGGCGATACCGGCTCTGTTGAGAAGGGCGGCCACATGCCGGTTACGGGGACTGCGTCTGCTGCTTCCGCTTCCGTGAGCAAAGGCAACGATGGCCTGCGCGTCGGGGGGGGTGCGCAGGTCGCCCTGAAGGGCAGTATCCCCCGCTATCACTGTCACCGCCTGCTCGCGTGTTATGGTTAACGAATCTTTATCCATACTGGCCCCTTTATGAAGTGGTGAGAGGATGAACCGTGCGCTAGACGACTTCCACCAAGGCTGCCCACTCCAAAGGAAGCGCCTGCTCCACCTGGCGTATCTGCTCGTGGCTCAGAAACCCCTTGGCATCGTGCAGAACCGTATTTATCAGGATCTGGGCCTGCCGTGCATCGAGCCCGAACTGCTTGCGAATACCCTGCAGCATGGTGTCGATATCTATGGTGGTTTCATGTTTCTGGTGGCCCCGGAGTCGCTCATAGGTGAGGGGGGAGGGAAGCGACTGGGCGATAAACCAGGCGGTGTTTTCATCCAGCCGGCTCAGAAGCATCCCCAGCACCGCCTCGATCGCCGAGCATGCGGTGTCATGATCGGGGATAAAATCCAGACTCCCTATGGTGGAAACCATGCGCGCATAATTCATCGTCTATCTCCTTTTACGTGGTTGGAATCGGTTGAAACCTCGCGGTACCCAGATACCCGTCTATAGTATTTAAGCAAGATCGATACCAGGGGGGTGAAGCACTGCGGGGCGGGAAAAAAGTATCGGGGGCGAGAGGCTCACAACGCGGGGTTTTCTCCCTGGCGATCCGCACGATTGATCCCCCGGCTTATGCCGGAGCGTAAAGGGCAACTGTCGGTTCAGATCTCCGATGAGCTTTTGATCCGAGTCCGTTCAGGCCGCCGCCGGTGCTTGGCTTTCCGAATCTTGTTCTTCCGCCGAAGGGAGGTGGTTTTCGGTGAATATCAAAATGAGAATTCCGGCCCACCGGGATCGGTTTACGATACCCGTATGCCTCCTCAGGGGCATCGGATGGCGGGTCGAGCCCCTTTACAACTGGCATTTGTTTTGCGCTCTTATACTTTCGAGAGTGTGAAAGGAAAGAAGATCAGGGACAATCACTGGAGAGTAAAACCAGAAAACAACGCGGAGGTGATTCGCATGGTACCTGCACACGGTCACAACAATCCGCTGCAGGCTTTTCGTAGTATGTTGGATGAATATCTCAACGAGGGAAGCTTCAAGTTGACTGACCGGGATTTCTCCGGTACGATATGGCCGCGGGTGGATGTCAGTGAGGATGATGCTGCTTTCTACATCAGGGCAGATCTGCCGGGTTTGGCAAAGGAAGACATCGATGTCAGCGTGGAAGGAAACGTGCTGAGCATCAGCGGCGAGAAGAAGGAAGAGCTGCCGCATGAGGAGCGTAAGTACTTTACGCACCACGAGCGCCGCTACGGTACTTTCTTGCGGTCGTTTACCTTGCCCGAACATGCCGATCCGGGCGATATAGAGGCGCATTACAGCAATGGTGTACTGGAGCTTCGGATAAAAAAGACCGCACACGAGCGCTCAAAGCACGTCGATATCTCCTGATGCCCCATTCCCATCACTGCACACCGCGGCTTCGAAGAGGAGGCGAGACTCTTTGCCTCCTCTTTTTCCCACGCCTCTTCTCTGATCGGTGCCGCTCAGGCATTCCTGCCCAATATGTCCGTTTCGCCTCAAAACCGATCTCCCGCCTGCATTGAGCCCCGGCGGGGAAGCTAATTGCATCTATTTTCCAAAACCGTAAACCGGAAGCGTCCGGCTCTGCCCCTGTCTGCCGTATAGACGCAGAATGTAAACCCCGGCGCTTTGTGGAATCCTGATCTGTCTTCGTGATGCCGGCACATCCTTTATAACTCTTCCCGAAACCGACAGTAGTGACACCCGGGTAAGATCCGGAGAGGGGGTGAACGAAACGATACCCCTCTTTATGGATACTCCTTTGGGAAGCATCCGTCTTCTGACCCCGTGGGGGCATACACCGATATACTCCTCCTCCAGATTAAACTCGATCCAGTTGAGATTCACCAGACTGGATGCCTCTCCGGACCACTCCAGCCTGAAGGTGGTTTCTCCTTCTTCAAGCTCAAAGGTCTGACTGGTGTCGCTGGTGGCCCAGCTCTGCCACCCGCCGGTGTTGGTCAACTCCCAGCTTGCCACCGTCTGGTCACCAAACTTGAGAGTGATCGTACCACCGAAGCCCTCTGCGGTGGCCACCCGCAACTGTGCGGTATAATCTCCGGCTCGCCTGACAATCACCGAATACTCAGCCCATGCGCCATCGGAGGTATAAGCCAGGTTCTGGCCCCCGCCGGCATCAGATGTCTGCTCAGGGGTCAGCTCCTCGCTTTTTTGGTCAAACGACTCCGCCTCTATCAGCCCCGGAAGCGATATGCCGTCATCGGGGATGATATCATTGTACTCGTAGGATGGCCGGGACAGCAGCCGGTTGCGGATCCATCTTCCCGACTCCGTCAACTCCTCTTCAGTCCATCCTCCGGTGGCCGACACCCCCCCCACCAGTGCCGCGGAGGATTCGGCCTTGTCCACGATCGACCAGTTGACCCAGCTGATGCCGTTTGAGTCGGCCCAGTCCAGCCAGACCTTGCTCTCGGCCGTATCCACCATACCGTCTCCGGTCGCCTCCGTGGTGCCAAACTCGGTGATAAACAGCGCCGCTCCCAGATCGACCGCCTCCTGTGCTCTCATGCGAAGGCTGTCCTTGTGAGACTCGTGCGCGGCATAGAAATGAAGGGCATAGGCCAGATTGGGATCATCGATCGGATCGGCCGCGGCGATATCCACATGCTGCGACCAGCTCGGGGTTCCCACCACGATCAGATTGTCGCTGTGCTCGCGAATCACCGGGATCACCGCCGCAGCATAGGTCTTTATATCTTCCCAGCTATCCCAGCCGTTGCCCTCCTCATCCACATCGGAGCCGTTTGCATTATCCGGCTCGTTCCAGATCTCCCAGATGATATTGGGCGTGTTGGCGTACTCTTCGGCTATCCGGCTGAAAAACTGCTTTGCCGTATTGATACTGTTTGTAGAATCTTCCACGTTGTAAGCATCATGTGCATGGTAGTCCACGATCACATAGACACCGTTTGCAATCGCCGCATCCACGATTGTCTTGACCAGATTGTACTGATGCTCGGCGGCATCCTCGCCGGCGGCATACCCCCCGTTTTCCACCCCCATGGCGGCCCGCACCACGGTGGCATTCCAGTCCCGTGCAAGACATGCGACCACCTGACGGTTGTAAAACTTCTCCCCCTCCCACAACGACCAGAAAAGGCTCATCCCTGCGAGCTGCACCGGCTGATTATCCAGCGCTCCGACAAGCTGCCCTTCCGAAACCTGCAGCGCCCCATGCGTGGCAACCGGACTCTGGGCATGGGAAGCAGGCGGGCTTTGGGCAAAGAGAGAGGAAAAACAGAGCAACAAAGAAAAAAGAGTGACTCGGGTGGGTCCAAACATAAATATCTCCATGGTGTCACAGAAAGAAGTACCATTAAATTAAACGCTTAACGACTGGTCGATGCCGGTCGCAGAAAAATTTAGTGGTTAATGTGGGCGGAAAGGTTTT
>CAYQOU010000038.1:34288-39865 GCA_964419255.1 uncultured Fibrobacterota bacterium | reverse complement strand
TTTCCCGAGTTTGGTTTTCGCTCATATGCGGCCACCATATCGCAGAATCGTTCGTCTGACTATCGGCATTCCAACGTGAACGGTATCCGATTGATGCCCAATAACTACAGCTTTTTGAGATCCTGTGCACTCTGAAGCAGATCTCTTTTTTCCTGCTTCTGCTGCTCCACCATCGCCTGGAATACCTCACGCGTCTCATAGGGGGCTCCCACGTTATCAGCCAGACGTTGGAGAAAACGGATTAAACGATTATCCATCTCAAGGGCGGCTTGCAGAACCTGATCGATATCCATGTTTTCATCAAGCTGTATCCCCTCCGTCGACAGGGTTTCTTCGGCGGGAACGTATTGATACCAGGTGTTTTTAATCTTATCTTGCATATCCTGATCATATCGTTCGAGTGCTTCGGCAAAGCGTTTCTCGTGACGATTGAGATAGTCGAGAAAAAGTTTGACCCTCTTCTGGTCGGCGTCTTTTGTCAGATTCTGATATATCGTGCCAAGCCTCCTGTGGAAATCGGCGGCTATCGCAAATACATTCTCTGTTCGAGTATACTCTCCCATATCCACTCCCTTCATGTGCGAGCAATATCGGCCATCAAACAATCGCAACAGGCAGATGAGCAATCATCAGGCCAAAGGATGTCTCATCAGGGGGTAAGCGAGGCAAGGATAGTGGAGATCTTTTGCTGGTTCGCCTCATCTGTCTCGGTGAAACGAATGCCCAGATAGTGGTTTTTGCCGTTCGGGGAAATGGGGCGATGCCACAAAAAATGGCAGGGAGAGCTAAATGAAGCTTTCATGCGCCTGTTTTTTATGCTCACCTCGATAATACCATGACCATGTAAAGGAGGAGTTTCTTTTACCACGACACACATGCCACCTTCGCTGATATTCTCGCAGGACACACACTTGATCGTGTGGTTGCGAACGGCTATCTGAGCCGAAGCTTTAAGTCGGATCCGTGGTTGGATACGTCTTTCTTTCATCTTCTCTGTCCGGGAAGCTGGTCCGAAAATTTTCTGGTTGAACTGCGGTACATCTCTTTAAAGATATATACATGCCGCCTGTTTTCGCACAGGTACACATAAAAGATATGCTTGTATTTTGATTCATCTGGCGGTACAATAAAGAGTACCTTCGGTAAAAAGATCTTATGAACACAAAAGAAAATCCTCTGATTCTCATCTTTTCCAAAAGAGAACGTATTCGTGACATACTGACTGTCGGATTCCTGCAATGTAACTATCAGGTGATTCAAGCCGATACGGCGGTAATTGCCATGTTGAAGGCGAATCAGTTTCTGCCAGCGGTAATCATCGCGGACATTTTACCTCAGAACATCCACGATCTGCTGATAATAAATCGCCTTCATCAGAGCGAACGAACAAGTAAGATCAAATTTGTTGCCATAGTCCCTCCCAGGCTTAAAGATCCTCTGGAGCAGCATATTGCCCATTCTGAGATCGAGGGGATGGAAAATATATTGCATTTTCTTGAATACCCTTTCAATTTTTCCAACATCCTCAGGCACATACAGACAATCCTCAAGATAAAACCGGCTGCCGGGGACAGCCGACAGGAGAAGGTCGATCAGATAAGGCATAATTTCCAGCTGGCCCAAAAGCTTCAGGATCCCTCCGTTTCCACCGAAACCAAACTTTCAAGCATCGCAGCCGGTATACAGAAACAGTGGGCATTTCCCTTCACCGTCATAAAGGCTCTGGATATAATCGGATCGCGAGACAGCTGCTGCGCCGAACTCGCCCGATGCATCGGCTCAGACCCCTCCGCCTCCACCTCCATCCTAAAAGTGGCGAACACGGTATTCTATGCCAGACGGCAAAGCAGAATAAGTGATCTCAGAGAGGCTGTGGTGCGCCTGGGATTTCATCAAACCAGAAACCTTCTATCCTGCCTTGCTCTGATAGATCTGACCAGAGACATACACGGCAAGTCCGGCTTTACCCGCTCCGAGTTCTGGCTCCATTCGCTCAGTGTCGCGCTGATTGCCGAGCAGATCTGCAACCAGTGCAAATTTAAACGGCCCGAACTCGCCTTCGTGGCGGGGTTGATTCACGATATCGGTAAGATACCAATGGACAATCTGTTCGAAGATCTCTTCATAAAACTTCTGGATGAGACAGTTTCCCGAATCATACCCTTTAATCGCGCCGAAAGCCACTCTCTTGGTTTCAATCATGCCGAGTTGGGCCACTATTTAACCCGGCAGTGGAATTTTCCCCAATCCATATCCAACACAATTCTCTACCATCACCGTCCGGAGGTGATACTCAAAAGTTTTCCGGTCACCGAACGTATCCTGCAGGGCGCCGTGTTTACCGCCAATCTGATATCAAAATCGATTCAGATAGGTCACAGCTGCGACAGTATCCTCCGTGAAATTCCCGCCTCCATACTCCGGGAACTGAAAATGACAGACGGCCCCTCGCAGAGATTTTTGACTACAGTCATCCGTCGAATCAATCTTCTGGCCAAATACCTTAATATCGCTATCCGCAGTCTCAACCCGACACCTCCCGCTGCAAATGGCTCGGTGGGCGATATTCTTTTTATTCATGGTACACATCCACCTTACCATCCTCTTTTGTCTGCCTTGTCCTATCAGGGCTATCCCATCAAAGCTCTTCCCAAAACTCCCGAGCAGGTGGATCCTAACGTGCGGGTTATAATCTCGATGCCTGAGCCGGGCAATCCTCTGGATGTGATGCTCTATGAAGACGAAATTAAGGACAATAGCAGGCAGTCTATCCTTAAGATTTTCATCATCGATGTAGACATCGAAAAAACAGTCTTCAATCCCGATAATGGCAAGGACATGCTTTTCCTCCATCAAGACAATCTGGATATGGGTCAACTGTTTCATATACTGGATCGGTTCTTTGGTTTTGTAGTTTCACCCAAAGAAGATGACGGCAGCAGTTCATCTTCTAGTCTGCATCCGGCGGATGATTCCGGCATTTGAGGATTTGGTCCCATCGCGTAAATAGCCGCAAAAAAAATGAGAAATCATCGAAATCACGGGACCGGTGGGCAAATTTGAATATTTGACACCGTCCCATTTCCTTGGGGGAAATTAAAACATTTGACTCCGTCCCCCGGTTTCAATAATCTGTCGACCCGAAATATTTGCCTGCGGCAGATCGTACACTTAATGTTCATAAAGAATGTGAACTATGCATGCGCCGCAGTTCTATTCGCATACCGGAATTTATGATTCAGATGGGCAACTTAAGGGGACGCGGGGGTGTGTGGTAGATATTTCCCAGCGCAAAAATATTGAGCGTGCGCTGCGGCGCAGCGAAGAGAAGTTTCGCTCGATGGTCGAGACTGCTCAGGAAGGAATCTGGGTGGTCGATTGTGAAAGAGTGATTCGGTACGCTAACAGGCGTCTTGCCACCATGCTCGGTTATCCTGTCAATCAGATCACGGGAAAGCCGGTCAGTCTTTTTGTCAGTGGCCGGGATCACCAATACCTCAATTGATATCCTGACCGTCGCAGCTGTGGCATTCGGGAACGCACCGTCAAACACAAAGGCGGGTCTGACATCCGAATACTGGAGTCCCAAAGCATCCTTCGCGATGAGGGTGGAAACAAGACTGGTGTTCTGGGCATGATAACCCACCGGTCGGCTCTGGAGCTTGAAGAGAAGAGGCAGAAGCTTGCAATCGATATGCTTCAGCTTCTTAATGAGGCCGATGATGCTCGTCAGGTTATTCCCCGCATGCTGGATATGATACGGCAATTCGGACGATTCGATGCGGTCAGTCTGAGGTTGGGGGACATATACGGCAGCGAGGCTGCTGAAAAACCGGATCCCGGGACAGATCGACATACGCATCGGAAACAACTGTCTGTGCGAAGATCATATCTGTCATGCAGCCGGAGAATTTGGACAGTTGCGCATATTCGACCGTTTCTATCGTTACAAAAACCCGGAAAACAGCACGGGCAGCGGCTTAGGCCTGGCGATTGCACGGGAAATAATACAGGCTTTTGGCGGTCGGATTTGGGTCGATTCGAAACCGGGAGAGGGGGCATGTTTTTATTTCACTATCCCCAACGCACAGTTAAATTAAGAGGGTAGATTACATACATACAAAAAGGAGAGCGCTATGGATCGAGCACAAGTTGAAGCAGCTATCCAACAGATTCGTCCCTATCTGCAACGGGACGGGGGCGATGTTTCGCTGGTGGATGTCACCGAGGATAACGTAGTAAAGGTCAATCTCAAGGGGGCCTGCGCAGGCTGTCCCATGTCACAGATGACTCTGAGTCAGGGGATAGAAAAAGCCCTGAAACAGAAAATCCCCGAGGTCAGCAAGGTGGAAGCCGTGTAGTCGAGAGACTGACGATCTGGAGTAACGAAAAGGACCGGTTACGCGCCGGTCCTTTTTTTAACGGGTAAACATCTCTCGAAGAAAATTCGTATATTGTGACGCTCTAAGCCTGGCTGTCTTGCAGAATCTCGCAGCTACTTCGTGGTCCCGCGTTCGTGAGGATGACAAAAAAAAGATCAGTTGTGATAATTCTGAACGGATACTATTCTGCATATTATTTTGTCTCTGTGGTTTTGAAGACGTTACCCACCGGGATCATGCGAATCGCTCAAGAGAAGTGCTCAATGCAGGTTCAAATACCTTGATCTTTGGTCCTTGATCCTCTGGCATCGCCGGACTTAGGAGTATGACATGCCTGTAATGCATCTGACACAAAAATTTCGGAAACAACTTGGTTCGGCTTTTCTCGCCGCCAATTTTTTACCGGAAGAAAACCTGAGCGATACGAACACGGTTTTGACTGCCTGGAGCGGAAACATGTTTATTTTCCAGAGCAGGATTTATGTGATGTTTACAAACGAAGACACCCTTCTAACAATTCTTTTGCCGCTGGTGCCAAAAAAGACTCTCCTGGCCAGGTTTATCGATGGTCTCAGTGCGGAGCTTCTTGCCATGGGTGTTCCCCGTGGCAGTCTTATAGCCGAGGTGAAAGGACATCGTACACTTCACTTACTGCAGGGGAGTAATCGTCAGATCCTGGGATACATGAACGACATGCTCTGGACTCTGGAGGCACATCTGCAGAATGTGCTTTTCCAGAAGGGCGCTACCGATCTGTGGAGCGGACAGCGTTTTCTCAATGATGAGTTTATTCATCTGGGGCGCTTTCAGGGGGTCACCAGGGATTACGTAAAAGGCAGGTTCAGGATACGATGACTGCCGATATGCTACCGCTTATGGAAAACTAGTTTTCCTGCATCTCCTTACCGGCTTCTTCCAGTGCTTTGCCGATGGATTTTCTGGTTTCCCTGGTTTTTTTCTCAAGCTCCTTGGCGGTTTTCTTGATTTCTTTCTCCATTTTTTCAGCGGAGGTATCTTTCTCACCACAGCCCGCCACTAAAATCATGCAGGTTACAAGAGAAGCTGAAATCATTTTTAACATACCGGTATCCTTTGTTTATAGCTTGGATGTAAAGAAATGATTGGTGAACACAAAATACATTCAACATAGTTTATGATGGCTAGAGGATCGGAAAACGGGCTGGAAAGAGCTTTC
>CAYQOU010000038.1:0-34188 GCA_964419255.1 uncultured Fibrobacterota bacterium | reverse complement strand
CCGAAGAAATGAATCTGAAACCACAGCTGGTTGAGCTGACAGATGCATGTTCGGCTCAAAAAAGTCCGTGTGCCTTCGGAACATTCTGCATTCTTTACAAGGGGAATGTCATCAGTCACCATCCGATCAGCAATACACGGTTTGCGAACATAATCAAATCCATTAAGGACAAATGAAGAATAGTCACTGTAGCCGCTTTCCTTTACAAGCAATAATATTGTATTTCGCTTCCGGGGGCCTTCAAATGCTCAGCTATCCAGTGAGCCGAAAACTTTCTCCAGGAGATCGGTGACACGGGCAAGGGGATCTTCCCGGATGTTTCTTTCTTCCCGCCCCACCATGTAAAACAACCCGTCCAGGGCGTGCTCGGTGGTATATCGGGAGAGGTCGGTGGTCAATGATCTTACCGGAAGCTCGGGCATATCGGTAAACAGACTGGTCAGATCGCGAGTGGCCTCGTACACCGGAGCAAACGTGTTATACTGCTCGGCAATGGTGTTCCAGATCTGAGTCGCGCCCACCGCTGAGAGCCTCCTGTCGACAATCGGAGTATATGCATCCGAAAGATCATCGTAGGTGTGTACATGCAGGTAACGCGTTGCGGCGGTATCCGAGCCGTTGAGAATCTCGAAACCATCGGCGATAGTCATCTCCTGAATGGCTCCTACAAAAACAGGCACCGATTCGGAGGCAGCCTCCTCGGCGGCACGATTCATGGATACAAGAAGATCATCCCGCATCTCGATAAAACCCAAATCAACATCAACCAGATTCCGTATCTGACTTTCCCTTTCCGCCACAAAGGAGAGCGCTTCGGCCACATCCGAGGGAAGGAAAATCTTTACCGCCTCATTGAGCAGATACCCATCAATGCGGCCCAGACGCGAGGCCGCGCTGTCGGTTCCGACGGTAAGGGCCTCCCTGAGACCGGCGATCACTTCCTGCTCGCTGAGAGAAGAGCTTTCCGATATCTCCCCTAAGATTTTATCGAGACTACAGGAAGAAAGAAGAACAACCATACAAACGCTTGCGATTGAAACCGATCTGAACTTCATACGTTCCCCTCTATGCTATATCTGTTCTGTGTACCTGAGATGACTGGAAAAAGTTTTTATATCGGGCCTTATTCAATATGATTTATGATATCATTCTTTGCCAAATCTTTCTATTATTTATGTCTATAATTACCCGAAAATCAGTTTGTTGAGATTTTACGGTCCATCCAGTTCAACGACCTGCATCAAAAGCTCGTAGGTAAAACCCCACACATAGCCGTTTGGCACCACAATGCAGGGAAACTGTCTGTCTTCGTAGCGTGGGGAAAACGCCCTGCTGGTTCTGTTCGATGGGTTTTCTATGTATGAACGGGACAACCATTCCACCTCCGCCACCTCCCGGGGATGCAAACAGAGTCGTGGTTTCCGACTGATGTGGAAAATGAATGGGTATACCGATACCGGCTTGCCCAGGTAATTGCCCGCTATCTTAACCGGCAGTTCCCTGACCAGCTGTCGAGGTGAAAGGTGCAGCCCGCACTCCTCCTGTGTCTCCCGAATCGCACAGTTGAGCATGCTGCCGTCGTGCGGTTCATACCCGCCTCCGGGAAAGGCGTAATGGCCCGACCATGGATCATCCGGGTGAATGGCCCTTTTAAGTATCAGAAATTGAGGATCTGGCGATGGCAGGACAACCACCGAAACTGCCGCTTTTTTAGGAATCGTGCTTTTCATACTTACAATATACGAAGAGAGCTATTGGATGGAAGATTTCCACCGCTTAAAATGAGGTGAACGGACAAATTCTTTGTACCCTTTCATAGTTTCAAGGTGTGGTGTATCGATGTAATACTGAAAATTGAGAACCAGTAGATCAAGCACGAGAACCGCCTGCTTAAATAGATTACGATTTACTAATATCTCGAGAAGCAGCCAGTACGAAGGTTCATAATCACTATCAAGTAAAATCGCATCCCGTGCATTTATCATCGCCGCATTATAGTCTTTTCTACCAACGTCTATCTCTGCCTGGTAGCAGATGATCGACGGATCTTTCCCCATTTTCTTTTTTACATCCTTTAAAGCCGCATCGGCTTGTTTGAAATCTTCCTTTGCAATGAAATGAGGGAGCAGAAGATAGGAATATCGGCTTTCGGGACCGAACTCATCGGCGATATATTCCATGATATCATCATAATCCGTTCGCCCAAGGTGTCTGCCGATAAGGATGCCGTAGGCAATAATGAGAGGATTTCGCTTCTCCTCCGGATCTATTCGGTCGAATGCATCCCGGGCAGCTTCAAATGAGCCGGTTTTCATATTTTCTATAAGCTGAATGACGGGATCCTGCAGAAACCTGCTCTGCGACTGAGCGCTGTCGGGCCCGGTTTGCGGAACCTTTCCCAAAATTGTCGTTAGTACCTGTTTCAGCTTTGTACGATGCGAGATCCCGATGGAATGGGCGTACCAGTCGGTTATAAGCGGAGTGTCGGCAGCCGCCGCATAAATCTCAAAGTGCATGTTTGATCCGCCCTTGAAATCGCGGCGGAAAAGATATCGTACCTGGTTACTGTCCTTCTTGACATTAACAAAACGAAATGTGCTACTGTCGGTTGACTGACCAATGATGTCGGCCCAGATATTCGAGAATAGATCCGTGTTGCCGCCTAATATGATTTCGGCAAGAGGCGATAATGGCAACTCTCTAATTTCTTTGACAAAACCGGCAGTGTCGAAGTGCTGGTTGAGAAAAGAAACATCCTTTCTGTTGAGAGCCTGTGTAATGATTTCAGCATGACTTTTTAACGGGTAATCCTTCTTTTTAGACCTGTTTACACGTGGTTTTCTCTTGCGTTCTTTGTGAAAGCCTGTCAGGCTGTCAATTTGCCGGGAAAGTGAATGAAAAAGTTTCCGAATTTCTGCTGTATCCGAATATGGAATCCACGATCGATAATTTATCTGCTTATTGACATCCTGCAGGGCGGCTACATATCCGGCCATGTCATCCGGATCGATGGTAGATTTTTTGTTTCGGTAATCGTACACGACACTAAGGGTACTGTCCTTATAATGAGCCGCGAGGGTATATCTGAATGCCGCATGGTCCACAATAGCGCTGTCCGCCACGGCCATATCCAGCGGCACATCTGTGGGATAATGAAGATACTTTTTCTGAGCGGCCTCGAAAGGATAGGCGATTGCAAGAGGCATCGTTCTTTTTATCGTACCGGGCAAAGAGACATAGCCTTCTATGATCGATCCCTGCAGGTCACAAAATAATCTGCCTTTTTTGCGCTCCCAGAAATCGGGAATGGTATACCATTCTCTGGTGGTGAAGATATTTCTGTTTCTGTCATCGATACCGACAACCTGTTTCTGTTGCTCGATACCGGCGTATAAACGGGCGTAAAAATTGAGATTGTGTTTTCCGATTTCCTGCAATGATTGGGTGGAAAAGATCGCTCTGTGCGCCTCTGCCTGAGCGCCCCGGAAGGTTGTCGTAATCTCAAGCCGCACCGGTGATTCGTAGGAGTCGACATAGTAGTGCTCCTCCACCACTTGTGCGGATGGTCTTCTGGTATCGATAGGCGTCAGTTTTCTCTGATTTCTTTTCACAACCAGAGCATAGGAAAAATCGCCCAGATACCTCTGAGATATCGGACCTTTCTGATATTGCTCTGTTGGATCCATCCACATCTTTTCGTCGCCAATCTCTGCCATAACAATAACATGATCGAAGATTTGCGGACTGGGCAGCCTGTCGTTTATGGTTTTGCCTGACTGATGGGAAACAAGGGCCGGATATGCTTTTATGCCGCATCTTTTCAGAATTGCTGTTAACAAAAGAGACTTGTCCTTGCAGTCTCCAAACCGGCGCTCCAGAACCGTGGCGGGAGCCGCGGGAAGATGAGAATTTATGCCAAGCTCCATACCCAGATATCGGATCTGCTGCTGAGTAAAATCCAGTGCCCTGACTGCAAGCACATTCTGACTATCCGTTTCCTGTTTCCACTCTTCTATCGACTGAATCATTTCTGCCGTAAGTGAATCTTCCTGGTCGTAGAGCTTCAGCGCCCAGCTGCACACATCTTTCCATGATGAATAATGAGTTACCTGAACGTGTGGATAGGGATTGTACCAGACCGGCGCTCCATACTCGTAAGCAACAGGCTCAAGGTCTTGCATGTCCCAGACGTATTCGATTGATTTTTTGCGATTTATAATGCGAGGGGGCTTGTCTGTATTTATTGTTTCATAGTAGAGCTTTCGTTTCGGAGAACAGATGAGTCGAACGTATGTCCTGCCGACATATACCGACCAGCCCAGTGAAAACGTGGATGAATAGTTGTCTTCGAATACAGGGTTTGTGCCCGAAAGCGTGTATGAATAAATCACCGTGTCTCGAACGCGCAGACCGCTTATGGGAGCAGAAGCCGTCATTAATCCGTTATACAGCTGATAATCCAGATCCTGTTCCCGTCTCAACAGGTTGATGTTGCGGGCATTGAGTCTGTCGATGATTTTGCGGCCGCGTTTGATTTTGATCTCGTGCAGAAAAAGTTTCTGAAATGCAGGGTTATAAAGTATCTGCACCTCGCCCGCTTCGGATAGCCCCTCGGGACTTAAGGGGACAATCCAGGACTCATGATAATGCTTTACGGTATCGGAGTCGAGATTTACCTGCGTATTTACCAGCTCGTAGGAAAGGTGGCTGGAACTGAAATCATTAACACGGCCATCCGGGCAGAGCGGTTTTATCCGTGAAACCCAGTCCGGACTTTCTGCAATGAAAACACAGGTGTCCACTGCAACCATTTCAATGGCGTGGCACTCATGGGGGGTATAGGCACAGATTATAACCAGCAAGTAAAGAAACTGATATTTTTTGGTGAAGCGGGCCCATCGATGAAGTTGCATCGGTGCATCTATCCTGCCTGAAAGGTGATGTAAAAACACTCCGGCGACTAAGGGGAGGGGGTGAATCAGCCTTTGATTACTCCTCTCCCAAACGATTCTTTCGCTACCTGTTCCAAGCAATCGATATGCCGGCCTGAGAAGAAAAGATGGATCTGTGTCTTTTACCTTGGCATGGCAGTTGCGGCCGTGTGCAGGATACAAAAACGGCACGACTGATAGCCGCATATTCGCAATTCGAGAAAACGGAGTGTTTAGAGGATGACGCATTCAAGAGAAATGACTCGACTGCTGGGATACATCCACAAAAAGGTTGACCGTTCTTTTACCGATCTTATCGAGGAGCCGTGGGGGAAGGTGGAAAGGCCGCAGTGGCATCCTCTTGTGGATGTGTACGAGACCGCCGATGCCTATCTTCTGGTGATCGATCTACCGGGGGTGAGGCCCGAGGATGTGGAGGTGCAGCCGCACCACCAGGGGGTGGTTGTATGCGGCCGGAGAGAGGCCACTCACAGCTACAGCTCTGCCAATCAGATCATGGTCGAACGGCGCAGCGGACGATTCTGCCGAAAGGTGGTATTGGCTCATCCCGTAGATACAGAGCTAAAGGAAATTCGCTACGAGCACGGATTGTGCGAGATAATTTTGCCGAAAAAGCACTGATAGACAGCAGTGCTTTTCTGAGAAAAGACGGTATCCTGTGAGGAGGAAAGTGTATGACTTCTGAAAATGGGCATATTCGGAAACTGAGTGCGGCGGATGTTGATCTGGTGATAGATGAGCAATCCCTGGGATTCAGCTCCACCGACCAGCTGGACGCACTGGATGAGATTGTCGGCCAGCCCCGGGCTCTAAAGGCACTTGATCTTGGTTTGGGCATCCGAAAATCGGGATATAATATCTATGCATCCGGAATAAACGGCATGGGGCGCAAGGCATTGATCCAGAGGGCGCTTCTGCCTCGTATTGACAAAGATAAGACTCCTTCCGACTGGGTGTATGTAAATAATTTCGAACAGGAGGATCGGCCATTCGCCATATCTCTTCCGGCGGGCAAGGGGCTGCAGTTGCGAAAAGATATGGAAAAGCTTGTCGCCCGGCTTAAGGAAGATCTGCCGAGGGCCTTTCGTGAGGAGGATTTCAGTCGGGAGCGGCAGCGCCTGGGAATACAATACGAAAAGCATACGCGGGAGCTTTTCGAAGAGCTGAAGAGTATGGCTGCGCAGAAAGGGCTCAGTGTTCAGCAGGGGAGTCAGGGACAGGTGTTTATGGTTCCCATGAAAGACGACAAACCGATGAGTGATGATGATTTCGAGCAGCTTTCGGATGAACAGAAGGAGGATATCGCAAAACGTCAACAGGAAGTCGGTGAGATGGCGGGATCGATTTTCTCCAAACAGCGAGAGATGGAGCGAAAGCTAAGCACGGACATTCGCGAGGTGGAGCGCAATTTCGCTTCCCGGATAATCGTGCCCGCCATAAGCGAAGTCGCCGGGAAATATGAATCACAAAAACTCCGGGAGTGGTTCGAAGAGGCCAGGAATCACATGATTGACAACCTCGACCGTTTCCGCGGCGGGGATGGACAGTCACAACAGCAGCAGCTTGCGCAGATGATTGGCGGGGCAACACAGGCAAAACCCGATTTCACCGAATACGAAGTAAACGTGGTTGTCGATAACAGTAAGACAAGAGGTGCTCCCGTCATTATAGAGGAGTCGCCCAATTATAAAAACATGTTCGGCACCATTTACGGGGCACTCGAGCGAAGCGGCCGGATGATAACAGGCTTTTCGCACATAAAGGCGGGAAGTCTTCTTCGGGCAAACGGCGGGTATCTGGTCTTTGACCTGATGGAAGCGCTCAGGGAGCCGCTTGTATGGAAAGAGCTCAAGCGGACAATCAAAAGCGGTGAACTGGAATACCACATGTACGATCCGTTTGGTGTATTTGCCACGACATCATTGAAGCCTGAGGCGATAAAGCTGGATGTAAAACTGGTGGCTATCGGCAGTCCGCTCGTGTACTACCTGCTGCAGCTCTACGATGAAGATTTCAAGGAGATTTTCAAGGTTAAGGCGGATTTTGCAACCGAAATCGACCGCGATGAGGGTATTGATGCGATGCTGGGAAAGTTTATACAGAAACTTCGTAAGGAGGATGATATGCCGGCGTTTACCGCCGATGGCATAGCGGAGCTTGCCCGAATCGGAGCACGGCTGGCCGGGGATAAGACAAAGCTTACCGCGGAATTCAGTCGTCTGGCAGATCTGGCCAGTGAAGCATCTTTCTGGGCGATGCAGGATCAACAGCAGCAGGTCAACCGTTTCTACGTGCGTAAAGCAATCGAAGAAAAAGTGTATCGTTCTAATCTTATTGCTGTCCGTATAGAGGAAATGATAACGGAGGATGTGTTGCTGATCAGCACCGAAGGTCAGACGACCGGACAGATAAATGGCCTGAGCGTGGTTAAACTTGGCGACTATGCGTTTGGACGTCCCTCTCGGTTGACTGCCAGTGTCGGACTGGGAACGGCGGGAATCATCAACATCGAACGCGAAAGCCGGCTCAGCGGACGGTCATATGATAAGGCCATGCTGATTCTGGAAGGCTATCTGCGCAACGTGTATGCCGGCAACCATCCGCTTGCTCTCTCCGCAAGCATCGCCATGGAACAGAGTTATGGTCCCATCGAGGGGGACAGCGCCACAATCACCGAGCTGGTCTGTCTGTTGAGCGCGATAGGACAGATTCCTCTGCGGCAGGATATAGCCATAACCGGCTCGGTCAATCAGTGGGGGCAGGTGCAGGCAGTCGGCGGTGTTAACGAAAAGGTGGAGGGATTCTTCGATGTGTGTAAAGCAAAAGGGCTTACCGGAAAACAGGGCGTGTGCCTTCCGGGGGCAAACATTCGAAATCTGGTTCTTCGCCACGATGTTGTTGACGCAGTCAGCGACGGTAGATTCCATGTGTGGGCTGCCGATACTGTGGATCAGGCTCTCGAACTGATGTGCTCAGTGCCTGCGGGAAACATAAATCGGGAAGATTCGATACACTGGAAAGTGGCCAGGCGACTGGAGGCGATGGCACATACCATTCGGGAGCAAAAAGCAATAACTTCAATCGAGAGGGAGTTGGCGCTGGCTTCTTCGGATAACGGGAAAAGAGACCCGCGTCCGGGCCTGCCCGGACGTGATGAGCAGGTATAATAAATGCCAATCGGCCGATCAGGCGAAGCAGGAGAAGCCCGCGTGGGATAGACTCAACGCAGAAGGAGCATTACAGGTTCACCACACTGATACCTCATCACACGCATCACCGGTGTTTTAGTTTGTCTGTGTCGGGTAATCACGTATCATCTCTCCGTGGTTGCCCGACTTTTATTATGAGTTTTAAGATGATGCCAACCATGCCAATCTCATGTTTCTGGTGTATCCGGACAGGGGCCGTTACCTTACACGAACAGACGGCAGATTATCGGCGGACATAGGAGATTCCATTGACGGTTAACGTTTTCAGACTATACCCATGCGACGCGCCCAGGATGGTACTAATCAGCCACAGACGGGAGTCGACATGTTCGGTAAAGGCGGGTATCCGAAAACAGGATTGCCCGGAAGCGAGGGCTACAAACGGTATCAACTGGTCACCGGTAAACCGGTCGACCGTTGCATTGCTGTCGATATCTTCCATGAGTCTTTGGGCTGTCGTGCGCCCGATCTGTTCCGCAGGCCTGCCTCGTGCCCCTGCCATATCTGCACCGATGATGCATCGTGTGGATGAGTGTGCCCGGATGGCCAGGGCAGCTCCCGGTTGAATCGCGGGGTTTTGGAATGCGGGATGTGACCGGGTGTCGTGTTTGATGGTAATCGATGGAGAGTAGCCTTTGGGGATAAGTTCATTCGTGCAGGCACTGGCCATGCGGGAAGAGACTTTTCGTTCCCGTAAATGGGAAGAGAGTGAAATGCCCTCGATGGCGATGATGTCTCCCTGCCGGTCGAGATTGATGGCTTTGGCCGGCTGTTTCAACGGAGAAACCGTCATGCGCATGCGTCCTTTACCGCCGGGCACATATCCCGGCTGCAGTATGTTAAGATCTATGTGTATGCCCATGCGTCCGAGAAGTGGTAAAAGGACATACTTCAGATGAAACGCCGGGGGAGCGTAGTCCTGAAACAGCCCTCCTGTTATGTCAAATTCGCATCGGTTATCGGCGTAGAGAGCGAGAGGAAGAATGCACAACGCAAGAAGGCAGGCCGATCCTGCGGTACCGATATCCCAGCGGTAAAAACCCCCGGATATATTCTTGCCGGGTGTAAAGTGTACTTCGCCCGAGCCGACATATGCACCGGAAAGTTTCCCGCCGCACATCTGTGTCGCAGCCTCTATTGCTTTGAGATGCTGCGGGCGCAGGCCGGGCTTTTCCCTCTTGGCGCGGATGTTAACGATTCGCACCGGCTCTCCCGCCAGTGCACAAAAGGGGATAACATCCCGCACAAAGGTTCCCGATCCGGATTTATGGCTGCCGTCGATAGTTTTCATGCAGCAGCCCCCGGCATCTGGTACAAAGTTGTGAGCGTTTGTAATCCGTATCGGCCAGAGTGTTTGAATAATGCATCCCGCAGCGTGGATCACCACAGTGTGGCAATCCCCACATGTGACCAAGTTCATGGACGCATTCGGTGAGTATGCGCTCAAGAAAGAGAGCATCGTTTTCGGGACGATCGTAGAAATTTTCTCGCAGACGGCAAAGGGATACGAAACCCGTGTGTGTACGCATGGAGGCCTGACCGAAGATGTAGTTGAGTCCCTGTGCATAGCAGTCCCGATCGATTATTCCCAGAACATCATCATCGATACGAGTATGCCTGTTTTTCAGATAGGCCAAAATCTGTTCGCCCCTGAACTGGTTTCGCCTGCTATCCCAGGCCTCGGCGGGGATAGCCAGTGGTTGGGCAATAACAACCGGCCTCAGGATGGTGTCTTGCAGTGTGCCGGCGATATGCTCGACAGGTATCGATAAGATGTCTCCGACAGGGATGATTCGCACAACGGGTGACATAGTCTTCTCCAGGGTTTATGCAGAATGTGATAATGAAATACGCAAAGGCTATTCCATACAGAATCTTATGCTTAATGCCGCGCCCTCTGATGATTGAGTGCCGATATTGGTATATAGTTTGCGTTTTTTTTCCGGATATCATTTCAAATGGAAGGGAGGATCGATATGCGATTGGAAGAAATGGTGTCCGAAGTCAAACACAGGGCACATATCGAATCCAACGATGAGGCCGTGCGTGTCCTCTCGGCAACCATATACACCCTGGGAGAAAGAATCGGGCGGGTAGAGGCCAAGAAGATGGCTCAACAGCTTCCCAATGAATTGGGGCAGATAATCACCAGAGCATCCAATTTCGGCACCTATCCGCTGGAGGAGTTTTACGATCATGTCGCTGAGCGCACCGGGGTGGAATATGCACGGGCGGTCGAGCAGGCCAACGCGGTTATGCAGGTCTTGCAGGAGGCTGTAAGTCAGGGGGAGATGGAAGATGTGTTTACAAACCTTCCCACCGAATACAGTCAAATGCTCCATCACGTTTGATCGGGAGGTGAGAGATGAAAGTATCGGAGGTGATGACTAGAGGAGTCGGGGGGCTTCGTCCTAATCATACATTGTTGCAGGCTGCCCAGAAGATGCTCTAAACTTTCTTTCAACACCGTAAATCTTTCAACGCCGCAAAATGCAGAGGCGTGAATTTATGTATCTCTGCATTTTGCGGGTGTGCTTTAACTCAAAACAGAGCGATTCTCTCGCGGCGATCGATGCAATCTCATGCGGCGTAAACGTTTCGGCAATCTCGGAAACACCTTGGAGGATGTTTCATGCGATTGCACGATTGATTCAAACTCTTCTGCGTTTCTTGGGACCGTACCACTCATACGCTCAGAACCGACAAGTCTGGATAAAAAAAAACATCTTATCTGAATCGGATGACTTCCTGCGAATGAATCCCGGACGACACACCTGTTTGCATTGTTTTTCAGTAAATATCCACCGTATATGGTTGGATCTCTTTGCGTCCGGTTTTTTTCAAGGCGATATCCAGTATGCCATTCTGGAAATAGGCCGTAATCTGCGTCGGATCGACATGGCCGGGAAGTCTTAGTGAGCGGGAAAACGGGCCGTACATCCGTTCGTTGTGGTGGAGATGTTCCTTTTCATGAAGTTTGAGCGGGCGTTTGCCAGAAATGGTGAGGATGTCTTTTTCGATAACAATCGACAAATCCTCTTTTTTTACTCCCGGCATCTCGGAGGTGAGATGATACACCTCGCCTTCCT
This sequence comes from uncultured Fibrobacterota bacterium, assembly GCA_964419255.1. GTDB lineage: Bacteria > Fibrobacterota > Chitinivibrionia > Chitinivibrionales > CAYFVL01 > CAZPHU01. Next base: position 22,938 of record CAYQOU010000038.1, on the reverse strand, counting down.
CCACCATATCTATACGTGGCTTAAAATGTTTCGGATGAGAAATGTCAACAATCCTGTCAACCATAAAGTCCTTCAGGGTAGCGCTCAACAAGATAACCGGATCCAAAAGGGTCATGTGACGAGCCATGTTCGTATCTCCTTTTTTGGGTGAAACTGCTTCTCTTCCGCAATGATTTCCGCCTGCTGTCTGCAATGGTCGTATCGGTTGGGGGCATACATTTTCTTCATGAAATGAGAAAAAGAGTTCCAAATCGCTGCCCTGACAGGCCGATTGATTCAATTTGTATGGGCCTTTCGCATAACTGCTGCTCATCGGTGAGCTGCCCCCGGATTTATGCCGGCAGGAAGTCTAACCCCACCGGGGCGAACGATACATAACAGGAGAAGGGCCGCACCGATCAAAACAAAAATCTCATACACCATGCTCCTCACAATCCGATTACCGGTGACTATTAGTAGATTTCAAGAACGATATTTGCAAGTAAGATGCCACAAACGTCTTTCGGTTCAAGAGCAGGGTATTTTCACCTGCTAAGGATTTTACTTATGCATAATGATGTGGAGGTTCACAAATGGCTGCAACAGTTTCGACGATGTTATCACTCGGTACACATGCTCCTGAATTCAGCCTGCCATCGACCGACGGCAAAATCGTTTCACTCGATGATTTTGCCGAGTCTCCGGTGCTTCTGGTTGCATTCATATGCAATCACTGCCCGTATGTTCGGCACATACGAGAAGGCTTTCTCGATCTGATAAATGATTATCAGCACAAGGGCGTGGCGGTTGTTGCAATAAACAGTAACGACTCTCAAGCCTATCCGCAGGATAGTCCGGAGAAGATGAGGGAGGAGGCCCGGCGGTATGGGTATACATTCCCCTACCTTTACGATGAGACTCAGGACGTGGCACGGGCATACAGGGCGGCCTGCACCCCCGACTTCTACGTGTTTAATGATGAACGGAAGCTTGTCTATCGCGGACAGATGGATAACAGCCGTCCCGGAAACGATATTCCGGTCACCGGAAACGATCTGCGTGCGGCACTCGATGCCGCTTTGGCCCAAGAGAGCGTGGTCCGTCCACAGAAACCTTCCATGGGATGCAATATCAAATGGAGGCCGGGTAACGAGCCGGATTACTATCGGTCAGCCTGAGATGTGTCGGTTGGAGAAGTTATGAGCCAGGTGATTGTGCGAGACGTCGGGGAGAAGAGGGCTTTCATCGAGGCGTAACCACATGGGATCGGGCAGGTCCGATCCCATGTAAGCGTTGAAGCAGCTATTGGATTTCTTTCTGCATCATTTCGTTGAGCTTCTGTTGTAAATCAGGAGACTGCTCGATTGTAGAGCCCAGCGTCTGATACTGCTGCATTGTCAGTCCCTCTTCCTGTACAATCGTCTCGGCCTGCTGTTCAAGTTCCATGTTTACCTGCTGCACATGTTCGGAGATCTTTTCCGCCGTTTCCAGCTCCTCTTCGGTTGCATCGGACTGTGTCTGCGGATTGTTCTCCTCAGCTGCAATTTCCCCATATCTTTGAGGCGTCATACCCTGTTCCTGAATATACTGCTCCACCTGCTGCATGGCCTGCTCCTGGAGTTTAAGCATGCGCATGTTTATGTTCAGGAATGTCTGCAAATCCTGGTCGCTGACCTCATCGGAGGAAAGGGTATCTGTACTCTGAGCAAACGAGGCCGCCCAGATAAACATCACAAACAGGATTCCCGTAAAAAAGGCCGGCAGATCTATTTTGTATGCAGTCGATTTCATGTTTCCTCCTTCGTGTTAAAACAAAAGACTCACGGCCGGAGTCTTTACCGGCTTATACCTATATATATACTAGCGCAAAAGTAGTGCCGGTAAACCCGGTTGCCGTGCTTTCAATGCGTAAAGTGTCTAAAAAATGACTTTTACATCATGCGAGGTCACATCGCCTCATAACGAGAAAAACTCTCTCAGCTTCTCGATTCTACTCCGTAAGACATACGAGCTGCCAATAGCAGCATCCAACCGATGATAGCGCTCAGGGCTAAAGCCCTCCTGATGCATAATCGACTCGCTTTGTTTCGGCAGCTCACGATTGATCTGCCGTATCTTTGCAGAAATCTGTTTGGCCGTCTCCAACTCCTGCTGCGTATATGGTGTCCTGCTCATCGTATCACCGACGCTTTTGGCAATCTCATAGTAGCGCTCCAACGACATCCCAAGCTTCTCACTGAAGCGCTCCGCCCGCATCCTGGCCCGCACCTTCATGTCATATATCCGCTCTTCTGCTCTCAAATAGCTCAACAACTCCTGATCACTGACACTCCAGGGATCGAGACTATCGGTCCCCTGCGCATACGCAACATTCCAGCTCGAAACAGAAAACAGAAACAGGATGAGAAGTAGTACAGCAGGGCGCATAGATAAATACGTGTAGCTCATACATCGTCCTCCCGATATCCAACAGGTGAGTCAGTTTTCTCCTGCACCTCATGCAGCCCTCTTCTATCATAAAGAGCGCAAAAGTAGGACCGAACGGAAATGAAACAAGGCGGGGACAAGAAAGGCGTGGCTGACGGTTACATGAGTAAGTGTCGAAATTCAAGCGGTTAAACAGTGAGATTGTGTACCGAAAATATACGAAACGTGTTTTATGTTGGTAGGTGATAGGAAAAGAAGTTATATTCGGAGCGTGTGTGATCGAAATTTACCGATTTTCAGCTTAGGTCCCGTATTATATTTTTTCTTTTGGCCTGCCTGGTGAGAAATCATGTTCATTTTTGGGCGGCCGCTCTGTGGAAAGAGTACTTTAATGATGCCGAGTCTTGGCATCGATACGGAAAAAGTACGGATGTTGTCAGTATAGTTTATACTGAAAAAGCAATTTATTCAACAGAAATCTTCATGGAAGAAAGATTTACTTCGTTTAAACCCCTGCGGATCACATTATTTCTGTTATGTACAAGAAGACCATACTTTACCTGTAATCAACCGGAGGACTTATGAAACGCCTGTTGTGTGCAAGCCTTGCCCTTATGTTTATCTTCAGTGTCTCAGCTCAGGAGAATCTGATTTCTAATGGTGATTTTTCTGACGATCTCAGTGGCTGGAATCTCAACCGTGTAGGAGGAGCCACCGCGAGTATCGAAGTCGTTGCCGGAAGAGTCCTGATAGAGATAGTTCAGCCAGGGGAAGATATCACCCAACCCCAACTGGTACAGGATGGAATCACACTCAACAACAGTGAAGCCTATGCATTGCAGTTTTATGCCAGCGCCACCGATTCCGTTTCTATCCAAACACAACTTTGTGGCAGGGATGGAACCCCTTATTCGGATTCCGCGCTGGGAATGGTTGGTTTATCCCCACGATCTCAGACATTTACCGTTCCTTTTTTCATGGAACAGGCAACCGATGAAAATGCGCAACTTCAGTTTAATCTGGGCTCTGTCGGCTCCGACGTAACAATCGCACTCGACAGTGTAAGGCTGGTTGCGAATCCCGATCCGTTGATCTTTGTCTACACTCCCGATGCTCAGACAGAATGGGTAACGGGACAAGAGGAAAAAATCCGCTGGAATAACAGTGGTGATATTGCGCAGATAAGTATACTGTTTTCCAACAACGGCGGAACCGACTGGACTCCCATTGTGGATGCTGCTTCCAATGAAAGGGAGTTTACCTGGTCAATCCCTGCAACCGCTACCGGGGATAGCTGCCTGATCATCGTGAGTGATGAAGAGGGAAGTGTTGCAGATACCACCGATTTTTTTGCGATCTATGAAGCCGGATCGGTTCAGGAAGGTGAAATGGTGGAAAATGGACAGTTTATCGGTAATTCGGATGAATGGTATCTGGATGTCGTGGGAGGACATGCCAGGGGAGAGGTGGTCGATGGCGAATACCGAATCGACTCAATCGGTGGATTCGAATCACCCGAGAGCTGGCAGATAAAGCTCAGCCAGACGGGTATATCGCTGGAAAGTGGGAAAATGTACACATTTTCTTTCGACGCATATGCATCCGCCCCACGAGAAATCTATGCCAATGTAGGACCTGATGGCAGTCCTTACACGGTTTATGGCGGAGATACTGTCGCGCTTAATCTCACCACCGAAAAACAGACATATACCGCAAGCTTTCTTACAGAGGAGGACTGGGAAGAAGTTCGCGTGGAGTTTAACTGTGCCGGAGATACCTCTGCAATATTTATCGACAATGTAAGTCTCATCGAGACCGATGCATCTCAGTTCATCATCACCAAGCCAACCCCAAACTCCACATTGAAGGCGGGTGAAGAGACGACAATCGAGTGGAACAATTTTACCATCGAGAACATTACCGTAGAGTTTTCCGTTGACAGTGGTGAGCAATGGGGGGTAATTGCGGAGGCCATAACAAATTTCGGTGTAATCGATTGGAATGTTCCCCAGGTAAGCTCTGATGATTGCTTCATCCGAATCAAACATGGTGAAACCGATTCGGTTCTGGGGATAAGCTCACTTTTTGGTATCAACAGCTTCGGACGTCCCATCGAGAAGGGAGAATTGATCACTAATGGAGATTTCAGCGACGGGTTTGACGGATGGGACAATCTGACACTGGCTAACGGTGCTGAAGCCGCCGCCGATATCAGAGACGAAGTGTTGAAGGTCAGTATCGATGAGTCCGGAAACGATGCTGAGGATATCATCCTTTTTCAAAACAACATGCCAATGTTGGAAGGGGAAGAGTACGAGTTGTCATTTGACTGCCATGCAGCCGGAGAAAGATCGATACGGGTTGTTCTCTCCGAGTCGGAGACCTCCGAGGTGGTAGTCATCGATACGACATTTCCCATGCCTACCAGCTCAACTACCTTCAACTACAGTTTTATCGCACCTCAGGACATGAACGCACGACTCGAGTTTTTCCTGGGTGGGTATTCGGCATTGGTATCTCTGGACAACATCAGTCTCTATACGGAACCTGACGTCGCAATAGACTACCGCAATGTTGCTTACGGCGGAACTCAGGAGGTGTTTCGGATTCAACCTAATGCAAATCGGGTCATGTTTACTATGGGTGCGAATACCGCCGGAATGGTGGAAATCTATGCCGTAAACGGTTCTAAAATTCGAAGCTTGAAAGCGTCCGAACATGTCAGCTGGGATCGCAGAAATGCTCACGGTGCATTCGTTGCCGGAGGTACCTACATAGCCGTTCTCAGGAGTTCGCAGGGGAACCTTACACGAAAATTCTTTCTGAGATAGCTCTCCCCGTTTTTTTACTGTCTTAAGAGAAGAGGCCACGGCAATAAATGCCGTGGCCATTTTTTTTGGGGGACGCGATTCAAATCGTATCCGCCTTTGTATTCGGGACCTCGGTATTAAAATATATCTGAAGGCTGAATAGTTTCTTTTCAGGAACTTACCTTACGAATGTCATGCAGCTTTCCCCTCCCGTATGCGGCGAGGTTGACAGAGAGTCAGTTTGTGGGTTATTCTGAACTGATACTAAAGAGACGACAACGTGCCTAAAGATAGATGTTTCGGCAGAAAATTGACGCAAAAATCAGTTAAACCTAAAGATGATTGCTCAAATGAGTATATTGGAAAAACAGCCTTGATTGGTATTTATCTTGAGAATCGCGCATTTACATAAGATGTAACGGAAAGCGCAGGATTGTATGTTTGAAAACCCCGAACTGTTATCACCGGATGAGGAGCAGGCACTCAGAGACTGGATCAAAGAGGTTCTCTGGTTAGTGGAGCTGCAGGAAAACGGACTGCTTATGAGGGAAGAATATGAATCGGATTAGATTCTATGTCCGACACCTGTTTTTTCGTCTCCCCGCCCCGCCTCAGTGGCATGGGGGGAAAGGCACGTTTTTTGTCGTGTTATTTGATTGATGTGTTTTTGTTTCCTCACTCCTGGATCTTTAATCCTTGATTCTCCTGCTTTGACCGGAGATAGATGCTGGAACACACTATCTCTTTGCAATGAGCAGAGCTGTGACTCATTCTCACAGAAATGAGGCTCTGCTGATGCAGAGTTTTGCCACTCAAGCGGGGCAGGCATGAGCCTGCCCTTTTGTGCGGCTTCGCAAGAAAATCTCTCAGAACAGTTTCTAGTCATCTGTTTCCGTGGTATCGGTCTGAGTTGTATCTCCCTGCATGTCTTGCGGCGATTGGTTGCGCTCGCCCGAAAGCGTGTCTACACCTTCACTTTCTATTGTTTCCTGGTGAAGCTCACGTTCCACCGTGGTATCCGTAATCAGGGTATCGCGCCGGATCGTAGTATCATACTGAATAATCGTATCGACATCAACGGTTGTATCTCTACCCAATGTTGTACTTGGGTCTATCTCTCCATTGGTCATATCGCGCCCGCCACATCCCGTTACAATAAAAATTATGGCAGCCGTTGTGCTCATGCATAGAAGTTTTCTGATCATATCATTTCCTTTCCTCAGTAGACAAACACCACGCCCCGATACGGTGGGTAGGGTCTGCGCAGGTGGACCGTACCGACATACGATGGGGGAAAGTAAATAAATCGGATACTTACCATACCTGGCATCTCCAGTACACAAGCTTAATGAATCAAATGACATTCCACAGTGGGTACCATCTGTCGAAAAATAGGATACTTTTTGTTAAATTAGCATACCCGAAAAAAAAACTGCCTAGATTGTTCTTCGGCTCCGGATTTAGATTAGGTGTGATATTTTTTGCCCGCATGCAGTGGGATCAGGTGCGGGTGCAAGATGCATCCGGCCTTTCCAATCACTCAATTATTTGAGGAATCATGAAACCCTCCATTCTCGAGTCGCAGAAAAAGCATTTTATACTGTCTCTTTTGAGAATCCTTGCATATATTTTAGGTATACATACTTTTTGGCTTTCTAAAAATTCATTACATATGCCCTGAATTGGGCGATTTATCCGCTCAAGACCGCCAAATTCGGGTCTACACCAGTTACCCTCGTGAGGAGGATGGTATGAAAATTAAACGTTTTATGTGCGGTGTTTTGATCACTTCGGTTTTGGTGACGGGCTGTAGCTGGAGCAATATGGCACGGGGAGGAACTATCGGTGCGGGAGTAGGTGGTGTGGTTGGGGGAATCATCGGAAAGAGGGCCGGTAACACCGCTGTTGGGGCTATAGTCGGAGCTGCGGTCGGAGGCACCGCCGGTGCCGCAATTGGTAGATACATGGATAAGCAGGCCGAAGAGATTCGTCGGGATCTCAAAGGTGCCAAAGTGGAGCGCGTCGGTGAAGGAATCAAGATAACGTTTGCTTCCGGTATCCTGTTTGATATAGGATCTGCCGCTCTCAGGGCGCAGGCACAGACAAATGTCAACGATTTGGCTCGTGTTCTGCAGAAATATGAGGATACAAACATCTTAATAGAAGGCCACACCGACTCGACCGGCTCCGATCAACTCAACCTCCGGCTTTCGGAAGATCGGGCATCTTCTGTTGCCCGTCAGCTCAAATCTAATGGGGTTATCGGCAGTCGGATCAGTATCAATGGCTACGGTGAAGATCAGCCAATTGCGGATAATGGAACAATGGCGGGACGGCAGCAGAATCGACGCGTGGAGGTTGCAATATTTGCCAATGACAAACTGAAGCGCGCCGCAAGAAACGGCACCATCTAATAAAAATCTAATAGTTAGGTGGTTTCAACATCTGTGAAGCCACCTTTTTAACAGCAAATCGTTTTTTGACAAAAGCAGATGTGAGGTGGCTGAAGAAATGGGTATGAAAAGTGCAGAGGGGGATAAGTATATTTTCAGAATGCTTTCAGCATTTTACCATACTGTTTGTATTTTTCATTTACCTTTTTCTGTTTACCGGGTATTATGCTTTTTGACATGCACAGCCACACCTATCCAAAGAGTATGTGCAGCAGGATTTTCCCGGCAGCCTTGATTCGGCGAGCCGCACGGTCCGGACTCGACGGTCTTGTTATCACCGAGCATCATTATCTCTGGTCTTCAGAGGATCTGGAGAACGCACGGGCAAAGGCTGGGGTGTCTCAATCGTTTGTTATACTTGCGGCCCAGGAGGTGGAAACAAATTTGGGACATGTGCTCGTGTATGGTGCCGATCGTACAATTACGGGGAAAACCACTCTTGCTCACATACGGAAAACTTTTCCGGACTCTTTTTTAGTGTGGGCTCATCCCTGGCGAGATGGCAGGACCCCTTCCACCGATGAGCTGCTTGATCCCCTACTCGACGGAATCGAAATCCTCAATGGCAATCAGAGTCTGGTCGAAAACTTTCGTGGGTTCACAGCCTGGCACGAGCTTCAGTTCAGGGCTATAGGTGGCAGTGATGTGCATACGAAGAAGAGAGTGGCCATTTATCCTACCGTTTTTGACCATCCGGTTTCAGATATACGCTCGCTTATCAGACAAATGCGCAACGGAAATGCCCGTCCGCTGTATACAGAGTGTCGTGAACCGCTGCAGAACGGCATTGTGGTCAGGGGGCGTTTTGGTAGCCGCATGGCTGATAGAAACACACATTATGCTGCAAAGAAGATAACCCGAGGTGAGGGGGGCTGGAAAGATGAGAAGAATAAGGCAGATCTTGTCGAACGTATCCGGAGAAACGGCTTCGAGAAAGGTAATTATCGCATTCCCAGACTGATGGGTCTGGATGAACATTCGAAAACAATTATTTGGGAGAAAATTAATGGACAGAGTCTTGGAACATTGCTACCATCAGTGCATCGCCCGGTCAGGAAAATTCTCATGCAGGCTGCCATAGACTGGATGATTCATCTGCACACCTTACGACTACACATGTCCTCTTTAGATGAAACAAGAGCCCGGGAAGAACAATTCTTCTGCGCCTGCCGCTGCATTATCGAGAATATACCTCACCGTTTTCGCGTTCGATTCGAGGATGTTTTGTGTTTCGTTGAACAGAGTCTGAAATCGGATCTGAATGGCAGCGGGCAGGGCTTTGTTCAGATACATGGAAATTTTTCTCCTGAAACCGTCTTGTTTGGATATGAATCGGTATTCAGCCAAAAACCGGCATACGTTTCAGCTGTCGAGTGCGACAATACTGTATTTTGGGACCCCGCATATGACCTGGCCGGTTTACTGGCATGTCTGGACCTCCGATTCTGGAAAAAACAGGACCTGCTAGCAGATATAAGCCAAGATGAGCTTATTGCCCGATGGGCTGAAGGTGTCTCGATTGCAAACGACGAGAGTCTGCGTCGCAGGATAGCTCTGTTTACAATCAGGGCCAATTTTGGAATCATCCAAAGAATGATCACCCTGAACAACGATACATCCTCAACAGATTTCAAATGGTTGATCAAGAGAATACTAAATGGGTACAAATCATTGAAATAGTTGTACTATCTGCGTATCCGTGGGGGGGCAATTCCCACGGAGAGCTATTTCAAAGGTTTTATTTTCAACCAGCGATTTCTTTCTTTTTTCTTTTTGGGTGGCGGAGTGTCATCTTCAAATCCCGCATCCATACGAAGTTTTCTTCTGATTAATACTCCGGAGCGAGTTAGCTCATCGTGTTTCCATTTGCCATACCATCTGGCACCGGGAACAAGTGCTGATGCGGTCTCGTCCTTATCGGCAATTGACCAGTTACACCAGCTAATCTTATGCTTATCAAGAAATTCGAACCACTGCATAGTTCCTACCGAATCAAGAAAACCATTTCCGGATGCCAGACAGGTCCCGAATTCGGTCGCAAACAAAGCTATTCCACTGTCCAGGGCAATCCTGGCTTTTTCGCGAAGTGCGGCTCCATGGGTTGCGGCATAGAAATGGAGTGAGTAAGCAAGGTTTTTCCCCTCCAGGGGATCCTTTGCGGGCTTATCGACATCCTGGCACCAGTGAGGGGAGCCGATGATAATCAGATTGTCGGGATCGTTTTCCCGGATCGCCGCCACAACCTTCTCCGCATAGGGTTTTACTTCCTTCGACCAGGATACACGAACGGGTTCATTGAAGATCTCATAGATGACATTGGGGTATTCGCCATACTTTTTGGCCATATCCCGGAAAAATTCCTGTGCTCTTTCGGTATGTTCGTGTGCATGATGATCATGCCAGTCGATTATCACGTAAATTCCCTTTTTTATAGCCGCATCTACAATGGTTTCAACCGTGTATCGCTCAGATCCGTCATAGAGATATCCGGACAATGTCTCCTCATGCTTAACACCCATGGCAGCCCGTACAACTGTTACTTTCCAGTCGTCAACAAGCCAGTTGACAGCGCGTTTGTTGTAATATTTCCCCATCCATTGACTCCAGAAAAAACTCATGCCGCGTAACTGGGTAGGGTTACCATGCTGGTCAACGATTCGGTTTCCTTTAACGCTGAGTGCCCCGTGCCGTTTGACCGCGCTCTGTGTACCCGCCGCAAACGGCATTGCAGTAACGACTAACACGGTGAACGTCAGAAATAATAGTTTTTTGTACATCAGAACATTCCTCAGCAAATTGGAAAAAGTCGAAAAGGAGATAAAATTTACACATTTTCGGGATTGAAAAAATAAACAAACTGAGCGATTCTCTCTTGGCGATTCGCACCATTACTTGGGGCAAGGGATTCAGCAACCTTGACAATACCATGGAGGGTATTTTTTTGCAAAGCTTCACATCTTCTGCTATGAAGGGGATAGCGCTATTCATCCACTCAGACCCGCTCAGTTTGGTATTAGAAACCTTTTTTGGTCAGTCGGTTTAATCTTTTCTTTCGAATTTTCCGAGTCTTGGTGCAAATGAATGTACATAGCCGCATTTGTTACAGATGAGAACGGTCAGACTTTCCTGTGATCGGCCAAGAAATGAACCACCCGCAAAGCTCATATGAGCCGATTTTTGAATGAAACGATCGTTTTGACACACATGGCAGGTAAACGGGTAATCGAAGATCTTCAGAGAAACGGATTTATAATCGGGCATAATACCTCCTGAATCCGGCAGAGCCGTAGAATCATTGATCAAGAAATTATAAAAGCAAAATACAAAAACAATTTTTTTTGTCGTACACAGGCCTAATAGTTGGGTCGCAGCTTTTGTATATCATCTTTGGACAAGGGATGATTACCGTGGCCGGGAAATGCTATGGAGGGGTTGCTTTTTTTCAGACGATAAAAGCTCTTACGGACATGTTCCCAGTCGAATGCGTAATATTTTTGGACATGATTGGTAGGACGCGCCGAGATGAGATCCCCCACAAAAGCCAAACTATCCTGAAGCATGATGCATATGGAGCCGGGCGTATGTCCGGGAGTATGCATTATTGTCGCATTGAGACCCATCGTACTGAGGTTCTGTTTGTCTTCAAGAAGAATGTCGGCACTGGTTGATTCCGGTGAATAAATCATCTCAGCAACAGGAAGAAAGAGCTTACCCAGTATGCCCCATGTTTTTGTTCGGGGAAGAGGTGTTTTGCCTTCTGCCATATATTGTGCATCGGCTCTGTGAATCGCAATAGAAGCACCGGTGCTATCTCTAAGGGCCCGAGCACTTCCATAATGATCGAAATGTCCGTGGGTGAGAATTATCATTGCAAGAGAATCCACCCCGGCCTGGTGCATCTTCTCCAATATCCTGTTCTGTTGTCCGGGGGAGCCGGTGTCAATCAAATAGCCTATGTTTTTGTGTTTTATGAGATATACCCGGCACATACCTGCCTGGAAGCTGTATATTACCAGCTCTCCGAATGTATGCGTCTGTGGCTCTCCTTCACACGAGCAGAGAAAGGTTAGAATAAGAGCTGTCCAAAAAAAAGAAAACTTATTCTTCATTTTCTTATTTGCTTTTTCAATTAAGAAGGATGAGATCACAGTGAAAAATAATATTATTGATGTATTCAGTGCTCTGATGTGCGCATTTTTTTGTTTAACCCCACATGTGAAACTTGTACAATATATTTTGTGGCATTAAAGAATTTAATGAGAAACAGTGCGTGGTGCACCGGCCGGCCTTCTTCCGAGCAATTTTCGGGAGGACGGTTGCGATACATTTTTTTTGGTAGTATAATTTGGTAGTATAATTTGATAGTATAATGATAACAACAATCGACACTGTCGCTGGTTGCATGTTTAAGCAGGTATAAGATGAAATCCGATTCATTACGAAAGGGTACCTTTTTGGATCGATTACACGAATTGAAAGGTCAGCTTTCTCATCTATATGAGAATTTCACCTCTGTACAGAACAGCCATTCGAATATAGAACAGTTGTTTAGCCCGGTTTTCGAGTCGTTTGATGCCATGGCTGAATCGCTTAAAAGACGTACTGATGATCTTATCACACAGAATCAGAAACTTCAGTCGGATATTGTAGACGTCAAGAAAGCGGAAGAGGCTCTCAAGGAGAGTGAACAGAAGTTCAGGGCTCTTGCTCAGACAGCGCACGAGGCGATTCTGTCTGCCGACTGTTCCGGTAAAATTGTTTTCTGGAACCGCGGTGCGCAACTGATGTTTGGGTATCATTCCCATGAGATCGTCGGTAAACATATCTCTCTGCTTACCCCCAACGATGTTTTCGATGAACTCTCCGAGACGCTTAAGAAGGCGATAAGTCAGGAAGGAGAATCCAGCGGCGCACAACTGATAGAGGCTCTGGGCAAGCGAAAAGACTCTTCGGTGTTTCCGGTCGAAATATCTCTTTCTTCCTGGCAGAGCCGCGCGGCTACTTTTCATACCGCCATCATTCGCGAAGTAACCAAGCGGAAGCAGGCTGAAAAGGATCTTGCCAAAGAAAAGGAACTGCTTGATGTGACGCTTCGTTCGATAGGTGATGGTATAATTTCGACAGATACTTCCGGACGAATTCTTCTGATAAACGGGGTTGCCGAGGCGCTTACCGGCGTTAGCGGCAGGGAGGTGATTGGCAAGCATTTCAGCGAGATTTTCCAGCCGTTGGATATCGAGACACAAAAAGAGATTGCCGGTCCGACAGAAACCGTTATCTCCGGTGGAAAAACGGTAGAAGGAGAAGTAATGCTGCCGGTGGGGCAGAGCAGAAGAAGAATCATCTTTACCGCCTCTCCTATGCGGGACAGTTCCGAACAGATAATCGGAACGGTTGTGGCGCTTCATGATGCTACTGAGCGTCGTCGAATGGAGGAGGAGCTTTTCAGAGCACGTAAGCTGGAGGCGATCGGGGTGCTTGCCGGAGGAATTGCTCATGATTTTAACAATATCCTCACCGGAATTATCACTAATCTTTTCATGGTAAAAACAGGCCTGAAAGCCAATTCCGAGCCGTACGATCTTGTCACCGATGCTGAGAAAGCGGCCTTTCAAGCAAGTAAACTCACAAAGCAGCTTCTAACTTTTGCTAAAGGAGGAGCTCCGGTAAAGGAAAATGCTTCCATCGACGAGCTTATCGAAGATTCGGTCGGATTTTGTCTCAGCGGCTCAAACATCGAATGCGAATTGCAGCTGGATGAAGATTTGTGGAGTGTGGAGATTGATCGTGGGCAGATCGACCAGGTACTAAATAACCTGCTGACCAATGCAAAACAGGCCATGCCCCAGGGGGGAAGCGTCGTTATTCGTGCGCAGAACATGGAAATACAAGACAAAATCAGCGATGTCACCGAAGCCGTACTCCCTCTTTTGCCGGGAACATATCTCAAAATTACCATAAAAGACAACGGGTGCGGTATTACGCGCGAAAACATGACTCGTATCTTTGACCCGTATTTTACCACATCCGACAAAAGAGCAGGTCTTGGCCTCTCGACGGTCTACTCCATTGTCCAGAAACATAACGGCTTTATTACTGTCAAGTCGCGGGTCGGAAAGGGAACCAAGTTCATATTCTATCTTCCTGCCAGAAAGCAGGAGAAGAAAGAAATATCCGAGCAGATTCCACGGTGCAGAGGAACGAAACGTATTCTGGTTATGGATGATGATGAGATCATCCGTGTGGTTGTCGAAAGAATCCTGAAGAATGCGGGCTATCAGGTTGAGACAACCACAAACGGGATCGATGCATTATATGCATACGAAAGGTCAATGAACAACGGGGAGCCGTTTAATCTTGTTCTGATGGATATTACTATCCCGGGTGGTATGGGAGGAAAGAAAACGATCGAGCAGCTGCTATCGTTAGATCCAAATGCAAAGGTGATCGCTTCAAGCGGCTATTCAAACGATTCTATCATGACAAACTATCGGGAGTACGGGTTCGTTGGCGTGCTGCCCAAGCCGTTTAATGTCGCGGAATTCATGCAGGTGATAGCGCAAGTAACGTGCGAATAGAGTTGAGATTCAAGTTTATAGAGATAAGATACGAGAGACGGAATTGTTAGATATAGATCCTTTGTTCGACACCAGTACTCCCGTATCTGGTCCTGTCCCTTTAGCGAGAAGTGAGGGGAGAAAAGCAGGTTTTTTATACCCAGATAGACTGATAATGCACGGGACGAAACAATAACTCTTCTCACGCGCTTACGCTGTCGGCCATTCAATCCTACCGTCTTGAATTATGTAAATTCAGCAAAGAGGTATCAAACACCTGTTTGTCTTAGCAGGTAATATTAATCAACACTCACCTCTTATCACTAGTCATTCGTCGTCTTTTGTCCTCTTGTCCCTCGAATCTCGACTCTCGATTCTTTCTTGCGCTTCCTTTATTATCTGCGCAAGAGAGACCGACTTTGGTTGTTGGGGCCGGGTTATCTTCTCTAGTACTTCCTCGCTGTAATTCTGTTTCATAAATGTGGTAATATCAAATCGCTCCCACCAGCAATCGAAAATGCGGCGGCAGGGGATTTCGGATCCGGGCTTGCGACAGTAGGAGAAGGCGATTTCGTGTCCCAGGGATGGACAGTAGCGAACGTCAGCATCATGTGAATCAACCATGCGAACCTCACAATTTACAGGTCAGGGATTATTTTTTCATCAGCGCCTGTTAATCGTATCTTCATGAAAGATACGATTAACAGGCGCTGAATAATTTCCAGGAAGAAAGTCGCAGATGCCCGGACACGACCATCTGCCCGGGCATAGAGATATACGTTCAGGCATGTATTACCATTTGCCTGTTTTTTTGGCTTGCGCCTTGGGAAAATCGGTCAGTTCGGCTTCGGCCTTGTCTATATCTTGCTGAGGAAGGGTGTAGTCGCTTAGTTCACCGTTGAAATACTTGGAGTAGCCCAGAAGATCCATGTAGCCGTGACCGCTGAGGTTGAAGAGAATGACTTTTTCTTTCCCCTCTTCTTTGGCCTTAAGCGCTTCCTGGACCGTACAGGCGATTGCGTGACTTGTTTCGGGAGCCACGATGAAGCCTTCTGTGCGAGCCCAGTTCACCGCGGCTTCGTAACACTCCAGCTGATGAATCGCGCGCGGGGTCAGAAGCCCTTCTACAACCGCCTGAGACACCAGCGGTGACATCCCATGATAGCGAAGACCGCCGGCGTGTATCGGCGGCGGAACGAAACTATGACCCAGGGTATGCATGGGAAGCAGGGGAGTCATTCCTACCACATCACCGAAATCGTAGTTGTAGATACCACGGGTGAGTGTCGGGCAGCTGGTCGGCTCTACCGGTATTATATCGATGTCGGCACCGTTTATCTTATCAAGAACAAAGGGAAAAGCAATACCGGCAAAGTTACTGCCGCCGCCGGCACATCCGATAACAACATCAGGCTTTTTGATACCGATCTTCTCCAGCTGTTTTTTTGCCTCCAGACCGATGATCGTTTGATGCAGCATCACATGGTTCAGCACACTTCCCAGTGAATATTTTGTCGATCCTGACGAGTCGGCCACTGCCATTTCCACCGCTTCACTGATTGCCATTCCCAGACTCCCCGGGGTGTTGGGATCCTTTTCCAGAAAAGAGCGCCCTGCTTTTGTCTCGGTGCTGGGGCTTGCCACACACTCTCCGCCCCAGGTCTGCATCATAATCTTGCGAAACGGTTTCTGGTCGAAGCTTATGCGTACCATGTACACCTTGCAGTTGAGTCCAACCAGCGAGCATGCTAGACTCAGGGCGCTTCCCCATTGACCCGCACCCGTTTCGGTCGTAATAGTTTTTGTGCCGGCCTGTTTGTTGTACCAGGCCTGAGCGACCGCAGTATTAGGCTTATGACTTCCTGGAGGAGATACAGATTCATCTTTGTAGAAAATCTTTGCGGGAGTACCCAAAGCTTTCTCCAGGTGCATGGCGCGTCTCAGCGGTGCCGGGCGCCAGCGATAGAGTAGCGACTGAATCTCTTCGGGAATGTCTATCCATCGTTGGGAGCTCATCTCCTGCTCGATGATGTTCATCGGAAAAATCGCCGACATCATCTCCGGTGTCAGCGCCTCACCATTTGGAGCCAGAGGTGGCTGCATGGGGGTCGGAAGATCCGGTGCGATATTATACCACTGTCTGGGCATTTCATCTTCATTGAGGTAAACCTTTATGGACATGTATCCTCCCGTGAGGCTGAAAGAAAGAGAAACAAAATAGTCTTATATGGAGTGTAACCATATCGTATGAACAGATAAAGAAAATAATCTTTGCAGAGAGGTGAGGCGGTGTTTATGTGAAGATGCCGTAGAGGTATCGATTGGCGGCCCCAAATCAGAGCAGGGAGAGCTCATTTTCCCCTGATGAATCGAGGGGAGCGATCAGAGGTTTTTACCCATATTGAGCGGAACTGAGTGGATTAGTCGAACCCTTCAGGGTAAAATGGGTGATACGACTGTGCAATCGTGCGCAATATTTATCGCAAGTTTTGCAACTGCTGAAGCTCTTATGCCACCAGAAATTGTGCGAATCGCCGCCAGAGAATCACCCGATTTTGGTTTTACTTTTTATGAGATACTGCTCGAATGCCTTGGCCGGAATCGGGGGGCTGTAGAAATAGCCCTGTACCTGATCACATGATCGCCCTTTGAGAAATCCCAGCTGAATTTCGTTTTCGACTCCTTCGGCGATAACATTCAATCTGAGTGCATGAGCCATATCGATAATGATGCTGACTATTGCCTCATCGCCCTGATCCAGAGAAATATCGCGAATGAAGGACTGATCGATCTTCAGCGTATCGACCGGAAAACGTTTGAGGTAGTTGAGTGAGGAGTAGCCCGTACCGAAATCATCAATACTGATATGAATACCCATTTTCTTCAGACGGCTAAGCGTTTTGACCGTCAGAGCGGCATTTTTCATCCCCAGGCTTTCGGTTATTTCCAGCTCCAGATAATTGGGGGCCAGTTCAGTCTTATCCAAAATTGCAAGGATCTTTTCAACGATGTCCTGCTGCTGGAACTGACGGACCGAGAGGTTCACGGAGATGCGCAGGGGAGGTAAGCCCTGTTGGTGCCACTGCTGGGTTTGTCTGGTAGCGGTTTCGAGCACCCATTCTCCGATGGGAATTATCAAGCCGGTTTCCTCGGCGATTGGAATAAACTCTGCCGGCGAAACCAGGCCAAGTTCCGGGTGTTTCCATCTGACCAGCGCCTCGGCTCCTACCACATTACCTGTTTTCAGATCGATCTGAGGTTGGTAGTAGACGAGAAACTCGTTTTGATCAAGCGCTTTATGCAGCCGGTACTCGATAGTGATATGTTCAAGTGCCTTGGAATTCATGCTGGGGGTATAATGCTGGTAGTTGTTTTCCCCCTGCTCTTTTGCCCTGTGCATGGCACTTTCAGCATTCTTGACCAGTGTTTCCATATCTACACCATCGTAGGGAAACAGGCTGATGCCGATACTGGCACTGAGGAAGACCTCGTGCTGGAAGTTTTGGAGTTTGAAGGAAATGGTAAACAGGTGCTGGATTTTTTTGGCCACTTTAGCAGCATCTTCGATATGCGAAATTTCTTCCAGGATGATGGCAAATTCGTCATTTCCCAGGCGAAATACCGCATCCACCTCCCGTATTGTTTTTTTGAGACGTTCGGCTACCATCTGCAGCAGTTGATCTCCACCATTATATCCAAGAGAATCATTGGCAACCTTAAACCTGTCCAGATCCATAAACAGTACGGCCAGAATCTGACCGTTACGACGGGCGTGGGCGAGCATAAAATCCAATCTGTCATTGAGCAGAATCCGATTGGGAAGCCCCGTAAGCACATCGACATACGTCTGTTCCTGAAAGTCTGTGGCGTAGCGGGATATATCATCGATAAGGCCCACATAGTTGGTTGTGACTCCGCACTCATCTTTTACAGCGGATACAGTCAGATGTGCCAGATAGATCTGGCCATTTTTTCGCCGGTTCCACACCTTTCCTCGCCAGTACCCTTTCTCTATCAGCTCAACCCACATCTTTTTATAGAAGGATTTTTTGTGACGGTCGGAGCGCTGCACATTGGTTTTCTTACCCAGCAGTTCTGATTCCGAGAAACCTGATATGACCTGAAACTCCTTGTTTGCCTTTAGTATGATACTGTCGGCATCGGTTACAACAATGCCGACGTGGGAATATTTAAGCAATACGTCGGCTATGCGGAGCGTCTCGGTTATCTCTTTTGTCGCTTTACCGTTTCCGTTTCTCTTTTCGCGCAGAAGGGTAAGTTCCTCGATTAGCTGGCTTTTCGTCTTTTTCATATCATTCATAAATAAAGCACTCCGTAAGTAGCTACGGCGTAGCTGTCATTGCTGGTTTTCAGGCCAAGAAAGAGAGAGTTGGAATTTTGACCTGCGTGCTGAGAAAAACTTGATGATTGCGGTCATATGCAGAGTCTGCTCATACCAAATAGTATTTTTAATGCCTTGTTTTTTCAAGTGCGATTTTTGTTTCGTCTCATCTTAAACTGAAAAGGTTTTCCAGCATGCATGAGTTTCGTACCCATTTGTGTAATCAATTGCGCAAAGAGGATATCGGTAAGCGGGTACGCTTGTCCGGATGGATTCATAATAAACGTGATCATGGCGGCATCCTGTTTATCGATTTGCGGGATAACTACGGCATAACTCAGGTCGTTATCAATCCCACTGCCCCCTTCCAGTATCAGGTAGGTCATCTTCCCAAAGAGACTGTCGTTCGCTTCGATGGTGAAGTCGTTTTTCGCTCGGAGGAAAACGTCAATGCAAACATGGAGACTGGGGAGATAGAGGTTGTCGCGAGTGATTACGAGGTGCTTGGTGAGTGCGAATCGATACCTTTTACGGTATTTCAGGAAGAGGAGGTCAGCGAGGATTTGCGTCTCAGGTACCGATATCTGGATCTGCGTCGTCCCACGATGCATAACAATATCATCCTGCGATCCAAAATCATCTCCAGCATTCGTCGTCGGATGATGGAGCTTGGTTTCAACGAATTCCAGACGCCAATTCTTACAAGCTCCAGCCCCGAAGGGGCGCGAGATTACCTGGTTCCCTCCAGGGTACATCCCGGTCATTTCTACGCCCTGCCTCAGGCGCCTCAGCAGTTCAAGCAGCTTCTGATGGTTGCTGGATTCGACCGATATTTCCAGATCGCTCCCTGTTTTCGTGATGAAGATGCGCGGGCGGATCGGTCACCGGGTGAGTTCTACCAGCTGGATATAGAGATGTCCTTTGCCACGCAGGATGAAATCTTTGCGGTCGTGGAAAATGTTCTTCATGGGGTATTCGATGAATTTAGCCGGATCAAACTCGACGAGCCGCCATTCGTGCGCATTCCGTATCACACGGCTATGCTCAAATATGGCACCGATAAACCGGATCTGCGTATCCCGATCGAAATTACCGATGTGTCAAATATATTTGCCGATTCAGAATTCCGGGCCTTTTCGGCGGCTGTCAAAAAGGGTGCGGTGGTTCGTGCCTTCGGGGTAAAGGGCATAAGCGATCGCCCGAGAAGTTTCTTCGATCGTATGGTTGAGTATGCGCAATCGATTGGATCCAAAGGACTTGCCTATCTGGTGTGGACGGAAGACACGGTTAAGGGGCCGATCGCAAAGTTTCTCGATGAGAAGAAAATCGGCGCTATTGCCGGTGAGTGCGATGTGTCCACCGGGGATGTGGTCTTTTTTGTCTGTGATGATGAGAAAAACGCGGCTCGAATCGCCGGTGATGTGCGTGTAAAGCTTGGAGACGAGCTTGACCTGATCGAAAAAGATGTCTACAAATTCTGTTGGGTAGTGGATTTTCCCATGTTTGAGTGGGATGAGGAGACAAAATCGGTTGCGTTTAGTCATAATCCCTTTTCCATGCCGCAGGGGGGGATGGATGCGCTTCTTAATCAGGACCCGTTGACTATTAAGGCTTATCAGTACGATATTGTCTGTAATGGTGTGGAGTTGTCGAGTGGTGCGATCCGTAATCACCGTCCGGATATCATGTATAAAGCCTTTGAGATCGCCGGGTATGACAAGTCGGTCGTGGATGAGAAGTTTGGTGGAATGATAAATGCATTCAAGCGCGGTGCGCCGCCTCACGGAGGTATTGCTCCGGGAATCGACCGGATGGTGATGCTTATCACCGGTGCGCAGAATATCCGCGAAGTGATTGCATTTCCTATGAATCAGCGTGCTCAGGATCTTCTGATGAATGCACCGGGTGAGGTTACAAAGGAGCAGCTGGAGGAGCTACATTTGAAGATCCTCCCGACCAGCTTGTAGACTCTCCCTGCGTCTGGATTCTGTGACTGACTCCTGTGTTCTTCCTGTCTCGTCCCGCTGAGGCGGGACGGAACAGGACGGAAGAGGAGGCAATTATACGATTGTTGGCGTGTCAGTTGTTAATTGTTGTTCAAGGTTTCTATTTCTTCGACTTCGATCCTTGATTTTCCGTCTTTGCCGGATTCAGGATAGTACGTGAGGCATGTCCGAGTAGGTGTGGACATGTCTCTTTACGTTGGGTGGAGTGCGATAGTCATGAGTTCTGTTCCGGGCTAAAAGTATTTGAATCCCACCTTAAGAGGAAGACTATATGTATCAAGGAACGCGGAATGCAACTCTCACTATTTCATAAAACGCGGGGAGGAACCGAGAGATTTAAATGAATTGATGTAAAGCAATGAAAATAAGTCTGAAGTTGGTCGCATCAAGATTGAAAAGACGACTGGGGATAATAAATTATTCCTTAAAAACATTTGTAGCTTTTTATCTCTAATTATTTTAAGATGATATATCGATCATTCATTATTCCCATTTTTGGCCCTGGAGCGTTCAAGATGCTGTTTAAGTTTGCCTCGGTTTTGCTTGTTGGCATCGTAGTTTTTGGCTTCACATCGGACGTTTTTGCTCAGAATCACAAGAATCGCTATGCGGTTATGAACATCAAGACTTCCGGTATTGTTAAGGAATCTCATGCCGATATAATCGGCGACCGGCTTCGTTTCGAGCTTTTCAAAACTGGCAGAGCGATTATTATGGAACGTTCGGAGATGAATGAGGTACTCAAGGAGCAGGGGTTTCAGAGTTCCGGCGCCTGCACCGACCAGGCCTGTCTGGTTGAAATGGGGCAGCTTTTGGGTGTGCAATACCTTATAAGCGGCTCAATCGGTAACCTGGGCAAGCTTCTGATGCTGAATTTTAGGGTGGTTGATGTGGAGAAAGGTACAATCACTCAGATCGTGGGCCGTGATATCGAGGGGAGCATCGAAGATATCATCCATGAACTTCCATCCGTGGCCGCGGAGCTAATGGGAATAAAGCCGGTTCAGGTTACCCAAAGGCGAATAAAAAAGGAAACACCCGTGGTTACGGTTGAAGAAAAGAAGGTTGAAGAAAAGGTTTCCAAATCTCAGGTTCCGGGCGAGCTGGACATCGAAGTATATCCTTCCACTGCCGTTGTGATCATAAATGACGAGGAGTATGGAAAAGGGGATAAGGAGGTGAGACTACCGCCGGGGGAGTATGAAGTGTGTTGTCGTTCAGGCAGCAGCCGCTCCGATCCTGAGACGGTAAAGATAAATCCGGGAGAATCTGTTGATATCGAATGTAAGGCCGAACGACCCTTGCGACTTAATCTCGGCGTCGACCTTTCATTTATGACCGGCGGCCCGGAATCCTTCCAAATGGGGCCGGGTTTTCAGATTGGTTTGAGAGCAAAAAATCATCTGTTCGCACTTCGGTATCATATAGGTGCCAATCGGTCAATCGATGAAACTCAGTTTGATAATTACTATAATTCAGACTATCTTGAAAGCATATCCGGAAAACTGCAGGGGGGTGGATTTCAATATCGTTATATCTTTGCTCTCGGAAATGTCGTGACACTCTCCCCCGGTGCACTGATTGGATACTGGCACGAACGCCACAAAGCAGTTTTCCTCACTTCAAATTACTACCTCGATGAATACTCATATGATCAGATAGATGTTTATTATATGGGTGGCCCAAGTTTTTGGATAGAAATCGGGTATAAACGAATTTTCTTTAATATGGAAGTAGCCGTTCTTCCAAGCTTAAATGAGAGTTCGGTGAAAATCCTTATAAGCCCCGGTATCGCGGGGTATCTGTAGTATATCCCAATAGGGAACTTGTCCGGAGCTGGATGATGGTGAGTTTAAGCCGAAAAGCGCCGCACCGAGGTGAAGACAAGTAACAAAAAGAAGGAGCCGGCTGCATGCAGCCGGCTCCTGATCTGCTGACACGCAGATATACCACACTATTTGATGATATTTAGTTCCTGCGTTTTTACAAAGGAATCCGACCTGAAACGGGTTATGTATAAACCACCTGCCAGATCCGAAATGTCCACAGCGGTCGTATGTCTGCCTGCATCGAACTTCCCGCGTAATGCTGTTTTTATCAGTCTTCCTTTCAGGTCGAAAAGAGTTATCCGCACATCTCCGGCCTTTTCAATGGAAAAAATCAGTTTAGTCAGCTTTGAGCTTTTCTGTTGGATATAGAACCCGTTTTTCAGGAAGTTTTTACCAGTGCTGTTAACCGCTGACGGTGTCGCGATTCTCCCTTCACCACCGGCAGGATACATCTCTTCGGTGATCTGACCGTCCAGTTCATGTTGGATGTATCTGGAAACAGCCTGCTGATAGGTCGCCGGCAGTCTGGTGTATT
>CAYQOU010000037.1:4204-41862 GCA_964419255.1 uncultured Fibrobacterota bacterium | reverse complement strand
AGCATGATGCAGGGCTCGCTTCAGATCACCATGCTGGGGCTTTTGATGTTTGCATTTATCGGCCCCGATATCTCTTTCTGGGGCATCCACTATATAACCCCGATTCTGCCGTTGACCTATATCGCAGGGATGTACGTCATCTCAAAGGGGCTCAAAAAACCGATGTGGCAGCCGCGTATGACCCGGGAAACCAAAATGGATGAGCCGCAGGAAAAGCAGCAAAAAGGGCAACCGTTAATAAAAATCTGGATCGACTTTATCATCACAGCACTTGGCATCATGGCCGCTGGATGGATATTGACGATTGCGGCCGAGCGCATATCTGAGCATACCATCTTGTCTCAGAGTATTGTGGGAGGACTGTTTGTGGCCGTGACCACATCACTTGCCGAGCTTGTCACCTCGATTGCCGCGGTGCGCCGGGGAGCGCTGACCCTGGCGGTCAGCGGTATCTTGGGCGGCAACGCATTCGATACCCTGTTTGCCGCCATCGCCGATGTCTTCTACCGGGAGGGCTCCATATACCGGGGGGCATCCCGACGAGAGGGGGCGCTTCTGGCGGTGACAGTCATCATGTCGGGACTGCTTCTGATGGGATTGCTGCGACGGGAAAAAAAAGGTATCGCTCGAATCGGTTTCGAGGGGGTGGGGATGATTCTTATCTATGCCCTGGGTTTATTTGTGCTTGCGCATTAAACTGTCGACGACTCCTTACTGGCTTCTGTTCGAAAAAGAACCTCCCGTATACCATGCTCCCGCTTGCCGGATTATATGGCATCCATGCTTCGTCCCGCAGCGGGGATAGGCACAGGTATGTTTCTTAACTGCGGCTAAAAAATGGGTTTGCTTCGTAGCTACTGTGTGGCCCCCTGTTGGCGATGGTGACACAGGAAGAAAATAGATGGAATTTAATATCCTGGCTCAATCCTTGCATGTGGCTCGGGTAAACCGGTCTGTCATCAATCGCGCGAATCATGATGCAGGTCATGATAGAAGAGACTCTTGTGCGGCTGCACAGCGAATCGGAAAACACCCCCCTATACGGGATTTAAACCGGCGAGCTCGATCGTGCCGATAAACAAACTCAGTGACAGGGCACTTAAGAGCGGCAATCCCGAAAAGCTCATATACAAAATTAATGCTCATACGGCAAAAAATCCGTGAGAAGTTTGAGATGGCATACCGGGCAGCCAAAAAGGCCGATAAGAGTGCGAAAGAAAGGTCTCGGGAATATGTGGACACCGATTTTCAACACGTCCACTTTCAGAGAGCATAAATGCCATTTTTTGCAGGGTGCGCACAAGGCACCGATTCAACCTTGAGGAGGTCTTCCATGAAACCACGCAAGATTCGCGAAACCGTTTACTGGCTGGGTGCGGAGCACTGGGATCGTCGGCTGTTCGATGCGCTGATTCCGCTGCCCGACGGTACAAGCTACAACGCCTATCTGATACACGGCTCGGAAAAAACTGTTTTGATCGATGCGGTCGATCCCGCCAAGGCCGACACGCTGATGGATCAGCTCAAGCAGGTCGATTCGATCGATTACGTGGTAAGTCAGCATTCGGAACAGGACCACTCGGGAGCTATTCCGACCGTTTTGGAGAAGTATCCGCAGGCAAAAGTGATCGCCTCCACCAAGGGCAAAGGGCTTCTTATCGATCATCTGCATATCGATAAGGATCGGATCATAGCGGTGGCGGACAACGAGGAGATTTCCCTGGGTGACCGTAGCCTCAAATTCGTCCATACACCCTGGGTACACTGGCCGGAGACCATGTGTACCTATCTGCCCGAAGAGAAAATTCTTTTCAGCTGTGATTTCTTCGGATCCCATATCGCATCCACCGACCTGTACGTCACCGACCGGCCCCGGGTTTACGAGGCGGCAAAGCGCTACTATGCGGAGATCATGATGCCTTTTCGCACGACAATCAAGAGAAATATCGAGAAGGTGGAGGCGCTGGATGTGGAGATGATCGCTCCCAGCCACGGCTCTATCTATAAGGAGCCCGATTTTATCATCGATTCGTATAAAGACTGGATTGATGAAAAACCAAAAAACCTGGTGGTGATACCGTACACCTCCATGCACGGCAGTACGCACAAGATGGTGGAGCATCTGATAACCGCTCTTGCCAGAAGGGGAATAAACGCCCAGCAGTTTGAGCTGTCGGTCACCGACCTGGGCAAGCTGGCCATTTCACTTGTTGATGCGGCCACCATAATCATCGGAACCCCGACCGTGCACGTGGCGCCTCATCCGGCAATCTTTTACGCATCGTATCTGGCCAACGCGCTTCGCCCCAAACTCAAGTATGCCTCGATTGTCGGCTCCTATGGATGGAGCAGCAAGGCGGTGGAACATATCGCCAACCTCATCCCCAATCTTAAAGTAGAGCTGTTCGATCCGGTACTGTGCAAGGGATATCCGCGGGAGGAGACGCTTGACAAGCTCGACGATCTGGCGGAGGCGGTAGCGCAGAAGCATAAAGCGGGAGAGTACGCGGACATAACGGGAGTGTGTTAGCAGGCTATGGGTAAAAAGTCATTTCAATAATCTATAAAATGGCCTCATTGCGTTTGACTGTTGCAGGACATCTTTATTTTCGATACAGATTATATTGTTTTTCAAAATCATTGTCTTATTATATATTGCCAAAATGGTATACTTATAACTGGTATAGTATCTGCTAGATATCTGAGAGATAAAGTTACATGGATAGAGGGTTATATGAATCGCTTTGATGCACTTATCAGACGCAAATCTACCCGGCAGTATGCGCCCAAAGCTGTTCCGTCCGAGATTCTAGAAGAAATAGCCAAACAAATCGATTCTATTCACCCTCCTTTCGATACCGGACATCTGAATGTTGATCTTATCGAGGATGGCAGTAAGGTGCACCTTGCCTCGAAGGGGCTTATAGGACCGTTTGGAAAAAACAAAGCGCCTCACTTCCTGATACTGTCAGGTAAGCCGCTCGAGGGTATGAGGGAAAGTGCGGGCTATGTGGGAGAACATCTGGTTATAAGCCTGACTGCGCTGGGGCTTGCAACCTGCTGGCTTGGTGGACACATCAAAAAGGGTGCTCTGAGCAGTCTGATCAATGCCCAGGATGGGCACCAGCTTGCCGCCATTATCGCCTTCGGACTCCCGAAAGAGCCCGAGGGCCATCTGCGTAAGGATATATCCCGCATACGCCGTAAACATCTGGAGCAGCTTACAGCCGATGGAAGTGTCGACCCGCGATGGGAGCAACTTCTTGAGGCGGTTCGTATAGCCCCATCAGCCATAAATTCACAACCATGGCGCTTTTACTGTGACGGCAAACGTCTTCATATGTTTATCAGGCCGGCCGGATCTTTTCTCTCCCAAAGGATGCTGGGGAAAGTCAATTTTGTGGATGCGGGAATTGCGCTGTGTCACCTGGCGGAGGCTGCAAAGTTTTACAATCGATCGATCACCTTCGAAAGCACCCCTGACGTCAGGTACGCCGAGCTTATTTACATCATCACGATTGTAGATAAATAGATTTAACAATCTGACAGCTTAATTCACATTTTTAAAACCCGAAAACGTCCAACACTCACCGAAGAGCAGGTTATAGGCTACTACTGCATCTTTGTCTACCGATCGTTGCGGGATCTCTTGGAATAACCATCTTTAATTTGACCGACACTTTTTTTGTGGGAAGGATGGGGGCGTTACCGCTCAGAACGCCGGGGCCAAAAAGTTTATTCTTCCCCCGCACCTGTTTACCCCTGCTCATCCATGGCTACTACCTGCGTCTGGGTTCGAAGGCTGTCCAGAAGATGTCTGATTTCGCCGGCCTGCACGGTCATACGCTCCAGCCGCTCTCCCTTAAGCTTGGGGGTGGCGATCATCCTTTTGCGCAACGGGTTCATCCACCGTCCATTCGGCATCTTGAATCCGAAATGCAGATGGGGTCCGGTTGATATGCCGGTGCTTCCCACTCTGCCAATAATCTGGCCCGCACGTATCGACTGTCCCTTCGAAGCCATGCGCCTGTGCAGATGAAGGTAGTAGGAGATGTATCTGTCAGGATGACGAATCGCAATATAGTGACCATTACTCGAATTGTATGCCGAGGCAATAACCACGCCCGGTGCAACCGCATAGACAGGCGTTCCCGTCGGAGCCCTGTAGTCGACTCCCCAATGCATCTTACGCATTCCGGAGACCGGATGAATGCGCATACCGTAACTGGAGCTTATATGAAGCCGATCAAGCGGGTAGCGTAGCCCCGAATGAACAAGCGCCTCGCCCTTTTCGGTATAATGAGCCGTATAGGATGACTTCGGATCGCCATCGTCATACCGAAAAGCCTCATGAAATCCCGCGCGCGCGCCGTCATAGCAGGTATACAACACCTGACCATCTACACGGATCGTGTCCTGAAAAAAACGCTCCCGAAGAAGAACCTTGAATCTATCCCCCTCCCGTGCATCGGTGCGAAACGAGATCTTGCACAGAAGTACACCGTTGACCACTCCGACCATGGAAGGCGCAATGCCTTTTTCCCGCAGAGTCTGATCAAGAGATGAACCCGATCGAATGGTACCTTCGATGAGACTGTGTCGAATGGTTGTGGGCTGCTCCACTCTCCTGTATGCGTATGCGCTGTCCCGATAGATAATCTCATGCACAACCGAAGGATTGGGCGAGTAGGAAAAGGTAAGTACCCGATTTGTATCCCGGGGATCATACTCAACCGAAATCCTTTGCCCCGCCACCATATTCATCAGCTCCACCGAATCGCGCAGTGTGTTTACCAGCTGAAGACGTATACCGTGTGAGACACCAAGATCGCTGAGAGCCTGAAACATCCCCTGCCCCGCACCAATCTCGCCTTCATGAAGATACTTCATTTTGGTGAATCGAGCGATTTTCTTCTTCTCAAAAGATATCTGCTTTTGCAGGGAATCCAGGCGATGCAGTGTCTGTCTGATTTCCAGCTGGCTACGTTTCTGTGGTGACGGGCTCATTGCCTGAACCAGAAAGAAAAATGCTGCGATAACAAGCAACAATATAAATAATATTTTTGACGGCCTTTTTTTCTCTCTGCGATAGAGACCCGAATGTCTAGATTTCATGATCGTCCATAAGGAAAGCGATTAACAAAACACTGGAGAGGATCAATTTAACTCTTTTCTAATTAAACAGTTCCGGTTATGCGTAGGGAAAACCTTTTTAAAAATACACAATTTAGTTTTTTAAAGCCCACTTTTCCGCCAAATGGGCCAAAGAAAAATGATCCAACTACTCGATTATCGAATAATTTTTGCGAATGTAATCCTTCTCAAACGCGTTAAAATGCCACCATTCGATTGAAATCGGATAAAATCCCGCCGCCGTCATCGCCTCGCGCAGTATCGCGCGGTTGGCGACCTGTTCAGGGGTAATTTTTTTGTTCTTAAGATATTGTTTCTCCAGCGCCGGCTGTGCCAGGGGGCCGAAATGGTCCATTGGAGTACCCATATCCATGCGCCCCCCGGTGCTGTCTATAAGTGTCAAATCAACCGCGCAGCCGTAGTTATGCATAGAGCCCCATCGCGGATTGGCCACGTAGCGCTGCATGGGAGTGCCGGACAACGCATCCCACATACGTTGCGACACATGACGGGGCCGCACCCCATCGACCACCAGAAGTCGAATCCCCGGATGGTGTTTCCGAAGATACGCACTGGCTCTGGCCAATTTCTCCGCGGCTCGAGGCCGCAGATAGCACTTGCGTAGCTGCCCGTAGACGTTTGTTTTCATGAAATTTGTTGTGTCGGCATATTTGAGCTCCACCATGATAGTCGAATCCAGCATCTGAACATCCACAAGCCCCTCTCCTATCAGCCGTTCCTCCAGTGACAGGCGCAACGAGTCGGCCTGCGCAGAAAAGACAGCCATAAAGGGTACAAAAAGCATCAAGCGCTTAAATTTAACCGTGTAGTCGAAAACCAATCGGAGATTTACGTTCATACAAGATCCTGTCTGTTATGATGATTACCGGTGCTGTTTGCTGAGCCACAGAAGGCCAGCGTTGTAGATCACCTCATGTTTGCCGTCATGAACCTTTATCACGACATTACCTGATTCTTTCTCCCAGAGGAGATTGATTCCGGCATCCTTAAAAAGGCTGTCCGAAAAGGTTCCTGTCATATGATCGGGCAAGGAATGATGCCCATCGATGAACTGCACATCCTCCTGGGATATGCGATCGGCGGGCTCGGCCAGATCATTAAAAGCTTGAAAGGAGTGACTGGGTGGAACAAAATTGTCGTTGATACCGGTCGATATATATACACTCACCTTCCTGCCGCGGGCACCTTTCAGATAGCTGCTGGGACTTCGCTTCGAACACTCCCGACCGGCATCGGTCCCATCGATCGGCTCACCGCTGCAGGAGTTGATGATATGCCCGGAATAATCGTGAGCCGCTCTCCTGGTCGTTTCGTACCACTGCACCAGATCGTAAACCGGCACCCAGGCCACCGCCCCGGCCCAAATCTCGGGATACCTTCCCACCATAATAAGCGTCATCATCCCGCCACCCGAAAACCCCGCGATATAAATCCTGTTTTCATCGATATTAGCATTGTTTCGCGCATAATCGACAGCATCCAGGACATCCCGAACAGCTTTCTCGGAGGCCGTGGCCTCTGGGTTGGTGAAAGCACCACGGTAATCGGGATGGATAAACACCCAATCATTTTTGACCGCCCACACACCATAGGGAATACTAAACTGCTGCCGGTAATTGGCGCTCCAGCTGTGAAGCACCAGAAGAAGCGGCTTTTTTTTGTCCGATCCCGAATCGTAGTAAAGGGCAGGTTGGCTGCTCCCATCGATAGTGGCATCAATTGTCACGTCCTGAACCTGGGGCACAGCTTCATGCCATGCTTTCGATTTAGGCATATCCATTATTGCGGATCGAGCAATATTATAAAACGTTTTGTAATTTTCATCCACCAGCAGCTGAAGCTGATCTCCCGCACCCAGCGATTCTGTACAGCCGACCAATAACGAGCCAATAGAAGACAGAAGCAATATGGCAGAAGACACCTGGCGGAAAATGCAAAACAGTGGATAGAAAACAGATTTTAGACGGCTGGTGTGGATGGTCGCATCGTGTCCTGCTGCCTTTCTTTTCTTCAATTTTCCCTCCCCCGTTTTGGCCGGTCTACCACGCCTACCTTTGCCAGACATGGAATCGGTGGGATTCGCCACCGTTGAGCTCACTAGATACTATTTTCACGCAGGGCTATCCTTTAGCATTGCCACAGACTTCGCTTGGCGCCGTATCCATTATTCAACTTCTCACGGCACGATTCTCCTCAACAGAGGTATAAACCGTATAACGGCAACTACTATCAGAGAAATCACAAACACCACCAGGGCAAACAGCGGTACTCCGACTACCGCATCGTAGATGTACTGATTGACCCCGAATCCGCCATATTCCTGTTGTAGAAAAGCGATAATAAGCGCATGCACCAGATAGATACCGGGCACACAGGCTGCGGTAAATGTCAGGATTGATGCTATCGGAGAAGGAACCATAACACCCGAAGGCAGGCGCAGATTTTTTACTATAACAAACAACGAAACCGCCATCGCCAGCACATTTGGACTCCAATACTCGTAAAAAACGCCACTAAATTCCCCCTCCCCCCGAGCCACTGTTAACCACCAGGTCCCTGCGGCGGTAACCGCCAACCCCAGCAAAAACAGTCCACCAAACCCGATGCACTTCCAGACGCCACACCGGAAATCCTTTAGCAGGTATCCGATAAGAAAATATCCCAGAAACCGAAACAGAGAAAACGGTGCAGTGGACATCATGAACAGAGAGGTCTCGAAATATGCACCTAGAGTTGGCGCAAGAGAGCCGAAAACAATCCATAGAATGACAAAGTGGATTAAGTTTGTCCTGCTGGCAGAATCAAGAAACACACTCAGAAGCGGTGCAAACAGGTACACGCCGATCAGAACATAGAGATACCAGAGATGATAATATGCCGGCTCCTGAACGATTGACAAGAAAAAGTATCGATACGCCAGATCCTTCTGATTGATCTCGACATTCCAGATGAAATAGAGCGCGCTCCAGATCAGAAACGGTATACCGATGCGCTGAAGGCGTCTGCCCAAAAACGGTACCGGACCCATCCTCTGCGCCTTACCGATCAGAAAAGCTCCGCTAAGCATGAAAAAGACAGGTATACACCACCGT
Organism: uncultured Fibrobacterota bacterium; assembly: GCA_964419255.1. GTDB lineage: Bacteria > Fibrobacterota > Chitinivibrionia > Chitinivibrionales > CAYFVL01 > CAZPHU01. The sequence goes on along the minus strand of CAYQOU010000037.1, from coordinate 33,616 downwards.
GCCGCAGAATCGTAGAGGTTACCTATCCACCACACCCGCTCTCCCCGCTCCCCAAACTCCACCAGAAGAGGTGCGGCGCTGTGGATAATCACAACCGCATACATGGCAAATATTTTGAGAAAATCGGCCCAGAGAATGCGAGGGCGATGAAGATTATCTTTCATAGCTATGGTCCAAACCGGAAGAAAGGCCCCAGAGATCACATGCTGATTTGGTCAATTGCAATGCAAATTACATACCTGTCCGGTTTGATCGACCGCTAAGACAAATCCAATTGTTGAAACCCGTAGGATGTGCGACTCACCAAAAGAGAATCACTCTATAAATGTTGCGTGAAAAGAATCAATGTGCCTGGATGAGACAAAAACATTCGCCTAATCGATTCTCAAACCAAAGGCTCTGACTGTAAGCAAAATGCGTTTCTGCAGAAGTGAAAAACCTGAACTGATCAATTCTCTGGTCGCGAGTCGCACATTCCATTGGGGCATGAGGGGTTCAGCAATCTCGAAAGTTGCACAGTGGGGATCTTCGGCGCGATTGTATTCAACCTCTCTGCCCTCAAGAAATTACACGGCTTACCCGCTCAGCAGCCGCTAAATATGAGACAAATCGAAAACGAGGAGATCAGATAAACAAAAAGAGCCACCCGATTTCCTCTTCTTTACTTGCGACCTTAAATCGCCCCCTGAAACTAAGGCAGTCGGTCAGAGATGTGTCCATTTTACACCTTGAATTGTCCGACAATCCCCTCCAGATCGGATGCCAGCTTCGCAAGCTCCTCGGCACGACTCGTCACCATGGCGATTCCCTCAGCGTTATCGGCGGTGGCGCGATTCACCTCCTGAATCGTTGATGTAACCTCACTCAAGCCCTGGGCCGATTCAGTCACGTTTCGGGAGATATCCGAAGCCGAGGTGGTGGCGTTATTCATGTTTTGGGAGATCTCCTGAATTGTGGAGCTCTGCTGCTCAACCGCCGACACGATGGTCTGAGAGATACCGTTGATCTCACTGATCACCTCGGCGATGGTATCGATATTATCTGCGGAGGCGGTTGCATTTGTCTGTATCTCTTCGATCTGACTGCGTATCTGCTCGGTTGCATCAGCCGTCTGCTTGGCAAGCTGCTTGACTTCATTGGCCACGACAGCAAAGCCCTTACCAGCATCCCCCGCACTGGCTGCCTCTATCGTCGCATTCAAGGCGAGAAGATTGGTCTGATCGGCAATATCAACTATTATCTCCACTATCATTCCGATCTCTTTTCCCGATGCTGCAAGCTTCTCCATCTGAAGCTTGGTGCCCTGCGCCTGCTTATCCGCATTGCGGGCGATCGTGGATTCTTTCTGGCAACTCAGTGCCACCTCATTGAGAGATGCGCTCATCTGTTCGACCGCCCTCGCCACACTTTCAACCGATTCGGACATCTGCTTTGCCGCATCCGATATGCTGTTTACATTGACCGTTGCCTGCTCCGTGGATGATGCGACCGTGTTTGACTGATTACTTATCTCCTCGGTATTGGCCGAGATCTGCACCGATGATGCCGACAGATCACGGGAGGTGCAAGCCAGTCGCGCGGAATTCTCCGCAAAAGACTCCACGATCTGTCGAATCTTTTCCGCAAATATGTTGAACCAGTGAGCCATCTCCCCGATTTCATCTCCGGATCGCTCATCGAGCCGCTTTCGCAGATCCCCTTCACCCTGTGCAATATCCTTGAATCTTTCCACCATCAAGCGCAGAGGTTTGGTGATTGTTCCGGCCATAAACCAGGCAATCAGAACTGCCAAGGCGATTATCACCATCGACATGGCAAGAATCGCATGCCACGAATCTCTCTGACTTGACAGCACATACTTCTTGTGCGCTCCCACCGCAATCGACCATCCTGTGCCTCTTATAGGGGCGTAACCGAAGAAACGAACGCTTCCCATGAAAGGATACTCGTCAAAGCCCTCCTCCCCCGCAACCATTCGTTTAAACATGGCCGCAAGTCTTTCGTACTGCTCATCTTTTTTCGCCTCTTCGATAAAATTGCGTTGATCCAAGACAAACTGAAGGTTATCGTGGGCAATAAGTGCCCCCTTAGAATCGATGATATAGGAGTACCCTTTCTTCCCGAAACGAATACGTTTCGTTATATTACTCAATATATCGGCAGAAAGACGTCCGATGATCACCGAAACAATCTGCTCCTGCTCGTCCAGCACCGGCGCGGCAACCATTATTACCGGAGAATTGGTGACCCGACTAATAAGTACATTCGACATGGCGGCTTTTCCCTCAAACGCCTTCTCTACGTAGTCTCTGCCGCTCAGATCGGCGGTTTTACCGCCCGGATACCGGGCCTGACGCTGCTTATCTACGATTCCCATTCCCTGAAATCCGTGCTGCTCTGTTTTTTCCTCTATCGCCGGCTCCTGAACGGTCCAATCCATCGAACGAATATCATCATCGAGCGCAACAGACTGTATGATCATCCGGTACTTCTCCACCTCCGCCCTTACGATTCCCGCTCCCTGCAAGGCAAGCAGCTCCAGTGCATCTCCCGCATTGTCCCGCAAAGCCCTGCCGGATTTGAGTATCGCGTATCCCGCTACAATTCCGCAGGATGCCAGCACCATCATACTGATCAGCAGCACAAACCGGCTTCGTATCCCGATGTTGCTTTTCTGCTTATTGCTATCCAACATAGTGTCCTCACGGTAATTATTAGTGCACAATAATATTGCTAATGCAATTCTAATATCTATTTCTTTGGTTTTCCAGAATTGATGTGAATTTTATAAAAAAAAAGGGGCCTGGCCTTTAGACAAAAGCCCTTGCCCAACGATTCACCGATGGTCCCCGGAGTGGGGGTTGCGTTTTAGCCGTTTTCTTCCTTTCAGACCATCCCAATCGAACTGCGGGTAACCTCCTCGATCCGACTTGTCAATTCCATATAATCATTGTTTATTCTCCCGTTAAGATAAAATGCCATCAGGCCGTGGAGTGCAAGTTTATGGTATCGTTGAGCTTTTTCGGTTGTCGAGATGGTACTTTTGCGCTCTGTGCCAATTGTTTGCCACTGCTCTGCCACAAGAGAATCGAAAAGTAAATATATGGCCTCAAAATTGGAGCTGGGAGTGGATATCTGAGTCGCCCTGGTCTGATAGAAAAGGTCGAATATGCCGGGATAGTGAATGAAAAATCTGGCATAGCTGGCGCTAATGGCTATGAGAGCCTCTGTGGCAGAGTCGGTCTGAGCCATATCCTTTAGCACAAACATCCTGCATTCCTCCATAAAGTCTTGCACACAACTGAAAATCAGATCCCGTATATCCTTGAAGTAGTTGTAGAGGGTAGCGTAGGAGTAGCCCGCGCGCTGAGCTACATTTCGTGCACTTACCACTTCCAGCCCCTCCCCACGGATCAGCTCCTTTGCAGCTGAAATAAAATAGCCCCTCATCCGTTTTTCCTGCACCGCTTTCATGCCGCCGCCTCCCTTGTTTTTTGCCCACAATTAACAATGTTAATATAATGAACATTGTTAAAGCAGGCAAGACTTTTTGTCGGATTAAGGGTTGATGTCAGCCAAAAAGTGTGCTATCGGGGTAGTCTTATCAGTTTGCCCCTAAGAAATGAATCCTTTTTTTCTGAGCATAAGGGTCAGCTACAGATGCTCTCCAGCGAGGATGTACCTCTTGGAGACCGGGTTGTGGTTCGGGTGATCAGGCCGCGCAGCTCGTGCATTTTGAATGGCTTGGGCAGATAGCCGTCTATCAGCTGCTGGCCTTCTCTCAGATGAGCCGCTGAATCGACGAGTGCACTGAACACAGCCACCGGCGTGTGGGACATAATAGGATCTGCACGAAGCTGATCGAGAACGGCCCACCCGCTGAAATCGGGCAGCAGAATATCCAGAAGTATGAGGTCAGGCTCAATATCGTATGCTTTAGTGATTCCCTCGAGACTGCTGGTAGCAGCAAATGCTTTCATCCCTATGCTTTCGAGTAGCACAAGCATAGTTTCGCAGACCTTGGGGTTATCATCGATGACAAGAATTTTTTTAGAGTCCATTACTCCCCTCACACCGGATAAATGATAAAAAGAAGGAATTTTACAAGTTCTTCATTTTGAAAATTCATAATACAATGATATGAATAATAATGCAACAATTATTTCAATCTTTTCATCAAGTCCACGTTCTTTCTTTTACCACGTTAGATCATTGCACATACAGCATTTGACGTTATGAAGAGTGCCCGAACCCAATGTAATGGGCTCGGGCACCGTATATTGCCTCTAAAATGCTTACCAGTTTTCTGCCAAAATCTCAAAGTGAGCCTGCGGGTGAACACATGCGGGACAGGTACCGGGAGCATCTTGCGCCTCATGGATATATCCGCAATTTCTACAGCGCCAGTATACTTTTTCGTTTTTCTTGAAAACGGTTCCTTGCTCGATATTCTTCAGAAGACCCAGATATCTTTTCTCATGCTGTTGTTCGGCTATAGATATCTTATCGAAGGCGGTTGCAACCGCAGCAAATCCCTCCTCCCGTGCCTTTGCGGCAAAGGCGGGATAAAGCTCGGTGTATTCCTCATTTTCGCCGCTGGCGGCGGCTTTGAGGTTTTCAGCGGTGGTACCTATCACACCCGCCGGATAGCAGGCGATTATCTCAGGTGTGCCGCCTTCCAGAAACTTAAAGAAACGCTTGGCATGTTCCTTTTCCTGATCGGCGGTTTCGGCAAAAATATCGGCAATCTGCACATATCCCTCTTTTTTCGCCACGCTTGAGAAGTAGGTGTAGCGATTACGTGCCTGTGATTCACCGGCAAATGCCTTGAGGAGGTTTTTTTCCGTTTCGGTTCCCTTGATAGAAGCCATGTAACATTCCCTTCGTTTTAGTTGGTTTAGACGTTATTCTGTTTTTTGACAGCATTTACACAATCCAAAGAATTCGATCCGATGGCCAAAAACAGCGTATGAGCTCACCTTCTCTGCAGACTGGTTGAGTTCGCTTGCCAGAGACATGGGTATATCATCAACTCTTCCGCAGCTCTCACATCTGATATGGTAATGCGGAGAGACGTCTCCATCATATCTATCGTGGGTGCTCCCACACGGCAGTTTCTGAATCTGGCCGTCCTCCTCCAATACCTTGAGGTTTCGGTAGACGGTCCCCAGACTCAGGCCGGGGATGATATTTTTCAAGCGCTGGTAGATCCAGTCGGCAGTGGGATGAATTGTGGTTTCCCTGAGGATCCGCAGAATTTTTTCCCTTTGTTGACTCTTTCTGCGTTGCATAGGCCCCTTATCGATAACAGTTCGCGTTATCAATATGATTTTCTGCCCTGGCTCAAGTCAACCCAAACAGGAGAATTGTTAGCAGATTCAGAATTCGCCCATCAGACAATGCAAAGAAGCAAAATCGCTGAATATCGCAAACATCACAAGATTAATTACAACAATGTTTTGGGAAAGATAGCATCTGAAGTATGTAGACACTATTACTTGCCAGCGAAGAGTTATTGAAAAGAGGATACGCAGATTCACGTTCTGAGGCGCGGGTACTTATCTGCTACAAGGCCCGTATCGAGCACCTTATCCCAGAGTCGTTTATCGCACGTTTCCTGAAAATTAACATCTCCCTTTTTGCAAAATGATTCAAAAGGGTAAATTAACAGCAAAAAAAAATTAGGTTAATCCGAATATAGCACACCCAGAGGCAATCCTCCAATCAGCTATATCAGCTATACTACATATCATTCGTCGCTTCCGTTTACCATTTATCCATTCTTCATGATCTCCCAAGCCATTTCCAGGTAAAAGGGAAAAAAATAGCCCGGACAAATCATCCTCCCCACGCCCCGAATACCACCCCACCATAGCCTCCAAATATATCCCCCTTCTTGCCTACGACAACACAGCCGCACTTTCGGTGTGCCTGATCTTTCCACAATTGGCACCACTGACAGCATATCCGTAGCAACTCTTTCTCAGACCCAGATTTATATGGCTAATCAACCTCTCGTGGTAGTCAGAAACATCTCTTCTCACTACAACAAAATGATTATTCGCGGGGATTCTGATACCTGAGCCGGCAACAAGTATTGCAGGTACATCGGGACGGTATCGCGATATTCTTCGAATCAGTTGCACACCGGTGTATTCACGCATATGATAATCAGTGATTATCAGATCGGTCCAAATCGAGCGCACATACTCAAAGGCATCCTGCGAATGTGCAAACAATTCAAGATGTTCATATCCCTGCTGATGCAAAAAAGTAGCTAGAAGCGCACGCCGTAGGCTATCACCATCGACAACTACAATCTTCGGATGCATGTCAATCCCCCTTTATACAAATTGATGGGCCAAAAATCAGCTGTTTTAGCCATCAAAAATCGTGCCCAATTTGAAAAACAGCAGATGCATCCGATAATCATTTCTTCTTAGTGGCATCTCGCTGTTTTCTACCATCCGGTATTAAATATTCAAAAACTTTGCTTTGTTTTTGTTTTGTGTCTAAAGGTATATTTTAGATCTTTGTGCTTGATATAATTCACAAAAACAGTCTAATTCCGTCAGGCACTGAGCTGAAGTAGCCCTGTTTCATTCGACTTCGATCCGGATATACCCGTAGTGAATCGTTCCATAAGAGAAGTAATAAATCTTACCCATACCGAATTTGGTTTATTCGCCTCCGAGTTTCTTTATACTCTAAGTACACAAGACTGCCACTCGAGCGATTCTCAGACACAAGACATCGAGCAGGAGTTGCAAGACTTCGAATCCATGATAACCCTTCTGACAGGATGTGAGGCCGGAGTCAAGGTTGACAGGATGGAGGCCCGCCGATATAGAGTCTGGGAAAACATCATGGACGTTTTCGATGACAACATAGGTGTCTCGAATGAACCTTGCGACTTTAATCCGAAAGATTTACTGTCAGATAAGGCATATCACCTGCAGATACCCGAGTATACGGCGACCTGCAAACTACTGTATTCCAAAGGAGCAAGATCCAGGCATTTTCCGATGCGGGGCGGCAATCACGGCCATTTCTGGAGTGATAAAGACATGTGTGAACTCATCTCCCGCCTGCTTAATCCAAAACACAAAGGTCTCTGCAAAGCCGCAGGAGTGGATATCACAGTCGAGCTATTGCGGAAAGTGGAAGAAAAGATCGCCACCTATCTGAATACTCTTCCACCCACATGTAATTTAGCAGCAATACGTCAGAGTCGGTATCGCATATGTTCTGCCATGATACCTTTGCTCAAGCTGCCTCACGGTTTGCAGCAAAATGTTCCTTTTGTCCGGCAGGATATATGCTTACATGAAAGATCATTGGCAAGTAACGCTCATCGCAAACCGGATCTATGTTCATTAGACCATCTGACTCCGGTTGGTTTTTTGAGAGCAGTAGACAGTGTAAAAACTCGTTTATGTGATGCCGATGATGAGGATAATGCAACTAAACGACTTTTTACTGACAAGCTCCGGGAGATCAGCACGATACTTGACAGATTCTCCCATCATCCCTTATGGGAGCATTTCGATATGAGAGAAGGTGAATTTTACCGATCATGTTTTTCGCTTCTGGAGCGCATATCCGCGTATGCCTATAATCACAGCCCCGCGGCCGGCCATGGCAATCAGGAGCTGGAAACAACCAGATGTTTCACCGCCGCATCTATCCTGCTTGATATGCTTGACATAAACCATACTGTCCCTGATGCATCCCGCCAACCCAATTTGGCTTTCGGTTTCCCGCCAATCAAAACCCTTCTTGAAAACTGGTCTTCATCCGGCTCACGAGAATTTCTGGAAATCTGCCATGCAGGTAGATTGTTTGACCACTGCGTGCTTCTGTACAAGACTACCGCCATGCTTGCCGAGCGCATGCTTGGTGAATCCCCTCCTGAAACGCTCTTCAGGATGCGCACTCTGAGACATGAGCTTTCGCGTATTTCCATGACTGCGGATGAGTGGCACTAAAGAAGTGATCTTCTGTCGGAAAAGGCGTTATTAGCTGTAATACTGAAAAGCGGCACCCTGAATAAAACGACTCTCTCGCTGCGAGAGAATCGCAGCGAGAGAGTCGCTCATTAACTGAAACCACCGACTATCGATATCGGTGGCGTCCTGCATATCACACAAACCGGTCATCCGAGCGGTGTTTGTCGACCCTTTTCCCCGGCTCCTCCATCCATCCGCAACGAACGGTTCCTTTGGGATCGAATGCCGGTACATATGGTTTAATATCAAGCAGCGGTGTCTCATCCAGCACATCGATATTACCGACATGGATAACCCCTTCCTCAACAGCGTATACTTCAACGGTGGACAATCCGATAGAATTTGGCCGTCTGGGGGCTCGGGTGGAAAAGAGTCCGCGCGGTTGCGTATCCATGAACGGGACGGGTCTTAGCGTATAGCCTTCGCTTCGGTGGAAAAAATACAGCAGTATGATGTGGGAGAAGCCATCCAGATCTTTGAGCCCTTCATGATACTCCGGAAAAAGCTCAATCGTTCCTTTTGCCCCGGCCGCACCCGGCGGCTGTATCGGCATGCCTTCCCGCTTTTTGAATGGTGTGTGAACTATGCCAATTGGAGAAAATTCGATCTTCATAACTTTCATCCCCGATAAAGATAATTTTCCAAAAGTTTATATAAAAATAGTTTGGGGAGAATCGAGGAAAGGAACTGTTGCGGCCCTGTCGATTGTAAACGGGGGCATACAATTAAATATCGTATGGTATGCCGTTTTCCTGGCGATGAACAGATCTTTTAACCCGATCAAACCGCAATTAATCGGACATACAGAAGAAGGTCTGTTTTGAGAAGCTTCTTTCATTTTGTGAACCGGGCTCGGGCACGGTTGATGTGGATGCCTGCGAATTTCGGAGAAAATGACACATTTACCATCTCGGCATGGGTATATGTCAATGAGCTCGATTCCAATTACCATGATATCATCTCCAAAGGCAACCACCAGTATGGACTGCAGATAAATAAATCTGATGCCTGGACTCTCTGGGAATTTCGGCACCAGGTGGGGTGGGATACTACCTACTGTGAAGCTTCCCCGGGAGAGTGGACACATGTTACGGGTGTCTTTTCAGGTGAGCACCAATACCTGTACATCAATGGAACGATAATCGAAGGTGTTTTCGGCACCATACCTTCTTCAGACTATAGAAATGAGAGTTTTGATGTGTTTATCGGACGTCGCTCTGATGTTCCCTCGCGATATTTCCATGGCATTCTCGATGAGATACGAATATCAAACCGGGCTCGCAGCGAATCCTGGATCAGGCTATGCTTCGAAAACCAGCGGCGGAATCAGAGACTTGTCAGCATACATAAGTAAACTATGGAAGAGAAATAACTCTCCGGCCCCAGAGTTTCTGGAACCGGATATTTGTTTAGCCAATTATCTCTCGACATCGCTCACATGATGCCTAACACCTGTTTCTAGAAAGAGCGGGTAAACATCACATTCTTCTTTTCACCGGTTGCGCATTCCATTTTCAGTATGTATACTCCGGATGCACACAGTGATCGATTTAGCTCAAGTATATTGGTTCCTTTCTTTCCTCTGCCTTCGAAAATATTGTGGATTTTCCGCCCTGACACGCTAAATAATGAGACTGTAACAGCTGATGCTTTCGGCAGATGAAACGAAATCCTGTTTTTCAAAATGGAAAGTTCTACAGATTTGTTAGCCTGCATTCTCGTTGTGACACCGGTAGCCGAATGACTCAAAACATCACTGTTATAGGTAATCTGATCGATGTTTGCACCACCTTCTCCGGTAAGGGCTGTCAGTGTGATAACATTTTCCCCTTGTGCGAATTCGATTGGCACGGTCACGGAAGCCCATGTTGTCCATGCAGACGTTGAGGGCATGCTTATGGATGCCTGTTGCTCGGAGCCGTTGACAGACACCGAGACCGGACGGTCGGCCGAAGATCCGTTTGCGTAACGGAAAATAAGGTCGGCCGTAGTTGCCTCTTGGGAATGGATGATCCACGATACGTAAGATCCCACTGCATTTGAGGTGTTAATGTATCCATCTCCGACAAACCCCGCGTTGGTGCTTTCCACAACGCCATCAAAGTCACTGGCATCCTCACCTTGTATCGAGCCTGCACACGGCTGAGCTCCGGTTTGTCCTCCGACGCACATGCCACAATCATCCTCATAGGCCTCTCCACCCCAGTCACCATTACAGTCCTGCACACAGGGCTGCTCGCCGGTGGTGCCACCCACACAAACACCACAATTATCGACGTAGGCCGTACCCCCCAGCACTCCCTGACAGTCTTCCACCGGCTCACCGTTGACCAGCTCGATATCAGGGACAGGCGCTCCATCCGGGAAATAAAATCCCACATGCGGTGGCTGGTTATACGCGACATTCTGCCAGGCAATACTTAAGCGGTAGACAGGATCGTGCATGAGCGTGTAGTTTTTTCGTTCAGTAGGAATGGTGGTAGTATACACCATGAGACTGCTGTTGTCTGCGTTTCTCCAGATAACCTCCTCCCGCCAGTCTCCCAGGATGTCGGCTGAGAGATTAGGGTTACTTTTTGTTCCGTTGATTTTTGCAGCCCCATCACGGAAAGCGGTCAGCAAAAGACCATCCACTACATCATCTATGACCTCACCGTCAAGAAGCTCTCTATGCACATCCCCATCCCAATAAACCAGAAAATTGGTTGACGGGGTTGACATACTGATACCGTCACCCTTACAGTCGTAAGGCCCAAATCCGGATGCCCATGCCTCCGCGCCGCGATGCCTCGGATCTACATCACCGGCGACTCCTCTTCCCACATCACCGGCATCATATCCCTTCTGCCAGATTATATCCCCTGTTGCAGCATCCCTCATCGTAACCCCGGGACCGTCCCACTCATGAGGCATAAAGTATTCCAATCCGGGCCTGTCAGGGTCCAGATCACCCAGATGCCCCGCGTCCCCGTGTCCCAAGCCGGTTGTATACAAACCCGAACCATCGTGATCTATCGCACAGGAGCCATACATAATCTCATCGGCACCATCACCATCAACGTCGCCGACAGCAAGGTTATGGTTACCCATACCGGCATATCCCTGATTTCCGCCGTCATTACTATCAAAAGTCCAACGGTGGATCAGCTGTGTGCCATCATAATCCCATGCAGCTAAAACAGTTCTCCCATAGTATCCCCGGCACATAACCAGAGAGGGATTTTCACCATCCAGATAGGCGATACAAGCCAAAAATCGGTCGACACGGTTTGTATTGTCATCGGATTTGCCCCAGCCATCCGATGGGTACCTGTCCGGTATGTAGTTGACAGTCACCTTCTCTGCACCACTCATGCCGTCGAAAACGGTGAGATATTCAGGACCATCTGTAATAAAGCCGGCCCACCCGCCACCGGTACGGTAATCGGCCCCATCATCATCATCTGCTGCAGGACCATCACTTAGATAGGAGCCGGTTCCGTCTCGTGTTCCGGGTGCCGTCTTGCAGGCAACTTCGGCTTTGCCGTCGCTGTCCAGATCATATACCATAAACTGCGTGTAATGAGCCCCCGATCTGATATTAACCCCCAGATCGATTCTCCACAAACTGGTTCCATCAAGCTTCACCGCTTCCAGATATGTCTTATCGGTGTAGCCATCATGCGAATTATCTTTTGCATTATCGGGTTCCCATTTAAACACCAGCTCATACTCGCCATCCCCGTCAAGATCACCGCATGACATATCATTAGGCGAATAGCTTCCTCCCTGGGGACCATCTGCCGGCCGATCCAGCGGTATGGTCATATACCGCCGCCCCCATACTCCGACACTCCTGGATGGCTGCGATTCGATGCCATCAACAATAGACGTCACATGATAGGTATCCCCCGAACCGCCACCTGCATCCACATAGTTGGAACTTTCGGTGACCGGTTCTGACGTAATCTTTTCGCCATTTCTGTAGACATTAAACCCGATGTCCTGAGACTCCGTCCCAAGAATACGCCATGAAACGAAAACGTCACTGCCACGATTCACCGCTACAACACCCCGGTCGAGATTCTCCATAAGACGTGCAGCCTCTGTACGCGTCGCCATCAACAGACATACAATCACCAGAATGTTTGGTATCATCCCGGTGCGGTTGCGGTCGAGAATTTTTCTCCGAGAATTGTTCCCATCGATTCTTATCATCCTATACCCCCTGGGCAAAGCCTTTCTCCCTCTGCAGGACTGCAGAGTGGGCCTGAATACTGATTATCCTGTTACATCGTTTCGATACCAGATATAATAATTAAAAATCTGTATGTATTGAGGATTTATATCAAACGCCGAAAAGATTTCTATAGTACATGTGGTCTACACAATCATGAAGTTCTCGGAATACCTAAACAAAGGCATCACCATAATCATGGATTATGGATCATAAAATGAAAAGCGCGATTCCCGGAATGAAACCGCTGAAAGTAAAACGCCCGTATTACGGCTAGCAATCGGTCGCGAGTCCTTATGCTTTACACTGCCCCTGGAAAGAAACAAGTATACGCCCTTTGTTGGCGATTCGAATGGCACATGTACCGGACAGGCGACATTACATGGTATCGAATATTTTTTGATGCATCTTACTCGCATGTTGTGGATGAAAACTGCTTCTTTTATTAGACACCGGGGCAGGTCCTATTCATTCAGTATTTGCGTGACTCTTTCGATACACTCGTCGCTTGTGAGAATAGATTCGTGTGTCTCATTAAACCCGCGAATCTCATCGGCCTGATCCTGTATTGTATAGGGCAGCTGGTTTTTCAGCTTGACGGTTCCATCGCTTGTTTCGGAAAACTTGATGATGGCTGGATTTTTAAACCCGAAGAACAAATAAAATTGTATGCTCGGAGCCAGGCGCGAAGAATGAAGACTGTCCAGGAAACCGGATTCAGCCGCCAACTGGCGCCAGGAAGGAAGCATAACAGACACATCGAAGAACGGATCTTTTGCGCTTTCTATGCCCCCATAAGGCGTACAGAGAGAGATAAATTCAACCGGTGCCGTTCGGTTTTGCTTTCTGCTGTAAAGATTCAACGCCTGCCTCGCCACCAGGCCGCCCATGCTGTGGGCGATAATATACAACTTTCGCCCCCTCAGCTTTATGATGTTGCCGGAGAAAAAAATCTCGTACAGTATAGAAGCCGATTTTGAGAGGCTCTGGGCTCCGGGGTAATAGAAGAACCAGAAATCGAATCGCGATGAGTCGAGCTCGGAGATGATTTTCTCGAATTCTCTGGGAGAGCCGCCATATCCAGGAACAAATAAAACGGGGGTTTTCCTGAGATTTCGCTCCTGCAGTGCATAAAAGTAAATGCCCGCATTGTCGAGGAATTCGGATGGGTTGTAGATTCCAAGTTCAGCTACTTTGTCGGAAAAAATTGTATCATCAAGCGAACGTACGGCTCCGGGAGGATAATAATGGGAAGGAGAACAGTGGTAGGTATCCGGCAATCGAATAGAAACTGGCTGATCTATAGTGAAAACATGCCGATCTGAAACAGATATATCGTACCTTTTTATAGTAGTAGAAGATGAATCAATTTCAATTAAAGGTGATTTTTCCAGGAAAAAACCCGCACACTCTTTTTGGGTAAATAAAGAATCGTTATTAACATCGGCAAAAGCAAACAGTTGGTATTGACCAACTGGGAGGACTAGAGAATAAAATCCCTCGTTGCAGGCAAAAGCTTTGCCGACTATCTCCTGTTTTCCGTAGCGGTAGGATATGGCAGCGACAGCTATGTTGTGTGATATCCTGCCGACACTCTTTATTCTTCCATAAATGGTATAACACTTTTCCGTGTTGATCTCACGGTCGATACTCATGGATGGGTAGGTTTTCTGAATCTCCGAAAGGTTCATTCGACGCAATGCCATGCCCATATAGCCACATCGAACAAAGACAAGCACCATGCATATCAGAGTCATTAATAATAATTTCATGGTGGATCCTCAACCGGGTGATAGTCGATAGCAGCGGTTGTTTGTCAGAGCTGGTTGCAAAATAAATTCCGGTATTGAAAAACAAAGAAAATCATACAAGATCCGTTGAATGTGATAAGCGGCCGGAAATTTCTCGCCACGGAAAATCGCCCTTGCGACCATGGTAGCAATCTGACGAAAAGATGATGGACAACAAAATCATCGAAGCAAAGATTCTTTTCAGAAGCATGTATGGGAGAAAATTAATTTACAAACTACCCGAACCAAATATCGGCAATAAGAAGACCACTTGCACACCGATGGTCGAGAGCCGGCGAGCACCAAAAGCAGGGTTATTCGCGCAATGTGTGTAACCGATATATGAAAAAGATGAGGTCCGGTCTGATTTAAAAACCGCGGACCGTTATCATAAACAGCCCGCGGTGCTCGCCATCTGCAGTCGCCTTTATAATAATCAAAGGGGCCTTGGATTATCAGCTAAGCGCTGCCGATGAATACAACAACTATCTGACGAATGCTTTCCGCACCCGTTTTTGCCCGGCGGCGTAATGCACGGAGACATAATACATGCCTCTTGCCAACCCACTGCAGTCTATTTTTACACTTTTTTCATTTGCATTTATTTGCCTCTGGAACATCTTTTTTCCTGCCGGTGTATACACGCATACAGTCGCCGGAAGTTGTTTTTGGGCCTTCAGCGACACCAGAAATGCATTCTGCTGGAAGGAAACCGTGAAATCGTGCAGGACATTACTTTTCACGGAACCAGGCAAGATTGACACATCTTCGGGATGCCAGATACGAAATTTTCCGGCCGCATGAAGCATGGACATCATATAAAGCATACCATCATAGTAGCGATACTGTCCGGTCGGTACCGGTGTTTGCCACAGCTCTGAGACAAAATTCCAGGCGATCGAATCGGTGGCTCCAAGAGCAGCTGCACCGTTTGCCGCAACCAGTCCGGTAGAGTGATAATTATCATCGGCCAGTGCGGTTCCATCCTGCTCGTATAGCGATTTGTAGGGCTGATCCTCGTGACCGTCAAAGAAGTTTAACAAAGTATTGATCTGCTGAGGCTGCCACTGTTCATCACCAAACCAGTGACAATCAAAGCCGATGTTCATCCCTACCCGCCAGCTATCATAGGCAAAACGATGTGACATTTCATTGAAATCGGTTGTTTGAGGCTCGCCGGCAAAGGTCATGTAATCTGTCGTTAAACCGGTATTATCATGCATAGCCCGAATTAGAAATTCCCTGCTGGTATCGGCGGCAGCCGCCCAAAACTCATTATCCTCATCGGCCCACCGAGCCCACAACTTATAGAATGCAGGTAGATGATAGGATGGATCCGTATAGTCTGCACTGGTTCCTTGAGGAACAAATACGATTTTTTTCTCCTCCAGATTAAACATATTTGTTAAATCATCAACCACCCCACCATTTCTTTCCTCCAGATGCAGCATGTCATGAAGGATCTGATTGGCTTCCGCGCTGTAGTTATAAATTCCTTCTCCATCCCCCCAACGATGTGAGGCAAAAAACAGCGCCATGGCAAAATATTCATCCCCGTCGGGGGCGGTATTTTCATCGATCTTGTTATATGGTGGATACGGGTCAATCTGCCAGGCGAAGTACCCCTCACGCGGACCTTCCTGGTGCTGAGAATGAGTCTTGGAAAAATTCCATATCTTGTCAAACTCTTCTTTCTTATCCAGCTGAACCGCTATCATCATCCCATAAGAAAGTCCCTCGCTGCGAATATCATCAGAATCGATAGCCTTGATGAATGCCATGTCATTTTCGACTTCGAAGTAGATGGCTTCATTTTCTTCATTTCCATGAAAAAGTGACTGAAAGGCGGCATCAACCTTCGCATCGATATCTTCCGTCGATTTTCCCAACTCCTCAAATAAATTTCTGTATATCCCTGTTTCGTAAGCTCCCTGTTCGGGCAACGTTATGGCTCCCGGGTTTTCCTCCGAGATTTCGATGAGAGAAAAATCATCGAAATAATAAGTACCTGTTGCACCACCGACATAGATATTGAAACGCAAATTTCCCAGCCCTTCCACTTCAGACGTATAGAAAACCTCTATTTTCTGCCATTCTTCATCCAGGGTAAAATCATATCCTATCTGATACTCCTGCTCACTTCCTGTTTGTACGGCTACATGAATAGGATGACTTCCTGCACACTTTGCAAAAAAACTTAACTGATAATCCTGCCCCTGCACCGCATCCCACTGTGTGGGAGTGTTGAGCTGCACATGCCAATTCTCAGAATCAATCTCCGTTACAGCTATCTCCGCACCGTAATCACCGGTCCGTGCAGCCTCTGCCGTGTACTCTAAAGTTGCTTCGGTTTCACCTATTGTCTGAAGAATCCACTCACTGTCCTGTTGCTCAAATGAAGGATCAGGGAAGATATTTTCCTGCCCGTATAAAAGGACAAAACATCCAAAAAGAAAAAACCACATTTTTTGATATCTCATACGCGACCTCCGAATAGTGTAGTAAAAGGATTTTTTAGGTTGTTCTAAATATCGCCTTTTTTCCGAATGGAGGTTTTGCTGCGATGGTATAAAATGTTGATACTTTAATGTTTGAAGGTGATTTGGACAAAAATATCAAATATGGCGCCCGAAAATGCGGCATCATCAAATAACCGCGTGGTGAAGATTAGACCGGTATGACACAGCAACAATAGATGCTTTTAAAGAGTTGAGGGTATTTTATGATCGGCAAATTGAACGAGAGCTGTTTTCAGGAAGGTTTTGTTCGCCTCCTCTGAATTCCTTCGGCGAGCAGCCAAACTTCTCCTTGAAAATCCTGCTGAAATGGCTGATATTCCTGTATCCTACCGACAGCGCGATTTCGGTTATCTGCCTGTCTGTTTCCTTCAGCAGGCGGGATGCTTCATGCAGTCGCAGCTGATTGAGATAGCCCTTGAAATTGGTATCCAGGTATTTGCGAATCAGATTGGATGCTACTTTTCGGTTAATGCCTGTCTTTTGTGAAAGGATCTCAATCGTAAGATCCGGATCAAAATAGTTTTCCGAGATAAACCGCACCAGACGATCTCTTCTTTCCTCTTCATCATTTTTCAAGCTGACTCTCTTATAGGTATTTACAACATTCGATCGAAAATCATCCAACATCCCCTTTTGAGCCCATTTTACGGTGAAATAGAGGATCACCGCAGTCAGCGTGAAGAACCATAATAGACCCACCACTACATAAATCAGAGTCCGGACCAAACCATTTTTACCGGTAAAGGATATCGATGTAAGAGTGGCGGTTACCGTGTCAGAAGTGTGAAGCGTTGTGGAAAGACCGTTTAGAATCTCTATGTGATTGACATGCTTGAGATTGCGTCCATTATGCTCCTCCGTGTAATCGTGCTGAATCTTCCACCAGGCCGGAATGGTAAAATCATCCATACTGAACGATGCGCTGCGGGGTGTCAGACCGGGCCTGAATTCTTTTTCATGATACAAGTAGCTGTTTGGCCTGGCAGTATCGGTTATGGCGGGATCATAAGATTTTAGAAACAGTCGGACAGCATCCGAGTTGCTCATGGTAAGTGCGACATGCATACTGTCATAACCCGACAGGTCGACACCCCCGCTTCGCGTTTTGGCCAGATAAAGCTTTATGCCTGCATACGGGTATTTGAACCCTGGCTTAAGCTTGTAGGAGAAGGATACGGTTGAATCCCTTGGCTTGATAACGATGTCTGAATTTCCGCCCTCCCAGGAATCGGAAACCTTGTCAATCTCGACGGTCGAAGACGGGAATGCAACAAAAGAGGTGTTATTGGCATATTTTAAAAACAGGTGTGCACTTATGAGAATACCTGTGGATAGTAGGATAAGAAACACACATACCCTTTTTTTCACAAATTTGGGATTCATTTTTTCTTTTTTAACCCAGGAGGATACAAAAAAACTACACAGGTAAAATACATCACAGGGCCTTCCTCTATCTTTGTGAATCAAATGATGATTTCGGTGCGTTTTTGTTTTCAGAGAATCGTTATAATCGAAGTAAGCGTCTCCTGTCGCAACAGCCATTTGAAAAGAGTCGTGAAAGCTCCCTTTTCTATGTATGTGCATTCGGTAATTCCCGCCCGATTCTATATATGCGATGCACAAGACGGGGGTATTCGTTTGGATCCATCTTTTCCCTCTATTGTCGAGTAAGTCCTGATTGGCTATCTATCGGGAATACTATAATCCAGCATACCCATAGCTTCGCCACATATATCTCTAAACTTCCTTTGCTGCACGCCAGACCATAGCTCCCAGGATGATGGCCTCGTCGAAATCATCTCTTTGGCTGAGCCGATTGTGGTGTTTTCATCTTCCAGAGGGTGAACAATATGTGATGAAGCGTATGCGGCGGGTGCCGGATGTGCTTGCAGTCTCAGTTTACTCCATAGCGGGATAAGGGTTGTTTCCGGTTTGCTGAGAAAGCTTTCATGACGAATGACTATTGCATTCGGATGGCCGATCAGATAATGGTATGCGTAGACACGATCGGCCCACAGGTGACACCGCTGCTCGAAATTCATTTCTCTGAATGTCGGGAACTTGCCCATCGAATGGACGACATCGATACCGTTGCGAATAAGGTAGACAAACACGGTCTGTGGCATGAGCCACAGAAGCCCTTCCGCATCATTTTTCTCGGGAAATGCCTTAACTCCCCATCGTGTAACTTTCCATCCAAGCCGTCGAATGTTTTTTTTCGCATACCTTCGGAGGATGTTGAAGCTGTACCGACAGCGGTTTCCCCACACGGTTTTGAAGGCAAAGGCAGCCAGCTGGCTACGAAAAGATTTGGGGGAGAGTGCATTGGAAGAAACAAAGTAGTGCTGTCGGGGAGCAGTTGCGGTATATTCGAAGGCAACACGTCCCAGCAGATGTATGGAAGGTGCATCTCTGTCAGCCATGACAAGCGCGGGGTGTCTTTTTAACGCATTGAGCAGAGCCGTTGTTCCGGACCGCACATTGGCGACGATAAAGACCGGAGACTCCTCAAAATCCCTTACTCCCCGTAAATTGTTTAGTGTAACCATTACGAAAGCCCTGCATCAAACATGCACATTGATACCTGTTAATTATAGAATACTTGTTCGCAGCCGGCAATGCATACAAGCGACATCAAGCCGGTGAATTTAAAAGAGTCGAAAAGAAAGGAAACCAAGACAGGATGTGGCCAAAAAATTCCGGCCGATACATTTATGAAGCAGATCGGGCAGCTAAAGCCTTACCCGACACAATGGCATGTTACAGACATAATGAAAACTGAGCGCATGAGTAGTCATGCGCTCAGTTTTCTATTATCCACGAGCCGCTGGAGACTACCAGCGGTTTCTGGAAGGCCGGGAAGCTCTTTCGGGTTTTGGACGTGCCTCATTGACTGTTATGTTGCGGCCTTTGAAATCCTTGCCGTTAAGCTCGGAAATCGCCTGCTCTGCCTGACTGCTCTGAGGCATTTCTACAAATCCAAACCCCTTGGATCTACCGGTCATCTTATCGGTAATAACGCTTGTGGAGGCTACTTCTCCATATTGAGAAAAAAGCTCCTGAAGCTCTTCCTTTGCCACATTGTAAGAGAGATTACCTACATAGATATTCATATGAAACCCACCATCGATTCCGTGCCATCGAGAAGTTCCGCCATATCCCTAATCTGGCACAGAATTAGAGATCGACGCTCTGGATACCCAGCTTTATTTATTCACACACCGTGAAATATACACCGTCTGAGATTTTCAGTCTGTTATTTCTTCGTTAGGTTTTTGTATATATACTCGCAACATGTATGCCACAGCTTCCCTCGCCGGTCTCTGCGTTAGAAAAAGTGTAACTTTACACTGCAAAATACCGGCCACTCGCCGGCACATCCTATACCTTTTTAATCTTCTATATTCAAAAAAACCTAAACCAGGCAATCTTTATGGGACACGCTACTTGCGGATGGGACGAGCAGGAAGGTAGAGAAAGCGAAGGCCTTTAAACCTGTGCTAATATCATCGGAGAGCGGGTCTGTTACACCGAGGCCATTCAATTTGGAGTGCATCGGGCCTGCATAGCAGGAGAAATAATATAATTCGCGCCATATGCAACTATATTTTATTATTTTTTTTCTCCTGACTCGGGTTGAAGCAATCGCGCTGGATACCCTCTGCGGTGAATCGCTGAAAATCTATACCCCAAAGCGTTGCGAGAATCGCCGCGAGAAAATAGTCCTATTTTGTTTTCTTATCCTCAGCAACCGTTTCCCGCAGTTTTCTTCGGAGTTGTCCCTCACTCCAATTTTAATAGTGGACACCAATGAGGGAAGGGCGAATCCTGGTATCCGTCAACACAACTTTGGGTACATAATCTGGAGGCAGCGGAATGGACACCAGTCCCGGATCGGCAAATTCCTCGATAACCGACTGATCATAAATGAGGTTTAGATGGCCGGTGTTGTGCTGAAATTTAGTATACTGGTTTACGTGATGAATAGCCCCCTTAATGGTATCGGCCGCACTCCAGCTGTAGGTCATCTCAGCGGAATCCGAGGCGCTGCCCGCCACATGCACATACCCTCTGAAATCCTCTCCACCAAAGCCGGAAATGTTTCCACCGGGCCGAACATAGACGAGAGTATTTGTCCCGGATGTGGTTTTATACCACCGTCCATTACACCAGACGGTGTGATCGATAATCCAGATAACGCGTGCACTCGTCGGCCATAAACTGGCATCCATACTCATGTTGCCATCCGTGCGCACAACCATAAAGCCGTTCCACAGATCGTTGGCCGCGGATACCGCGTTGTACGCTACCTCAACATCCCAGGCACTCACCCCCCATTGTAAAGACAGTGAAGAGGTGCTGTGTATTTTTGAAGGAGGAATCACCGACAGATCGATACCAAAGGGAGGTGGATTCGAATCGGAGAGTCCAAGTTCAGCCGGAATGTCTATTGTCCCTCCATTATCGTGAATATCATCGGCATCATCAATCATTGATGTATTCAAACCACCAGAATGAGTAAGATCGTTATTGTTCATGTCCACTTCCTCATTGCCAATGATATCGCCATTGAAAAAGCCATCATCATGCAACTCGATGTCATGATCGTCAGAATAGATCCATTGCTCGAATCCCGACTTTCCATTGATACGGAGTTGTCCGTTTTGCGTCTTTACCGGGGTCTGAAAGTATGCTTTTCCATTGATGGTCAGATTGCAATTGAATGTGCTCGAATCGATTGATGATCCGGTTTGAAAATTGCCCTGAATGACACTTCCCGACGCGCCGCTGTTAAAATGAACGTCGGCATCAAAGAAAACATCACCATCGATACTCACCGGGCTGTCGAAATTCTTCCCTTCCCCTCCCATGTACATCGAATATTCGTGACCATAATAGTTTTCTGGTCCTGTACCGCGCAGGTGATAGTAACCGCTGACTTTCTCCCTGCTGTTTCGTCCTGCATACCCAAATGCCTCCACATGCAGGAGAGCCTCTACAGGATCGAAAGCAAGCACCCGCAGAGCGATTTTTGGAGACTGCGACAGGGAGGAATCCATAAGGATACGCTGCTCGGTTGCGGAGGAGTTCGTATCGGAAACAAGCAACCATTGATGAATAGAATCGGTTATATATTTATTGAGAAGATCAACAACCAGTTGGGGCTCCTGGGCACATTTTTTTTCGTATGCCTGAAGAGCCGCTTTCGCCGCGACAGATGAGGAGCGCATCTTTGTAAATTCCACCGATGTCATCTTGTCGCCACGCGACAACTGTATCAACCCCAGACCGGTCAGTGAGGCCGCAAACAGAGCCACCAGGCCATAGATCAAAGCAGAGCCCCGCTGGTTTTTCAGAGATGTATGCATACTGCCCCCTGTCCTCAGAACGTCCCGTTGTTGGGCGTCTCGATCGTTTCGGTAAACTGCCGCCAGGTGTATGCCCCGGTGCGGGTAACGGAAACGTTTCCGATGCTTACCGATGAATCCACACTCATGCCGGTCTCCGAGTCGCTGCGGGTAAGAAGACACAGCCGTATCGCTTTTACCGCCCTTTTCTCATTGGCCGGCGGGTCATCTTTCCACACATAACTTCCCAGATCCGCTCGCCTCAGGGTAACATCATGCAGCAACAGCTCCCCAGGTCCACTGCTCTGAAAATTCAAAGAGAGCCTGCCGTAGCTTACCGCCGGTAGCGGCAGAATAATCCTGTTGGGGGATTCGTGCGGAAGAAAACGCTCGGAAGTCAGAATCATTCCTCCCGACGATCTGACAGCCCATTCCACATAGTCAAGATCCTCGGGAAAACCATTACGGGCCTCCAGCTTAAAATCAAGTTGTATCCGTACTGCATTACTGAAACTCACCGGGGTGACATGACGTACATCGCCCGATGTGGCACCCGAAACATCGATTTCCATCACGCTGCCATGAGCCGCCGGCGTGCAGTTCAGTGAGGTCCAGTTTGTATATACTGCCGGAGAATCAATTATCATAGTTGAATCATCATCAAAGACTCCATACTGAAACTGTAAAGCACGGACATTGGAAGCCAGGTCGATGGTATCGCCGCCGTGAAGTCTTTTAAGCGTGTCACCCTGAAGGTGGTATTGAATTGTGTCTATTCCCGCCAGTAAACCACTCCCCGTCACCCTTGCCTTATAAATTGTCAAAGTATCCGACGGGTTTCCCTCCCGGTGTACAAAGGAGGAGCTGTCGGATACATAGGTGCCGGAGATGATGTATCTATTCAGATCATGAGGGCCGAGGGAATCAAAAACTGTCTTAAACCCGGTATTTCTGATTTCCCGTGCAAGCATGGCCACCACATCCCGAGATTCGGATTGGAGCCCCGAGACTCGCCGTCCGCTGATAAAATTGGTGTTTATAATCTTCATCTGGGATGAGATAAGAACGGTGACAATTCCTACTAGCCCCACATACACGATCAATTCAACCAGAGTTATTCCTTTATTATTCACCTGACCGCTCCCATCAGGGTGATCTGTCGCCGGTTGCCGGTATGAGCCCACTGCACTGATATCTCTGCGGTGTTTACGCAACCACTGGTGTCGATTACCCAGTTTCGATAAAACACGATGTGGTCTGTGGTGACCTGATCCGAGTCGTTTGATGGAAAAGGGTTGGCATTAAGCTCCACCAGTTTCTCTTCGGCCTCCTTGAAAGCCATCTCAGAGACATAGGCATCCCTGTGCATTCCCACACTGTTTTTCAGTGATCTGGTAATGATAATTGCAGAGGTGCTTATAATTATAATCACTATAAAAATTTCAACAATAGAAAATCCTGATTCTAAGGAGCGATCCATGATGAGCCGGTCCATTTAAAAATTTTGAAATTCTGCTTCCTGTCGGATACTCTCATGCAAAAGGTAATCTCCGGAAGATTCGGTGAGCTGATATACACACTCCCTCTGTTTACATTCCCCAATGCATCGTTGTTTACGATCAAACCAAGGCTATCCCAATCCGCTCCAACATTCTGCCCACTGTCCGGAAGCGCTGCCTCCGCAGGAGCACTGGTCGGCGGATTGGACGGCAATTGAAAACGCAACGGCGGAGGAAGGGTGAAGGTCCTGACCATCTCACTCGCATCGTAGATTCCATTGGCATCATCATCAACAAACACCTGATAGCTGCTGTCGGAGAAGGTGACTTTTATATCTGCATCCCGCTTAAACGCCAGAAGTCGGACCGTAGATATGTCCTTGAGTACAAAATATGCCGTGGTTTCAAGTCGCGTATGCGCCGAGTATGAGTTAAACCTGTTTACTGCCAGTGTACCCAGTACTGCGGCCACTACAATCACGATTAACAGCTCATAGAGTGTGAAGCCTTTTTCGGTGCACATGCGATTCCCTCTCGGTTGCCCTCTCTTACTATTTTATCACCGAAAAGAGACAACGACAATCATTAATTTTTCAAGCACTTACCTGCGAGCAGCTGCAACCGCGGAAATCGAGGCCGGAACGCACGATTAGCTTAGCTCTACAAATCGACAGGATAATAAGAATGCGGGGGCTGTCCGCAAAATCACGGTCAGGATGAAAAAGTTTTTTCTTTCGCTGCAGAATGGTCACTACTGTCAGAGGGCTGTTCGCACAAAGGCAGATCAATAGTAAAGGTTGCTCCCTCTCCGGGTCTTGACTGCACGTAAATATCACCACCGTGCGCTTTGATGATACCATAGACCACCGAGAGACCGAGGCCGGCGCCCTCTTTTTTCTTCTTTGTGGAAAAGAACGGATCAAATACCCGTTCCAATATATCTGGAGGAATCCCGATTCCCGTATCCTCCACCTCTATCAAAACCCTTGATGTGTCCTGGGATGATTTCTTAAGCCGAAGGGTGATTGAACCGTTCTGTTTGGGGGTGATTGCATCGCGAGCATTAATTCCCAGGTTTAAAATACATTGATGAATCTTTGTGGTATCTCCGTGTATGAAAATCGGCTCCTTTGGCATCTGCAGGTTCAGGTCGATGCACGAAGAAGTAGAGCCGCGAATCAAGGCACATGTTTCCTTTATCAATTCAGAAAGATCGAAGCGCTTCATCTCCACTGTATCTCCCCTGCTGAAAGATAGCAGTTTCTTTACCAGATCGCTCGCACGACAGGTAGCTCTGAGAATCACATCGGCATTATGCCGCATCTTTTCCTCAGATGAACGCAACGAAATAATGCGGGCATAACCACTAATCGCGGTCATTATGTTGTTGAAATCATGGGCAAGCCCCCCGGCCATCTGGCCCAAAAGCTCCATCCGGTGCGATTTTATCAGCTGCTCGTTCAAACGCTTGGTTTCGGAAATATCGATACCGATGCCGGCCAGGCCTCCTATGCCGGTTTCGTCGAAAATCCGGTAAGAATTAAACGCTACCGTTTTCCATTCCCCACCTTTTGTCTTGAAATGGACCTCCTGAAGCCGGGATGAATACTTCAGCAGTTTTTCCAGTAATCGGTTTGTATCAAAATCTGCCTCGGGGGCGACAAGTGTGCTGAAATGCATACCCCTAAGCTCCTCCTCGGAATACCCCGTCTGCTCGACTGTAGCAGGATTTGCGTAAATTATTCTCCCCTCCAGATCTATCCCGATAATCAGTGCCGGAGAGTTTTCATACAATGTGCGGTACCTGTCCTCTGCAAGCATCAGTTTACGTTCCATTTGCTTGCTTTCCGTTATATCACGTATGCTGATGATAAACCCTGACGCCCGATGATCGCTTTCTACCCATACGATGGTGGTTTCACCGATGCGTTCTTCTTTATCCCCGCGACTGATTGATAGTTCAACCGTCCTGGATTCCCGATCATCACGACACTCCTGAAGCGTCTGTTTAAACTTGCGGCGACTGGATTCATCATACGTAAATTCCCCAAAGGTACACCCATCAATAGTGCCCGCTGGTTTGCCGGTCAATTCCCTGAAACTGGAGTTTGCGAACTCTATATACCCTCTTTCGTTTAACCAGACTATCGATTCGTGCATGTTTTGCATTATATGGGAGTAAAAGTCGCGAATCGCCAGGATCTCCTTATATTGTCCCTGAAGCCTGTTATGACTCTCTTCCATATGTTGGATGATAGCCCGATGATTCCGGAAAATAAGAAAGAGCCTTCCTATCCTTTCGAGAAAGGAAGGTTTCGGATCCCAGGTTAACTTGTATTCGCATGAAGCAACATCGCTCAAAGCTGCACAATGGATTTCCTCGATTTTTATATTTCGCAGCCCCTTAAGCTCCAAAACGCCATGAGTACACCCCTGATTATACCGACATATCTGGGTGGAATAAGATGTGTTTCTGACAGGTTTGAATTTGATGTAGGCAAGGCCCGGTCTTTGAATATATGCCTCTGTATCCAAGCTCCGGTGAATGTTTTTTTTCATATGGGCGGTAATCTGCTGAACAATAATCGTAAGCGGCGCGATTTTGAGGAAAAAATATTGGAAACCCGAGATCTGGCCTTTTAAAACACGCCTCCCCAGATTATAGAGCGGATTGGAATCATCAGTGAGGCATTCCTCTATGTTGGCGGCCATCCGATTCCATACATCGGCGCTCGTCCATTCATATGGGTTCAGGCAGATATCACGGTGCCGATCGATTCCCTTGAATATCTGTCCGTCGGTGACACCATGCGATCTTGCATCTTCATATATTAATGCAAGGCTTACACAGGCAATCTCTTTTTTCATATCCCTGGTTTCCATCTAAGCACCTCGTGGACATTATCTGATAGATATCGTACTATATGGCATTGCGCCGCACAACTCTCTTTTCGCCTGTATGCAAATGCTTGGATATCAACTGAAAGGACACTTAAAAGAGTAGCTTACGGGTTTGAATAAGAAAATGGAATTACATTGTAGCATTGAATTCAAACCTTGGCAATGACTTGCCTGTTTTTCGGCACCCAAAGAGCCGAAGATTACTCAATAAAATAAGCGAATACCTACCTGAAGCAAGCGGTCTTTGCTGAACCGGGGTACCCCCTGGTAGAGAGGCAGCTTATCGAGAGTGTACTGTAAAAAGAGCATACCGCCACGCTCTCCTTTGCGATGGGAGCTTTCCAAGCAGAAATCGTAGCGCCAGAACAGATACAGGTCGCGGTTTCCTTTTCCATGTCCCAGCAGACCCTTGATTCTTCCGTTTAAGTTCCAGCTCCTTCGTTTGTAGAAAGCATACCGAAAATCGGTCGAGATATCATATATCCGATCATTTTGACCATTCAATTTGGAGGATTGGACCAATCCGAAAAATTCTTTCAGATAATATCCTCCCCGGACGTACCAGGAGAACCGATCGCTAAATTCCCAGTTATCTTGAGCCAGCGACTTCCAGAAATCATACTGTCGCAAATTTGAGGAGCCCGCTGCCAGAATGAGCTTGTTCCAGTACACCGTTTCGAATTCTTTACGATCAATTTCGTGAAAACATTTATGCTCCAGTCCTGCCTGAAATCGGTAGAGAGGAAAGCGCAACTCCAAAATCGGTGTGATCCCAAAATTTATATCCATCGGATCAAATACAATATTGCCCGGTGTCTGCCCCATACCAAACTGGAAATCAAATTCCCAGATAAAATAAAGTCGATCGCGGAAAGAAAACAACGAAAAGGATGGGATTGTGTTCGCCTCAAGGAAGTACCATTGCTTGAAGTGATCGTTTTTATGAAAGAAGAACGTGAAGATATCCGCTTCGAGGTGATATTCGGGAAGTAAATCGAAATTACGGTAGATGTGATTCCAGAGGGTATCAAAGACCGCGAAATCATCCGCCCGCGAATTCACCGGTATGTACAAAACAACAGCCAGAAGGATAGAGAATATTTTGGTCTTCACAATCGGTTCAGTTTTTCACAAAAATTTTTTTACCACTTTAAGCTCCGAATCATCATCACAATCGGTTAGCCAACAGGCAAAAGCGACAGTTTTGATTCTCCAACTCTACCTGCCTGCTTTCCACAGATCCATCCGAGCCGTTCCGCAGAAGAATGTCTACCCGTTTTTACCCCGATCTGAGTACACGGAGCAGGGAAAACTTCTCCCCACTCCATTTTCAGCCATGCTCTGTTGACGAAAACTACGCCTTACCACCAAACGAGCGCTCGAAAAGCCCGGCGATTGCCTCCTTTGCCTCATCGGTGGGAAAACGGGTGCCGGTGGCGGCAAAGGTTTTGTGCACGATCAACGGATCTTCAAGTACCCACTCACCATTATCCCAGGTTACCCATTCCTTACTCTCCAGGTCGAATACATGAACAGGTCGATTGAAAAATTTCGCCAGCTCGATACCCCATCCGGTACCACCTTTGAGCGTGCCGTTAGACAACAACCAGCCCACACCGAAAACCTGGTACCCCTGATTTATCACATGAAAAAGCGTCTGAAACACTTTTCGCATGGTCATGGTATGACGATACACCCGCTCCATATGCTTATCGATAATATCGAAACTCACATTACCATGATCGAGCTCTTCCGGAGAAAGGACCTTCAAACCCCTCTCACGCTTGGGCTTGTGCCCTTCGAAACTGTATGTCACCTCCCGCACGCCCCATTTCTCCGCCTGAATCCCAAACACCTCCTCGGTCCCGAGATGGCCGCTTGTATACAGTGTCACATCCGATGCTTCCGCCATTGTACCGTTTCTCCCTTCATAATGTGATTTATTTAAGTTATGTCAGATTGGTTTTGCTCAAATATAGCAGATGCTCTTCTCAGAGTGAAAATACAAACCGCACCTCGGCTCCAGAAATTAATCGGTTTCCGTTGTATAAACACGACACACGCTGCCCAGGTGCACCATCGCTACTACTGTCATCCCTGTCGTCCCATCCCGTTTCAGCAGGAGGACAGGAGAACGGAAATCCATCGGTGTCTGCAGTACTCAAACCACATGGATGCCGTATCATCTACTCCGCTTACCAGCCCAGAACAGATAATTGAAACCGATCTGTGCCTGATAGGTAAAGGTCTTGGATTCCGGATATGTCAGGTACTTTTCGTTGCGGCCCGAATCATCCAGCTGCTGTGTTCCTACAAGCAACGAATTATCGAGGAAAACACGCCCTCTTTGCCCCACACGCACCAACGTACGAAAGCCCCCCACTATAAGAAAATCCCACTTCTTGAACTTCGACCACGAGTAACTTTCGATAGAAGAGCCGTAGTTTTCGTCCAATCGTCTGATGAGCAGCCGCCGCCTCATACCAAGCCCCAGATGAATGCCCAGCAACAGAGAGTTACTAATGTCGAGCGTAAAAGTCGGCAGCATTAAAAGGTCCGCGCTTGAGATCGTGTAATTCTGATTACTAAAGACCCTTTCCCCACGAGCCAGTCGGTTCGAATCGAGTACAGCCTCAGAAACTCCCTGCTCATCGATCAACCGACTCCGCATCTGGGTATAGGAAAACCGGTACTGAAGAGAAAACATCCTTGTGATACCGTGCTCGGCTGTTATTCCACCGGAGAATCCGGGCCGCGGCTTGGGTTCGTACTGAATGTAGCCTCTGCCGACTAAATCGGTAAAATTCAACCCCGCATGAAGCCCCCCACGTAATTGGGCGGCGCGCCCCGCAAAAGGACAAAAAAAACTGAGCAGCAGAAGAATCAGATATCCATACTTTCCACCCACCAGGATTCTGCCTGCAGCACTTGCGATGCAGGGAAAATGGCCCCTTTCAGACAAGGAAGGTGTATTCATAGCATTCTCCTTATGAGAGAGTGAGAGACTGCCTTTTATCACCTGCATGATGCGATTCTGAGTGGATGATAATTCGCACAATCTCCTCAGAGCAGTAAGATTGAAGCAATCGTGCAACCGTGTGGAACACACCCGGTATTAGCAGGATTGCTT
>CAYQOU010000037.1:0-4104 GCA_964419255.1 uncultured Fibrobacterota bacterium | reverse complement strand
TAGTTTGTGCAAATCGCCGCGAGAGAATCGCACAATGCAGGTTATTTTGTTTCATACACACCCGGCTCACAGAGTGAAGGGTATCTGTCTTCAGGCGATCGAATCGCTATTCGTATCTGCAATAATCGATCCGGCTCAGCAATCGACACACATATTACAAAAAACACGCATGTATAGTCGTATGCCTGTCCCAGGTGTCATGTATCGTGTTTGGCGAATCCGTTCTTATGGGTAGCCGAATATCCACACCGCCGATTCCGACCGGTCAAAACAGTATAGCTTCTCGATATGAATAAACAGGCGCGACAGTTAACCCTGCGTCCTTACTGCTCTGTAAAGTAGCGTTTACGAACGACACAGGTGCATCCGGCAAGGAAAATCAGTACAATAGGAGCGATCATCCCGATGCTCCCCTGGAGAACATATCTTTGCGTAAATGAAATTGCCAGCAACTCGATTCCGGCCAGCGTGAAAAGCACTGTCAATCCCAGCAGCAGCTTATAACCCTGTTTTTTTGCCATTTTTCTTTTCCTCGTGGAAAGTTAAATTGTATGTTTGACAAACTCCTTTGTACCCTACTGTTGCGGCTTTATCATGTCTGGACTGGAAAAATAAAAGCGCTCGTTTGTGGTGTTAGTTATCCGGGGTGCTGTTGTGGTGATCAGGTTTTTCATTCGAATGATTGCTTCCGGGTGATAATTACCTTTGCCACGTCAGCGGCATGTCTAAAATTTTCGGTGTAAATATAAAATATTTTTCATCCTCACGAGCCGATTTTCAAAAATTCGCAAACAAACCCCGCGACTCGATTCGTTATCCCGGTAGACAAACCTATATTGAGCGATACTCTCACGGCCGGTTCGCACAACCCCGAAACACAAAGGTTTCTGCAAACCTGGAAACCCTTGGGAGGGTTTTGCGCGCGATCGCTTCACCACCACCCTCCGCCCTCAGGCAAACGCGTAAACCATCTGGGCAGAACCGCTCAAATCAGAAAAAAAGGCAGATCCATAAATGACCTGCCTTCGTAGAGATACTGACACGAAATCGACGTCACCGAACACTACGATCTATCGTTTCCCGATCCACGTTCTCTTTCAGCTGCTCCTTAAACGATCGATCTATTTCGATAGCAGCAGCTTTTGTGTCATCGGCATCGATGATATATATCGCCTGCGGATCATCCAGGTATCCATATACTTCCGCCTTGTCAAAGGCCATCATTCTGGATGATCTGGTGGTCACCACCTCGGATGCGGCAACCCACCCCTGTCTTCCCTCACGATCCCGAACCAGAAGCATCTCACCATTATCCCTGATGATACGCAAGCGATCATCCCGTCCGGCCGCGAAAAGCACTCTCTGGCCTTCCGATCGCTCTTGCTCGGCGTATACTTTTGTTTGCTGGTTCCGAGGGATAGCATATCGCACGACAAGGGTTGCCTCACCCGCAACCACTACTGCTAAAGCAAGCAAAACAGTTTTTATTCTCTTCATAGTTACCTTCCTTTTCTACCAGTGATGCGGCATTCCGGAATACCGCGTTTTACGGCCGTTTGTGTATAACCTAAGACACACTCTTTTGCGCACTGTCCAGCCATCGCAGATACCTTTTGTAAAGTTCGCTGCGATCACCGGTAAACGCCGGTTCCATATCGGTCGTATTCACATCCCCGGCACCGATTACCACCAGAGTGCCGCTATGAAACTGCCGCGCTGATCTCTGTTTTTTCGCCGTCACCCGCACCAATCCCTGCAAAACCTGGATCTGGGTCTCGAATTCGTTTATCTCCATCCATACCAACGCGCCTCCCGTTTCCAGAATCCCGTGTGGTGTGACAATCGCATGATCTCCCGCAGCAGAGGTGTCGGTCTGCCAAACAAGAGTTCCGCTCGACGCAAGCAGTATCTGCGATGAATCGGTTCGTGTATGAAACCGCGCTCGCGTTCCCGGTTCGATGACATACCGCACACAATCACCTGCTCGCACATAGGTTCGCTTATCCTCGGGTATAAGCGGATGATGCGGTCTGAAATGCGCAGGTTTTGCAATATGGTTGTCTGACTGGGCTGCATACCCGGGATTTGTGACAGCCGGCTGAGATGGTGAAGCCATCTGCAACAGCACCAGACCCGTGATCAGACCACCTATAATAGACGAAACTACGTAAGGTGCGGCGCGCGAGAAGACAAACATCCATGCCCCCCGCCAGCTTCCATTTTCCG
The DNA here is from genome assembly GCA_964419255.1 of uncultured Fibrobacterota bacterium. GTDB lineage: Bacteria > Fibrobacterota > Chitinivibrionia > Chitinivibrionales > CAYFVL01 > CAZPHU01. The sequence goes on along the minus strand of CAYQOU010000037.1, from coordinate 1,878 downwards.
GGATCTGCATGGTCGCATTATCGATACACTCATCCCAATCACCGGCAGACAGCACCGGAGGATCCACCGCCTGCTTTCGACACGCATAGTGGCGCACAGCCGCTTCGATCCCTGATTCGGTTTCCTTTTTCCCCCATGTCTGCCTGTCGTTTTCATGCCTCATCACAGCATACCCCTATTTTCAAAGTGCTTTCTTATAGCCTCACGCGCGGTTTTCAGCCGCATGTAAAAAGCTGCCTCACTGATGCCCAGTGCAGCAGCCGCTTCCCTTCCGGACAACTGCTCACGATAGAACTTCTCGAATGCATCACGAATCGATCCGCTCATCGCCTCGACGGCCTCCTCTATACAGCTTTCTATCTCCGCCCGCTCAACTGCCGCCAGTCCGTCGGGAGCATCCAGGTCGATGAAAGGATGTCGATCATAATCCCAACTGGAAAGCCTTTGTGACCGTTGATGCTGTCGATTCATCTCAATACATTCATTGACCGCCAGACGGTAAACCCAGGTAGCGATCCGGCACTGTCCCTGAAACGTATCGATACGCTGTACGATTCTGCACATTATGTTCTGAGCACAATCTTTTGCCGACTGCTGATCCCACAGATTATGACGAATGACCGAAGATACCAGATCCGTCTGCGCACCCAAGATCTTTCTAAGCGCCTGCCGGTCACCTCTCCGTGCCTTATCTATCAGCTGTTTCTCTTTATTCATATTGTATTAGACGGTTGGAAAAGGAAAACATAAGAAGAAATTATCATTTCTGGCCGTTTTTAATGATGGAATATGGGGGAGGCCTCCCCGATTGGCGCAAAATCATACACTTATAAAATACTGACGCCCGAAATCAGGCGAGTGTATTTCATCGTTTCCTGTCACAGCTCCCGCCCACACCCCTCGTACAGCTTACCATCCAGACGCACACGAACGGTCGCCGGAAAACCGAAACCGCTCATCACATCCCTGCACGAATCCCCCACGATCGTGATTTGGAGCGCATGGGTGTCGTTTTCTGCGCTATACACCATTTGGCCACCTTTGGCCTCGATTCGGGGATCGGCATAGGGGGTGACAATCCGGCGGGTTGCGTAATCGGCCAGAAACACGATGCTGTCGTCTATGAAGATCTCCAGAAGCCAGCCGGGCTCCTGGCCAAGCCCGCGAAAATCCGCCCCCCGAAGCCGTGCGGCCTCCCAGGAGCCCGCTTGTTTATCGAGCCTGCAGCCCTCAAACCGGCGATTTCCCCAAACAAACAGCGCCTCTTGCCCCCTGTTCCAGAAGGTGTCTGCGCGGGCTGCAAACCGCGCTCCCGATGCCGCGGGGATTCGGCGGAGACGGGACACCGAATCGCCGGTATACACCCAGGCGGTTTCGGCCAGCATCTGGACCGTAAAGCTATCCGCATCGCATCGCCAGACAGTGGTGCGCACCGAATCGGAGGCCGGGGCGGCGGATAAAACCGGATTGTCCCGCAAAAATATCGCAGAAGAGTCGGTGTTTTTATTGCATGATATCCCAAGCCACAAAAGCATCATGAGGCAACATCGATATGCTCTCCCCCAAACGGCAGCCCTAAAAGGTGATTTCATCATCAGACACTCCGTATATATGATCAGGATAATAAGAGTGAACCATGCGGAAAAAACGGCGGCGGTTTTTTCCATCCTGCCGCCAATCGATGCATCCCGCCATCGACGGGGAGCACAGCCATTCAATAGAGTGCAAAGCCCGTTCCCGTCTGGTGCCGATTGTGGAAAAGCGGGGAGACCTGCCCCCTTGTAAATGCGCTACGGTTCCCAAGAAGGCGAGACCACCGATTTGCCACCTTCCGTACTTAAGCGATTCAAATACACCCCCTGCATAGCATGTAATGGC
>CAYQOU010000036.1:0-42444 GCA_964419255.1 uncultured Fibrobacterota bacterium | reverse complement strand
GTCCGCATCCTCGGGAGAATCCATCATCGTTGATTCGGTGCTCTCATCAATAACCGGCGGGGAAAAATCTTTCAAGGAATTATTGTTCTCTTTGGCTACGGGAGAAGCTTCCTCTTTCTGCTGTTTTTGCGGAGGGTGCTTTTCACCATCATCCTCTTTAAGCAGCTGCCGTGCTTTTCGCTTGATCTGTTTGGGCGGATCCCCGGCCAGAAGAGTCTCCAGTACCTCTTTTGCTTCCGAGGGGCGGCTTATACGTATGAGGTCTTGTGCCAAAGCAAGTTGTGCTTGCGGAATGTACTTTGATTCGGGATATCTTTCAATCAAATCACGGAGGTAGACCACAGCTGATTCATATTTCTCAATCTGCTCATAAAATCGGGCATTGTGGTATTCTTTTTCCGCCAGCTTCTCATAGGCCATATCAACATATTTCTGCGCACTGTCTGCATACTCACTTTCGGGGCGCTGATGAATAAAGCCGCTGAGGGCCCGAATCGCAACATGGGTCTGAGCCTGATCCTTCTGAGGAGGATTGGACTGCTTGTAGGCGGCTAACCCAACTCTGAAATGCGCTTCTTCGGCAAACGCAGATCGAGGATGGTCCTGCACCAGCCTCTCAAATTCAACCCTTGCTTCCATGTAGCTTTTGGTTTGCAGCAGACTCATTCCCAGGTAGTAGAGGATCGAATCCATAGCCGGATGACCGCTGCACTGATATTTTGCTTCATCGAGAATCGCTCTTGTGTCATGATAGCGTTGGTTTTCATATTTTCTGAGCGCCTTGTGAAGCCGGTCAAGGCATTTGTCTGATTGCTCCTTGTCCTTTCCAAAAGACAGACTCAGTGGCATAATAACACACATCATGACTGTAAGCAGCATTTTAAGTTTCATCGATATAATATCCTTTTGATTAACTTTGATTAAGGTGGCTGCGGATAATCGGTTCCTGAAACTGGTATTAAAACCAAACGTTTTATGTTCAGCTCAGATACCGGGAAAAAACAGTATCGAATTCCTTAAAATACAAAGAACACAATACCGCCCCCAATAATCTCGTTTATGAAGAAATAAAAATCAAGAAATATTACGGTAAGGCTTATTGAATATTGGTCAGATATCTTTTTGCCCGTGGTATATATTCGCTGTTGGGATAGCGATTTACGAGATTGGTAAACTCCTTCTGGGCCTGGCTGTTGTTACCCATAAGCAGGTAAGACATCCCCAGCTTCATCTGCGCATCATCTTTTTTTGTTCCCCGGGCGTACTCCAGCACTTTGTTAAATGCGGCGATTGCACTCGCGTAGTCGCCCATCGCATAGAAGCATTCACCTACCCAGTAGTGGGAGTTGGCGCTGTATTTTCCCTCCGGATACTGCTTGAGAACATCCGCGAACATTTTACGAGCCTTTTGGTAATTGCGTTGATCAAACGTATCCAGTGCTTTTCGATACAGGTCATATTCATTGGAGGAAAGCAGTCCGGCCGCACTGGTGGGGGAGAATGTGGGAGCGGGGCGAGTTTTCTTTTTGTTCACCCGAACCTGAGGAAGTACCTCCAGTGCCGATACCGTTTCATAAAGATCTTTGTAGGCTTCGATCAGTAAGGCAAGACGGTTTTCAATCTCTTCGATTTTGGCCAGTGATACGCTCGAGACCTCTTCATTGAGAACGACGATACGATTATCGATATCGGTAAGTCTACTGTTTATCGTCTGGAATTCGAGCTTCGTCTCCTGTGACAGCTTCAACGCCTCATCCGAATTTTCTTTCAGCTGAACTATATCGATTTCAGGAAGCAGTGTTTCGTTTTCCATCTGATCCAGTGATGGCGCACAGCCAACCAGAAAAAGAAAGATGCCAATGCCTGGGATTGAATATTTTTTTTCCATAAATAGAAGGCCTTTTATATGTTTTGCCTGACTTCGATATTAAATATTCCTGATTTTACTCTAAATTATAGCATCACAGACATAAACGGTCAATATTATCGACAGGTTGGTACCGGTGCAAAAACAAAATGTGCAGTTTCCAGGCGGGATTATTTGAAGAGACTCTGTTAACGACGTATATTATTCAGCAGGTTTTCCTTTCGCGCTGGGCATCATATCTACACCTGCCAGTTGCCACTAATGAAGGCATATATTCGTAGTTTCAGTGGGAGAAAAGATTCACCTATACTACTGTCTGGTCTTAAATGATTCTATATAGATATATTCTGCGCAAGCATGCGCTGCCGTTTCTTTATTCTCTGGCTGTAATCATCTTCCTGTTTATGATGCAGCTGGTGGTGGATATGTTGGAAAAAATTTTAGCAAAGGGTATCCCTCTGGTGATTGTGGGGGAGATTCTGCTGCTGAACATATCCTGGATGCTGGCGCTTGCGGTTCCCATGGCTGTTCTTGTTTCCACGCTGATGGCCTTTGGGCAGATGTCTGCCGATAGTGAAATAACCGCAGTGAAAGCCTCGGGTAGAAATCTCTACTACATGATCACGCCGGTATTTCTGGCGGCTGTTCTGATCGCCACGATGCTGATCTTCTTTAATAATCTGATTTATCCGGATGCCAATCATAAAGCTGCAACATTGATGGCGGATATCGGTAGAAAAAAACCGGGTGCTCTGATAGAGCCCAATGTCCTCATAAAAGATTTTAAAAACTACGCGCTCATAGTTGAAGATGTGGATAATAAAACGGGTGCCTTGGAAGGTATCCGGATCTTTACGGATGCTCCGGATCAGGATCCGTCGACAACCGTTGCCGAATCGGGAAACATAAATGTGACCGCGGATGGCAAGTATATCCGTTTAGAGCTTTTTAATGGCGAAACACACAGCTTGAGCAGAGAAAACAAGCTGGAATACTTTGTAGGAGAGTTTGAACAGCAGGTTGTTTACATTGAAAATGTCGATAGTGAGTTGCGCCGCAGTGACAACAAGTACCGGGGCGATCGCGAGAAAAGCGCACAGATGCTTTTAGCGGACGTTGCCGAGTATCGCAAATCCAAGGAATCACACCTCCAGAAATACCAGCAGCAGATACAGGATCTAATAGTTGAGATCAACCGTCTGGACTCTCTTGCTGATTCTGTTGAGGTCCAATCCCCGGATTCATCCGAGCTGGTTTCTGCCGGCGACTCCGCAGATTCTTCCGACTCTGCCGCTGGTGCATTATCTGATTCAGAGATATCGCCCCGAACGTTTCGTGACTGGCAAAGAAAACTGGACAAAGCGGCAATTGTTGCTTTGAGAAACAGTCGTACTAAAATGCGTGAGTTGGAACGGACGGTGAGAAATGTAGAAGTACAGGACAAAAAAATAGCACAATATCTTGTGGAAGCCCACAAAAAGTATTCTATTCCCATATCTGCAATCGTTTTTATTCTGATCGGTGCACCCCTGGGGATCATGGCCAAGAGGGGGGGGATGGGAACCGGGGTAACCTACAGCATCTTCTTTTTCATAATTTTCTGGGCGTTTCTTATCGGCGGGGAGAACATGGCTGACCGGCTTTTAGTATCGCCCGCTGTTGCGATGTGGTCTGCAAACGTCCTGCTTACCATTGTCGGTGTTTTCCTGATTATCCGAATGGTCAAGGAAACCACCTTCATCTCTTTTCAGCCTCTAATCGGATTATGGCGCAAAGGCAGTGGCAGAATGGGAAAAAACAGGGTCTGCAAAGTGGTGAGCAAGGCGGTGAAGATGCTTTTGCGGCTGCCCAATGTTATAATGGTTAAAATAGTCGGCATTCTTCCAGCCTATTTGATACGGCTGTTTCTCGGTTACTCGATAGGAGTATTTGCCGGACTGATTGTCATATTTGTCGTAGTGGACTATATCGGTAACCTGCGATATTTCGAGAATGCTTTTTTTGGACAGATTGCACTATACTACTGGTACTATCTTCACTGGTACATTCTCCTGATCGCTCCGATAGGGATGCTTCTGGCCTCGATGTTTGCCATGGGGCGAATGACCAAGTATTCTGAATTAACTGCCATAAAGGCAAGCGGAATAAGTGTTCGCAAGCTGACCCTCCCGTTGTTGTTTCTGGGATTGATTCTGTCGGGTGTAACCTTTTGGATAGGAGAGAAAACTCTTCCGGAGGCAAATGCCAGACGAATTGATTTGAGACAGGAAATGAAGCACGGTAAAATGAGCGTAGAGCAGAGAAAGGGAGTATTTCATCGCAATTTCTACTATTTCGGAAACGACAATCAGGTATACTGTTTTCAGGAGTTTGGGACTCATCCGCAGCGATCCAAGAATGTATTTCGCGAGCAGTTCGAAGACCATCAGATAGTAGAGCGTATACAAGCCGAGCAGTTTGTGTATCGGGAGGGAAAGTGGTTTTTCATAGACGGCCACATGCGACGGTTTGATAGCAGCGGCACATCGATGGCCACTTTTGACACCCTTTATGACACAACCCTTACCGCTGAGCCAAAGGAGATGGTAGCTCGTATCAAGCATGTGGATGAGATGAGTTACTGGGAGCTTTCGGACGCCATTGCAAAGGCAGAGCGAAGGGGAGAAAAAGTTCACACTTATCAGGCGGACCTGTACTTCAAAATTGCACTGCCTTTCATGAATTTTATAGTCATCCTTCTCGGGATTTCCATCACCGCCCGTGCCGGTCGCAAGGGGGGAGGGGTGTTGTTTGGCTTCGGTTTGTTTCTTACATTTTTCTACTGGGCGATTTCCAATTTCAGCCTGGCAATGGGGCAGAACGGACGGATGTCCCCATTGATAGCGGCCTGGGGCGGTAATGTTTTATTTTTTCTGCTCGGCATTATATTATATAGAAAAGCTTCACGGTAGGCGCGGATGAAAAAGATCTTGCTGGTTGATGATAACCATGATACATTGGATTTGTTGGAAGTTTATCTGTATAAAGATTTCGATATTTATACCGCGTTAAACGGCTTTGAAGGTCTTAACATAGCAAGGGAGCAACTTCCCGATCTGATTATCACCGACATTATGATGCCGGTGATGGATGGTATTCAGTTTTTCAATCATCTGAGGCGAGATGAGAGAACTGCCAGGATCCCGGTTATAGCGTTAACCTCTTTTGTCAAAAAAGCCAATACCAAGAGCCTCGAAAATATCGGCTTTAATGATGTGGTGACAAAACCACTGGAACGTGATCCAATAATCAGCTCGGTTCATAAGATTTTCGAAAGCCACGAAGTGACGGAGTAAATCAATGAATCGAACACGCGTTTTGCGTTTTCTGGCTGTCTTTTTTTTAGCAGTCGGATTGGTTTTTTGTATAATCGGCGAACCATTGTGGCGCATCGGTGTTTCTTCCTCCATTGGTATTTCGCTGCTGCTCGTGTTGGTTGGATGGCCCCGCCGCATGCAGCAGCATACCGTGATACCGCCTTCCAATGTGGTCCCCCAGGCACCCCTCCTCACCCAGGCGGCAAACGATACAGTCGATGAGATGGCGGACGTGGATATCGCAGTGCTGGGAGCCGACTTTCGTAAACAGCAGCTCGCGCATATCGAGGAGATCGTTGACGGAATTCTGGACAGTTGCATCTCGCTGATTCGGTGGTCTATCGATGCCCATACTATCGGGATTCTTTTCCCGACTCACGATAACGGCTACAAACTGCGCCGCTACTTTTCGAAGAGCGAGCACATTGATGAGACTGCGGTCATTTACCCCGGTGTGGGTCTTATCGGGAGTTTTCTGAAAGACGGGCTGAAGAAGCTTAATCTGCAGGAAATTGTTACCGACAGCATGACTCTTTACTATTACAAAAAGGATGCTGGAATCCGAAGTCTTATGGCTACACCTATCGTTGTCGGTGGAGTTAAACGCGGTACCATTCTGGTTGACAGTACCGAAAAAAAACATTTTACCGACGAGAACCATGCTTATTTGTCCAGGATGGCGGATGTGTGCGGACAGGCTGTTTACTACGCCTATCTGTATAACCAGCACAAACTGGAGCATGCCCGACTGACTGCCATGTCCTCGACGGAGAAGTTTTTCTTTCAGAAAAAAGACCTTGACTCAATACTGGACAAGGTGGCAGAGATAATCCCCTTTGCTTTTTCCTGCGACCGCATGACTATCAGTCTGGCTGATTATGAAACCTCCACGATAACCATCCATCGTGCATGGGGACTTGACCAGCAGCAGTTTCAGAATATGCACTCCTCCCTGGAAGACAAAACGCTCATCTCACTGATATACAGCAAGAACATGAGCATTACCCGTAATTACAGCCCCGACCGTTATGAAGTGCGATATCGGGAAGATGAGCCCAGGCGCGATGAGCTGGCCTGTTTTCTGGCCCTGCCCATCGGTGTGGAGGATTGCAAGGGATTGATTCTACTGGAATCGCTTCGAAAGGATGCGTTTCCTCAACGCAGCCATGCTCTTCTTTCACGGCTTGTCACGTCTGCCGGCCTGGCGATCGAACGTGTGCAGATTCTTGAACAGACGGAAAATCTTGCCACTCATGATGGACTGACCGGTCTTAACAATCACCGCCGATTCCAGCAGCTTCTCAAGGAGGCAATTACCCGTAACATTAGATATAAAGAGCCGTTATCGCTGGTGATATGTGATATCGATCATTTTAAGAAAGTAAACGACACATGGGGGCACAGGTTTGGTGATACGGTGCTTAAGGCTGTCTCGGCCAAGCTCCAAAATTCCATCAGGGAAAACATCGATGTCGCCGCACGTTATGGCGGGGAAGAATTTGCCCTGGTACTCGAAAAAACAGACCAGGCAACTGCGCTAGAAACGGTAAATCGCATTCGAACTCTTATCGGCGGCATGGCTTTTCAGACTCCCCAGGGCCAGGAAATTTCCATTACGATGAGTTTTGGTATCGCGGTATATGGCATTCACGCAAAAAATCAGGAGGCTCTGATTCAGAGAGCCGATAAGGCGCTCTATTGTGCCAAAGAAAACGGCCGTGATCGTGTCGAATTGTACTACGATTCAAAAGCATGTAAAAAAGAGCGAAAAAACTGAGGTGCTGAGTTTCTGCCATGTGCCAACACTACTTAAAAAGCAAAACCTCCCCCGTAGTCATAGTGATTGCAGGTATTATATCAATCGTTATATCAACCGTTTCGGGGGCACTTTTGTTTCCACAAAAAAAGACCGTCTCGGCAGTCCTTCATCCCATCTCGCGCGTAGAAGAGATGGTAAAGACAATGAATCCTGAACATGGCCCAGCAGCAGTCAAAATCGTTGAAATTTCAAGCTTTACCTGTAAACATTGCCGAGATGTTCAAAAGCCTCTGCAAAGGCTTCAGGATACCTTCGATTCGGTATCACACGTTTTTCTACCATACGGTATGCTCTCCGGTCCTTCCGGTGTGTATGCCCGAGCTTTTATAGCTGCCGGCAATCAGGGAAAAGGCATGGCCATGAAAAATGCTCTTTTCCATCAGCAGTCTGTACATAATGGGCAAGAGATCGACCTCGAGGGGCTCGCGCTAAGCACGGTTTTTCGCATCGCAGACAGCTTGGGGCTACACCTGGATTCCTTTGAACATGATCTTTACAATCAAACCACCAAAACCCTGCTGGGCACAATACATAGAGAAGTGAAAAAGGCCTCAATCACATCCACTCCGGTAGTAATCATCAATGGCTTTGCGGTGAAAGGGGCATTATGTTACCGGGGATATGAAAAGGCTGTTCGGACACTACTTTCCAGAGAGGCAACCAACGGATGAGATGGATCTTATTTTTAGGTATCAATTTTTGGTTTCTTTTTTCGTTTACGGGCTGTTCGTGTGAATGTCAGGGATGCTGCGAGATTAACGATCAGCAGGTATGTGAAGATCCGGTTTATATGAAACGCGAGGACTGCGATGCCCTCAGCGAGATTAGCGCGAGTAGTGATTCTCTGACGGAACACTCCTGTTATCACCGGTGTGTTCAGTAGCGGGAAATGAGACTTTTCAGGAAAGTTATCGTACTGCTGTCAGGCGCCATCACATTTATAGCTGCATTCTGGTGCGGACGGATTCTTGGTGCCCACACAGAGTATATCATATATACACCGGAAAATATTTGTCCTGCATATGCTGATTTTCCTGTCAGGGGTGAGTCAGATGCTCCTGTAGTGGTCACTGCATATTTTGATTACGAATGCCGTTACACCTTACCGCTGCTCCATTCGCTCGATTCTATTATCTCTCTTTATCCAGCCGATTCCATCTTCTATGTACGTAAACCACGTCCTTTATATAAAAAACCGTATCTCAGAGAAAAAATATACGCAGCATATGTTGCACATGAGCGCGGGATTTTCGACAAAATGCATGAGATGCTTCTGACTTTGCCACCTGCAAAAAAAAGCAATCGTTATTCAATAAGAGAATCCATTGAATCATATGCTCAAAAGAGTGTATGTGAGGCAAATGGTTTTTTTAAAGAAATGGGTATGAAGAAAATGAAAAAGAGGGCGAATCTCTGCCTGTCTGAAACACACCGATATGGAATCACTGCTTTGCCGGCTGTAATCGTAAATGGGAAAATATTCATGGGTGCGCAAGCTATTGAGGAAATCGGTACGACAATTAACCGTGAATGCGACTTTTCAATTTCACTGCGCTAGAGTTTAATCGACCCAGCGATTTCAGACGACCGGCAACGGCGTTCGTTTTATCTAAAAAAGCAGCTCTTGTACCTCTCTGATGTGTTTGCAGGGCAGTATTTTTATTCCCGGGTTTTCCGCTCTTTTATTCACTACGGGAACTGGTGCAGTTATACATTCAGTAAAACCCATTGCCGCCAGTTCTTTAAGGCGCACAGCCGTATTGTGTACCGGCCTGACCTCTCCCCCCAGCCCCAGCTCACCAACCAGGGCTACTTCATTGCGGATCGGCTGATTACGAAAGGAGCTGATCACTGCAGCCGCAATACCGAGATCGGTGGCCGGTTCGGCAATTTTCAATCCGCCGGTGATATTGAAAAAAATATCATAATCCCCGAGTGCAATCCCACCCCAGCGCTCCAAAACTGCAAGCAATAGAGACAATTTTTTCGGATTTATGCCGGAGGCAACGCGTTGAGGTATGCCGAAATGTGTCTGGTTCACCAGCGCTTGAAGTTCAACAATAAGAGGGCGAGTACCCTCCAGCACAGGAACAAAAGAGGTTCCGGCCTGAGGCTCATTTCTATTCATGATAAACAGTTCGGAAGGATTTCGGACGGGAGAGAGTCCGGTGTTGCTCATGGAAAGCATGGCAATCTCATTTGACGGCCCGAAGCGATTTTTAACAGCTCTTATTATCCGATACTGGTAGTTACCATCACCTTCGAAGTAAAGGACCGTATCTACCATATGCTCAAGCACGCGAGGTCCAGCGATAGCACCCTCTTTGGTAACATGGCCAACCAGAAAAGTCGTGGTGTCGTTTCCCTTTGCATATCTTAAAAGCTGTGCAGCACATTCTCGCACCTGCGAAACCGATCCGGGGGCGCTTTCAAGATCCTCCGAGAATATGGTCTGCACCGAATCAATGACTATGGTATCGGAGCCATTGATCTCAAGATAATGTATAATGGATTCCACGGATGTTTCAGTCAGAAGATGCATTGGTGCCGCGTGTAAGCCAAGGCGATGCGCGCGCAAGGATATCTGCTCCTGGGACTCTTCACCCGATACATAAAGTACCGTCTTTCCCTGCCCTGCCATGGTGGCCAGTAATTGAAGCAACAGGGTGGATTTTCCTATCCCCGGGCTTCCTCCCAGGAGAATGGTTGCGCCGGGCACAAGACCTCCTCCCAATACACGGTCAAACTCTGCCATCCCGGTTATCGTACGGGTAATTTCCCTGGGAGAACATTCGGAAAGAGTGCGGCAATTCACCTTTTTACCTGCCAGAGCCGGTTTGGGGCGGGACTGTTTATTCGCTCCTGTCTTGAATTCGGAAATGGTATGCCACTGCTCACATACATTACAGCGTCCCTGCCATTTCGGATAGTCCTGGCCACACTCGGTGCACACATACGCAGTCTTCGATTTTTTTGGCATAAGTGGTTGTACTTTTCTTTCAACTTAGGATACACATACGTTATTTGACTGAAAGCAGGTTTGCTAATGTATATGCCAGGAAAAAAATGCCGGGCAAAGAAATCGTCATCATGACAATCACCTGATCATGAACAGCAGATGGTGGTTTTTTGTTTTCTTATCTCCCTCAATACGTGCGAAATACATGCCCGCGGGGAGTCCATTCACTGTAAAAATGTGTTTACCATTAGTTTGCTCCTTGCTAAAGGAACGAACCATTCGACCATTGATGGTAAAGATAAATAATCGGGCCGGCGAAAAACCTTCTGAGAAAATTATTGCCTGCATACCAGAGGCGAAAGCCGGCCCCGCTGACGAAGCCGTGTGGTCAAAACTATCTTTTGAAACATGCTGTCCGTTATCAGATGACAGAAATGGGCGTGTGTAGGGAATACAACGGTAAAAAACCTCGCTATCCGACATGAAAGAATCCGCTACCATATGCGTCGAGTCGGCGGCTGTAAAAACTGCATATTCGCTCGGTTGTGATTCGGCAAAATGACTGGTCGGCACATTCCGATGATCATCGTATCTGAGTAGCTGGTAGGTTTTTCCGGCCTCGAGTGAGCGGATTGAAATAGCTGCATTGAGCAGGGCCGGACTACGGTTGAGCGATACATTTGGTTCGTCCCATCTGTCTATCTCTACGCTGACCGGGAGGCATTCTCCATTATCATCTCTGATACCGGTAACGGCTGAGGCCAGGTGGTATGTCGGATGGAGATTCCATTGTGTGGAAGATTTCAACAGTGTGCCGAAATCTTTTTCAATAGTTCTTGTCTCAAAGCATTCATTGTAAGATAGCATGTCATTAGAATTGTACAGCTTGACATCTTGAGCATGCAAACCTGTGGCAACGATGATATGGTCGTAGATGTATTCTGAACCCTTCTGTCGACAGGCATATATAACCGGGTGGCCATTATGGAGCATCTGTTTTTTCCAAACAGCATAGTCCTGCACGGCGCCGGAATGATTCTCCCAGGTAATGCGCGTCAATCTTAAGGAGTCAAGAGCCTCTTCCAAATTTCGACCAAACAGAATTTCATTATCGCCGACACATTTTCTCACTTTATCCTGTGAGACGTAATTTCCATAGTAGAGTGCTGTCATCTGAATACAACAGCTTCCGCAGTATCCGTTACTGTTTGTCCACTGTCTCCTCGGTGCAATATTCAGGTCGACGGCAACATCGGAACCTAAAGCATCGAAAGACAAAACAAATAAGGATATGACGACTACCAGTTTTCTCATAAAAAGACCTCAATGTATGACAGCCTGAATTAGCCTGAAATGATCACGTTAAAACCCGGGCTTAAAGTGAATATATTTTCCTTCAGGCTGAACATCAAAATTAAAAAATACCCGGAAAATTTGCACACCTGAATGGCGATAGCTGCAGACTTCAGAAGAAGTGTATCAATGGAAGCAATTTTTTAAATGCAAAAATTGAGAAAAGATAAATATCGGCTATCATCGGCAAAAAAAAAGAAACCTGGCATTTTTTAAACTCTCAATTGGCCCCTCCACTGCCTCCCATACTTTTTTTCTTTAGCTGTGAAAGGTCGAATTGGCGATCGTAGGTTGCCTGCTGTTCGACGGCATAGTGCAGTTTTCGCTGTCCACGGATAAATTGTTGAATATAGGGGTTGCGCGAGGCGCGAATTTCTGCGGGGGTTCCCTGGAAAATAATCTTGTTTTCGTATATCATAGCAATGCGGTCGGCGATTTTATATGCTGAGGACATATCATGGGTGACTACAATGGAGGTCATGTTCAGCTTTTTTCGTAAATCCAGAATCAGATCGTTTATCTTATCTGTCATAATCGGGTCGAGAGCAGATGTGGGCTCGTCATAAAGCATGATCTCCGGCTTGAGGGCGATAGCGCGGGCCAGGCCCAAACGACTTCGCATACCGCCTGAAAACTCCGCGGGCATGTTTGATTCCAGGCCGGTCAACCCTACCATTTCAAGGCTTTCTGCGACGAGGCTTTTTATCTCCTCGTCCGACAGTTCGGTGTGTTCCCTTAAAGGAAATGCGATGTTTTCACCAACGGTCATGGAGTCAAACAAAGCGGCTCCCTGGAATAGCATACCAAATCGTTTGCGATACTGATCGAACTCTTTTTGTTTCAGTCTCGGTGTGGAAATCACCTCCCCGTCAAGGATAATCCTTCCCCCGTCCGGTATGATCAGCCCGATTATGTGCCGCATGAGCTGACTTTTACCGCATCCCGACTGGCCGATAATACACAGTATTTCACCGCGGTATACCTCCAGGTTGATATCATCCAGCACCACTCTGCCGCCGTAGTGCTTTCTCAGGTGTTCGATTTTGAGTATCGGCTGCTTATCGGCCATCTTCGATAGTCCTCATGCATAAAAAAGAAAAAGAAGTCGCATTGGCTGTCCTGATACTACTTTGTTAGTGTGCACTATGTCCCCATTAGCCAACTTTCTACCTGTCTGTAAACCGTTAAGTCTGCCTCCCGCCTGCCCGTCAGGACATGAGTGCAGCAGGGAGGGGCGGACAAACAGGGGTACTCTACTCTTACGAAGAAACGGGCTGACGTTTTTACAGCGCAAGAAACGCAATGATAAAGTCAAAAACAAGTATCAGCATCGCCGCTACCATCACCGCTTTAGTCGTTGCCTCACCGACCCCTTGAGCCCCCTTGCGAGCCTGAAAACCAAAATGTGATCCTGTCAGTGCTATAATGGCGCCAAATACCCCCGTTTTTAATATTCCCACATATACGTCAAAAGGGTTGAAAAAAAGGCGAAGGCCCTGCAAATACACATGCATGGTAATATCAACAAACAAAAGAGCGGTTATGATAGAACCTATATACGCGATTATCAGCGAAAAGATTGATAAGACAGGAAGCATAATGATGGCCCCCAGTGTTTTGGGAACGATCAGGTAGCGAATCGGATCCAGATTGAGCGTAACCATTGCATCAAGCTGCTCACTGGTTTTCATTGACCCGATCTCTGCTGCTATCGCGGTAGATATCCTGTTTGAAACTACCAGACTCGTTATTACCGGACAGAGTTCGGTGACCATCGATTTGCTTACCACCATTCCAAGATATCGCAAGGGAACAATACCACTGAACTGGTACATGGCCTGAATAACCGTTTCGCCGCCGACAAATATCGAGGTGATTGCCACCAGTGGAATCGATTCCAGGCCGATGATATACATCTGCTCGATCGAAAGATTAAAATTCTTCACGGCAAGATGCAGGCGGCTGAATGTGCTGAGAACCAGTTTCGAAAGATAGGTCACATTGCGGAAAAAGATCGACAATGCGAATGCCGTACTAAAACCAAGCTGGCCTGTTTTTCGCATAATGTCTACTGGTGTAAGCATTAAAATCCTTCTTCTTCATCGAGATGGCTGCTATCCAGATTCCTGAAGTTGGCGAATTCGGGAACGAATGATACTTTAATGGCTCCCACCGGACCGTTTCGCTGTTTACCGATAATGATTTCCGCAATATTTTTCAGACTCTCATCTTCGGGTTTATACCTGAATTCACGGAACACGAAAAGTACCAGGTCGGCATCCTGCTCGATAGCTCCTGATTCTCGTAAATCTGAGAGTTGTGGTCGCTTATCGCCCCCCCTCTGCTCTACGGCTCGGGAGAGCTGTGAAAGCGCGATAATTGGAACATCCAGCTCTTTGGCCAACTCTTTGAGAGAGCGGCTGGTCTGAGAAATTTCCTGCTGTCGGCTCTCTCCTCTTTCGACCGATCCCATCAGCTGGAGATAATCGATGATAATTAATCCCAACCCCTCGCGAGCCTTCAGACGACGAGCCTTCGCACGAATTTCCAAAACATTGATACCCGGTGTATCGTCGATAAAAATCGGCGCCTCAAACAAGGGGCCGGCTGCAACCCCCAGCACATTAAGCTCCCGTTTGGCGAGTTTCCCGCTTCGTAATCTATGCATCTCGACCTGCGCTTCGGCGCAAAGCATACGCTGCACAAGCTGGGCTTTACTCATTTCGAGAGAAAAAAGTGCAGTCGGTGTTTTTTTGTCCGCCTTGACCGCGGTGTTCAGTGCCATGGAAAGACAAAATGAGGTCTTACCCATACCCGGACGGCCGGCGATAATGACCAGATCACCGGGGTGGAGTCCCGTTGTCATCTCATCGAGTTTATGGAAGCCGGTCTGTACACCGGACATGCCTCCTTCACGATTGATTCGCTCTATATCTTCGAAGGTGCGGGGAAGAAGCTTGCGCAGCGATTCGAATCCGTTGGTAATCCTCGCTTCAGCTATCTTAAAAATGGTCGATTCAGCCTTATCCAGAACTGTCTTCGCATCTGCTTCAGGATTGAAACAATCGGTGGTTATGCTCGATGAGATAGTTATCAGCCGGCGGAGAGTATGTTTGCTTTCCAGGATCTTTATGTGATAGGCGATGTTTGCCGCGGTTGCGACATTTTCAACCAGTTCACTGAGATAGGCTTCCGAGCCAATCGCCTCCAGCCAGTTGCGCTTACGAAGCTCCTCTGCAAGCGTTATTATATCGACCGGGATATTGTTCTGCTGCATCTCGACTATTGTGCGAAAGATATATCGATGAGCCGTTGCGTAGAAACACTCTTCCACCAGAGATTCCATGGCAGTATCAAAGGCATCGGTGTCTATAAGCATAGAGCCCAGTACTGCCCTTTCCACATCGAGGGCCTGCGGCGGTACCTTCGCGGTGAGTGCTGTATCCTTACTCTGTGCGGTTCTCATAAACTCCCATATCTCTAAGTATCTTTTGTAATTTCTGAAGGTTTTCCCAGGCCGGTTTTTTGTATTGCTGATTGCGAAGAAGTGCGGCCGGATGGTAGGTTACCACTGTCGGTATATCCTTATAAGTATGTATTTGTGTACGAAGCCGGGCAATACTTTCCTTTGTTTTCAGAAGCTCATGAGCTGCGATGCGTCCAAGCAATAAAATTGCCTTGGGAGAAATGATTTCAATTTGTTGTTCCACAATCGGCCGGCAGGACAGAATCTCTGAGTCTTCCGGATTTCGGTTTCCCGGGGGGCGGCATTTCAAAATGTTTGTAATAAATGTATCTTTTTGACGATCCAGGTCAATGGCTCCAAGCATTTTCGTAAGAAGCTGACCTGCAAGGCCAACAAAAGGCAGGCCTTGTCTGTCTTCATCCTCCCCGGGCGCCTCCCCTATGATCATGAGCGAGGCCGCAGCATTCCCCGCGCCGAAAACCATTTTCCTGCGAATCCTGGAGAGACCACACTTTCGACACTCCTGAAGTCCAAAGTACAACTGCTTGAGTGCAGCACGTTTCTCTTCATAGGTCTCTGTCTGTACCGCAGGGGATTTGGGTGCAGGTGAAGCATTAGCTTCGGCGCGTCCTCTGCCTGTTTGAAGGGCCTCCCCGTATACCTGCTCAAAGGAGAGCAATTCCATGGAAGAAAGAACTAAAGATTCACACCCAAGCTCTTCCTGCTGCTTCAAATAGCTGGTCAAAAGTTTTCGGGATGAAGAATTCAACATATTAGATCTTTAGAACGAGGTAAATTTAACAAGTCGAGAAACAAAACCCATTAGAATTCATCGGGCAAGTTTCTCTCAGGGATTCAAAAAAATGCTACACCACTATATAACCTAAGTCCGGCAAGACCGCAAAATCAAGGATAAGCCAAGGAAATCTAGCCTGCCAACTTGGGTGGAAAACTAAAACTCAGAAACAAAAATACCCTGAAAAAACGGGATTGCCTGCTCCTTTTCCGCCTCAGTGCGAGATAAGGAGAGCAGATGCCGAACATAGAATCTAACATTTTTCCACTTGAGTCTGCATATGTTTCAGCCTTCGCAGGTATTATCCTGAGTTTGCCTGATAAAAAAGAACGCTATCGGGCAATCAGGTGAGCGGTCTGTCTGAGAATCCGATAGGAGGCATGAAGCTTGTCGGTGGTTTCGATTGTTTCTTTCCTGTTATCAGGTAGAATCATTGTTGCGCAGGTTGTTTCTGTTCCCAGAGATTCGCCGACTCGATTGTATACAATCATATCACAGTTTTTCCGAATCATTTTTTCATAGGCACGCTCCAGGCCACCTTCCGTTTCGAGGGCAAAGCCGATTAAAACACGATTGCCCTTGCGGTTTCCAAGCTCTGCGGCAATATCGGGATTAGCAACCAGGTTCAGAGATAACTGCCGATTTTCTTCCCTGGAGAGCTTTCGGTCCGCCCTTTTTTCGCTCCTGTAATCGCTTACCGCCGCAGCCATGATGCATATATCGGATGAGTCAAACTCCTCATTTAAAGCGCAACGCATCTGCTCAGTACTCTCGACATAGATGCAGCGGGCCGGTTCGGGAAGCCGGGTGTTGGTCGGGCCGGAAATCACTGTTACTTCGGCTCCCATATTTAAGGCCGCACGGGCCAGGGAGCATCCCATCTTACCGGAAGAACGGTTTGTCAGCACACGAACCGGATCGATAGCCTCGAGCGTGGGACCGGAGGAGATCAGTACCTTCTTGCCCTGGAGTACTTGCGGTTGGAAAGCTCCCAGAACGTACCCGACAATATCTTCGAGGGCAAGCAGTCGCCCACTTCCGCTTGTTCCGCAAGCCAGCTCGCCACTTCCTACCGGTAAAATCCGGCCCCCGTTGGCCGAAAGACGGGAAAGGTTCTGCCGGGTGACCGGTTTATTCCACATCGAGGTATTCATGGCGGGCGCCACCAGAAGAGGTCCCTCGCATGAGAGGGCGAGTGTGGTCAAAAGATTATCGCCGATTCCCGCGGCAAGCTTAGCGATGGTATTAGCAGTCGCGGGGCACACCAAAAAAGCATCAGCCCACTGTGAGAGTCGGATGTGATCCATGTCATAACGCGGCTGAGCATCATCGGTAAAAACCGGCTGGCCGGAGACCGTTCTGATTGCCTCCAATCCCACAAGCGGTTGAGCGGCTCTGGTGAGAACCACTCTTGTGATAACGTCCGCTTTGGAAAGCAGTCTGATCAGCTGAGGAACCTTATAGGCGGCGATACCCCCACTGACACCTAAAAGAAGATGCAGAGAGTCGGCCATACACTATTCGGCCTGAATATCACTATCTTCCACAACGCGCCCCTCGTACAGACGTTGCAGGGCCATGGTCGTGGGTTTATCGGTAGCTTTAATGATATCCAGGCGAACCTGATCGTTAATAAACCGGGCTTCCTGCGAGGCCATCAGCACTGCCTTGTACCGGCTGATACCACGTTTTTCAAGCTTCTCAAGCTCCAGTTCATACATTTCTCTTTCCATGATCCTACCTCCTTTGAGGAGCGGTTTATTTGTATTTACTCTATGTTCTGAATCTGTTCGCGGATTTTTTCGATATTTTCTTTCAGGTCCACCGAAAGGTGGCTGATTTGTGCATCGTTTGCCTTCGATCCGATCGTGTTTGCTTCCCGGTGCATCTCCTGAAGGAAAAATCCCATTCGCTTACCGACGGATTCGGTTGCTTCGAAAAGATGGCCGAACGTCTCCACGTGCGCACCGAGTCTTGTTGTTTCCTCGGATATGTCCAGCCTGTCTGCCATAATCGCAATTTCGGTTGCCAGGCGCTGCTCATCAATTACACCCCCGGCAATTTTTCCTATCTTTTCGCGCAACTCGGATGTATATCGCTCGAGGCGGGCAGGGGCAGCTTCAGCAATCTGCAGGCGAATCCTGTCGATACTGTCGAGGCGCTGTTTCAAATCTTTTTTGATGTATTGGGCCTCGGTTACACGGGTTTGTTCGAAGTTTTGGAGAGCCTTGCATAACACAGGTGAAAACTGATCCCAGAGAAATTCATCGGTATATGTAGCAGATTCTACCGTTATGATATCGCTGAAACTGAGAATCTGATCGATAGTAATGTGACCACCAAGTTTCTGATCCTGTTGTATTTCCTTCAATACACGTACATATTGTTTGACGGCACCTTTGTCCCACGAAAAAGTATCTTCCGTACTTTCACGCTCCCAATTCACATACAAGGTGATACTGCCTCTGGCTACATTTTCTGTTATGGTTTTTTTGATCAGGGCTTCCAGCGGAGAAAATGCACGTGGAGTACGCAGCTGAATATCCAGGAAACGATTGTTTACACTTCGTATTTCTGCATGGAAGGTACCGATCTGAGTAACTGATTCCGCCTGACCGAAGCCGGTCATGCTGCGTAAAGCCATAGTTTTCCTTGTTCTGGTTGTCCGGGAATTGGTTTAAGAAAAACCTTCTTAAAATACATGCAAGCAAATATCAAATGCAATGGAAATCGGGCTTTAAACATGTCTGCAGGGGTAGTATAATCATCTATTCAGACAAAAATTCGCGTTCGGCGGATTTTTTCTACTTGCTCCTGTAACATACACCCAACTATCTTTTTAAAAAGGGCTGCATGATTAATGGAAAAAATCTATCGCTACCATACATTCCTCCGTAAACCGGATAGTTACATTATCGTTGCCGGCATAATATTTGGCCTGTTTATATGGATGTTGCCTGTTGCGGCGCATCTGATGTTCTATTTTCCGATTGGGCCGCTTATCAGGGTTACGTTTTTCCTTTCCTTTACTGTGGTACTTCTGGGGATCATAGCGTTGTCTTTCTACAGAGAATTTAGAGAAACAGCGTTTATCCTCAAAGAAGACACTATCACCAGAAACTCGCCAAATAAAACAATTATCATACCATTTGCCTCTGTTACCCGCTTTTATTTCAGGAATTTAGGTATTTTTGGCTACGGGGTGCTCTCGGCGGGGGGCGAAAAAATTCGATTTCCATTCTGGATCGATGAGCTGGCCGAACTTTCATCGCAATTGCGCAGCGAGTTGCTCCGCCATAATCGCAGCAGCAGTTTCAAAGCCTCACAAATCGATCGATTCATTCGACATGCAAAGGTTAGCGATTTAAGTGCAAGAAGGACACAGGAGGCGATACGGCCGCTGGTGTTCATGATGTGCACAATGGCTTTACTCAATGTGATCATCGCCAATCGTTTGTGGGAGTTGCCTGCTTTTCTTGCGTTCGGTTGGGCGATCATAAGTGTATGCTTTCCATTGGGAACATATCTTGTCTCTGACTGGTGGTTGTCGCGGGTTGTCAGCTTTCGTTTAAATCACGACTCCCAAAGTTTTGTACCGCCCGATGCGACGGGAGTTTATGCGTGTACGGGGCTGGCGGGGGCAATTCTGTACCTCATTGCAGGCATTCTTTTCAAAAATGTCTTCTGGAAAATCCTCATTTATGGTATGTGATTATAGTAGCGTATCCTTACATGTTCAAAATACAAAATTTACGCCGCCTCTTTTTCTTGCTCCGATGGCTGGGCTGACTCATTCGGCTTTTCGAAGACTCGTCGCAGATTTCGGAGGATACGGGGCGTTGTATACAGAGATGCTTTCGGGTACGGCTCTGCTTAATGAAAAATGCGGCCAGACGCCATTTACCAGACGCAGAAAACAGGAGGGCAAAGTAGCGTACCAGCTGCTATTGAAAGGAACAGAAAACATTGAGTCGGTTATCGAGCGAGTGGCTGCACTCAATCCGGCGGCACTCGATCTGAACCTGGCATGTCCGGCCCCAGAGATCAGGAAACAGCAGGCTGGAGCAATGCTTTTTGTGGATACGCCCCGTCTGCAGCAAGTCGTAAGACGCGTGCGCAAAGCCTGGTCCGGAATACTGACGGCAAAGTGTCGACTCGGAGGCGATCCGCAAGACTGGCAGCAATCGTTTTCGGAACGAATGCGTCTTTTGGAGGACGAAGGAATCGATGCGATTATCGTTCATCCCCGCTTTTTCAAAGAAAAGTTCAAACGTCTTGCTCGTTGGCGGTACCTGCCATGGATCGCCAATCAGGTGCGCGTACCGGTTATCGCAAGTGGCGATATAGGCTCTCCCGATGTCCTGCAGAAGCATGCGAAATATTTCGGCAAAATAAAAGGGATAATGATCGGTAGAATGGCTGTTGTAAAGCCATGGATTTTCACGGAATTTAGCGGCTCGAATCTTAATGTCGATTACGCAGAGGTGTGGGAACGCTACTGCTCATATGTTCAGGAAGATTTCCCGGAAACAAAAGCCGTGGGACGAATCAAACAGTTTTCCGCATACTTTGCGCGAAACTTTTTCTACGGGCACCAGTTTTTTTCCGGTATACAGAATGCCTCTTCCCTAAAACAGATAATCTCTCATGCACGAAAGTTTTTTGACAGCCCCCCACGGGTTGTTCTTCACCCGTCGGTTTCAGGTGTTTAGATGGTATCGGCACCCGTTTTCCCGCTGAAGCAAAACGGGAGTGGGGGAAGCGCGCCTTTTGTCGTACTATTCGTAATGTGTGTTAACTTCTGATTGATCCTGGAATCTTGAATCTTCGGCTCAGCCGGATTCGGTGTAACTTTTTTCCGATGCCATTTTGTAGTTTTTGATGGCAGATTCCGATCCATCATGTTCTAACCTGAATGGAGCGATTCTATGGCGGTGAGTCGCCCAAGCCTATGGCATAAGTGCATCGGCGATCTTGAAAAATCTTGGCAGGGCATGCGCGAAATGCTTGCAGCCCTTCTTTTCTCGAGGCAATACACGGTTTATCTGCTCAGAGCCGCTCAACTCAGGCCTCAAAACATCCGTGGCGGCGTATCTGTCGGCTCAACTGATTAAGAAAGGTTTATATCTATGGCAGGATTAGATAGCATTGATTACGGTACATTCGAAGCGACAGTGGAAAGAAGTAATCGGCTCGAGGCGGATCTCCAGAAGAGTCCCCGGAAATACCGAGTGTTAACAGGTGACCGTCCGACCGGGCGACTGCACATCGGTCATCTGTTCGGCTCTCTGCAGAATCGTGTTCGTCTGCAGGAGCTGGGTGTCGAAACCTTTATCGTAATTGCTGACTACCAGGTTCTGACCGACAGAGATACGTTCGAAAATATCTCAGATAATGTGATTCAGCTAACGATAGATTACATTGCGGCAGGACTGAATCCGGATATCGACAGGACATGTATCTTTCCTCACAGCCACGTTCCCGAACTCAATCAGCTGCTTCTGCCGTTTTTGACGCTAGTGACAAACGCTGAACTGGATCGCAATCCGACGGTAAAAGAGGAGATCCAGGCGTCGGGTCAGAAGAGTATTAATGCGGGCATGTATACTTATCCCGTTCATCAGGCTGCGGATATTTTGTTCTGTAAGGCAACCGTTGTTCCTGTAGGTAAGGATCAGCTACCACACTTGGAGCTGACCCGAACTATAGCCAGGAGATTTAATGACCGATTTGGCGGCAAACACCCGGTTTTCCCTGAACCACAGCCTCTTCTGAGTAAGGCGCCGCTTATTTTGGGTCTTGATGGTTCACAGAAGATGAGCAAAAGCAGAAACAATGCCGTCATGCTCTGCGCATCTGAAGATGAAACGGCCCAGCTGATCAAGAGAGCCAAAACCGATTCTGACAGGCATATCACCTTTGATCCTGTCAGTCGTCCGGAAGTTTCCAACCTTCTTCTTCTGATTTCTCTTGCAACAGGAAAAGAACCCGGTAGCATCGCCGAAGAAATAGGCGATGGTGGAGGCAAAGTGCTCAAAGGCACCCTGACAGAAGCGTTAAACGAGTATCTTCGACCACTGCGGCAAAGAAGAAAAAAACTGGAAGCCGATAAGGGATATATTCTGGGCAGGTTACGCAAAGGAATAGAAAAGGCGCGGGATGTTGCTCAGAAAACTCTCAGTGAGGTCCGTCAGGTCATGAATATGGAGATATAGTCGTCAAAAAAATCATGAAATAAGCTCTATGTGAATCTCGGGTGTCATACGCAGGTCTATGAGTAGAGGTGTTAAGCGTTTTCTTTTCTGATCCTCATAGAGAATGATTTGTGGTCTCTCGAGGTTTCCGGGGTTATCCTTTGCCACGACACCTATTAAACCCACCTGGCGTGGATCATTGCTTTTACTCACTCTGATTCTGCTTCCAACCGGGAAAATCGGGACGATCGAGACCAGACGTTTTACGATTTCCCGGTTGAAAACCTTACCCGATTTTTCAACTAACACCTTAATGGCATCTTTTGCATGAACCTTCTGGCACATCCGCCCGGTTGTCATCATGTTGTATTCATCTGCAACGGTTACGATTTCTGCAAATCTATGTATGATGTTTTTTCGCAAAAAATCTTTTTCCGGCAGGAGATTTTCACCTTTGAGACCACGGGGAAACCCTTTCCCATCCTGGTTTTCATGATGTTGAAGGGCAATGGCGGCGCTGGTGGCGGCGATTGCGGGATTTTGCGAAAGCATCAGATACCCGTAAACGGTATGTCTCTTGTAGATTTCGAATTCCTCGGGAGTAAACGCGCCATTTTTCTTCAGTATCTCTGCAGGAATGGCCACCAGACCCAGGTCATAGTTCATGGCCCCCACGGCAAGCTGTTTCATCTCATCCCGCGAGAAGCGAAAAACCCGTCCCAGACACAGGGCGGTTATGGTTACCGCGATTGCATGGGTGAAAAGAGATTGCTGATTTTCCTGTAATTTTATCATGTTCAGAACAACTGACGGTTGACTGAGCACCTGATCGATAAGGGTTTCGATGTGCTGGAGAAGACCGGATTTGTGCAGAAAGCTGTTTAGACGCTGTTTGTTTTCCCGTATTATCTGTTGAATCGTTTGTGTACCGTCTTTTCGGATTCGAATAATCTCCAGCATTGTCTGTGAGGACACATTAACAGCGTGTGTCAGCTCGCGTTGGAGATGATCGCTGATGATCTGCTCCGGCTGTATTTTCTCCGTACCTTTGACCTCTATTGCAACTGTGTTATAGCCGAGCTGTTTTAGCCGCTGACGATACCGGCTCTTGAGGCGATAGCCCGCGGCAAGCAAAAGCTCACCCGAGGGCAAAAAAATCGATTCTGCCAGAATCATATCGTCGGTAACATCATCTAAGGCGTATTGAACCATACGTTTATATACTTTTCGATAATCGGGTAAAAGCAACCCGCGGCACCGGCATCATAAACCCATTCACTTTGCATTCTATCATAAAAGTCCGCTTTCCACAAAGGTACATTTACATTTTTGTCTCAATTTTTTTCCATTATTCTAAAGCATCACTTTCATCCTGTCGATACTTGTATAAGCATGGATGCATTTTAAATCACCATCAAGGAAGAGTTCGAATGGAACCTAACAGAGAAAATCCTGCTGTTCGGAAGGGACGTTTCCTCTGGCGCGATGAAAAAGCAAGGGAACGCTATCTTGCGGCACTCATCAGACGAATAAATAACGGGTACTATTCCACTGATAAAGTACTGTGGGGTATTGTGGAAGAGCTTGCACCGGTCTTCTGTGACTCGGCTGATCCGGAAAATTTGTAACCTGAATAGGACGACGCTTGTTGCTGCGATTCAAACAATTCAGGTTAAAGATGTCAGGAAATCCGCGGTTTAGGGCGTGAGGTGTTTTGCATTATCATGTTTAGGGGCCTGTCAATCAGATTCGGATGTCGAAAGTGTATGAAAGACAGGAATCCGACGAAAAGGAAGCCGGAAGCATAAAGCATCAGAAACGGGCTCACTACAAAATTTGTATACCCCATAAACATGTAGAGACTTGCCATACAATACAATCCGAGAAGTACCTCGATGACACACGTGATGTCTTTTATCGGCTTGTATGATCTGCCATTGTTCTGTCCCCTTTTGGGTGTTCGGTGAAAAGGTGAATGTTTGCGTAGGATAGCCTCCAAAACAGCCTTTCCGTTATTAACGGCCAATCCCGTTCCTATCAGCATTAATGCCGGAATCAGCAGAAGCGTTTTCCTCTTGGACATCCCCAAGAAGTGCTGCGATACAAGATACATAGTGGAGGGGCCGCTGGAGGCGATTATCATTGCTAGCACAATGGAGGCAAAAAGAGGCAGAGGCAAATTTATTTTTATAAAATGTAGAACCGGCATGGTTAAGATCGCCATCATGAGCATGAGCGGATGTACGACGTAATGGGTCAAATGCAAAACCGCCTGAATGAATTTGAATGCAGGAATTTTTTTCTGGAGAAGAAGTGGAATTATCTTTATGGCAGTCTGTATCGAGCCTTTTGCCCACCTGAATTGTTGATTTTTAAAAGCATTTATGTCTTCTGGAATCTCTGCGGGCACAACCAGATCCGGAACGTATTCCGTCTCCCAATTGGCTAATTGCATGCGATATGAAAGATCCATATCTTCGGTAAGCGTGTCGTGCTGCCACCCTCCGCTAGTTTCGATAGCAGTGCGGCGAAAGATTCCGGCAGTCCCGTTAAAGTTCATGAAGAGGTTGTTCCAGCTCCTGGCAGCCTGCTCGACCATAAAATGGCCATCTATGCCCATCGCCTGCCCGCGGGTGATCAGAGATGCTTCCCGATTGAGGTGAGTCCAGCGCCCCTGCACAAGACCCAGGCTCGGACGATCCAGAAAAAACGGAATAGATTTTTTTAGAAAATCGGGATTTGGTACGAAATCGGCATCAAAAATGACTACAAAATCAGCTGTCGTGTATTTCAGGCCGTTTTGCAAAGCACCCGCTTTAAAGCCGGTCCGGTCGGATCGTCGAATAACCGAGATCCGCACCCCCTTGGCTTTAAGACGACTTACGGCAGCATCCACATATCCAACCGTCTCATCGGTGCTGTCGTCCAGGACCTGTATTTCGTGCTTACTCGCCGGGTAATCCATTGCGGCTGCGGCTTCTATGATGCGAGTGGCAACCGTTTTTTCGTTATACATGGGAAGCTGTGTAACAACTGTAGGATACTCGTTATCAGTGTGTTTGTCGTTGAAATAAGCCATCCTGGTAAAATGCCAGGCTCTACGTTGCTTTCTGCTTCGCACAAAAAGGTACGTTAACACATAACACTGCATACCATAACACAGAAGCAGCAGTGAACAGAATACATACAAGCAATAAACAAACACACAGGCAATCATAACTTTACACCTCTACCTTTAAAAACGGTGCCGGTGACGCGACCATAATATAATATCTAAATAGATTGAAGACATATAATTTTGTTTAAGATATTTGGCAATTTTAAAAAAAGTTGGTCATAAAAATACCAATAACCCAGCTGCTTCTTGAGCATATTTAACCGAAATCTGAAAATGGCTATATGTAAGAGAGGGAAATCAGTCTGCAGCAAAATCCAGGCGCTGAAAAATAGATCCGAATACAAAGAAAGATAATCTTTTCCAGATTTTTTGCATTAACTTTCTTTAGATTGAGAAAATAGTTTTCAGCAACAGGTATTAGATTCCATTGCCAGATAATCGTCTACAATATCCGGACTCGCTGAAGCGGCACGGGGTACGGTGGAGGAAGTACACCTTTTTTTCCTGTTATTTGTTCTTGCGTCTTAATTCCGTGATCTTTAATCCTTGATTCTCCGGCTCTGTTGACTTAGTTTAGGTGGGAAATTATCTGGTGAGGAGAAGGTCCAGCTCCTTTTGGATCTCTTTAAATATGTGGGCATCCCGGATGATATCGGCCATTTTCAGATCATCCCATCCACTTTGCCGAAACCCATCTACTTCACCCGGGCCGCGGAGAGAAAGATCAAGCTCTGCTATTTGAAACCCGTCATGGGAGCCGCAAAACTTCTTCATTCTCACTTCGGAATCACCACTTTCCGCTGGATTGGTTAGGAGAAAACAAAAAGACTCCTTTTGATTGCGACCTACACGTCCTCGCAACTGGTGCAGCTGGCTGAGGCCGAATCGCTCGGCATTTTCGATAATGATTGCGGTGGCATCCGGAATGTCTACACCCACCTCAACTATGGTGGTTGCGATCAGAAGCTTGTACTCTTTTTGGACGAATCGTTGCATCGTCTCTTCCTGCACCTGAGTTGTTTGGCGCCCGTGGATACAACCGGTGGGCACATCTGAAAGAATGGTTTTCTGAAGCTGTTTGTAGACTGTCTGTACATCTCCAACCGTTTGCAGCGGCTGATTCAGCTCTTCTTCATCATCGCTACCAATGCGGGGTACGATGTAAAATACCTGTCCTTCTTTTTGAATGATTTCACGGTGAAGGAATGAGTACATATCCTCTTTTTTATGATTAGGTACCAGGTAGGTCTTCACCGGTTTTCTTCCGGCTGGAAGGTCGTCTATGGTGGTGATTTCAAGATCTCCGTAAAGGGTCTGAGCAAGGGTTTGAGGTATAGGAGTCGCTGACATGAGAAGAAAATCTGCGCTGGGATCCTGCTCCTGAAGACGTAATCGCTGCTCGGCCCCAAAGCGATGTTGCTCATCAATTATGATAATTCCCAGTCTTTTAAAGCTCATTGAAGATTGTATGAGTGCATGAGTACCGATTACAAAGCCCGGCCCTCCGGTCCGCAGGCGTGTCCTTATCGCACGCTTTGTTTCGGCTGGAGTACTGCCAATCAGTAAATCGACACTTATCCCGAGAGGTGATAACAGCTTACTTACCGTGTTGTGCGTCTGGCGAGCGAGAATTTCGGTTGGAGTCAACCAGGCGACCTGATAACCCTCATTTAAAGACCCGAGAGCCGCAAATAACGCAACGACCGTTTTCCCGCACCCGACATCACCTTGCAAAAGTCTGTGCATCCTTTTGGGGCTCTCAACCTCCTTCAGCAGAGTGGAAATTGCCTGCTGCTGTCCTCCGGTCAGCGAAAAAGGCAGGCTCGCCCGAAGCCTGTCCGGCAGGTTGCCGGGAGAGATGCATCGGCCGGGAAGAGCAAACTTTCGTTTGCTCCATCTCAGCGAAAGGGCTAGCTGGTAAAGCTCCTCATATATGATTCTGTCTCTATAAGCTCTATCCTTATGAAGCTGCTCGGGGAAATGCAACTGTCTGAGGCATTCCGACAGCTGAGGAAACCGCTTCTTTTTCTCGATGGACTCGGGTAGAATATGTGGATACTGACGAAGATTCTTAAACACCCACCCGACGGCGGAAGATAGCGTTTTCTGTTGGAGATTTACATCTCTCATCATGGTCGTAAGAGGGTATACTGGTTGAAAAGTAACGTCCGGAAGTTTCTTTGAGCCCAGACTTTCTACCTTGGGATGCACAATCTGTATACTTCCATATCGGGAAATTTTACCGGTCAATAAGATTCGCATGCCGCTCTTCAAATAATTCCTGAAATAGGCGACTCTTTGGAACCACACAGCTTCTATGCTTCCGGATTGGTCGGTTACCTGTATTCGGAGACGGGGACGTCTGCCTTTTTCTATTCGGGTACGAGTTATTTCTCCAATAATGCAGCAGTTTTTTCCCAGATACTTTCCAGCATCTGCTGCCGGGGTAATCACAGATCGATCCTCGTAACGACGGGGAAAATAGTACAGTATATCTCCCAGACTGCAAACCCCCGTCTCTCGCAATGCGGAAATTCTCTTTGGACCCAGACCGGGAATAACCGAAAGAGGAGAAAGGAAATCCAGACGAGAGGTGCTTCCGATTTTCTTCATGTCAAATTACAATGTTTTAGCTTGCGCGATCTATCAGCTCAGAACCGCTTTAGTGGTTTGTGATTACGATGAAACTGCCGGGGCAGTTACCACAATTATGGAAAAAATAGTAAATATGTCACGGGTAATGAGCGATCGTTTAAATGGAGCTGATGACTAAAGATCATATTCGGTGTACCGGGAACGGAAAATGACAACCGAAATGACATAATCCAGCCAGAAGTATCTGTTCAGAAAAGCACTTCAGCTCATCATCCGAGAGAAAAACCACTATGACACTATTCTGAACAGATACCCGTTTTTCGGTTGTTATCCCCTGTCAGGCTGACGCTGTGAGAAAAGTTATCTGCCACCGGCTCCAGGTGTACCCTTGTGGCTTGTACCCTCGATTATCGATTGTGCGTACTCCCAGTTAGAGCCATAATTGTTTTCCTCGACATCCGATCCCTCAGGTTCAAAAACAACAGAGGTGTAGTTGATATTCTGTGGCCACCCCTGATCGTTCATCGTGTATGAGACATAATCATGGGTGTTTCCTTCGGCATCTTTTATTACGATTGTACGCCCGCCGCTTTTGGGTAGTGACATGCCTGGTATGCACGTGTCACTCGGTATAAATTCGCTCCCACAATGTGATATCACATAAAATTGACCTGCCGGAAGCGTGAAATCGGCAAGCTCTAATCTTTTGGATGTCGAGCTGCTGGTTCCCTGTATTTCCAGGATCAGTATGTCTGTCTGAAAATCTGTGGCTGAGGAATTCCGGAATTCGATGTAGTCCGAATCATTGTCTCCTGAATACATAATCTCAGTTATCAGGAGAGGGCCGGTTTCATTGCCCGGGCTTTGAGCATCGATAGCTCCGGTGATAACAGTGATACCGGGGATGTCATACCGGATATCAAGGTTGATGCTACTGCCGGCCGCTGTGGTAAATTGTGCCTCATAGGAACTGTTTGCATGGGCATGGAAGTGAATGGAAAGAGTATCGGCATATCGCATGACCCCGGAAGCATCTGTCGCCCATAGCAAAAGATCACCCTCGACATTATCGGGGACATAATCAATCGTTAGAAACAACATGCCTTTGCGGCTCCGGGCAACATAAGCACTGTCATCTTCCCATTTGAACACGGCAAACACCGAATCGATATCGGAGGGTATTCTTGCAAGCTGAATATAGATAGAGCCTGCTGCAGGGTAGAGCTCAAATGCGGCCGATACCCTCTGGCCCGGATCAACATCAGTCATATACACCTCGGGCCGGTGAATCAGTCGATTCGAATCATCTTCCGTCCACACCGTTATTTTACGGTCGTCTCCGGGTGGTATTCCAATGGCAGTGTCTACATTGGTTTCGCTCAGGGATATTGTATCGTAGATTGTATCAATATCAGAAGCTGTTATTTCTATTACCAGTTTATTCCAGCTGATAGTGTGGCATGATGCGGGAAGCGCGGTTTTGGCTAACCCATCCGGCTGGTGTAAAAAGACGAAAATTTCTATTGTTCCGTCAGTTTGCGAGACTGTGGAGTGGTTTCCACAAGATACGGTTAACATGTACAAAAACATACAACAGCAGACAATCGCGCGTAAATACATGTGCTACCTCTTTTCGGTGAATGGACACAGGTCCAAACCATGTGTGCGGCCGGATGTCTTAATTTACAAATATGAAGTGGAAAAATTCCGTCAGAGACTTAAATCTAAATTGAGCGTTACCGAGCGGAAGAGTCGCTCAATTCCCGTTTAGGAGACAATCGCGCGGATTCAGGTGAGATATTCAATTCGCGCGAAAAGGAAGGGGGGCTGAAAAAAGCCCCCCGCCAATACATGAAAGAAAAATTTACCGGTTTTCTTTCCAGGCGTCGCTTGCCTGTAAGTTGCCGTCGAGATAGGTCCAGATAATCTTCTGGTACCGTATGCTGACCTCTTCCATATGGACAAAACGTTCGAATTCTTTTGCCTTGACATTGTGCATAATCGGTTTGACCGAACACACCTTCACACCTTCAAGCTTATGGTTGAAGTATTCGGTCTCGGTGCCTGTCTCGTCGATTCGAAACCATTTCAGCTCAACTTCGCTGAATGTCTGTCCTTCACACACTGCCTTATACAGATAAGGCGACGACGCGTCGTAAGCCTTGACAAAAGACAAAGCTTCGTGTTTTCTGGTACCGGTCAGTTTTCCAGTGTCCGGGTCGGTCGGGATGCGAACTTCGTGGTGAAATTCTAGTACCTCGATGCTTCCTTCGCGTCCGGCGACATCAACAGAACCCTGAATGTCTGCTCCGGTTTCGTCTTTGATCCACATATACGCTGGTATTGGCATACATCACTCCTTTTGTTAGGATGAGCACATGGAGAAGGTGATTTGTTAATTGCACCATTAATATATGTCATTGTTTTGCGCAGGTATGTGACGGTCGTCACATACCTGCATTTTTTTTCATTTTTTTTAGAAGTTATTTACCCTTCGGCATCTGAGATACCAGAGAAAGGTTGATATCGATACCCTCAATCTGGAAATGCGGCATCACGGCAAGAGAAACCGAGAAGAAACCGGGGTTATCAAGAATTTCGTTTACCGACACTTCAGCGGCTTTCAGCGGATGAGTGGCGATAAGTTCCGGTCCCGGATCATTCATCTCGGTGACAAGGCCGGTGATCCATGTGTTAAGCTCGTCCTGAAGCACGACTTTACTCTTTGTGGAGCCGATGTTCTCGCGTTGTATAACTTTCAGGTAATGCGCGATACGCGACACCAGGAAGATATACGGCAGACGAGAATTGATCCGCATGTTGGCAGTGATCACCGGATCATCGTATTCGGTCGGCTTCTGAGCGGAATTGGCAGAGAAGAAACAGGCATAGTCTCTGTTCTTATAAAAAGACAGCGGGATGAAACCTTCCTGAGCAAACTCAAATTCACGTGTTTCGGGAATGAGAATCTCGGTGGGGATCTTCATCTGCGTCCCTTTTCCGACATCATAGAAGTGAACCGGCAGGTCCTCCACCTTACCACCCGACTCAGGGCCACGGATCTGGACGCACCATCCATTGTCCACAAAGGAGCGTACCATGTTAGCGGCAAATGCAAACGAACAGTTGCCCCACAGATATTTATCATGATCCGCACCAGTAACATTTTCTTCATAGTTGAATTCTTTCACCGGGTTAGTCTCCGGGCCGTAGGGAAGGCGTAGCGAAAAGCGCGGAAGCGTCAGGCCGACATAGCGTGAATCTTCCGTCTCCCTGAAAGCATTCCAGCGGAGAAACTCGGTGCGTTCCATGTAATTATGCAGGTCTTCGATCTTGGGAAGATCATGGACGCTGTCTTTGTGGAAAAATTTCGGGGTGGCAGATCCCAGAAACGGGCAGTGACAGGATGCGGCAACCTTCGATATCTCCTGCAGCAGACCGACATCCTCCGGCCCACTGTCAAACTCATAGTTCGAAATCATGGTGGAATACGGCTCGCCACCGGGAGTGTCGTATTCATCCGTATACACATGTTTATACAGGCCGGACTGAATGGTTTCGGGAGCGTCTTCGAAATCCTCCGACAGCTCTTCTTTGCCCACATCCAGAAGGTCGATTTTTACGTTCTTTTTAAAATCTGTACGATCGACCAGAAACTTCAGACTCCTCCAGGCGCTTTCCATCTTCTGGAAATCCGGATGATGAATGATTTCGTCCAGCTGTGCTGAGATTTTCTTATCTATCTCGGAGATATGGAAATCAAGAACGACTTTGTCGATCTTCTCGACTGTCTGTCCCGACTGCAAAACACTGTCTACAAAAAAGGCAAGCGCGGCACCGATACGTTCGTTGGCTTCACTCTCAGCCAGCGATTCCTGGTTTTTGAAATTTGTAACGTCCACTGCCTTATCGGGTACATTAAGATCCATTGTCTGGTAGATATATTCAAGCCCCTGAGCTTCGGCTTCAGCTCCCGCTTCGGCTTGTTTTGCATCTTCAGCCATAATATATGTCTCCTTTAATGATTACAAGAGTTATAGTTTGCTAAACGTGCACTATTCGGACTTTTCTTCGCCGTCGGCTTCTTTCTCTGCTTCTTCCGGCACAATTTTTTTCAGCTCCTCCTGAAGATTCTGTGCGGCTTCCGGATTCTGGATGATCTCTTCGAGACGTTTTCTGAATTCGCGGTTGTCCAGCAGATTGGATTTCAGATCGCGAATAAGATTGCGTGCTGCAAGAAGGCGACTGAGTGCAGGTACGTCCTTGGCGATGTTTTCCGGCTTGAAAGAATTCATGTTTTTGATCTTCAGATCGACCGGAATAGCCCCCTCACCGGTGAGCTTGTTATCGACACTGTACTTGAGATTCAGGTCCATGCTTTCCATCACCTGCGTGAAATTATTCTTGTTGATCGAAATCTTCTCACGCTCAACCACACGATCGTCGTGTTTTTTGGAAGAAAAATCTCCCATCACAAGCATCTTGAGGGGAAGTTCAATCTTCTTTTTTGCATCACCTTTGCCCACATCGAGTTTAAGGTTGATACGGGCTGGTGGTATTTCATTTTGGAAACTGGTACCCATAGGAAACCGCCTTTCTGCTTAGTTATAGAGATATTTTAAACGCGCTTTTCGGATCTATGCGACTAATTCGTTCTAATACCGACAGTTGTTTTTGGTGCAAAGACTGCTGAATCGGCTGAGGTTTTCCCACCTGTGCCGCCTTGCAGGCCTGCACCAGAAGTGACCAGGCCTCGACTGCAAGGGATGGATCCCACTCATCGAGGTGATGCCTGTCTATCATCTCATCCAGTGATTCCAGCACCGATACGGCTATATCCGGACGTTTGCCGGTGAACAGTAGTTTCGAGATAAATAACGTGCGCTGGAAATTGTCACGGCGTACCCCACTGTTGCGGATTGCCTGCTGCAACATCTCCAGAGCCTGTTCGATCTTGCCCGCTGCAATCAGTGCATTCATCTCTGTTCGTTCTTTTTCCAGAGACTCCGATCCGGAAGCTGCGGTGGATGAAGCATCACCTGAAGCGAGAAGGGGCAGGGCTTCATCATTGATCCAGTCTTTAGTTGCCGGGTCACAAAATCCGGAGCCGTCGGTGAACGCCATGTCGCTGAGCTCGGGAATACGTGTAAGTAAAAGGGCGGTCTCAGTGCAGATCGCCTCATGTACCGCCGAATGTGATGCGCCCAGGTTTTTTGCTGCTGTTGCGCTGATGCGTTGAAGGTCGAGCCAGAAATGGTTGGCGGCGGTCTGAAAAGCCTTCTCTGCCGCAGATAGAGCAGTCTTCCAGTCTGCGTTGGATACAAGATTCTGAATGTAATTTCGTTGCTCAGCCACCGGTCCCGCCAGTTGAGTCTTTCCTCCCTCGGCAGGGGGAGCTTTTTCCAGTATATCCCATCGTGCAGACCGAAGCATGCGGTAGCCCATCGGTTTGTGCGGTTCCTGATCTATGAGAAACTGTGCTATCTTCTTGGCAACCGCCTGCGCCTGCTTGGGAGTATCCATCGGATCGCCGACAACGGAAGCAGCGGTTGCACCGGGGGCAGCACCTGCGGAATTTGTTGAAGCAGCGGGCTGTGCCTGAGCTGTAGCGGCGGGAGCCGGCTCAGCCGGTTTGGGCTTTGAGGTGCGCTCCCATTTTTGGGCCTCGCTCAAAAGACGTGACGGAAAGGGGGAACTCTCCGGAAATTGTTCCTCCAAAATCTTTTTCAGCCGTGTCAGGGCATCAATAAGACGGACAATATGCTCGTATTCAGACTCCGTTGGTTTTTTCTCGGCAAGCGTGTCACTGAAACGCTGCTCGGAAAGCCATTTGAAAGCCATCTGTCTGGCGCGGGGACGGTCGGGAAACAGATTGTCGTAGTTTTCTTCGGCAAGCTTGGCTAAACCATCAAAGATATCGGTAAAAGATTCCCATTTCTCATCCCGCAGGTATACAAGACTGAGAAACGCCAGTACGCGAATATCTTTGGATTTCTCTTTGAGGATACGAACCGATGACGATTCGATGGCTTCCCAGTCGGTATTGGTCAGCTTTCCGATTTCATTCTTAACCGTTTCGAAATCGGTGTCGAATTTGATATTTTCTCCAAATGGATTATCTCCGGCTAATGGAGTCGTGATGAGAGTAAGGAGTTCGGAGGAAATAGGGCACTCTCCTGAAAAGGTGAAAAAGACAAGAAAGAAAACTATACAATAAATGATAATACATGATGTATACTGGTGTAATCAAATGATAAATTAATACATGGCTATAGCAGTTGTTGGAAAAAAATAATTAGAGATCTTTTACCGTCGCAGAATTTGCACCTCAAATACTACCGGGTGTATATTGCAAGATTCAAAAAATTGCCGCCTTTGGCCCTGTTTGCCGACATCTACCAATGACTGCCGGCAATTGGCCACTGATTATATGTCACATTTAAGGATTGATTAAGCGCTATGAATAACGCCTCTGATATCGATACCGCTTCGTTTGCTCAAAAGTCATCCGCTCCGCCGCCCGCATCCATTCAACCTGCTCATGATCCGGATGAGATTAACCTTCTGGAATACTTTTATGTGCTGGTGAAGAATAAGTGGGTGTTGTTGGCCGTCATGTTTGTTGGCCTTTTCGGCGGTTATGTCGCCGCACTCATAAAAGGCCCAAGCTTTGTGGCCGAGGCTCTTATTGCACCGCGGGAATCCGAATCTCAAGGCTCACCAAACCTCTCGGAATTGGGTATGTTTGGAGGTATGGTTGCCAGTCAGCTCAACCTGGGGGGGAATGCGAGTCTGGAGAATGTCGACCTGGTGCTGGACAGCAGGAAATTCAACGCCGAGATGATCGAAAAAAATGAGCTTCTGCCTCTCATATATGCAGAATTCTGGGATACTGCCACGCAGTCCTGGGTGCCGGATTTTATCCCGCCCGAGCCTCTGAAAGCAGCCGGTTATCTGAAGAGTGAATTTCTGGAGAAAGAAATCAACAAGAATAATACGATGAGCATAAAAATCTCTAACAGTGATTCTGTTTTCGCCTATACCGTTCTCAACTCCTATCTGACTCACCTGGATTCCTATATCAAAAAATCAGTGCAGCAGGAAGCCAAGGAAAATCGAGCTCATCTGGAAACTCAGCTCATCGGTGTAACCGATCCGCTTCTTCGGGCAAAGGTTCAGGAGTTGGTGGCAAACGAGATGGAAAAACAGATGGTTGTGGCAAAGGAAGCGTTCAGGATCATCGATCCTGTATATGTCAGCAAGCAGTTCAAAGAGAAGACGATATACCCTCTGGTCCTTGCCTTCGGCCTTTTTTTCCTGACGACACTGCTTATCGTGTTTTCACATGCGCTGAATTCTTCTGATAAGACGGAAGAGGATCAGCGGTATATCGAAGGGATAAAACGGGAGTTGTTTTTCTTCAAGAAAAAATGAATCAGGCTTCTTATTTCTTTTTACGTGCACTCTTTGTTTAACCACTGTATTATTTTTGTTCAACAGGTGAACAAACATTCCAATCCACTTTCTGCGCTCCCCTCTGGTGCCGCCTACAGGGGAAAGGTGCGTTTTGAGGTGTGAAAAACACGGTGAAAACCGGCGTGTTTTTCCAGTACTTTTTTACGCTGCTTTCAATCGAGCAATTTTTTTGCGGTAATTCGCATTACCTGGTGCACAGGGAATTTGGCACTCCTGGGAAATCTTTGGAAGGGTATTCTGCCCGGTTCTTTAATCCTAAGAGAGTGTGAGAATCATCTAATCAGAGCCACTCAATTCAGCTGTTCACATTTACTATCTGAATTCATACCTGTCAAAGACATCGTATCCTGTATCTGCACTGTAATCAAATGATAGAATATAAGGTTATAAAAGAGCTGGAGCTTAACCCGACTCAGACACAACGCTCTCTGGCCAGGCGTCTGGGGATCAGTTTGGGGAAACTCAATTATGTGATGTCGGGGCTAACCCGTAAGGGGGTGATAAAGGCCCGTAAGCTTAAGAATCACCCCGACAGAGTGCGGTGGCAGTATATTCTGACGCCGGAGGGGGTTAGGGAGAAGCTGCGTATAACCCGTGACTATCTCAACCGTCGCCTTCACGAGTTTGATCTTTTGCAGGATGAGATAAATGAGTTGAAAAGGGAAGTGGCCAGTCAGTCGAAGACAGGGCTGGAGGAGTGATAGCCGGGTCACGGTGGGAACGTGATTTGCTTCTTTTTTGGAAAATGATAACAGTTTAAAGCAGTTTTGCTTCATAGGGGATAAAAATGAATGTACTGGTGACGGGAACTGCCGGTTTTATTGGTATGCATGTGGCCATGCATCTTCTGGAGCGTGGCGATACGGTTGTCGGATTCGATAACTTCAACGATTATTACCCGGTGGGTATAAAAGAGGCGCGTAATCGGCGGTTGGAAGAATACGCCAGGTTCACCTGCGTACGGGGCGACTTACAAAACAGCGATGCGGTAAACGAGCTTTTTGCCGATCATACCTTCGATGTGGTAGTCAATCTGGCTGCTCAGGCTGGTGTGCGATACAGTCTGATCAATCCGCACAGCTACATCGACAGCAACATCGTGGGTTTTATAAACATTCTGGAGGCCTGTCGCCACAACGGAATTCCGCGTCTGGTGTATGCGTCATCCTCAAGCGTCTATGGAGGAAACCAGAAAGTTCCGTTCAGTGAGCAGGATCGGGTAGATACACCGGTCAGCCTATATGCCGCCACCAAGAAGTCAAACGAGCTGATGGCGCACTGCTATACGCATCTGTACGGTTTTCAGACCGTCGGGTTGCGGTTTTTCACCGTCTACGGCCCCTGGGGGCGGCCCGATATGGCGTTATGGCTTTTTACCGACAGTATCTTGAACAAAAAGCCGATCGATGTGTTCAATCGTGGTGACATGAAGCGCAGTTTCACCTACATCGATGATATCGTGAAGGGGGTGGTTGCATCTATCGACAAGCCCCATCTCAAGCCCTGCGAGGTGTTTAACCTGGGGAATCACCGCACCGAAAATCTTCTCGAGATGATTGAAATCGTTGAGGAGTGTCTGGGTGATAAGGCCGAGAAGAACTTTCTTCCCATGCAGCCGGGGGATGTCAAGGTGACCTATGCCGATACCGAGTATGCTCGTGAGAAGCTGGGTTTTGTTCCATCCACGCCGATAAAGGAAGGAATCCCTCAATTCGTGCAATGGTTCAAGGAGTACCATGGACTGGATGAGGGGAGTGACAGCAGGCTTGCCGATGCAGACAATCAGGACACCCGTTGTGTGAGCGAGTTTGTACCCTCGGCGGCGGCCAGTCTCATCGGTAAGAACTCTGAGCGGGTATCCGATCAGGTTATCCGCGAGCTTCTGCATCCCATTTTCCAGCGAAACGGGGTGTTAAAGGCGGTTCTGGCTGACGGCAGCGTAGAATCCAGCGAATCCTCCAACAATATCGATCTTCTGATTGTACAGGAGACCGGTCGTCACTCTATGGAGCGATTGGAAGATTTTCGTGATATCTACGAGGCGCTCAAAGGGGTGGCCGTACAGATGATGGTGTTTACTCCCAAGGAGCTTGAGGCGGTTGATACCCGCAATGCTGCCTGGCATCTCCTTCAAAGTGGACGGGTCATCTACGGCGCATGAAATCTGGCGTCTAGACATATAGAAACATGGATATGGCTGATAAAAAAGAACAGGTACAGACACCGTACGCAAACAACCATCTGCTTGAAATACTTGCGGCGCTGAATAAGGCAGATGTTAAGTATGTCGTCTGCGGAGGGGTTGCAGTGGTGCTCCACGGGGTCGAGAGAATGACTCTCGATCTGGACCTGTCGGTGGATATGCAGCGGGAAAACATGCAAAGATTTCTGGACGTGATGAAAGCGCTGCATTTGCATCCCCGGGTTCCTCTCCCACCCGAGGTCCTCCTCGATTCCGAAAAGGTGCAGGCGATGATAGAGGAGAAAAATGCCCTTGTTTTTACGTTCGTCGACAGCGATAATCCTTACCGGCAGGTGGATGTCTTTCTGACGGAAGAACACTCCTATGATCTTCTTGCCGAGGATGCTCACCAGGTCAGTATCGGCGAGGATATAATCAACGTGGTCTCCCGAGAAAGACTGATTGCCATGAAGCAGAAGATCAAGCCTTTGCGTTTGAAAGATCGCTTCGATCTGGAGCATCTGTTGGAATTGATGCACAAGAGTGAGCGTTTATAATGAGTGATACGGAATTCAGGGCGAAGCTCAGAAATCTTTCCAGTGCCGATTTCGATGGGCATACCAATTTTCACCGTCTCAGCGGTGAGCAGAAACTCATGTGGTTGTCACAAACCGCCCGTTTCTGGCATCAATCCAGAAAGTTTCGCATCGCGCTTTCCGAATCATCATCGTCTGAGAAACCGCTCCCATTTCCCAAAGCCAATGATATCGAAAATATTATTGGTAAAAACAGGGAGTTGTTTAAAGAGATTGTGAAACAAAATCCGGATTTTGAGGGTGGTATCCTTCCACAATCTGCAGAGTGACTGCCTCGAATAACTGCCTGGTAATAGACATCTGAATCAAACTATAGAGGGGAAAAGCATTGGGTAATCGTTCACAAGATTGGTTGAGCCAGGCCAGGCGTGATTTTGAGCAGGCGCAGGATAGTAAAGCTGCCGGTCGCCATGAATGGGCCTGTTTTGCCGCACAGCAATCCGCCGAAAAGGCTGTAAAAGCGCTACATCTACATTTCGGACAGGAAGCCTGGGGGCATGTAATAGCCAAATTATTAAAAGAATTGCCTGATGTTGATATACCATCCACTTTAGTTGATAAAGCAAAAGTTCTTGATAATTCTTATATCCCGCTGAGGTATCCTGATAGTTATCCGGAAGGTGCACCGTTTGAGCATTTCGGTATCTTGCAAAGCGATGAGGCGATAAAATATGCCGGTGAAATCATTGAATTCGTCAGTGAAAAAATGGCCTGATCGTCAGGCTGTTTTGAGCGCCTTTAAAAATTGGGCATATCATATTGCTCAGCCAGACATTGTACGCATCGGTTGTATTGGCTCCTACGCCCGGGGGGATTGCGGATTTGGCAGCGACCTCGATGTTGTCATAATCCTCAGATCAACGGAAATGCCGTTTGAATCCCGCTCAATGGCCTATGACACGACATCTCTACCGGTGCCGGTTGATTGCATGGTGTTTACCGAAGAGGAAATCCGCAATCATCCATCCGATCGTTTCAAAAAGGTGCTCGAGGAAGAGGCTGTATGGGTGTGGCCATAAACGCGAGGTGACAGAAAAACCGTGCAATCGACCATGTATGTGTTCTCCAGTATCAGACGGAAAACACCGGCAATCTGAACAAATGAAAAAGCCACAAACCATTTTCTCGCAGGTAACGTATTTCTGTTGATACGAACCCTATTAAAAGCATGAATCGTGAATAAAGAGTTTAAACAATATTGATGCATTCGACTGATGTATCTGTATATAGAATAAACGAAAGGTTACTATGGCGTCTTACACGTTGTCGCATCTGAAGCAGCTTGAGTCTGAATCCATCCATATCATGCGGGAGGTTGTTGCCGAATTTAAGAATCCTGTGATGCTCTACTCGGTGGGAAAAGATTCGTCGGTAATGCTGAGACTTGCTCAGAAGGCCTTCTATCCGGGCAAGTTCCCGTTTCCTTTAATGCACATAGACACCAGCTACAAGTTCCCTGAAATGTATGAGTTTCGGGACAACTACGCCAAGCAAATCGGTGCCCGGCTGATCGTGGAGCGCAATGAGGAGTGGATCGAAAAGAGATCACATCCTTTCTGGTTGGGAAACGACAAGTGTTGTGGGTATCTGAAAACACAGGCATTACTTGACGGCTTAAAAAAGCATGGGTTTGATGCCGCATTCGGTGGCGCCCGTCGCGATGAGGAGAAATCCCGTGCCAAGGAGCGGGTGTTTTCTTTGCGGGATGAATTCGGGCAGTGGGATCCTAAAAACCAGCGTCCGGAACTATGGAAGTTATACAATGCCAGAATAAATCCGGGTGAATCGGTGCGTGTGTTTCCGCTGAGTAACTGGACCGAGGTTGATGTCTGGAATTACATAAAGGTGGAGCGGATTCCGATAGTTCCGCTCTATTTTGCAAGGAAATGTAAGGTTATCGAGCGAAACGGTATAATCATTCCGCTGTACTCATACGACACCGTCGATCCTGAAGGAAAAAGTCCTGTTAAAGACGAAGAGATACAGGAAATGGACTGCCGGTTCCGGAGTTTAGGATGCATCCCCTGTACCGGAGCAGTAAAGTCGTCGGCTCAAACAATCGATGATATCATCGATGAGGTGGTTGCTGCAAAACGCTCCGAGCGCGAGAACAGGATTATCGATCTTACCAGCGATTCATCAATGGAACAGAAGAAAAAAGAAGGGTATTTCTAAAGCTTATGCAGGAAAAATCACTACTCCGATTTACGACCACCGGCAGTGTCGATGACGGGAAGTCGACGCTCATTGGAAGACTTCTTTACGAAACAAACTGCATTTTTGAAGACCAGTATGCATCGATTGCCAAGACATCACAAAAACGAGGGCAGCAGGAAGTGGATCTGGCGCTTCTTCTGGACGGTCTGGCCGCCGAACGTGAGCAGGGTATTACGATCGATGTCGCCTATCGGTATTTTTCCACGGAAAAGCGTAAGTTTATCATCGCCGATACGCCTGGACACGAACAGTATACCAGAAACATGGTTACCGGTGCGTCAAGCTCGGAGCTTGCAATTATTCTGATCGACGCCAGAAAAGGGGTACTTACTCAATCCAAGCGTCATGGCTTTCTGGTTTCTCTTCTGCAAATACCACATTTGATTGTAGCCGTAAACAAGATGGATCTGGTTGATTATTCAGAGGATGCTTATAATAAGATAGTCGCCGATTATTCAGCATTTGCCGAAAAGCTGGATATCCACGACATCACCTTCATTCCTGTCTCCGCGCTCAAGGGTGATAATGTTGTTACCCGCAGTCCCAATACACCATGGTATGGGGGGGAGACGCTGCTGCATTTTCTGGAAAACGTTCATGTGACTGCCGACAAGAATCTGGTGGATTTCCGCTTTCCCGTCCAGTATGTGGTCAGGCCGAATCTGGATTTTCGCGGCTATGCCGGATTTGTGGACTCGGGAACGATACGGGTTGGTGAAGAAGTCGCCGTTCTGCCGTCAGGCAAGACATCAAAGATAAAAGATATAACAACATTTGACGGAAATCTGCAGGAGGCGTTTGCATCCCAGTCGGTCGTGTTGCAGCTTGAGGACGAAATCGATATCAGCCGCGGCGATATGATCGTGCGGAAAAATAATCTTCCTCAGGTAAGTAATCGTTTCGAGGCGATTATCTGCTGGATGGATGAGAAGGTGTCATCACGGAGCACGCACTATATACTCAAGCACACCACCCGCAGTGTAAAGGCGCTCATCGACAAGATTAACTACAGAATAGACGTCAATACCCTGCATCGTGAAAATACCGAGAGTTTCGGTCTAAACGAGATCGGTCGGGTCGAGATAAAAACCTCTTTGCCTCTGTATTTTGATACTTACAAAAACAATCAGGCGACCGGTTCTTTCATTCTTATCGATCCGTTGACTAATTTGACTGTAGCAGCGGGAATGATCCGGGGAGTACCGCAGCATATAGAGGAGCTAAGCTCGCGGGCGCGAGCCAAAGCCGCCCTCGCCGACAAATCACCCAACGTGGTCTGGGAAGGGCCGGTGGTCAGTCGCGAAGAGTGGGAGAAAACAAATGGTCACAAAGCCGGGGTATTCTGGCTGACCGGCTACTCCGGCTCCGGTAAATCCACCATCGCCAAGAAGCTTGTGCGTACCCTGTACGAAGAGGGCAAGAAAGTGATGCTTCTGGACGGTGATAATGTGCGGCACGGAGTCTGCAGGGATCTGGGGTTTTCCGAGGAAGACCGCTCCGAAAACATTCGCCGGGTGGGTGAGATCGCAAAGCTTTTTTACGAGCAGGGAAATATCGTAGTATGCACCTTCATTTCGCCATACCAAAAGGATCGCGATATGGTTCGAAACATGTTTCCGGAAGGTGATTTCAAGGAGATCTATGTTAAATGTGACCTGGAGGTCTGCAAGCGCAGAGATCCCAAAGGCCTGTACAAAAAAGCAATCAGTGGGGAGATAAAGGATTTTACGGGTGTTGGAAGCGCATACGAGGAGCCGCAAAA
This sequence comes from uncultured Fibrobacterota bacterium, assembly GCA_964419255.1. Classification (GTDB taxonomy): domain Bacteria; phylum Fibrobacterota; class Chitinivibrionia; order Chitinivibrionales; family CAYFVL01; genus CAZPHU01. Next base: position 688 of record CAYQOU010000036.1, on the reverse strand, counting down.
TCCGGAGCTTATCATCGAAAGTGATCTGGAGAGTGTGGATGAGGGGGTGGAGCGGATTTTGGGCTTGGTGAGGCTTTAGTGTCTGTCTTCAATACCCTGGCCAATATCTTTAAAGAATGTAAGGTGAAAAGTGTTCTCATCGGTGGATATGCAGTTAATGCTCATAAAGTATCAAGACACACTGTTGATGTAGATTTCCTGATTACGAGAATGATGTAGACATACATGCGGATGATATCAGGCACGTGTTCGAGAGATTTGGGAATGAAAAATTATACGAAAAGGTGAAGTCTCATTTTAGGTAGAATCAGGATTGTATGAATAATTCCGATGCGGATCTTAACTTTCCGATTATACGGGAAATGCCACGAACCAGGCAGGCGCTCTCAATGGATGATTACGATAGGTTCAATGTGGAGGGGCTCGAATTTGGGTTCGACCGTGAAGCATATCTGAAAGAGAAGAAGAAGCGGGAAGTGCACGTGCCGTTTGTGTTGGATGAGTGAAGGTAGAGTTTTGCCAATATGGCGAAAAAACAGGTGGATCGGTTGCCAGCTCAGTGTTTGGCATCGCTCGGGCGACGATGGATGTTGACATTGTAGCCGCTGTGGCTATGCAGCATGTTGAAACCCTGGTAAGAAAGCTTGAAGCTGTATATTACATTTCAGAAGCTGCTATCAGAGAGGCT
>CAYQOU010000035.1:41379-42736 GCA_964419255.1 uncultured Fibrobacterota bacterium | reverse complement strand
TGGTCAGCCTGCTTCACAACCGCACACCTAACGGATCCTCCACGGCCAAGCCGATTCTAAACGCCCTCAATTTCGACATGGGGGTGTTCAAACCATTTGACAAGTGGGACGACCGCAAACCGGTGCCCGATACGGTGCCCTGGGCACGCACCATACGCAGAGTGCGGGGAAAGCCGGTCGGGGTAACGTTTAAAAACAGCGCGGTTGCCGGAAGGGGTTACAAGGTCGCCAATCACGGCTTTATTTTCGAGGGCTGTAATTATGTCTTCGATCACCTTGCGACATCGAACAATATACTGGGAACCGAGACGATTTACCGGCTAAACAAGACCCTGTTCGGTGATAATGCCGCAAAGGATCCGCTTGCCTTTAATCTCAAACAGTTTTTCTACCGTATCGGGGCATTTGGAAGATTGAAAAATGACCTGAACCTCAAACGGGTAACCGGCGTGAGGGTATATAAGGAGCTGGCGCGAATCATCGGGGTGAATATCGACTCGATGACCGCATACGGACGCCGGGTTGCGATATCCGACAGCCTCTACTCGGTGAGTCTGGGGACGCTGGAGCTGACTCTGTACGAACAGGCGCATATGTTTAACATGCTTTACAATAACGACCTGATCGAACGGCCCGCCGATCATCCGTCCCTTGCGGTCTCTCATATCATGCTCAATGATCGTCCCATTGCGGTCACCGCCGCCGATACTGTCCGCCGGTATCATCCTTTCGCCGATGTCAATAACATTCGTCCTACCTATCTGGGTCTGCACAAACGCTTGACATCCAATCGGTGGGATGGTCTGTCAGCATACGATATCCCATATTCGCAGGATACCGCTATGCATCTTAGCGGCGACAGTGCGTCTCACGTAACCTTCGATCCGCAGCATATGACCATCCGGGAGCCTATGGCCAATTATGCCAAGAGCGGAACCAGTGACGATGTTCTGCGGCCCTTCAATGTTGATGTGACAAGCAATAAGCGAACAAACTACTGTCTATGGAATGCGGTTATCCGAATCGATATGTCCAAACTCTCCGGGGAAGATTCTCCGGAGATCAGAGACATCACTATTGCCTGTGTGGGGGAAGGAAACAATCACTATACCGGTCCGCGGGATGGTAAAACGCTGCACAAGTATGTTTCCCGCGATCTTCTGAAGAAAGCCGGGATAAAGGGCTCTGCCGGATATTATGCGCAGTATGAAAATTATCTGAAGATGGTGACACCGGACAGTGTCGCCCGATGTGGAGAGATGCCGGAGGTCGCGTCCAAAACCGACAGTGTGGATGCCGTTGCGCAGGGAGAGAGTGCGGATGGAGAGAGTGCGGATGGAGAGAGTGCGGATGGAGA
>CAYQOU010000035.1:0-41279 GCA_964419255.1 uncultured Fibrobacterota bacterium | reverse complement strand
CGCAGGGAGAGAGTGCGGATGGAGAGAGTGCGGATGGAGAGAGTGCGGATGGAGATGAAGTTGCGGAATAGCCAGGCGGTAAGCCGATGGGGTTTTGACAGCGGACGAGTTTCCAAAGGCTACCTGAGAGATGGTTGCGGCGGTTTAACCGCACCAGGTTGGGTTTGACAAAATCACCGCTGACGGCCCGAACGGCTTCGACAGCTTTGCTCCGAGCGGTCCCGGTTCGGTTAACTAAAAAGTTGCTTATGCGATACTCAGAAACAATACTGATTCTCTTTTGCATCCTGCTCCTGCCCGGCTGCAGCTCCACAGAGCTGTCTAAAGCCGATCAGCTGCTTCGGGAAGGACACTACCGGAAAGCCCGTCAGATATACAGCAGGCACGTTGAGAGCCGTCCCCGAAGCTTTCGTGCTCACTACGGGCTGGCTATGAGCTGGTGTGCGGAGGCGTTGCAGAAATCCGAGCTTGGCCTGGGAGAGTCGCGGGACTGGTTCTTGCCGATTTATCATATGAACCGTGCTCTTTCGGTCGGAGCCGGGGAGAAGGCTCAGAGGAATCTGGCGATATTTCACTATAATCTGGGTGCGGCCTTTCATCGGGAAAAAAGCATTGAGGAAGCGATCAAACGGCTCGAACATTCGGTGTCACTCGACTCCACTCTGTTGAAGGCGCATAATCTTCTGGGGGCGATTTACCACCAGCGGGGAAACCTGAGTCAGGCTCAGCGCTGTTATCGCAGGGTGATCCGGATTCAACCCGAATATGCGATGGCGCATTTTAATCTGGGAGCATTGTCGTGGGCTCGGGGTGATTATGCATCATCAGCTTCTTGTTTTGAGAAGGCAGTCTCACTGGCTCCGCATAACGGACATTTCCTTTTGTGGCTCGAAAAGGCCCGACAGCAGATGGTGTCAGCCGAAAGTACCCAAAAAACCCAAATCAGGTAATCTCGATGGCGTTTTCTTTCCAGGAATACAGGATTATTGACGAGATAGGTAGAGGGGCATTTGGTACAGTCTATCGGGCCAGACAAAATTCTCTTAACAGGATAGTCGCGGTAAAAAGTCTTTCTCCGCAGCGAACACAGAACCGTCATGACATCATCAGGTTTAGGCAGGAAGCCCAGGCGATGGCCTCGCTTACTCACGATGCAATCGTTACCGTCTACGATTATGCCTATCATCATGGCAGCTACTATATCGTCATGGAGTATGTGGATGGTATCACTCTGGAGCATCTGTTTGCTCAGAGCGCGCCGATACCGCTTATGTTTTATGTGCTGGAGCGGATCGCTCACGGGCTGCAGTGTGCTCACGAGAAGGGGATCGTTCACCGGGACATAAAGCCCAATAACATCCTGCTGGGTTCGCAGGGGCAGATAAAGCTTGCCGATTTCGGCCTGGCTGCCTGGAATCGGGAGTCGGGCAATCATTCATCCATGGCCGGCGCAACGGTCGGTACCCTCTGTTATATGGCACCGGAGGCGATGGTCTCGCCGGATCAGGTTGACTGGCGGGTGGATGTGTATGCATTGGGATGCATCCTTTACAGGGTATTTACCGGTCGGCTGCCTTACGATGGCTCCGGGCTGGGCGACATCTCTTACAAGGTGCTCAATGAAGAACCGCGGCCGATTGAAAACGACCATGGGTATGGCCACCTTGCCGAATTGACAATTTGCTGTCTGGCAAAAGACCGTGAACAGAGACCATCCACCGAGCAGCTTAACGATGCTTTAGTATCGGCCGTATCCATCGAGCGTCACAGTCTGGCCAAGCAACTCGCCCAATCGATCAAAGGTGTGGCGATACGCTCTGATGATGGTTGCGCATATGTAAAAAAGGGCATACGCGAAAAGAGGAACACTATTGTGCGGCGCGGCCGATGGGCGGCAATCATTTTAGCCGTCATTCTGGCGGCAGTTACTGCAATTATTGGCATCCGGCAGATCCGATGCATGAACAATAGCGAGCTGCCCGAGCTTAGTGCAATAGAGCGGGCGTCTTCTTTTCGTACTTTTTCTCTGCAGGCACCGCCGGAGGATGCCGATTCGATCATACAGGTAAGAAACGGACCTCTTCCGATAACAAGCGTCTCGCAGGCCGAAGACATCGGGGTGATCATTATCCGGGGACTTCAGCCTCTTGACACCATAGTCATTAACAGCAAAGTCTCGCGTATCAGCGGACGTGAATCCGGTGTGGGTATACCGGCATCCGCGGGCATGTGTACCGTGGAAATAAAAGGAAACGATAACCGCTACATGAAGAAACAATTTACGATAAAACCTCCGGAAACAACCGAGTGGAATCTAAAAGGGGACGATCAGTGAAACACGCGCATGATACTGATGGCTCACGGCTTCTGGCCGAAACCTTGCGGCTGACCGCATCCATGGTACAGCAGCAGGATATAAACGTCCTTCTGCAGCAGGGCCTGGAACTTTGCATGCAGGTTCTCAGCTGCGAACGGGCGCTTCTGATATCCGGCAAGGCTCATCCTCATTCTATCATGCGCGCGGTGGGCGAGCAGAATCTGCAGGCGCGGTTCAGTACGACCGCAATCCGGCTGGTAAACGAGAAAGACGAGCCGCTTCTTATCTCCGATACCATCTCCGATGAGGTTCTCAGTGCGCAGGAGTCGATCAACCGAAACGACATCCGTTCGGTGCTCTGCTCGAAGCTTGACATCGGAGCAACGGGGCTGGGAGATGATGCGGTCTATCTCTACCTGGACAGCCGAACCGAGGTGCGACCGTTTACGATAGACGATCTCGAGAAATTTAAGATTCTGAGCAGTCTGATGGCTTCCCTGGTGCTCAAAAGCGAGCTTCTTGCACGTCAGGAGGCGACTATAGAGGAGCTTCGTTCGCAGGTGGAAGAGAGAAAATTCGAGGATCTGATCTTTGCAAGCAACCGGTTTGAAAAGTGCGTGAAGCTTATCCGGCAGGGGGCACCCACCGATGTGCCGATACTGCTGATCGGAGAAACCGGTACGGGAAAAGAGCTTCTGGCCCGAAGCGTTCACAAGAAAAGCAAACGCAAGGATGGCCCTTTTCTGGCAGTCAACTGTGGGGCCATCCCCTCTAATCTGATAGAAAGTCATCTGTTTGGTCATGAAAAGGGCGCTTTCACCGGTGCAATATCTTCACGCAAGGGCTACTTTGAGGAAGCGTCGGGAGGAACCCTTTTCCTTGACGAAATAGGCGAACTTCCCGTTGATATGCAGTCCCATTTCCTGCGGGTGCTTCAGGAGGGGGAGATAATCCGGGTAGGATCAACCAAGCCGATCAGTGTGGATGTGCGAATCGTTGCCGCCACCAATGTGGATCTGGAGCAGGCGTGCGCGGAAGGACGGTTCAGAAAGGATCTCTACTACCGGCTGAATGTGCTGCCGGTTGCGGTACCGGCGGTTCGAGACAGGGGAGAGGATGCGCTTCTGCTCGCACGGTTTTTCCTGCGCCGGTACAGCGAAGAGTTTGACAATCAGGGAGTAGTTTTCTCCCGGGATGCCGAAAAAGCCATCATGATGCACGATTGGCCGGGAAACGTGCGCGAGATACAAAACCGGGTGCAGCGGGCGGTGATAACGGCCGGCTCCCGAAGTATCACCAGGGAGGACCTGGACCTGGAGCTCGAAGGCAAGCCCGCCTACACAAGCCTGCGTCAAGCGCGAGAGACGATCGACCGCGAAATGATAGCCTATGCGTTTGAGAAGGCGCCAAACAACCTGACCAATGCCGCCAAGATCCTGGATATCGACCGCAAGAGTCTCAGGATACTGCTGGAGAAATATGGGATTGTTTCGTAAATACAGTCAAAAAATTCATATAAGATGATGATACCCGTCGGGAAATGGCGCTTCCCGGTCGGGGATGTGTTTAGGATATCTCCCTACTCAGTATCGCAATCAGCTGATGCCGGCATACTCTCATCGGATAAATGCCGCATAATAAACGGATTAAAGCATAGCTTATGCAGAATAATGTGTTAGTTTTGGTTTTCATGCACGATGAAAATGAACTTCCCCCATACTTTGCCGATGAATAGAGGGTAAGTCATCCGACAAAATGAGAAAACCTTCTCCACGGAGGTCTGTTTATTTCTGCCAGGAAGAGTTATATTTACATACTTCATTATGTGTACTAATTCCTTCCAGGCTGGAAATTGTCATGGAAAAAAATCAAAACGATAGCATCGGGGCCACCACTTTGCCCTTGATGCTGTTTGCCGTATTTGCCATCCTTCGGCTTATCTTGGCCATACGCATGCCGCTTATTCCGGATGAGGCCTATTACTGGGACTGGACCCGGTTTCTTTCCCTGGGATATTTCGATCACCCGCCTATGGTTGCCTGGGTAGCAGCGGCTGGAACAGCGGTGTTTGGTGATACGCTTCTGGGTGTGCACGCCGGTCCGCTGCTGTTGGGTGCGGGCAGCTGGATTCTTACCCTGCTTTTCTGCCGACAGTTTTGCCGGGATAAGCTTACACTTGCACTCGTTCTGATCATGATGAACGGAACCGCGCTGTTTGGCGTGACCCATTTTCTGCTTACTCCCGACGCACCGCAGGCGTTTTTCTGGGCGGCTGCTCTTCTGACCGGCTATCATGCTCTTTTCAAACAACAATCGATCCCGGTGTGGCTGCTTCTGGGCGTGATCGCCGGTCTGGGGCTGTTATCCAAGTACACTTTTGCTCTTTTCCTGATCTCGATGGCTGTTTACCTGATAGCAAACAGCTCGGGAAGGAAATTTTTGACCCGACCTCATCCATATATTGCCTTCCTCGCCTGCCTGGTGACCTATTCACCTAATCTGATATGGAATGCCCAGAACAACTGGATAGCTGTCGGCTTCCAACTGGGACATGGGCTGCGGGGTAAAGGCGGGATACGCTTCGACTATCTGGGAGACTATCTGGCAGGACAGGCGGGGCTGCTTGGCCTGTTTCTGTTTATCTTCCTTATCATGGCAAGCATAAGAATAATTCGCCATGAACGGGACAATCCAAGGCTTATGTATTTGTTTACTTTTTATGCGGCACCATATGCATTTTTTACTCTCAGCAGTCTGGCCAAACGTGTCGAGGCCAACTGGCCGGGGCCCGCTCACATTGCCGCTTTTGTAACGATTGGCTGGTTTTTCGAAAAGATGCGCGCCGAAAACGCGATCAAAAGAACCCGTTTCATAATCGCATCAATCGGCTTCTCGGCGCTCCTAATTGGTCTGATACTGTTTCATATTTTGTTTCCCGTCCTCCCGCTCCCATCCGGAATAGATATGACCAAGCAGGCTCGCGGATGGGACCAGCTCGGGCAGGATGTGGCAAAAGCGATAACCGAAAAGTATCCCTCCATTCAAAAACCTGTTTGCGCAAACCGATACCAGGAAACCTCATTACTGGGTTTTCACATGCCCGATAATCCCCGAACATGGGCGCTTAATCTGAACTCCCGGGCCAATCACTATTCTCTTCTGGAAAAACGAGTGCAGGCGATGCAGGATACGCTCTTTTATGTCTACAGGCTTAGCAGAAACCTTGAGCTTAGTCCCTCGATTCGGAGCAAGTTTGAATTCCTCCACACGATAGATACCGTTTTTTTGAATCGGCCGCCTCATGCACCGAGACCATATGGAGTGTATATCGGGCGCCTTCATCCACAAGCAGTCAAGGATGCTACATGGCAAGAACCTCAATGATAATCATCTTTCTGGCATTATGCATAAACGTTTCTGCTCAGACTCCTTCGTCGGACACTTCGGCACAGGCTTATGAGTTTGACTGGCGTCTGCAATTTAGCGGCGTTGCCGATAACCGGGAGTATTTCAACTCCGTAACAACACCACAGACTATTCTGGGGGCCAGGTTTGGAGCAACCGCAGGCCTGACAATCGATCAGGCTCATCACATCCGTTTCGGCGGGACGGTTATGCAGGAATACGGGAGCGAATTCGGCTTCGATAAGGCAACCCCATATGCATATTATTATTACGACGGGATGCCGTCGGAGTTTGTGTTTGGTATTTTTCCGCGAAAAATGCTTAGCACCTATCCGCGAGCACTTCTCACCGACACGCTATACTTCTATCGTCCGCAGGTCGAAGGAGCCCTGTTTCGGCTTAAGGGTGCATTTGGAGAGCAGTCGTTGTGGCTTGACTGGACCAGCCGCCAAACCGACACAAATCGTGAGACCTTCCTGTTTGGATTCGACGGTACTCTGGTGTATAAGAGCCTGTTTATGCGACATACGTTTCTGTATTACCACTTTGCCGGACCGGCTGTACGAATCCCCGGCGATCATGTCCGCGATAATGGGGGAGGCTCTCTGGCCACGGGGGTTACTATGCAAAAACTCTGGCTTTTTGATACCCTTCAGGTGGCGATGGGAGGGCTGGGCTCATACGATCGTACGCGCGGAGTCACCGACTGGCAAAGCAGCGCCGGTGCGACCGCTCTTCTGTATATGTCTGCACCTCGGTTTTCCCTCCGCTATGAGCACTACTGGGGCGAGTCTCACAAGCTTGACTGGGGTGATAGGTTTTTCAAAGCAAAGCAGTATGGCCGTCTCGATATGGGAGTGATTCCCATTCTCCACAGAAACATCACTGCCCGGTTTATTTATTCACTTCACATCATCGAAAGTAAGCTCGATCACCAACAGGCCTTTTTTGTGAGCGCGGATATTGGAGGAAAGTTAGCCGGCTGGTCCTCAAAGCATAATTCAAGTGAGGAATAACTGTAACATTTTCCGCCGTTGAGATTCTCTGCCTGACACCTGTCCTCCGTATCCCGGTCAGTTGTAATGGGATGTGTGAGAGGGGAAGCATATCATTTTTTGTCTGTTCACGTGTTCTTGGCTCATAAAATCCGTAATTCTTGAGTCTCCGGCTCAGCTGGACTTAAAACGCATGCATCATGGGAACTGTTGAACCGAGTATGGACCGGGAAAAACATCCCGTTTCTCCCTAGATTTTCTTACATACCAAATATCATGCTCTTATAAGAGCAGGTTAACTCGCTGCCCAGGTTCTAAGTGGGCATTACTTCCCGATTTTCCGGCCGCTGTTGTTCGATTATCAGTACGATAACTCTAATAATATCAATGAATTGACTTTGTGGCACATGCTTTGTTTATCCTCCTGAGCGGGAACCGAAGAGCCGAAAGGTGCTATTCACAATTTTTCCGTTTTTTTCAAGGAGGAGATTATGAACAGACTGTATATGGCAGGCAGTATAATAGCTCTTGCATACGCGACAAGTTTTGCAGGGGCCTCAATCACCATTAGTGTCGGTGAGAATCATCGCTGCCATAACCATTGCAGACACAACAGGCCGGTGGTGCATCGGAAGGTGGAATGGAAGTGGTTTAGTGGACGGGGAGATCGCTGGGTGCTCAAGCATCGGGAAATCCGTTTTGATGCTTCCTGGGATGTCATCGATTACGGCCCATGGCACATCGAATTCATGGGATCCACCTGCTACTACACCCATGGTCGCTGGCACCATCATCCCAGGGGCCACTGCGGATGCTATAAACACCCTCATGTGCGAAGAAGTTGCGGTTCATGTAATCATCGCAGAGGCCGGAATCGGAACATAGAATGTGAGGTGAGAGTTGAGGTAAAGCAAAATCATCGCCATAACCGTCATGGACATTGCCACCACAACCAACACCGAGGCAATTGTCACGATTACCGCCGAAACAGTCATCATCGGAATACCCCTGCACATAGAAATCATGAGCAAAAACCGGTTCGTCGGCCTTCGATAAGAAGGCTGCATAAAAGCGGGAGTACCACCCGAATCGCATCAGGCGACAGGGGATCAGACAATGGCGCTATACACAGAGTAAGCATCAGAAAGGTGGGGATCAGATGAACACGCGGCATCTTTCTGGCTTGATGTTGAGCGTCGGCATAATCAGTTTTTCTGGTCTGGCTCAGCAACTCGGTAATCCCATTCGCTCCGACCCGGGTGTCGGAGCGCGTGCGATTGCAATGGCGGGAAGTTATACGGCGTTATCTGCGGATCCCGGTGGCATGTTTTGGAATCCGGCAGGTCTCTGTTTTTCGACACGTCCTCAAGCTTCCGTTTCAATCAGCGGGTTACAGCCGGCTGTGGAGACGGTCTTTCATTCCCGGCAGAAAAGTTACGAATCCGAAGATAAAAATACCCGGTTTCGCATTGGAAACGTTGGTCTTGTAATGCCTCTTTCGAAGTGTAGTCCTGCTCCCGCGTTTGGCTTTGGTTTTCAGAATCCCTATATTACCGATGTATTGCTCAGTTATAAGACTGGACAAACTGGTGATGGAACAATACATAATATGGACAATCAATTCATCTCCCTTGGGCAGCTCTCTTTCTGGACAGTAAGTGGTGCGTTGCCCCTTTCCCGTCGTTTTTCCTTTGGCATATCGGCTTCTTTTATAACGGGCGATGAAATCAATGAGATCCTATTGGCAGAGAGTACCGTGTCAGATTCAGGGAGTATCAACTCTGAGCAGCATCTGAATTACTCGCGTGACTACAGAGGGTATGATGTGCGCTTTGGTCTCATGATTCGTCCCCAGGATAATGTATCATTCGGGGCTCGTCTGGAGCTGCCGGCTACTGTTGCATTCGAGGAATTCGGAGTTGAGATGACGGATAATAGAGAATATTCGAAAGAGTATGTACTACATGGGACACTAAAATCGTATTATAAGGCGTCGTGTGGTGCTGCATTCCTTCTGGAAAATCTGGTTTTCTCAACGGAAGTGTACACCCGTGTACCACGCCCAAAAAAAAGTGTGCGTGATCATTGCGGCAGCTTCAAGAGCGGCGGCAGTGTGGGGGTGGAGCTGAGACCTCGAGATGGTGCAATTTCATTGCGTGGGGGTTACGGATGGGACGAATACGATCCTACACCCTACAGGGTAAGCTATAAAGAGGATGTCCTTGTCGGTGATCTTCCGCGGAGCGAATCACCCTCCGGAATCCATAATCTCGGTGCCGGGTTTCAGTGGGAAATAAGCGACAGGGGGATGATAGCAGCTTCTTATGGAATGCGCTTCTATACACTCGAAACCGAAGGGGTGCTGCAGGAGAATCATCAACTTCAGCATGGTATCGTAGAGTGTACCCTACGATTTTAGCAAATAATTTGTGGATTTTACGAATCCGACTTGACCTGAATGCCAGTTGCGGACTATCTTCAGTAAGAGGGTGTGAATGAATATGACAAGCAGAGTAAAAAAGTTTCTTATGGTTGCTTTGATAAGCATATTGTCTGTCGGTATAAGCCAGGTGGTCATTGCCGAGGGGCGTCTGCAGAGCCCGTCCGAGACAAAGGGCGTTAAAAAAGTTGACGGTGCTCCCGCGCCTGTGGTGGATGATAGTCCGATTAACCCGGTGATCTCAGACTCATCGGATGATAAATCCCGGAAGAATGAAACGGGGAAACAAAAAACAAAATCCTGCAAAAAACCTCAGAGTCGAAAAAATCGGTAAGCTAAGATCGACAGATTAAAATCCGAGCTGAGCCGAGAGGCCCCACTCCTGTGATCCCTTGATATATAAATCGATGGCAATGTGGTTGAGACTAAAACCGGCGCCACCGCTGAAGAGATGATGATTCTCCAGTTTAGAAAAGTCGCCGTGATAGGTCATAGGTGCCCGTGCGTAGCCGAATCGCAGGCTGTAGTTTTCATTTATCCACAGCTCAGCGCCGATGCGAAGAATCGTGTGTGTATGAACGGAGCGCTTGAGCAGGCCTAAAAATTCTATATCCAGGGGTATCTGGATGAGAATCTTATCCTGCACAAGCTGTTTACTAAAAACAATCCCGGCGGTTAATCCTCTGTATTTTCCATCCACCCACTCACGAGAATCTTCGGAAACAAAAAATAATGAATCGGTGTAAGAGGTAGTGTCTGAGGGCACGGTATTTTCGTTCTCAGCAGTATCTGCAGGAAAGTAGAGTCGTTTGCGTCTCATGGCCGGCTCATCTTTCGAAATCCAGTAGCCGAGGAGGTTGGTAAAAGTGATACCGAAATCGATGTTCTCAGCGATACGGCTTTGAAAAAAGCCGATATCCAGGGTGAACCGGTTTTCTGTGTGGGTGAAAGCTTTTCTCTCTCCAATCATCGTATCCGTTGGATTGTAAGCAGCTACTCCATGACCGCCGGTGAACGATCCGTGAACCACATGTGAGCCATATACAGACTGGCTTTGTTTCATCAGCTCCCAGCGTATATTCAAGCCCAAGTCGACCGGTCCCTGATTATAACTTTCATTGAAGAGTCTTCCAGACAATGATACATTCGCCTCGTGAGTATTATTCTGGCCGGATGTTTTAAGATACCGATAAAGGCCACCGAGACTGAGTACAGGCGACAGTTTCCTGCAGATGCTTGCCCCGGTGATATGCTCCTGGTAGATTGAATCACGGCCGTATGAGATCCCAATCACCGTGGACGGCTGATTGTGCCCCCAGGCATATAGAAGCGCGGGGTTAAGAAATGCGGTTGCCGGTCCACTGGGCAGTGCAATTCCCGCATACGCTAACGCCGAACTGCGTGCTGAGCGCTGAGTGTGCTGGGTTGTAAGCAGCGGATCATGGCTGACAGAACTCGAAAAGTGCTCCTGTACGGAGTCGATAAACGGCTCTTCCGGGAATTCTGTTCCGATGGCATAAGTCGGAAGGAAGAGAACCAGAGAAAAAAACAGCAGTAATGATCTGGTGGGTTTCATAATATTTTTTTTGCCCCGATGGGCCGACGGGCTAGCAGTTAACGGTAAACAAAATATATCTCCGAAAAGAGGATGTAAAACAATTATACAATCTTGCGCGGATAAACTCGCATATAATAGATTAGATGAGATGCTATCTCAATTATTCTGAGGTGTTTTGCCTTCTATGTCTACTGCTATCTATTCTGCATTTATGGCTTATCTGAAAAATGAGGGACTTGCCCGAACACCTCAACGGAAAGCCGTGTTGGAGCAGATTATAGCCGGTCCCAGCCATTTTGATGTGGAAGAGCTGGTGGTGGCGATACGCAGAAAAAAAGCATCGGTAAGCAGAGCCACTGTTTATAGAACCATAACCCATCTGGAAAATGCATGTCTTATCAGAAAAATCGACTTCAACCATCCTCATGCTCACTATGAGCTGATCACCGGTGTGTGTCACCATGAGCATCTTATCTGCGAAAAATGTGGGAGAATCGATGAATTTGCCGATTCGCAGTTGGAGCAAATAATCGGCTCAATGGCTCGACAACACGGCTTTGCAATAACCAAACATACCGTACAAATTTTTGGCATATGTGAGAGGTGTCGTGAATCAACGTAATCATGATCATATACTGCAGGAATGTCTTCGTTTTCTGGAAATCAACGATGTGCAGGTGAGCGGAGATATTAGACAAATCGTAACTCGTTTCTTTTCTACCGATGAGCATCTGAGTATCGAGCAGATAGAGCAGAGTATAGATAAAGGGGGCTCTTCGGTGAGCCGTCAACTGATCGAAAAAACGATGCAAATCCTTATCGATTACGGCTTTGCCACCCGAAAGACCTTTGACAACCGAATCGTTTATGAGCATCTGCATCTCAATGAACACCATGATCACCTCTACTGTATTCGGTGCGGGAAAATTCTTGAATTTTTCGCGCCCGAAATAGAAAAACTTCAGTTGGAAGAGGCTGCTAAGAAAGGATTTCATGCCTTTAACCACAAACTGCAGATCTACGGATTTTGTGCGGAATGCTTCGGTGAACAGGCGCGAAGGGTTATACCTCTGGCTATGGTAGAGCCGGGGGGGCGGTTTAGGATAGAAAACATTGTCAGTAGACGACAGACGGGCTTAATGCAGGGGCGCAGGCTTATGGATATGGGAATCCTCCCGGGGGTGCAGGGAGAGGTGATCAGCAATACGTCAGGGATGTCAGTGATACATATTAACGGAACCAGGATTGCTCTAGGCCGGGGACAGAGCCAGCGAGTGATGGTTAACCTGATAGGGTGACATTTTGCAATGCATGAAAAAACTCTCTACACAAAGAGATCGAGGAAAAGATGAAACTCACCGATTGCCGTGAGGGTCAAACCGTAGTAGTCAAAAGAATCGAGGGAAATGGTCCGATTCGCAAGCGGCTTCTTGAGATGGGGTTTACCAGAGGAACTCCGGTGAAGATCGTCAAATATGCACCTTTGCGTGATCCACTCGAACTTGTAGTCAAGCAATTTCACGTGAGTCTTCGCATTCGTGAGGCGTGTCTGCTGCACGTAGAAGCCACTGAAGAGACCCAACACCCGATCTAGTTTGATGCCTCCGGGCGGTGGCTCTGTTGAGCGGGTTTGTGGCCAAAGAGGTCGTGGGAAATGAGCAGGATACAGACAGCGAATCGCTCCAAAGAAAGATCGCCAACCTTTTTACTGCACTTGCGGGCCCGGCTTTTATGGCATTTATGCTTCTATACACTCCCTGCATTGTTGCGGTTGCTATTTATCAGGGAGGAAAGGCTCTTGGTTTCCAGTAAATATATGTGGCAGGCCATTACGTATTCCTTGTAAAAAGAAAGGGGCTGGCTTATGATACAGAACATACTCGTGACGGTAGCCGTGATGGTTGCATTGATAGGGCTGTTATACTGGCTTCGTGGGGCTTTCCGGGATAAGGGATGCAGCAGCTGCAGTAGCGGGAGTTGCGAGGCTTGTGAGCAGCAAATCCAATCGGAAAAAAAGGAAGAGAAAAAAGACACATAAACCATCTAAATTGTGCGATTCTGTCGCGACGATTCTGACAATTCAGGATATAAATGTAACCAGGTTAGTAAAAAGTACTTGATTCCCATGGTGCATGTTTTTAGTTTTAGAGTAGGAACATTATTATAAAGAAAGTCGATATGCAAAAACTGGTACTCACCACTGTCGTAGTCAAGGTCGAGAGGAAAAACTCTATCGGCAGGTGAGTGTATTATATATACAAAGTTTAAAGCCCCTGCCGAGCGAGTCGGCAGGGGCTTTTTTTTTAAGGAAATACGTAAATGATGAAACATAATCTTTATACAACAGCTCGTCTGGTGGTCGTGGTTGCCGATAGCCTATCGGTTGTCGTCGTGGTATATCCGCGAGAATAGATTCCCGCCAAATGAGCTTGATGACCAGGCTCCTGTCGGTGGGAAACCGACGGGAGCTTTTTTTTTGAATGAATACACTTCATTAACTTACAAAGGAGCGGCATATGAAATTGACAGGAGCCCAGTTTACCATCGCCACACTCGAGTATTATGGTATCGAAACCATTGCCGGCATTCCAGGCGGGTCAAATCTTCCTCTCTATGATGCGTTGCGAAGCAGCTCGATTCGGCATATCCTTGCCCGTCATGAGCAAGGCGCCGGGTTTATCGCTCAGGGGATGGCAAGGTCGACCGGCCGGCCCGCGGTGTGCTTTGCCACATCCGGCCCCGGAGCAACCAACCTGCTTACCGCGCTGGCTGATGCGAAGATGGATTCGGTTCCAGTGGTTGCTATTACCGGCCAGGTTCCGACTTCCTACCTGGGCACGGATGCGTTTCAGGAGGTTGATATCTGTGCAATGGCTGCACCGGTGACCCGTTTCTGCATACAGGTTAAGGAGCCCGAAGAGCTTTATCGTGCAATTCCCAGGGCGTTTGAAATCGCGATGGGACCGCGACCGGGGCCTGTTTTAATAGATATCCCTAAGGATGTTCAAAAGAAGGTGTTTGAATGTGATACTTTTCCTCCTTATCCGGCGCCGGGAAAATGCATATGTGTCCACGAGGAGAAACTTACAGCGATTGCCAATGAAATCAATGCTGCTCAGAGACCGTTTATGTATATCGGAGGGGGGATAATCAATAGCGGAGCATCGGATATACTGAGGAGGTTTGCCGAAAAGACGAATATTCCGATAGCCTCGACACTCATGGGACTGGGGGCAATAGAGAGCGATCACCCCCTGTTTATGGGGATGCTTGGGATGCATGGAGCGCAATTTGTCAACCGGGCCCTTGCCCAATCAGATCTTATCCTGGCCTTTGGTGTGAGGTTCGATGATCGTGCGATCGGAAATCATTCGGATTTTTGTCCGGAGGCCAGGATAGTTCATATCGATATTGACGATGCGCAGATCGATAAGATTTGCCGCTCGAATATCGGTCTGCAGGCTGATATCGGGTGGGCATTGGAGCGGCTGATTGGGCTTGTAGGTCATGGCAGTCTAAGCAACTGGCATTCACAAATTGGTCATCTGCGCCAAACCAGTTACGATCATATGGATTCGGTAACCAATCCTGACCATCCACTCTCACTTATCGCCACTGTTGGTGCATTGGCAGGTAAGGATACTATCGTAACTACTGATGTTGGACAGCATCAGATGTGGGTTGCTCAGGCATATCCTTTTAAAAAGCCTGCTACATTTCTCACCTCGGGAGGATTAGGCACCATGGGGTTTGGACTTCCCGCGGCGATCGGTGCGGCTTTGGCAAATCCCGGCAGAGAGGTTATCTGCTTTACGGGAGATGGGTCGCTGCTGATGAATATCCAGGAGCTGGCAACTCTTGCCGAATTGGATCTGAATGTCAAAATCGTTTTGCTTAACAATGAAACACTTGGATTGGTAAAGCAGCAGCAGGAGCTTTTTTACGATGGCAGATCCTTTGCATCCTCATTTGATGCCGGGCCGGATTTTACGGCAATAGCCGCAAACTTTGGCATTAAGGGATTTAGGCTGGAGAGGCAGGATGAACGCCTGGCTGATTTGACCGAAGCGTTAGTCAACCCGGGACCGTCTTTGATAGAGATTGCAATCGGTGCCCAGGAGATGGTTTTTCCTATGGTGCCTCCCGGTGGTGCTAATCACTCGATGATTTGCAAAAGAAAAGGAATCGAATGTCTCTGACTATTCTGCGAAAAAGGGGGGAAAGGAGCTGTTCACAGGTTTCCCTCTTTTTGGCATTTATTTTGCATGCTTGTAGAAGTGGATATGTAATGGAAAGGAGGCGGTCATGAATATCGGAATTATTGGTGCGGGGCACGTTGGTGGAACACTTGCTCGTTTATGGGCCAAAGCGGGCCATAAAGTCATGATCAGCTCTCGCCATCCAGAGGAGCTGACCTATGAGGTGAGTCAGCTTGGCAGAAACGCAGAGAGTGGAACATGTGCTCAGGCGGCGCGGTTTGGTGATGTCGTTTTTCTGGCCATACCAATGGGCGCGATTGTGGATGTTTTTCCGCAGATTATACCTCATATAGGTGGTAAGATCGTGCTCGATGCCATGAATCCATTTCCGCAAAGGGATGGAGATGTTGCATTGGACATACTTGAGCGAGATATTGCATCCGGTGAGGCGACTCAGCAACGGCTTCCAAAGGCGCGTGTCGTTCGTGCGTTCAGCAGCGTCCATTACAAAGATCTCCGTCAATACGCCCACGATCCCCACCATCCCATATCGGTTCCCTATGCGGGAAACGACAAGGCGGCCAAAGAAGTGGCGGCAAAGCTAATTCGCGATGCAGGATTCGAGCCGTTTGACCTGGGATCTCTTGCCGATTCGCGCGCACAGGATCCTTCCGGCGTTTTGTTCGGTAAATCGCTGACTCGCGATGAGATCAGGGCTCACGTATAGGGGGGGGCGGACTCAAATAAAAAACCGATCTTTCAGCTGCCTTAAGGTCCATCGGATAGCAACATCCTTTTCGACTCGCTCTGATGTCCTGTTATTATATTGATCGGGTAGAAAAGGGGGAAATGAATGCAGCCTGTCAGATGCATCCTGGTATGCACGATTATGCTTTTGTCAAATTGCCTGTATCGGCCTGCCCTCAGCTCATCAAACGATACGCTGTCAGTACCCGAGGTGCCGGATGCGATAGAGCCGTTTTATGAGGGGCATGAGGTGTGGCCGTTTTTCAAATATCATCAATCTATTGATATTGAGTTTGACAGACAAGCTGCACGCAAGTTGATTCTTCGAAATCATGAGTATCTGATGAGCGATTATCGACTCCTGGCCACCTACATGAGGGCATGTTTGCTGGACCTGATGTCGAATAACCGCCTGTTGAATACGATAGAGAACTTTCGTCACGATATCATTGATGGACTACAGCGCTGGGCACCACCTGCAATGATGAACTCCGAAGTCTCTTCACAATTTGCCTCCTTTGCCGGTGGAGATCCATGGGGAAGAAAGCGGGGGGTCGCCACTCGAAAAGAACTCTTGCCCAGCGAAATGTGGGGACTTTCGGTGTACTCGGGACGGATAATGGGAAAACCACTGTCTCTTGCATCCTTTCTTCTTTCGGTAGTTCGCATGTATGGTGCATCGGCGCAAAATGTTCTACTGCTCGAAAACGGTATGCAAACGATCGGGCTCTTTTACACCTATCCCGAATTGTATATGATTGAAGGTACATCCATCCGGCGAATTGATAACACCTCCAGGCGGCGAATCTCGACTAACTACTACGGGTTTGCCAATGATCGCTACTACTATTCGGGACTTTTCGATCTGGATTCCACCATCCTTGCCAATGATCATTCGCTGCTGGAACAAATCAAGGATATCACCAACATTCAACCATTCAAATTGGATTCTCCCTACGTAATCGACTACCTTTCCCGAAACGACCTGCCTTTGCGATTTGGTGTTCTGTCGGAGCCCGAGCTAAACTATGCGCTTCACAGCCTTATGGTCCCCGACAGGAGCCTGTATCTGGATGTATCTGCAAGCGGCCCGCTGGTAGAAAAGATGGCCAGGAAATTCGATACCACCGATGGGATGCTGAAGTGGATGGAGCAGAATCTCCGGCTGGGCTCTGTGTATCGTAACTACCAGGAACGGATAATGGTCGGCGACCAGGTCCTGGCATATAGATTCGGCACCAGAAAGGATCAGGCTCTGCTTCTGGCATCGTATCTTTTGAGACGAGGGATCGAGGCCAGTGTATCGGTGACCCAAAAGGATGCGTATGTGAATGCGCAGGGAAGAATCTTTGAAATCTCCTCCTACTCACCAATCACCTCCATAACCGATTCGGTGATCATACGGCTGAAACGCTAAATTGGTACGTTTCGTGCTATTAAGATTGTATGTTCTTCCATGTGTACTTCGTTTTCCTAATTGGTTGATCTATGATCCTCTATTCTCCGGTTTTGCCGGATTTGATTAATGTATGCACAAAAAAATATTATATCTTTTCATTTTTCAAATTATCATATTCTGGGGAGGATGCTCGGTAAACAGGGCTTTTTACTTCCCCGACAAAAAACAGTATAAGACGCCGGCCGATTTCGATCTGGCGTACAGGGATATCTATTTCTCCAGCTTGGACAGCACTCTACTTCACGGATGGATTATACCGGCAAAAGCCAAGCCCTCACTTGCCACAATCGTCTACTATCATGGAAATGCAGAAAACGTTTCCTCGCATATACCATTTGTTTCCTGGCTGGCCGATAGCGGATTTACGGTTTTTATGTTCGATTATCGGGGGTATGGCAAATCGGAAGGCCGTGCGGGGCGAAGGGGCATAATTCACGATTCGAAGGCCGCGGTAAGAAAAGTTTCATCTCTTCCCGAAACAAAAGATATAATCGTTTTCGGACAGAGTTTAGGTGGTGCGAATGCAATCGTTGCAGTTGGTTCCGAAAACATAGACGACCTCAAGGCGGTGGTTATTGAGGGGGCATTTGCGACATACAGAGACCTCGTCAGGAGATATATCAACCTGTCGCCGGGAATGGGGCTGCTTAGCCATCCCTTCTCCTGGTTTGTCTCAGATAAATACAGCCCCGTTGACTACGTTGCCCAAATATCACCGGTTCCACTTCTTCTGATTCATGGCACCAGAGATCAGATCATACCCTACGACCATTGTACTCTCTTGTTCGAAAACGCCGGGGAACCTAAGTATCTATGGACAGTAAGCAATGGCAACCATCTGGATACTTTCATCAAACATGGCGAATGGTTCCGTCCCCGCCTGATCTCCTTTCTCAAGAGCGCACTCTCGGATTCTGCCCAAATAGATCCATCGTTTCGTAACCGGTCACATACAGAAAAGTGAGGAGAAGCGGGCATTATAACATCCGCGGTGACACAAAGTATGAGAGAAATGTGATGTAGATCACAGCACACTATTGAACGCTGAATATATCTTTTTTATTTTACATCCCTTTCTCAACAGACAAAAATCTGATGATAAGCAGTTCTGGTGTTGGAAAGACGATGTAGACACCTGTTTGTATTCAGACATAACCAACAGGGCTTTAGAATGCGTATTGCCATTATTTCAGATATTCATGGATATATCGATCGGCTCGATGCAGTGATAAACGATCTGCAAGGCTTCGATACAGATAAAATAATTTCGCTTGGCGATGTGGCTACTCTTGGTCCACATCCTCGAGAGGTCATCCAAAAACTCAGCGAGCTGCATTGTGAGTGTGTGATGGGAAATCACGATGAATTTCTTCTGAGACCCGAATTGATAAAAAACTACACCGATGTACCTTTTGTTGTAGATGGAGTGGAGAGCTGCGCGCGTCAGCTGCGGGATAGTGATCTCAGCTATATTGCTACTTTCAAACATTCCCTGCGCGTCGGTTTCGCCGGCAAATCTTTATACTGTTTTCATGGAACTCCTGAGTCAAACACCGGTGAGCTGTTGACGGGCCTGTCGACGGAGCAGCTGGATGCGTTTTTCCATGATGAGGAGGCTGATGTTATAGCAGCGGGACATATTCACGTTCAGACCGCCAGGCGTCATCGACGAAAAATTATCATCAATCCGGGAAGTGTGGGTATGCCTTTCGAGACCTACCCGTTCACCGACACACCTGTGATCCTTCCCTGGGCAGAATATGCACTGGTTGAGATTTCGACTCAAACAGTATCGGTTTCACTGAGACGTGTGTCGATAGAGTAGATGGGGGTTTTCTGTTGCAGGCAAAAGCCGGCTCTTAGGGTGTCGGTGTCGAAAGCATTTCGGATATTGAGGTAAGTAGCTGATCCATCTCGAAGGGCTTGGTGATATACCGGTCGGCGCCGCCGATCTCAAGCGCAGCTTTTTTTTCCTCTTCAGAATCTCTTGCCGTTAGGATAAGAACACGGGTCTTTTCCAAAACCGGGTCCTCACGTATGAATCGGCAAACCTCCCACCCATTGAACTCATGCATCATAAGATCGAGAATGACCAGATCTGGTTGCAGCCGAACCAACAATTCCATGCCATCCTCGCCATCGGAGGCCGTCTCTACCGTATAGCCGCGGGCAGCCAGATTTACCTCCAGAAGTTTTCTGATATTTCGATCATCATCAATAATGAGAATTTTTTCAGATTGCATATATTTGTTTTCCCTTTCATATGGATCGCCCATCTGTCGTAAATGAGAAAATTCTCGCACTCATACCCCACCCTGAAGCACTATAATTTAATCTACCCAATTAAAATTTCATGCTCCGATTTTTAAGAATGTCTGAGAAAAACCATATAGCAAAAATCTTACCATTTATTTATGTCGACGATCCCTGAATCTTGTAGCGGTCTTGTCGCTCGCGGGGCTCAAACGTGGTATAGATCTCACGGATGTGTCAGGAAACTTGCTTTTTATCCTAAACCGGCTTTGCCTATGCAGGAACTAAACTCGATCGGAGAGCTTTTCTCTTTCTGGTGTAATTTGAGGGGAGAGGTAGAAACGTATGGCTTTGCAGACAGAACATAGCCCTGTGCGTGTTGAAGGATTCTCCGCCGGATACGTTTTTTATTCGGCACCAGACATCCCGCAACGGTAAAGTGTCCCCCTCCGCCAAACTTTTCTGCGAGATGTGCCACATTGATACCTTCTCTGGACCGAAAGCTTACTCTAAGAAAATTCTTGTTTTTCTGTCGAAACAAAATCGCCACCTCAACTCCTTCGATTGCCTGCATCTTATCGACTACCGGATCGATATCCGAATCTTGAGCTCCTGTGACTCGCAAATCCTTGTGCGATACCATTGACCACATCAATTTGCCGTCACACATCGTTTTTGCCCTGGCCATGCATATGCCGGCCAGCTGAGTTGCTTCACGTTTTTTAATCCACAGAATCTGTTCGGCAAGCCGATAAAAATCGGCGCCGGCTTTCATAAGCTGACTGCAAATCTCGAAGGTTTGAGGGCGGATGTGAGGAATGCGAAATGAATTGGTTTCCACGATGATTGAAGTTAAAATATTCTGGGCGATGTTCTCGTCCAATCCGATATTTAGCTGTCTGAGAAACCGGAAGATAATCTCACCAACCGCAGCTGCTTTGGTATCTACCCAGGTGAGATCGGCAAAGGGTGTTCGGGATGGGTGGTGATCGATTTCTATGGTAGTACCGGCCTTCTGGAATGCTGCTCTCATCGAGCCCAGCATATCGTAGCCGCCGCAGTCCACCGCAATCGCCACATCCAGCCGGTCGGGTATTGCTGAGGTTATTCTGTGAGATCCCGGTAACATGCGATACTTCTGGGGGACCGGCTCGCTTGAAAGCATGTATACCTTCTTGCCCAGTTTCTCCAACCCAAAGCCCAGCGACAGCAGGGAGCCGATGCTGTCCCCATCCGGATTGATATGTCCAGAAATTCCAATTGTCTGTGCTTTCAGTACAGTTAGCCTGATAGCTTCGATTGTCTTGTTTGTCTGTATCTGGTTGACTAACTCCATGGATATCCCCTTCGAAATGGCACAGATAAATGAGATAAGTCACGTGAGGGGGTATTGTGATACTTTAACCTGACTCGAACGATCGTCTCGCGGTGATTAGCGCATTTTTTTGGGGCATAAGGGCTCCAGAAATTCTGCACATGCACCAGAGGGCATCTCGCACGATCGATTCAACCCTCCTGGCCTCAGCGCACTGATGAGACCAGGAGGCTCAAACCCGCTCAATTCAGGATTAATCTAAAACATGGGCTTCGGCTTTAAGTAAGCAAGTAATATGCCTCTGTGGTTATCGTGCAGACAAACAGAGGCTTAATTGCTTAAACATAATCTTGCCCGGAGCGCCTCTTTCCAATTTTGCGAAATGATTTTCATTAAAGCTATCAACTAAACGCATCGTCTATGTATGGAGAAGACGTATAATGAACGAAAATGTTTTCAGCTGATTACTCAATGGCTGGCCTCCGCGCCGATCACGGCGACCAGATCCCTGAGGCTGACTATTCCCACCAGAGTGCCTTTGCGGTCGGTGACCAGGAGGCGTTTAACCCCTTTTTCATCCATGAGAATGGCTGCATCCGTGATATCAAGATCCTCTGAGCAGGATATAACCTCTGCCAGCATGATCTCTTCCACCCGCGTCTTCTTCGGATCATCCCCGCGGGCCACCGAACGAAAGGTAATATCGTGGTCGCTTATCATACCGACAATCTCATCACCGCTGAAAACCGGGAGAAGCCCGATATTCAAGATTTTCATCTTCTCGGCGGCTTTTTGAATGCTGTCTGTTTTCTGTACACCGCCAACTACTGTGGTCATAACGTGACGTACCTGCACTGGATATACCTCTTCGCTGAAAAAAGACTGCACAGAAATACTCTGACGGATATCATTCCAAACAAATACTATGCCGCAGAGAAAACGCAGCGCTGTAAACGATGGGAGCAAGCGGGGGGCTATCAGGTGAATCAAACCTGAGCTGAGCGATTCTGAATGGATGAGTTGCTCAATGTCTTTGGGGCAAGAAGGGTCGATGTAACGCCGCTGCGGTATTTCCGAAATTGCCGAAAATCTTCTGCTCCAAGCATCGAGCAAATCGCCGCGAGGGAATCGCTCAGTTCAGGTCAAAAAAAGCGGGGAAATTTCTACGGAAAAAGGGGATAAAACCATAGAAATTAACCCCGCGACCTGAAGCGGTTAGCTGAAAAGAATGTAACGGTTAAAGCATAGTTTCTTTTCATGGGGATGTCCAGTGTTTTTTAACCTGATATGAGTGATTTCTCTCGCGGCGATTCGCACATATTCTTGGGCCATTGTATTTTCAGATACATGCCCGATCAGACAACTATCGTTTGTCCGGCTATCACATCGACAAGCAGATGAGGTGGATCACGTCTGATCCACCTCAGTATCGGACTTTTCAGGCACATGGGTGTGAAATGAAAGCGGAGAAAATCTGTATGTGGCGAAAAGCAAAAATTATTGCAACCGTAGGCCCGGCGAGCAATTCCGCGGAGATGATCGGTAGACTCATCGAGGCGGGAGTGAATGTTTTCAGGTTGAATTTTTCTCACGGGGAGCATGCCGATCATTCGGAGGTTATCGCGACGATACGTCGGGAGGCTGATGCTCGAAGCACGCATGTCGGGATACTGGCAGATTTGCAGGGGCCGAAAATTCGCACGGGCAAAACAGGCGAGAACAAAACGATTATGTTGAGCCAGGGAAGTAAGATAAGGTTGGTGACGGACATGCGGGTGGTATGTACCTCTGATGTTATTTCCATAAGTTATGACCAACTGATCGAGGAAGTCGAAACGGGGCAAAATATTCTGATAAACGATGGTGCTGTGCGGTTGTCGGTGCAGAAGGTCGATAAGAAAAACGGGTATGTAGAGTGTGTGGTTGAGAATACAGGAAGCTTCAGCTCCCATAAAGGGGTAAATTTCCCAGGAACAAGGCTAAGCGTTCCGGCCCTAACCGAGAAAGACAAGAATGATCTCGCCTTTATAATCACGCAGGATATCGATTATATCGCACTTTCGTTTGTTCGTCGCCGCCAGGATCTTCAACACCTCCGAAAACAACTGGGGGATAGAGGCGACAAATTCAGGCTGATAGCCAAGATCGAAAAACCGGAGGCCCTGGATAATATCGACGAGATACTCGATGCCTGTGATGGCATAATGGTCGCCAGAGGCGATCTTGGTGTAGAAACATCTCCCTACAGAATACCTATCCTGCAGAAAAAGTTTATCGGGCAAGCCGGCGGGCGCGGCAAAGTGGTTATTGTGGCCACTCAGATGCTTGAATCGATGATCCATTCTCCGCGTCCGACCCGTGCGGAGTTGACCGATGTGGCAAATGCTATTCTGGATGGCAGCGATGCGCTCATGTTATCCGGAGAGACTGCCGTGGGCAAATATCCTCTCGAAGCTGTTCAGACGATGGCAAAGATTACCGAGGAGACCGAGCAGAGTGGTTTTTACAGAACCGAGGCCATTGATTTGTCCCTGCGGGAGCGATATCCGCCTCATGCTGTCTGTGAGGCGGCGGAGAGAGCCGGCCGAGAACTCGGAGGTGCTCCGGTTATTCTTTTTTCCGAAAGCGGGGACACATCATATTATATGGCTAAGGTAAGAAATCAGAGTCGGATCTTTGCCTTTACTCCCTCCCGCAAGGTTGCCAATCAGCTTTCGCTTGCCTGGAACACAATGCCTGTTTACCTTCCCTTTAATGATGATGTAGTAGCTTTGGTTAACAGTGCCGAAGAAGTTTTGGTAAAACAGGGAAACCTGTGGCCGGGTGATCTTGTTGTGGTTATCAGCGGAACCAATCCCGCTCGAGGGGCAACTAATTTTCTTCGAATAAAGCGCATAGGTGAAAAATAGTTTCTTGTTTTTTCATGAGGGCACTACCGTTTTAGATAGGGTAGATGGATTTTTTTTCTTCTGAAATTTTTCAAAACCACACCTGGTCATTTCTTCCTTAAAAGCACCGAAACCTCAGGGGCATTTTTCTTTCTCACCTCGAATTCTTAACCTGCTACCGGTTTGCCAAAAAAAGATTGCCATAACCTCAGGGCGATAGTAGAATGAATTGTTGAACGTTTGATTTGCCGTAAGTCGGTCTATTCTGCCGATGGTAAAACAAACTATGTCAATTCTGGAGAAAACATTAGGAGGCACCCTACATGAGTCAACAGGATAGAGAGATGCTTAGTGAGCTGGTGACGGAGAGCCGGGAGCATTTATCGCATATCGAGCCGGACCTTCTTACCTTGGAGCAGAATCCTACGGAGGCTGATGGTGAGCTTATAAATAGAATCTTTCGAGCCGTTCACAGCATAAAGGGCGGCTTTGGTTTTTTCGGTATTGAGACAATCACCAACCTATCGCATGCGATGGAAAACATCCTTTCCCGCGTGCGGGAAAAAGAGTTGGAGGTAGACTCTGCGTGTATTGATGCTCTGTTTATGGGAATCGATAAGCTTCGGGTGCTTCTTGATGATATCGATAATGCCACGGACACCGATATCAGTCAGGAGTTGCAGAAACTTTTCCCGTTTTTGAGTGAAAATGAGCGTGGTCGGGGTAAGGAAAAGATGCAATATTCGTGGGAGGCGGTTGCCCGTCGACATCCCGACATAACCCGGCAGGCAGCATTGGATGCGGTTAGGGATGGACGACACCTCTATGAGATAGATTTGGATGCGGTTTCCGACTGCATTGACCAGAACCAGACACCAGCCGATTATCTGGATTCCTGGCGACGTTTTGGAGAGATACTCGATATTGTGCCACCGGTGGAGGAATTTAATCGAATTCGGGAGGACCCGGATGCTGCAGAGAAGTTCCATCTGCTGTTTGCTACGGTTCTGGAGCCTGATTTAATCGAGACGGGTATTTCGCTTGATAGAGCAAATATCCATCATATCGACAGGACTTTGTTAGGTAAGATGCAGCCTTCGGAGGGCGAAAAATCTGCTCAGGTAAACAAGCCGGAGAAAAAGCGAAAGGAGAGCGCCGGGAGTGAAGAGTCTCTTCGGGTTCGAATCGGTCTGCTTAATTCATTGATGAATCTGGCGGGCGAGTTGGTGCTGAGTCGCAATCAGATGATGCAGCAGCTATCGAATCGTTTCGGCGATACACCGGAAGCCGATATAGTTATGCGCAAGATAATGGAGGTACTGGGGCAGGGAGTCGAAAGTGATCAATGTCAGGAACGCAGAGACTTTGCCCAGAAAACTATTCGTGAGGCGCTGCAGTTTCGGTTTATGGATATCCAGGGGCTGAATAATATTGTGCAGGATATGGATCGGGTGACCAGCGCGATTCAGGAGAGTATCATGCAAACCCGTATGCAACCGATTTCGGTAGTTTTCAGCAAATTCCCCCGTGTTATTAGGGATTTGTCGAAAAAGCTTCAAAAGGATGTCAATCTCACCATGGTTGGTCAGGATGTGGAGCTGGACAAGTCAATAATAGAGGTTCTCTCCGACCCCTTGACGCATCTGATTCGAAACTGCGTCGATCATGGGATCGAATCTCCTGAAAAGCGCCAGAGGGCGGGCAAAGCGCAGCAGGGTTCGGTATTGCTTCGTGCTTTCCATGAGGGTGGAAAAGTTAACATTGAGATTCGTGATGATGGAAAGGGAATCGATGCGGAGATCGTGAAGGAAAAGGCTCTGGAAAGAGGTATTATCACCGAGGATGCCGCAGCGTCCATGAGTAATCGCGAACTGCAGTATCTGATATTTGCTCCGGGTTTCTCAACCGCCGCTACGATCAGCGATATTTCGGGTCGTGGTGTAGGCATGGATGTTGTCAAAACCAACATCGAGCGTTTGGGAGGAACCGTCGAGCTGGATTCTGAACCGGAGAAGGGGACGCGCATGGTGCTCAAGCTCCCCTTGACACTTGCCATTATTCCTTCCTTAATCGTTACCACGGGGGGCAGGCGTTTTGCGCTGCCGCAGGTGAGTCTGGAGGAGATCGTGCGGATCAGGGGACAGGATGTCACCAGTAAAATCGAGAGGGTTCAGGGATGTGAGGTGTTGCGTTTGCGTGGAAAACTTCTCCCTCTTGTGAACCTGGAAGAGGTTTTGGGAATCGAGCCGACTTTTATTCACCCCAAAACCGGTGAAAGAATGATTGACCGGCGCAAACGGTGGTCTGACCGGAGAGGTGTCGGTGGAGGAGAGGGAAGCGTGGGTGAGGCGGAGTACGCGGATCGTCGCACGGGTAAAAGAGACCGGCGCGAGAATGTGCAAAATGCCGTAAAGGTTGTCGTATTAAGAGTAGAAAACAATTTTTATGGTCTGGTTGTCGAGGATGTTCTTGACAGTGAGGAGATCGTGGTAAAACCTCTTTCCATGTATCTGAAAGGTTGTCAGGCATACTCCGGGACAACGATCATGGGAGACGGTAAAATAGCCATGATCCTGGACCCCAATGGCATAGCAAATGTTTCGGAGCTCCGATTTAATGAACTTGAAAAGGAGATAAACGAGGAGAAAAAGCGTGCTCAGATGGAAGATGCTAAAGTCATGCACAATCTGTTACTTTTCCGCACTGGAGATGAGCAGAACTTTGCCATACACCTTGATTCAGTCGCCAGGATTGAAAAAAGGAAGGTGGGAGAAATCGAGAATGTCGGAAACAGGCAGTTTGTAAAGTATGAACATTCGACACTGCAGGTGTTCAATCTCAGCGATTATTTGCCGGTACAGCCTCCCCATGTGGAGGGTGAAAACATGTTTATTATCGTGCCAAAAAATGTCGTTCACCCTCTGGGGATTTTGGCCTCACGAGTGGAGGATATCGTGCAAACCGAATTGGTGTTGGATAGCAAAAGCATTCGCGGTGTCGGCGTAATGGGCTCTGCTATCATTCGCAAGAAGCTGACTGTTGTCATTGATTTAAAGAGTCTGTTGAAGGCTGTGGAACCGGAGCTGTTCGATGAATCAGCCGCCTGAGAGGAGATAGAAAAATGCAGCAATTTGCCACCTTTTACATAGGCGAAAACCTTTTTGGCCTGGATGTACTGCTTGTAAGAGAGATAAATCGCAATCTGGATTTTACATTCGTGGATCGCTCATCAGAGTATGTTGTCGGGTTGCTCAATCTGCGTGGCCAAATCGTGACCGTATTGGATTTGGGTGTCCGGCTGGGGCTTGGGAAAAGAAATATCACCGAAGGCTCCCGCTGTGTGGTGTTGAAAACAAACGCGGAATTACCGGATGTGCAAAAAGAGAATGGGAGTCGGTCTACCACGGCAGATGAAATCGTGGGATTGCTCGTTGATCGTATCGGGGACATGGTTGTTATAGACGAAAAGGAAATTGAGGCTCCACCCGCGAATGTCGGAGCCGTGGATGGTAAATTCCTTTCCGGTGTAGTTAAAATGGAAAATAGTCTGCTGGTGCTGTTGAAAACTAAAGAAATGTTGGCAATTACCTGAATCCAAACACATGAATACAATTCGTACTTTGTTGGTAGATGACACCGTTATTTACCGGAAGATACTTGCTGAGGTGGTAAGTAAATTTCCATACATCGAAAACGCCGGCACCGCCGCTTCCGGGTCGATTGCATTGCGTAAGATGGCCCAATCGCCGGTTGATCTGGTGCTGCTGGATCTGCATATGCCCGATATGGATGGTGTGGAGACACTCAAGCTGATAAGGCAAAAGCATCCACAAACCCTGGTGGTGATAATAAGCGGGATAAACAGTAGAAGTGCCAGGACAACCATTGCGGCACTGGAGTTGGGGGCGGTTGATTTTGTGCGTAAACCGGAGGGAAACGATTTTCAGGCAAACATCGAACGTATGGTAAACGATTTGACCCCGGTGTTTAGGCTTGTACAATCTCGTATTCGCAGTACACATCCGTCGGTGAAGCAGACCGGCCGAGTGAAAGCTTCACCGCCCGCCGATTCGTCGGCGGCAATGGTGAAAAACCCTGCGGTGCCCGACTTGTTCTCTGTTGTGGTAATAGGAGTATCCACCGGCGGGCCTGAAGCGTTGAAGAAACTGATCCCGCTTTTGCCTGCGTCTCTGCCCGTGCCGGTTCTTTTAGTTCAGCATATGCCACCGACGTTTACCAGAAGTCTGGCAGAAAGTTTAAACAGAAAATCTTCCCTCCAGGTTATGGAAGCCGAGGAACAGCAGGTTGTGAAACCGGGATGTGTATATATCGCGCCGGGGGGAAAACACATGGTCGTGCGTGAGAAAAACGGTACCGTCTATATCGGACTCAATGACGGGCCTCCCGAAAACAGTTGCCGTCCGTCTGTTGATGTGCTTTTTCGGTCGGTGGCATCCGTGTACGGCGGAAGAGGTATTCTCGCGGCGGTATTGACGGGGATGGGCTCCGACGGGCTCAATGGGGTACGTACACTGAAAAGAAAAGGCTGCCTTTGCCTTACGCAGGATGAGAAAAGCTGTGTGGTATACGGAATGCCCAGAGCCGTTGATGAAGCAGGGTTATCGGATAAAAGCCTTTCCCTCGAGCACATTGCCAAAGAGATGTGCATGAAATTAAGATGCAGTCCTTTGTAAAACAAAGTTGTTTACCAAAGCCGCAAAAATCAACCCCGGGCATACGCACACTGCCGCTCTCTATTTTTTCCCTGAATTGTGCGAATCGCCACGAAAGATCACACAATTCAGATCCTGGAACATGTGGGAATGAGGCGAATAACGGGTTTGCGTACAGGTAACCGGTAATGGGTAGATTCTTGGTGTGAAAAAAGTACGCTTTTTTGTACTGGCGATAATGTTTTGCTGGTTCCTTGATCCTTGATTCTCCGGTTCTGCCGGACTTAAGGTGGTAACAAAAAAATATGAATAAAATAGATTCGAATGAGTTCAGGTTAATGCGCGATTATATAGAGCAGCACTGCGGAATCAGTCTTGGACAGGACAAGCAGTACCTGGTGGAAACCCGACTTGCATCGCTTGTGCAAGAGAGCGGGTGTCGCAGCTTTTCGGAATTTTATCAGAAGACCCGCGCAGATGGAACGAACCGATTGCGTGATAGAATAATCGATGCCATGACCACCAACGAGACGCTGTGGTTTCGTGATCGCTCACCCTATCTGGTCCTTGAGAAGCAACTGTTCAGGCATTTTCACGATCAAATCAAATCGGGCAGGCAATCAAAAGTTAGGATCTGGTCTGCGGCAAGCTCGACCGGCCAGGAGCCATATTCCATTGCCATGAGTGCACACGAATACGCCCGTGTAAATCCGGGATTTAATCCCTCGTGGGTGGAAATCATCGCAACCGATATTTCACCGACGGTCCTTTTACACGCGCAGAATGGGCGGTATGATCAGATTGCGATGGCGCGCGGTCTTGATGAGCAGATCAGGAACCGTTATTTCCAAGAAGATGGTAAGATGTGGGTTATAAAAGATGAGATAAAGAGAATGGTTGCCTTCAGGAAGTTGAATTTACAGGAGAATTTCACCGGGCTGGGTCATGTGGATATCGTTTTCTGTCGAAATGTGTTGATATACTTTTCTGAAGGTTTCAAGCGGGATGTACTTTCAAAAATAGCTCAGCGGTTGCGCCCGGAGGGGTTTTTGTTTCTGGGTGCCTCCGAGTCGATGATTTCCTATTCGAGTGAGTATGCGATGTTGCGCTCTGATTCGGCCTTGTATTATCAGGTAAAAGCCGGGTGAAATCGAAAAAGGGGTTTTCCGGCAAGCGAAGCTGTAGCGTTGACAGGTGGATAATGTTTGGTGAAAAGCTATTGTATCATTGTTACACAAAAAAAGTTACCCGCAGCAGCTTCAGAAAATGATTGCATCCTGAACCTCAGAGCCGGCACAGTACACTAATAGAAGTTCTTCAACCCGCGGGTTAAGAATCCGGGCTTGTTTTCAACCCCTTTTAAGTTCCAAAAGGTGCATATAGACAGGCTCATGCGTCGCGTCACCCAAATCCACACTGTCTTTTTTTGGTGCTGCGGTTTTTTTGCTGCAAACTGAATCTTTTCTTTGCGGCATCGTCTGCAGTTATTATATTTCCAAGTTAAATTCTAGTAATGGGCGCCGGAAACTGCGCGTTATCATTTGTCTAATTGTCTAGCGGGAGACTCTCCATGGACCAAAAAATCGCTGAACTGACTGAAAAGTTGTATCAGGAAGGTGTAGAGAAGGGCGAAGGCGAGGCCAAAAAAATCGTCGCAGGGGCGCAGGAGAAAGCTGACAAGATAGTGGCCGATGCCAAGAAGGAAGCGGAAAGTATCATCGCCGATGCCAATGCTCAGGCAGAAGAGAAAAAACGCAATGTGGACTCGGAAATCAAACTTTCGGGCCAGCAGGCAATCAGCTCTATCAAACAGCAGATCCTCAACCTGCTCACCGCAAAGAGTGTCGATGAAAACATCTCCAAGACACTCGATGATCCTGCGGTTGTCAAAGACCTTCTTGTTACCATCGTTCAGAACTGGCAGACTCAAAGCGGGCAGACTCCGTCACTGGAGATTATTCTTCCCGAAACTCGCCGTGCCGAGCTTGAAAAGACGGTGAAGGGGACTCTGCAGAAAGTTCTTAAGGATGGAGCCGAGCTGAGTTTTTCACGGAATATTAAGGGTGGTTTTCAAATTGGCCCCAAGGATGGCGGGTACAAAATCAGCCTGACAGATGAAGATTTTAGTGAATTTATCAAAGAGTATCTGAGACCTGGAACACGTGCCTTCTTGTTTGGTGAGTAAGTCTTATGGCTCGTAATTATTATTATCTGGTCTCCGGCCTGCCTGATCTTATCCTCGATGGAACCAAAAAGCCTCTAGGTCTTGTGGAGTTTGTCGACGAGGTAAGCGAACAGCTTCATCCCGATGATGCCCAATTGTTTCGCTACATCCGCTATCCTATTGACAATCGCAATCTTGTAGCGTTGCTAAAAAAGGATACAGAGTCGTTTGATGAACGAGGGAATTTCTCTCGCGAGGAGCTTGAGCAGGAAATCCGCTCTCCCGATCGTATGCCGCAGTATATGACTGTCTTTATGGAGGCTCATAACGAGGGCAAGGAGTTGTTTCCCGGGTTAACCCCGTTGGACCAGCTTAGCTGGTTGTTCTACGACTGGGTTTTAGGCGTTAACAATGAGTTTGTCCGGGAGTGGTTTAGCTTCGAACGTGATCTGCGCAATGTCGTGGCCGGGTTAAACTGTAGGAAGATGCGTGATACCGGTGTGGAAGAAGACAGCTGCGATCTGTCTACCGCTATTGTAACACGGAACACGGCTGCACAATCGATTCTTAAGAGTAATGCACCCGACTTCTCCCTCTCTTCCCAGCTCCCCTGGATCGAGCGGGTAATTGCAATGAGTGAAGTCGGTCTGGTGGATTTTGAGAAGAGTCTGGATCAGCTGCGGTGGGATGAGCTCAATGAGTTTACTACGTTTACCGGATTTCGCATGGAAACCATTCTGGCCTTTTCCATAAAGGTGGAAATGGTTGAACGGTGGCAGCAGTTGGATTCGGATGTCGGCAAAGAGAAGGTGGAGCGGCTCATCAAGGAGCTGAAAGCCGGGTTTCAAATGTCGAAAGAGTTTTAATTCCTGGAGGATAGAATGAGCACCAAGGGAAAAGTTGTCGGTATCGTCTCAAACCTTGTGACTATCGAGGTTGACGGTCCGGTCGGGCAAAACGAGATCTGCTATATCGATCTCGAAGGCGTAAAGCTGATGGCAGAGGTCATCAAGATAACCGGTGCGCTTGCATACGTACAGGTGTTTGAGAGTACACGCGGGCTGTACGTCGGGTGTGAAGCTGAGTTTACCGGAAGGATGCTCGAGGTGACATTAGGGCCGGGCATGCTTTCTCGAAACTATGATGGTCTTCAAAACGATCTGAACGCCATGACGGGTGTTTTCCTCAAACGCGGCGAGTATACGCCGTCTGTGGATGAGGAGAAGAAATGGTATTTCAAGCCTTTGGTCAACAAGGACCAGGAGGTCAGCGCAGCCGACTGGATCGGTGAGGTGCAGGAAGGCTGGATCGGTCATAAGATAATGGTCCCGTTTGACTATCAGGGAACGGGGATCATCAAATCGATTGTCGGTGAGGGCGAGTACAAGGTGACCGATACCATAGCAGTGATCGTTGATAAAAACGGCGTCGAGCGTGAGCTGACCATGACCATGAACTGGCCGGTGAAGGTGGAGGTGAGGGCATACAAGCATAAGCCTCGTCCGTTTAAGATCATGGAAACCGGTGTGCGTACAATCGATACACTCAATCCGATCACCGAGGGTGGTACCGGATTCATCCCCGGGCCTTTCGGCGCGGGTAAAACAGTTCTGCAGCATGCTATCTCCAAGAATGCCGATGCCGACCTGATTATAGTGGTGGCCTGCGGTGAGCGTGCAAACGAGGTGGTGGAAATCTTTACGGAATTCCCCGAATTGGAAGATCCGCGCACCGGTCGTAAGCTGATGGAACGAACGATTATCATATGTAATACATCCAACATGCCGGTGGCGGCCCGTGAAGCATCCGTTTACACCGGTATGACCATCGCCGAATACTACCGCATGATGGGTTTGAAGGTGCTGCTTCTGGCCGACTCGACTTCACGCTGGGCGCAGGCGCTTCGTGAGATGTCAAACCGTATGGAAGAACTTCCGGGCCCCGACGCCTTTCCCATGGATCTTCCCGCTATTGTGGCAAACTTCTATTCCCGGGCGGGTTTTGTCTACCTGAAAAACGGTGGTAACGGTTCGGTGACATTTCTGGGGACGGTGAGTCCGGCGGGTGGTAACCTCAAGGAGCCGGTGACCGAGTCCACAAAGAAGGCCGCGCGTTGTTTCTATGCACTTGCCCAGGCTCGTGCCGACAGTAAGCGCTATCCGGCTATCGACCCTATCGACAGCTATTCCAAGTATCTGGAGTATGATGAGGTTCAGAAATATCTGGAAGAGATCATGGAAGAAGGCTGGGCCGATAAGGTGTACCGTCTCAAGGATGTCGTGCTGCGCGGTAAAGAGGCGCGGGATCAGATAAACATTCTTGGTGATGACGGTGTACCGATCGATTACCATATCGCATTCAACAAATCTGAAGTTATTGACTTTATCATTCTGCAGCAGGATGCGTTCGATAAAATCGATGCATCGACTCCGCTGAGTCGTCAGCGCTATATGGTAAACAAGGTGCTGAACATCTGTGATACCGATTTCTCATTTGACAGCTTCGAGAATGTAGGTACCTATTTCAAGAAGATGATCAACGTGCTGAAGCAGATGAACTATCAGGAATTTCAAAACGATCAGTTCAACAATCTGGAAAATCAGCTCGAGAGCCTGCTCGCGGAAAGGAGAGCCTCCTAATGAAGACCAAGGCGTTTCAGAAGATATATACGAAGGTGGAAAACATCACCAAAGCCACCTGCACTATCGCCGCCGAAGGGGTGACCAACGAAGAGATGGCGTTTGTTGACGGCCGTCCCGCGCAGGTGGTGAAGATCTCCGGTAACATGGTTACCCTCCAGATCTTCCCCGGAACTCAGGGAGTCGCAACCAATGCCGAGGTTGTGTTTACCGGTAAGCCACCTACAATCAAAGTAAGCGATGAGCTGCGGGGCCGTTTTTTCAACGCGTACGGAAATCCTATCGACGGAGGACCGGAGATCAGCGGAGATGAACGTGAGATTGGCGGACCGTCGGTGAACCCGGTTCGTCGCAAGCAGCCTTCCGAGCTTATCGCGACCGGTATCGCAGGTATCGACCTTAACAACACGCTGGTGACCGGGCAGAAGATTCCGTTTTTTGCCGATCCCGACCAGCCGTTTAACGCGGTTATGGCAGACGTGGCGCTTCGTGCGAAAGCCGACGTGATTATGCTTGGCGGTATGGGAATGTCCAATGATGACTACCTGTATTACAAAACGCTGTTTGATAATGCCGGAGCGCTCGACCGTATCGTCTCATTCATGAACACTACGGAAGACCCTCCGGTGGAACGTCTCCTGATTCCGGATATGGCATTGACCGCCGCGGAATATTTCGCCCAGGAAAAGAACCAGAAGGTCCTGTGTCTTCTGACCGACATGACGCTGTTTGCCGATGCGTTGAGTATCGTATCGAACCGTATGGATCAGATTCCATCCAAAGAC
The DNA here is from genome assembly GCA_964419255.1 of uncultured Fibrobacterota bacterium. Taxonomy (GTDB): domain Bacteria; phylum Fibrobacterota; class Chitinivibrionia; order Chitinivibrionales; family CAYFVL01; genus CAZPHU01. The sequence goes on along the minus strand of CAYQOU010000035.1, from coordinate 7,442 downwards.
AGTATGCCCGGTTCTCTGTACAGTGATCTGGCAAAAATATACGAAAAAGCGGTGCAGTTCCCCGAAGGCGGATCGATCACGATCGTAGCGGTAACCACGCTGTCGGGGGGTGATATCACCCACGCTATTCCCGATAACACCGGATATATTACGGAAGGGCAGCTGTATCTTCGTCGTGATACGGATATTGGTAAGGTTATCATCGATCCGTTCCGTTCTCTGTCCCGACTCAAGCAGCTGGTTATCGGTAAGAAGACGCGTGAGGATCATCCGCAGGTTATGAACGCCTGTGTGCGTCTGTATGCAGATGCGGCAAGTGCCCGTACAAAGCAGGAAAACGGTTTCGATCTGACCGATTACGACCAGCGCTGTCTGGACTTTGCCAAAGAGTATTCCCGCGATCTTCTGGCCATCGACATCAACATCGATGTCGACAAGATGCTGGATACGGCATGGAATCTGTTCGCGAAGTTCTTCACCAAGGAAGAAGTCGGTATCAAGCAGGCTATGGTCGAAAAGTATTGGAAAGATTGACGTGTGCTGCAATCAGGGAAATATTTGTATGGTCTGTAAAAAGTGCCGCACCATTTTCCCTCAGGGGGTTTATACGTGGCGATAAAATTTCAGTATAACAAGACCTCGCTGCAGCAGCTGAATAAAGAGCTCAAGATTCGTGTCAATGCCCTTCCGACGCTTCAGGCAAAGGAAGCGGCACTGCGAATCGAGGTCAAGAAAGCACGCGCCGAGGTTGATGAGGTTCAGAAGAAACTGGACCGCAAGAAAAAAGACCTTTCATCCACATACCGGTTGTGGGTCGAATTTCCCGAAGGACTGATTCGGGTCAAGGAGGTCGACCTTTCCATTAAGAAAATTGCGGGTGTAAAGACGCCCGTATACGAGAAGGTCGAATATGAACTACAGCCGTTCAGTATGTTCAATCTTCCATCATGGATACCTCAGGGGATCGAGCTTCTGAAGCAGAATGCTGCACTGGAGGTGCAGAAAGAAGTTGCGCAGAAGAAGGTTGAGATTCTGGAGTATGCCCGTAAAAAGACTACTCAGAAAGTAAATCTCTACGAAAAGGTTCAGATACCCGAGTATCAGGGAGCGATCCTGAAGATCAAGCGGTTCATGGAGGATGAGGAAAATCTGGCCAAGGCATCCCAGAAAATCCTCAAAGAGCGTATGGCACGGGCTGAAGCACAGGAGGAGGCAGCATGATTATACCGATGAAAAAGCTTTCGCTGCTTCTCTACCACAGAGAAAAGCAATCCTTTCTGGAGTCTTTACAGGACCTGGGTGTTGTACATATCGTGGAGCGTGAGGGGATCGAGTCGCAGGATCTTGAATCGGTTGTCGGAAAGATGAAGGAAACCGAACGGGTACTGCGAGGCCTTGCGCATGTTGCCAAGACGCATAATATCGATCCGGCTCAGATATCCGACAAATCGGTTGATGAAGTGTTGGATCAATTCGAAAAATTAGAGGCCGAGCTTGAGCGTATCGATCAGCAGATGCAGAATCTGAACAAGGATGTCGAATCCCTTTCGCCCTGGGGCAATTTCGAGCCTGAGAGTATTGAGCGCCTTGCGAAAGCCGGTATCAACATGCGCTTTTTTATCATGCCGGAGCGTGCGTTTGACCTGCTTGATAAAAAGAACATGACCCTGGAGGTCATATCCCGTCAGGCAAAGACCGTCTATTTCATCGTCATCGAACGTGGTGAGAGGGTGAGGCTGGATGCCGAGGAGGTGACGCTTCCGGAGATGTCGCTGACTGCGATCAACAAGAAGAAGATGCTGTTGAGGGAGAAGAAAAAAGAGACCGAGACTGCATTGACGCAGCTGTGTGCCTACCAGAAGATGCTTGCCGCACAGTATGCGGAACAAAAGCAGATGCGTAATTTCGAAGCTGCACGTCTGAGCATGGAAGATGGTATCGATGGTAAAGTGCTTGCTCTAAGCGCATGGGTTCCACTGAATAAGGAAAAGAAGCTCAAAACTTTTCTGGACAGGTACGCCGCATGGTATCAATTGGAGGAGCCGCAGCCTGGTGAGGATGTTCCGGTCAGCATGAAGAACGGTGTTTTTGCCAGACTATTCGAGCCGGTAACAAAGATTTATTCTCTTCCGGATTACTTCGAACTTGATCCGACGCCGTTTTTCGCACCATTCTTTGCGTTCTTTTTCGGACTATGCCTTGGTGATATGGGATACGGCATACTGTTGCTTCTGATCAGTGTGTTTGCGATCGGAAAAGTACCACAAAAAATGAAACCTATAATGGGATTAGTTGGTATCCTGGGTTTTATGACCATTGTTGCCGGCCTGCTTCTGAATACGTTTTTTGGAGCTGCAATTTTTGGCGCAAATGGCAATGCCGGTCTGTTTCAGATTGGTGAGGGGCCGGGGCTTGCTCTGCTCAATCCAATCGAAACCGATCAGGGCACATATTTCCCGGCGATGCCTTTTTCTGTGTATCTTGGTTTAATCCAGATAATGCTGGGAATGTTTCTTAAAGGTGTCAACAGAACTAAACTCCAGGGTCCGGTTTACTTTCTGGAGCCGTTGTCGACTATTCTAATGACTCTCGGGGTGATAATCCTGCTGGTAAGAGTAGATTTTCTTTTCCTGAGACAGTTTTCGTTCAGCGAAGCTGTACCCATTGGAGAATGGATTGCATCGGCCCCGCAGGGGATCGAATGGATTTTGTTGGCGGTTGGTTTTGTCATGCTGATACTGTTCAATAACCCTTCAAAGGGATTTGGGGTAAGGTTCGGACTTGGATTCTGGGAGCTTTACAATTTTGTCAGCGGTGTGATGGGCGATACACTCTCTTATTTACGTCTTTTCGCACTTGGATTGGCCGGCGGGCTGCTGGGTGCCGCCTTTAACCAGATCGCATTCATGCTGGTGACACAGAATGGCGAAGTAAATATGGCATCACCGATGATAATCGGGACTATAGCTATACTTCTTTTAGGTCATGCAATCAATTTCGGCCTTGCAGCTCTTGGGGCTTTTGTTCATCCGCTGCGTCTCACCTATGTCGAGTTTTACAATAATCTCAATTTCAAAGGCGGGGCCCAGGGGTATAATCCATTTAGTAAATCAGAAACAGTTGTACAAAGTTAAACTCTTTACCAAAATATATACAGGAGGAGTCTTTTATGGAATGGGGTCAGGTTTTAGCGATGATCGGGTTAGGTTTAATGGTAGCTCTTGCCGGCGCCGGTTCCGCTATAGGAACTGCAATTGGAGGAGCGGCTACTGTTGGGATGATGAAGAAAAAGCCCGAGGCCTTCGGTAGTGGTATGATATTGGCAGCTCTTCCTGCTACCCAGGGGTTGTATGGATTTGTTGGTTTTATCATGTATAACAATGCCCTGGCCGGTGTCGAGCAAATGAGCGTGCTGCAGGGTGCGGTAGCACTCGGAGCCGGAATAGCTTTGGGTGTTGCAGCTCTTATCTCCGCTATTCAGCAGGGAAAAGTGTGTGCCAACGGTATCGCAGCTATCGGAAGCGGACATAATGTGTTCGGTAATGCTCTGATTCTTGCCGTGTTCCCTGAATTTTACGCTATTTTGGCACTGGTTGCCGCTATTCTTATGCAGGGGCTGCTGTAAGATCACTCCGGAACGAAATCGGAATTTTTTGAAAAGGGAGAGCCCGACGGCTCTCCCTTTTTACCCGTGTTGTATTCTCTTGGTATACATTCCCCAAAATATTACCATCCAAACTATTCGAATTTCCCTACGTGCCGCAATTCTCCTCCCCACCAAAAGATAAAGCATTAGTCTAAAAGGTTTCCAGACGGTGTGATAGTGTGTTATATGGGAACTTACCTTGTATCACTCACCGAAGGAGCCGGTTTTGTAAGAAAAAGTTATTATTATGATAGCTGTGGCCCTTGTCTCATCCTGTTACATAAACGATCCCAAAACGAATAATCCATCGGACAACCCTTCGGAGAATACGGGAGATACTAAATCATATCTGCCGTTGGCATCTAACAACACTTGGAAGTATCAAACCGGTAATTCGATGTACGGGTCAGAATTGGAAGTTGATTGATACGGCCGATACGCTGTGGAATGGTTACTGCTACTCGGTAGTTAAGGCAGATAAAAGACCCGGTATGAACCATTCAACTCGGATACTTCAGTCCACAACGTTATTCGCGAGGATGATCAAGGCAGGATTAATCTGGTCGATCACTTTGCCCGCATTTAGAAAATTCCGATAACCTGCCGAATCTCAGACAGTTAGTTAATCATAAATAAAAGACTTAAAAAACTAAATAAACTTATGAGACTTCAGTGCCAACCTCCTGGCCATGATTTCACTACTATATGTATATAGGCGGTGATCGGGTTTCGGTTATTCGAGATTGTTCAATAAATATAAACGGTTAAATAAAAAATGGTGAGGAGGTACTCTTGAAAACCATAAAAAAGTGTCTGATGGCATCGGTGATGCCCGTTCTTCTTTGTGCAGCATCTTTATTTGCTCAGCAAAGACAGAGCCCGGTTGAAATGTACGGGAAGCTGCGAGTGGATGGGACAAAGATAGTAAGTGAAAGCGGAGAGGATACGGTACAGTTGATGGGTATGAGTCTGTACTGGTCGGTCTGGGGCGGTGAGGAATTCTATAATCGGGATGTCGTAAGCTGGCTTGTGGAAGATTGGAATATCGATGTCATTCGTGCATCGATGTCTGTGGATGAAGGTGGATGGATTCGTAACCCTGAGGGACAGACTGCTTTAGTTGATTCTGTAATCGCAGCGGCTGTCGACAATGGAATTTACGTTATCGTCGATTGGCATACGCACTATCTGTACACTGATGAAGCAATAGAATTCTTCGGGATGATGGCGGAAAAATATGCGGATTGTCCGAACATTATCTGGGAAACCTATAATGAGCCGACTACGGTTGTTGATGAAGAAGGTGCGGACAGGCTAATGTGGGATGACTTAGTTCCGTATCATGAAGATGTCATAAGTGCTATTCGAGAGCACAGTGATAATCTGGTACTTGCTGGGACGCCCCAGTGGAGTCAGAGAGTTGACATGGCATCAAGAAATCCACTTTCCGATGAGAATACCGCTTATGTATTGCATTTTTATGCGGGAACCCATGAGGATGAATTAATGGGCTATGCTGAAACTGCTATGGAAAATGGTGCAGCTATCTTCATTTCCGAATGGGGAACAACCAGTGCGGATGGAGGAAATAAAGACCCGGAAGTGTATACCGACCAAAGTGATGTATGGATTCAATGGGCCATCGATAACAACATCAGCATGCTCAACTGGTCGGTACATAGAATTTCCGAAGCATCAGCTGCTTTAAACAGATCTGCGAGTTATGAGGGAGGATGGAACCTGGAGACCGATTTAAGCGAATCCGGTTTATACATTCGTGACTGGATCAAATCTATAAACGATGCCAAGTATGGTGAAGGGCCTGTGAGTTTGAGGGTAACTGTTGATGGTCCGGGTAGTTACGAGATATCTCCGCAAAAAGAAGAGTACGTGAAGGGAGATACGGTAACGTTGACTGCGACGGCAGGGGATGATGCCAGGTTTATGTTTTGGGCCGGTTCAGTCTCGGATACTAATGAAACCGTTACTTTCGTTATGAATACCCCAAAGAGATTGACGGCAAACTTCTATGATTTCACCGCTCCTCTAGTAAAAAACGGTGACTTCTCTGATACTTCGGAAAACTGGAGTGCTTACGTTCATTCTCGTGGGGATACAGGGGCAAGTGCTACGGTTGACTTTTCGGACAACCAGGCAAGAGTTGAAATCGAGCGCCCGGGCGATACTTATTGGCACGTACAATTCTTTCAGGGTGGTATAACGCTGCTTAATAAGTATGATTATGAGCTTACTTTCGAAGCGGCTGCCGATGAGCCGCGAGATATAACGGTTTTCATGAAGCAAAACGGCGGCGAATATACCGAATTCTATGGGGATACCATATCTCTTACCGATGAGATGCAAACTTGCACGCTGCAGTTTTCCATGATTGATCCAACCGAGGTCGATTCCCGGATTGAGTTTAACTTCGGAGAGTTCAGTGATGTTGCGGTAACCGTAAAGAATGTTGATTTAAAACTCCTCGGGGAGATGCCAATCAAAATGCCTTATGGCGTAAGAAGCAGAAGAAATTCACTGCTCAAGATCAACGGAGCAGGAAGAACTCAGCTGGTAAACATCAGCTTCCAGACTAAGACCGACCAGGATGCTGTTCTGAAGATAATGGATCTCAACGGCAGGACTCTTGAGAGGGTTGCAAAAAAAGGTATTGGTAAACACAATCACATTTTTGACGGTAGGAAGGTTTCCGCCGGAGTGTATCTGGTGGTGCTCGAAACTGCTGGAACGATTAGTTCGCAAAAGATAATGCTTACGAAATAAAATGAAACAAAAATGCCCGAACCTTGTTTTCAAAACAATTCGGGCATTTTAAATTCATTTAAGCGCAAACACAATGACCAGCTATCATAAGGCGACCTTATGAGAACTTTCTTTTATGTTGTTAGTATCCGTCCTAATCATCTACAGGGTGTCAGTGACGGAAGCTCCTGCAAACCAAAATTATAAAGTAATACAAATTTTACCTGACCGAAATGGTAGTCGTGTTTTCAGAAAGCAATACTCTCCTGAATGATGAGCATACTACATTGAACAAATTCTTCTAAGGATTATACTAATAGCATCAACTCATCGTTAAAATATTGAAATGCACTTGAAAAGGTATCTTCCCATGCGTTTGATAAGTGAAATAGTCAAAATGGTTTTAACTATTCGTGGACTATCTTAACTAAGCGTACGGAATATCCATATCTTATATCGGTGATTCCTTTTTCAAATACCCCATCTTCATCGACTTGCCTATGGTATGCTTCCTCTGGTGAACCAGTGGCTGTAGAACTCCACCAGAAAGCATAATTGTTTTGGGCCCAACATCCCATACCGGGATCACCGGTTGTATATCTGAATCCGGCGGGTAAGGCCGAGAAATCGAAATTATCAGTTCCCTCATAGCCGGCAGCCCATTCACCGGTCGCACTTTCCTTAAGCATGTTGCCAGCTATGGTGTCACCTCCGAGATGATCTGCCAAGAGATCCCAATCCGAAACGGTAGGGATACGCCATCCATCAGGAGCAAGTTTTTTGGTGTTTATTACATGCCAATTATATAGTGCTCCATATTCAGGTGGGAAGTATGCGCTGTAACAAAAACAATAAGCTCCTGCAGTATCATTTCTCCATTGCGTGTCGGATGTGATGTATGGAATCGTGTCCCCGTTATTATACTTTGTGACCCTGAGATTAACCGTTGTCCATACCTGGTTTCCGATTTGAACTGTAGGGTATTCATTGCCGTCAATGTCAATCACACTACTTCCACCCCATTCCCATTTCGCAT
>CAYQOU010000034.1:0-43039 GCA_964419255.1 uncultured Fibrobacterota bacterium | reverse complement strand
ACTCTCTTCATGAAGACACCCTCCTGAAAATGTAAAGGTAAAATCAATACTGCCTGTCTTGAAAAAACGATGAAAAATAATACCCTCTTTTTCACTGAACTGAAAAGACTTTTATGGGTTTTATTTTTCATTTTTTATGGTGATCGCATGACCTGCAAATGCTGTGCCGAGTGTCGAGCCGCAAAATGAAATATATTCTATCCTCTACCTCTTCCTGATGTTATTTTATCTTACTGTATAACTATTCAGGACTAAATATAATATGGGTCGGGTATGAAAAAAAGCAGATTGTTGGTAATCATATGTGTGGCCTGGGCACTTACTCTGGGCGGCTGCGCTGATCTTCTTCCCACATCAAGCGAGCAGAGTCTTGCTCCACCCACCAACCTGGATTTCTTGCAGGTTGCACGCGATAGTGCGCGTATCAGTTTTAAGGGAAACAACAACGAAGATACCTTCGAGGGATACGTTCTCTATGAGCTGTTTGAGGAGCAGGACGCCCAGCTGATAGATTCGATTATTTTCGATACCTCCTTTGTAGGGGATACCGCATTTTATGTCCGGTATGATCCTGCCGAACTGCACTCCTGGGCGGTGGCGGCGCGTAACCAGGACGGAGATCTCAGCGAACTGATAGATATCTCCTCCGATAATCAGACAAGTTTCAACGGTATCGAGATGAACCTTCTGAGGGCTGGGGCGGGAACCGATGCCGGACTGGACATCGATAATGCCTCGCCACGCATAGTGGATGTGCAGGGGATGGAGCGTCACAGTGGATTTAATGATGACAGTGGTGCCGATCTGGTGTTTACCCTGACCGATTCGATGGTCATACCGCGTGCGGTCAATGGCGCGGCTCTGGTGTATTTGGGCTCGGGTAACGACTCCACCAGCTTTTCACCCGCAGAGGTCGACTCGATTCGGGCGATTATCGCATCACGTAACTCCGCTACCTATCAGGGCAAATACAGGGTAGCCACATCCGGGACGCCGATTGTAATCGAGCAGGACACCTTGGAGGCTCATCGGGGAGGCTCTTACCTGATTATCTCCGGTGGAGTCGAGTCAAAAAACAAACAGAGTGCCCATATTTTCGTTCAGGCGATTTCACCCGCAGAGGCTATAATAGACTTGAGAAAGCAGTTTCAGTGATGAAGGTGTGCATATCCAGAATCGGTCGTGGGCGAATAATCACGTTTCGGAAATCAAGGAACGCAGAGACAAGTAAATAAAGAACAGAGTCTCGCCCCGTGACTTTATTCCCGCATGTTTTGTGCACCCCGATATCCTGAACGGGTCACTCGATACTTTTTTTTCATTCTTTCGACCATTTTTCGCTCCCGGCGTGTCAGAGGCTGGTAGCCTCTCATAAAATCCCATCCATACCCCCAGCGCCAGGGGAGGGGCAGGAAGGCGGTCCCACCGACACGGACGCCGTAAAACATGAGTCGGGCGACGGCCGAATCACCGGTACGTTCTACACATTCTCTGAGTCGCTCGTCCGCTTCGAGCCGCTCCTGGTAGCTGCCACCCGCCCAGTATGCCAGATCATGCTCCCGACAGCATTCTTCCCACTGTCTTTTCTGATCGTATCCCTCCGGCCAGCAGGAGCAATCATCCGAAGTAAACGGTTTAATTGTCGTTCGCGAGGCGCATCCGATAATAAAAATCAGCAGCAGACTGAGGGGTATAACGGTTTGTTTGTTCATAAACCTGACATCTCGAATTTTCAACTGATTTATGTTCAGAAAAGTATCTCTCGGATGTCGTGCTCCCGTTTGCGGGATGGTACGGCATCCAGGCTTGGACTTACTTCGATTTCGCTTAGCACAGGTGTGTTCCAAACCGCGGGCTAAACAAAGGTTTGCTGTCCCGCATGCGGGAAGGACGACAAAAGAACCCAAACTGAATATTCTGCACAGAGATACTCAGTAATAGTTTCTGTCTGCAATTTCGGATGGGTTTATGATTCATTGGTCGCAAACATGACAAACCGGGAGGGGTAAAAAATATATCTTTTTAAAATTGAGAATCGCTCACAAGACAATGTATTTTGTCAGAGCTGCGTACTCGTTTTCGACATGAAATTGCGAATGAGGCTCATATGAGATGTCGGTTTGCTGTGTTACTGATTTTTTCTATTGTCCCGGTCTCCACGATGAGGTGTTCTGATGCCATAAACCTTGTTTCGGACTTTCTGGTCACCGACAGCCAGGAGGTTGAGATGGGGCAGAATGTCAATGCGGAAATCCAATCAAGCGATGATTATCCGCTTTATGAAGATCGAAACGGGTATAATCGGGCACTGGTGAGATATGTAGACAGTCTGGGTCAGCTGCTTGCCCGAGCGCAGGATGACCGGGATATGGATTTCTATTTCACGATCATAGACAATGACACCATGGTCAATGCGTTTGCCGTTCCGGGCGGGTATGTGTATGTTTACACGGGGCTGATCAAAAGCATTATCGATTATGAGGAAGGTTTTTCCGAGTCGATGCTGGTTGGGGTTATTGCCCATGAGATCGCTCACATAACCTTGCGCCACGGTGTGCAGATGATGGTACGCAATAACCTGAGAAGCCTCGTCTTTGATATGATCGATGGAGACAGTGAAACCATTCGCGCGGCTCTGGAGGTTGCCGGCGGGTTGCGAGCGCTGAGCTACAGCAGGGAACATGAGTATGAGGCGGACAGCGTGGGTGTGCACTACATGGCTGAGGCGGGTTTCAACCCTCACGGTATGGGCAGGATGCTTCAAATGCTGGTTGATATGGGGGGCGAGGCAGGTATAGAATTTCTGTCCACTCATCCGGCAACCGAGGAGCGGGTAAATCAGGTCGAAAACATAATCAGTCATGAATATACGAGCAGCTCTGATGCTCCCGTTCGTGCGATTCCATTCGAAGAAGGGGAAATATAGATGGCCGAGTCACACCTTTCAAAACCAATTAAAATCTTACTGATAGTAATTCTTTCATTTATGGTGCTGTATACCGCCGCATACGTTGTACTTCGTTTTGCGTTTCCACCCGAGAAACTCAAAGCTATGCTCATTCCCCGGGTGGAGGAGATGGTCGGGCGCACAGTCGGTGTGGATGGTGCCTCCATATCAATATTTCCTTATATCGGGGCGCGGTTGACACATGTATCGGTTTCCGAAACTAAGCGAGCGGGTTTTTCGACGGATATTCCTTTTGTTACTGTCGATGAGCTGAGGGTGCATGTGGCACTTATGCCTCTGCTTCAAAAAAATATGGAAATTGTGAAGATCGCGCTCAAAGAGCCTTCCATAAGGGTGCTGATTGACACAACCGGCTCCTATAACTATGATGATATGGGGATAACCGGCCAAAAGGATAGTACCCGCGGTGAAAAGAAGCGCGGGGGGCTTCCGATGCTTCCTGTCCCGGTCACGCTGGAGCAGTTTCGTATAATGGATGGCCGCGTCTATTACGAGGATAAACGCGCAGGGGATGTGGTATCTTTGGGCAAAATCAATCAGTCGATCTCCTTTTCAATCGACAAAGAACTCAAAGATATCCAAAGCCGCGGTATGCTTCGTATCTCCGACATCGCGCTGCACTCCAAGCATCTTGCCGATACATTGAGCGATATCACTCTCACGTTCGATCATGATATTCGGGCCGATATTCCCGGCCAAAGGGTCCAACTAAACAGTGTCACCGCTTCGCTCCAGAAAGTAAAGATATCCGCATCGGGAACGGCAACTAAAATTCTCTCGCCTCAACCCGAGCTGGATGTGCGGATCACAGGCGACACCATTCAAATCGATGATCTTCTGGCGGAGGTTCCTGCAGAGCTGTCTCCACACCTGGCAAAGGCCCGGGGGGAGGGAACAGTTCTTTTCGATCTGGCTGTAAAAGGGGCGCTCCCTGATTCCGGACTGCCGAAAATGGCGGGAAGCCTGAGTTTCTCCAATGGTAAGGTTGCATATACCGATCTTCCGCGAACTATCAACGATATCAATGCCGCCATCCAGTTTACCGATTCCAGTCTGACAGTCGAATCATTTCGGATGAGAGTCGGAGAAAATCCGGTGAATTTGCGGGCAAACATTATCGATTTTAAAGAGCCGTTTGTGGACGCTCTGGTAGATGCCAGAATGGATCTGGCGATACTCACCGATTTAATGATTCTACCCGAGAGCATGGGAGTGGGTGGCTTTATCGATGCACAGATCACGGCGAAGGGAAAAGTGGACCCATCCAACCCCGCGGGGCTGGACCTTGATGGTGCCATCAAACTCAAGGATGTTACAACAACGACGCCCGCGGTGACAAAGCCGGTTGTGGCAAATGGAACTGTCGATCTGACATCCAGGGTAGTAAAGCCGGATGTGTCTGTTTCGCTTGGTAAATCCCGCATGCACCTGAAGGCTCAGGTGACCGATTACTTAACGTTTGTCATGCCCGATTCAGCCAAAAAACAACCCCGCCCGGAGTTGCGATTTACGCTCAATTCGCCGTTTATGAACACCGATGAGTTTCTGCCCTCCGGAACCGACACCAGCGATACAGCGATGGAGGCCTCTGCCGCCGGTCAACCACCGCTTCTTCTGCCAGCGCCGCTTCCCGGAATAGATATGCATGGCAACATCTCCACTGACCGATTGATATACCAGGAAATCGAGCTGACGGGCATAAAAGTAAAGCTCAAGTCGGTAAATGATGTGATGGACATGAAAGTAGATGCTGGGATGTGTGGTGGAAGCATGAGTAACGATTTACATGTCGATATTCGGGATAATACCGATTTGAAAGTGCGGACCGTGTTAAACATGAATGGTGTGGATGTAAATTCGGTTGTCTCAAAATTCAATGATCTGCTGCCGGATGATCAGAAGCTGTATGCAGTAGTTAAGGGCATGGATGATGTGCTTTACGGAACAGCACAGTCTACCATGAATTTTTCAAGCCGTGGAGGGACAATGGAGCAAATCACCGCAAATCTCAACGGCAATGTATATGCAAAGCTCTCTGACGGGCGGATTGCCGGTGGGGCGCTTTTGGATGAAATATCAAAGACGCTCAAGAAGTTTTATGAGGTCGATGAGATAGCTTTCAGGGATATGAGAATACGGGCTCGTGTTGCCAATCAGAATGTCTTTTTCGATTCGATTCAGATTCAATCATCCACCGGTGATTGGGCGGCCAGCGGTGCGGTGGGGTTTGATTCTCGTGCAAACATTGATGTTTCCAATCGGCTTCCCAAAAACGCAAGCAAAAAAGTGACGGCTGCAGAGCAATCCATAAAGGAAAGCGGCACCAGCATGCTCAAGGATTTCCTGGGAAACGATGCAGCCAAAGCCCTTGGTCAGTTGACCCAGTCGATCGGTATTCCGACTGACCGGGAGGGGCGGGTTACTGTGCTGTTACATCTGGGTGGGCCGGTAACTGCGCCACGGGTGAGTTTCCGAGGATTCGGCGGGGGTAACGCCACGACCGGGGGTTCCGGGGCCTCGCGTCCGTCGGCGCGGGAGAAGTTAAATAGAGAATTGGAACAGAGGGCTCAAAAGGAGCTTGGGGGGCAGAAAAGACGTCTGGAGCAGGAGGCGGAAAAGAAACTGGATAAAGAAAAACAACAGCTTCAGAAAAAGCAGGAGAAAGTACAGGAGGATCTTGAGAAGAAGGCAAAAGATGTTCTCAAGAAGCTTTTTTGATGGCCGGTTAGCGACTGCTTTACGGTGTTAATTTTAGAAGAACATAGATAGACTTAACAGGAAAGGTTTTTGATTTTGAGTATCGATTTTATTGAGGAGTTGCAGTGGCGGGGGATGTTGCAGGATAAAACCCCCGGAATCGAAGAAAAACTGAAGAAAGGCTCCATTGCCGGGTATGCGGGGTTTGACCCCACGGCTCCATCTCTGCATATAGGACATCTGATTCCGATTATGCTGCTTGTGCATTTTCAGAGGGCGGGCAATAAGCCTATTGCCCTGGTTGGTGGCGCGACGGGAATGATTGGGGATCCGTCCGGAAAAAGTATCGAACGAAACCTTTTGTCTCAGGAGGAGCTTCGTTTCAACCAGGATTGCATCAGGAAGCAGCTCTCCAAATTCCTTGACTTCACAGAAAGAGAAAATGCGGCCGAGCTGGTCAATAATTACGACTGGTTTGGGGAGATGAAATTTCTGGAGTTCTTGCGTGAAATCGGAAAACATCTGACAATCAGTTACATGATGGCCAAGGATTCTGTTCAGAATCGACTGGAGTCGGGCATCTCATTTACCGAATTCAGCTATCAGCTGCTGCAGGGATACGATTTTCTCTGGCTATACGAAAACAAGCAGTGTGTGCTTCAGATGGGTGGCTCCGATCAGTGGGGAAACATCACCTCGGGAACCGAGCTTGTCAGGCGCAAGGTGAGTGGAGAGTGCTATGCGCTGACCTGTCCGCTTCTTACCCGTGCGGACGGCAAAAAGTTCGGAAAATCGGAGGGCGGGGAAAGCGTCTGGCTCGATCCGAATCTGACCTCACCGTACAAGTTCTATCAGTATTGGCTCAATGCATCCGATGAAGATGCGGTTAAGTATGCGAAGATTTTTTCTCTTCTGTCGCGGGAAGAGATCGCGGAGCTGCAGCGGCAGCAAAAACAGAACCCTCATGAGCGGCCCATGCAAAAGTCTATAGCCAGAGATATCACCATCCGGGTTCATTCGGAGGACGACTACAAGATGGCTGTCGAGGCATCGCAGATCCTGTTTGGTAAGGCCACCACCGAATCATTGCGGAGTCTGGATGAGAAGAGTCTGCTGGATATCTTCGAAGGAGTTCCTCGAGCAACGGTCAGCCGCTCGGAGGTCGAGAGTGGCCTGTCGCTGGTCGATCTGCTAGCCGAGAAGAGCGGGTGGTTTGCCTCAAAAGGCGAGGTCCGCAGGCTGCTCAAAGCAAAAGGGGTCAGTGTAAACAAAATGGGGCCGGCTGATGAACAGACGCAGGTAACTGCGGATATGCTTCTGAAAAGCAAGTATCTACTGGTTCAGAAGGGGAAGAAAAACTACTACCTGGTAGAGGTGAAGTAAGAAACGGGAAGGGGGGGCCGGTAGTGAAGAAATGAACTACTGCTACCCCTCGAGCTCGCTTCTCTGCCGTTTTCTTCTCCCCAGATTTAAGTTCATAAAAGCACCTCTCGGATTTCATGCCGGTACCCTGTCCTCCCTTTCCGATTCAGCGGGATGACGGGAGGACAGGATGAAAATAGAACCAATTCCGATTATTCTGAATAGATATTACCTGGATTTTACCTTCTTGCCTTACTGTTCTCGTAATGCAGGATCGGGTCACACTTACCCGGAAATTTTTCGGTGACTTTATCGGAGCAGCCGGAGGGGGTGAGCTTTTCGCAGCTGGAGCATACTTTCTTAAACCATTCATCTGTGATACCGGCAGGTTTGTTGGCTTTGCCTTTGCCTGAGCCTGCCTGGTCGAGCTTTTTGATTATGTCCTCCGCCATACCTGCAAGCTGCTGTATATGCTGCTGTGGCATCTGGCGAGCGGCAACCTGTAAGTAGACCTGCATGGCTTCTCTTACTAACATCTTTTCTTCATTGCTCAATGCCATTTATATTTCTCCTGGTTTGGTGGGTAATAAAACCGTATAATTTGAATACTTTGTTGTTTGGTATCTCTCCTGCGCATCTCGTCACGTCCCCTCCGCTCTCAGCGGAACGGGGCAGGGACGAGAGGAGGAAAACACGTTTTTTTGTCGCATTATTTGTCTGCCGGTTTTTTTTCCGGTTTCAATTTTTATCGTTTCGAGAAAACGAGGGGCCGGATAACCGATTCCGGCTCTGCCGGACTTCAGGTAAAAGTACGATTCGAACGTAATTGCACCAAACTCGCTTGATTCGGATAGTAAAATAATATTTTCTATTAGATCACTCTGAATTTCGAACATTCTCCTGGTATATTTGGACAATTTATGTTACTAGTTGTATTTGTGTGTACTGGAAACATATGCCGCAGTCCCATGGCTGAGGGGATATTGCGACACCGGTGGGGGCAGGAAAAACGCGATGACCTGAGGGTATCCTCTATGGGCATCCACGGTCTGGACCTGCAGCCGCCATCAAAGCTGTCCGCACAGCTATGCGCGGAACACGGCATCGACATCTCTTCACACCGTTCGCGACCGCTGGTGTTTGATGAGTTGAATGAAGCGGATTTTATATTTACCATGGACTTTGTTCAGCAGGAATTCATACAGATGTTTTTTCCGGCGCTTCGGCAGAAGGTATATCTTCTGGGGGCATGGCCCGATAAGCCGGGCAGAAAAAATGTCATCAAAGATCCTATCGGCGGTTCGGCCAAGGTGTATCAGAAGACATTTGAATCGATATCATATCATATTCAGCGGATATTGCCGGAGCTGCTGTTTCATGCAGATGCCAAGAAGCAGAGCTCGCACGGGTAGCTAGTCGACCAGGTGCCATCCGCCATCCACATAAAGGGTTTGGCCCGTTATGTAGTGGTTGTGAAGCAGGTAGGTGTATGCGTGCATAAGAGAGCGAATATCACCGGTCTTGCCAAGCGGTATAAATCTCTTCAACCTGCTCAGAGGCTGCTTACTGTCACCATTTGAGACCAGCATGGCTCCGGGGGCGATGGCATTGACGCGAATCTTTGGTGCAAGAAGGCTTGCGAGCTGGTTTGTAAATTCGACCAGGATTTTTTTAGAGATGCGGTAATTTTGGTAGGATCTGTTGAAGGATGAGATATGTGCATCGGTAATGTTTATTATCCATCCTTTTTTGATTCGTTTTGCAAATAAGCGGGACAGGCGCAGGGGGATGAGTGCATTGATGTCTAGAATCGTTTCGAAGTGATCCTCATCAAGCATGTTTCCCTGGGTAAAAATCGCAGCATTGTTCACGAGCCCAACAATTTGGAAGGGAGTTTCAAACGCCTTATCGATAAGGCGTTGGGGGGAATCACAAAGGTCCTGTTTAACGAAATGGACATTTTGCAGGTATTGACGATTATTCTGCAACCAGCTGGACAGTGGGCCTTTAGTGGTACGGTAGTGTGCTATCACCCCGTAGTTTTGACGCAAGGATTCCTGTGCGAAACGCAGGCCCAGCCTTTTTGTGGCCCCGGTGATAATAATAGCGTGTTTTCTACTCATAGACAGAAAACTACAATTCTGCCGAAAAGAAAGAAAGTGAAACTATGGTTTCGCCTAAAAAGTGTTATCTGGATACAGAAAATAAGTTTATCATAGGTGAGCAGACCCTCGGGGCTTTGGTGGGCAGGCAGGGCAAAAAGCATTTATGGGAGAGTAGAAGCGGTGATGCGATCGACACCATTGTGATCCACCATATCAGTGCGATTGTGGATCATCCGGATGATCCGTTTAATTTGGCTTACGTGTTGCTGCTATTTTGCAGATTCGGTGTCAGCAGTCATTATCTGATCGACAGGCAGGGGGAAATCTATGAGCTGGTGCCTGAGAGAGAGAAAGCCTGGCATTGCGGGCCAAGTATCATGCCGGCTCCCGATTCACGGAGGGGGGTAAACGATTTCTCTATAGGAATCGAGCTTATGGGGACGATGCAGCTTCCGTATACCGATCGGCAGTACCACTCACTGGCAGCGTTGTGTCGGCACATAGAAACTCGCAGGGGGGCAATGCGGTATGTGGGCCATGAGACGGTTGCGGGGCAGAGGGCGGTGTCTCTGGGATTCCGAAAAATCGCGAAAACCGATCCAGGTCCTCTGTTTGATTGGACTCGTTTCGAGCGTATGCGAAAATGTTTGTCTTAAAATGTTGGGCGGGTGATTTTTTTCAAATTGGCGATTGCAATTTTTGGGATAAAGATGTCGTATATAGATATGTTTTTGGATATTTACCATTTCCGCATACGGTTTTTGCCTTCATGAATCTGCTTACAGTGCTCATAGTCACTGCCAATGAGATGAAAAATGTCTGTTTTCAACGCAAAAGGAGCGCAAAAAAAAAAATTGGACCGTGCTGTATGGCACAGGTTATACATTATATTGTATTTTTTTATTTATCAAAATATTGAGTACCATAACCGATAAATAGAATTCAACCAAAAGACAACTACCTCGATCCCCGATGGATTACCGAAAGGAGCTTTCGCTATGGTCAGACAGCATCTTGCTCTGATTACTCTGGCGGTGTGCCTGTTTATGTCTGTTTCGTTTTCCGATGAGACGTTTGACAATCTTGTTAAAGCGGGTAAATACCGTGAAGCTATCGATTATGCGGATAATATTCCTGCAAACAAGCGGGATGCTGCATTCTGGGTACAGCTTGCCCAGGCAAATGAAAAAGTGGGGCTTACCGAAAAGGCGCTGGCCTGCTATATGGTCTCTTCACGCCTTCATCCGACCGACTATACCTCTCTGCTGGGTGCTGCCCGTATCTACAACAAGCTGGATCAGGCCGAGAATGCCATGAATATGGCACGAAAGGCGCTGGAGCAGAATTTTTCGGGGGAAGCCAGTTGGGAATTTGCCCGTGCCGCCATTAAGCTGGAGCGGCCCGATGAGGCAAAGCAGGCGCTGGAGAAGGTTATCGAAACAGATTCTGCTAATGTGGTTGCTAATCGGGAGCTGGGGCTAATCTACTACAAGGATAAACAATACGCCAAGGCTCTGCCACTCCTTAAAAGGTCTATGGAAACAAAAGAGGATGCCGATGTCGCATACATGATTGGTAAGTGTTATCTGGAGACAAAAGATGTCGACAATGCGGTTACCTACCTGAAGAAGACCACCGAGCAGAAACCAACTATGTATGAGGCAGGTCTTGACCTTGCGCGCGCCTATTTCGGTATGGGTAAGTACCTTGTTGCGGCGAGTGAATATGGTCGGGTGAACGGAAAGATCACATTCGAGGCAGAGGACTACTACAATCAGGCGGTGGCTTACGATCGTTCCGGAAAAGCAGACAAGGCGATTGCTGCATACAAGCAGGCGATTTCCGCCTACGGTAAGGCGACGGGAAGCGAAGCGATAACAGCACGGTTAAAGGTGGGAAAGAATCTGCTGGCCACCAAAAACTATAGCGCGGCGCAGAAGCATTTCGAGTTTATCGAAAAGGCCGATCCAAATGCCGCAACGGTAAACGATATCTATTTCCTTCTGGCGGATGCCTATCAGGGAAGCAACAATTCGGAAAAGGCAATCAGCAGCCTCGAGAAGGCGATCGAATTGGATGGTAACAATATCGAGGCATATGCACGACTTGCGGATCTGTACGAGAAAAACAATATGGAAAGCAAGGCAAAGCAGACTTACGAAAAAATGATGTCGCTTTCGCCAAATGACCCGAAAGTCTATCTGATCCTCGGGCAGTACAACCTGAAGGCGAAAAAATATGCCGAGGCTCTGGAGCTGCTGGTCAAGAGTAACGCGCTGGAGAAAAATCCCGTTACTCTGGAGTCGATAGCTATCTGTGCATCCGAGCTGCAGCAGTGGGGTAAGGCACGAGATGCATCAGAATCGGCGATTGCCATGGATCCCAAACGCAAAGACGCCCGAATCATTCTCTATACCGTTTTCAAACGCGACAAAAATTATCCGGAGATGAAAAAGCATCTGGAGGTGCTCATCCAATCCGATCCCAATAATATCGAGTATCTCAAGGATTTGGCAACGGCCTGTGACAAGACAAACGACCAGGAGAAGCTTATTCAGACGGATAAGAAGATTATCAAGCTGGATAAGGGCAATGTAGAATCGAGACATCGCCTGGCATCCCACGCGATGTCTCAGAAGAATACCGACAGAGCTTACGAGCTTTTCAAAGAGTTGTCTTCACTTGAGCCGAAGAATGAAGAGGTTTTCAAAAATCTTTACGAGCTGGCGCGCAAGAAAAAAGAAATCCCTTCCGCTATCAGCTATCTCAGGTCCTATCTCAAGCTCAACTCCCGTGATGCGGAGGCGCAGAGGGATCTCGGAGATCTTCTTTACGAGCGCAAGGAGCTGGATGGGGCGCTGGAGGCGTATCGCCAGGCGATCAAGCTCAATCCCAATATCAAGGGTTTTTACAAGAGGTATGCGGAGATCGTCATCGCCAAGGGGCAGCAGGATGAGGTCATCACGGCGCTTACCGGTGTTATCGAGTCGGGCGAAGCTGATTTCGGGACCTATTCTACTCTCGGAATGATGTATCACAAGAAGGGGCAGTACGATAAGTCGATAGATATGTATCAGAAAGCCTTGCAGCTTGAACCTCAGAACACCGAAGCGCTGGTGGCTTTGGCGGATGCGCAGGCCGCCGGCGGAGACGTTAGTGCCGCGGTTATCACCTATGAGCAGTCAGTGATGATGAATCCGAATGCTTCTGAGGAGTACAAGAGCCTTGGCGATCTGTATGTCAGGCAGAAGAATGTGTCACAGGCGATGGGAGCCTACCAGAAATATCTGGATAAGGCATCATCACCCGACAGCGAAATCGCCATGAAGATTGCCACTTACAATTTCAACAACAAGAAGTATGTTGAAGCTTCCAAGTACTTTGCCATGATCACCGGAAAAAAGGCGGCCGATTTCAATATGCTTCTGATGTATGGTGAGGCCTTGTTTAAATCCGAAAAGTATAAGAAGGCTATCGAAATCTTTGACGGATTGCTGAGCAGAAATCCGAAGGTGTCTACCAAACGAGAGATAATCGGCATGCTGGCAGAGGCATACGAAAAGGACGGAAACACCGCAAAGGCGGTTCAGACCTACAAGACATATATCTCCTTAGCGGGGGTAAATGATCCTGAGGCCGCCTATAAGGCTGCCTTCCTGCAGGAGAAATCCAATAAGAGTTCAGCGATACAAATCTACGAAAGTAATGTGAAGAAGTATCCCAACGACTATCGCAACTTTCTTCGCCTCGGACTGTTGTATGCGGAAAAGAAACAGACTCTCACAAAGGCCGGGCCGCTGCTGAAGAAGGCTGCTTCCCTTGCCGATTCGCTTCCCTCGGTGTGGCAGGATATCGCTCAGGTGTATGGAAAGCTGGGCAAGGTTGATGAAGAGTTGGATGCGTACATGAAGTATCTGAAAAAAGATCCGCAGAACCTCGAGGCTAACATTCGAGTCGGTACGATTCTGATGGAAAGGGAAAAGTACACCGATGCGATGATTTACCTGGAGACTGCCAATACCCTGTCTACCAACAATGTGAAGGTTATCGAGCCTCTGGCGCTGGGATATGTCAAGACCAACAGGATGCAGGAAGCTTTGGGTCTGCTTAATGCCGCCAAGAAACTTAAACCCTCAGATCCTGATATTCGTCGTCAGCTCTATAAGGTTTACATGGAAACCGGAGAGAAGAAGAAGGCGATAGCGGAAATCGAGGAGCTGATCGAACTTAAGCGAGACAATAAGACCCTTCTTTTATACGCTCAGCTTCTGATGGAGGAAAGAAAATTCAAGGATGCTGAAAATGCGATCGAAGACATTCGTGCGACAGATCCGACGAACATAGATGCCTTGATGACTCTTGCCATGGTTCAGAGGGCTCGGAAGAAGTATGATGATGCGATAGAGACCTATAAGGAGATCATCTACATCAAGGGAGACTATGTTCCTGCTGTGTACGAGCGAGCGGAAACTTACATGTTGCAGAATGAAGTCCTGTGGGCTCAGCGTTTCTATGAACGTACCTTGCGCACCGATCCCGATTACGCATTGGCTGAATTGGGACTGGCCAAAATCGCCAAGATGCGCAAGGACAAGGCCAAGTATGTGGAGCATTTGGAAAAAGCCTACAAACTTGATCCCAACAACAAGATAATCAAGGCGGAATACTCAAAAGCCAAAAAGTAGAATCGTGAACACGGATTCCAGGGGATATCGCCAAAACGTATGCGCCGTAATTCGGCGCACCAGCGATAATGCGGTTTTGCTTTTTCATCGCAAGGGCTACTCCCCCGACAAGGGGTGGCAGTTTCCTCAGGGGGGAGTGGATCCGCATAAGGATCTGATCGATGAGCTGAAGCGGGAGTTGCGTGAGGAGATCGGGACCGATAAAGTATCGGTGGTCAGTATTTCACCCGAAACATACGCCTATGATTTTCCTCCCGGTGTCAATCGGTCCAGGCGGTATCGGGGACAGCGCCAGCGCTGGATTCTTTTGGAGTTGTGTGTGGGTGAGGATGCCATTCATTTCGATCACCAGCCCGCGGAATTTGATGCCTGTGAGTGGAGCAGTGTGCAACAATCGATCGACAGGGTTGTTTCCTTCAAGAAAGATGTATACAGGCGTGCATTGAAGGATTTGGGACTGTGGAAATAGCGTGTGTTGGCACGGGATTTGATCCAACATCTATAAGATAAGATCAGCCAGACGATCGGCTGAGAGTGCGGTTGCAGCAGCGTAGGAAAACTTGGAATAATAACAATAAACCTAGCCTCAGAGACGTATTAAAAATGGATGATCGTACAGAAGACAGAATGTATTTCGATCGCTGGATGGACGGCGATATCGGAGGTTTTTCCGAGCTTTATGACAAATACAGAAACAGGGTTTTTGCTTTTCTGGTTCGTATGACCGGGAACAAGGAACTTGCCGAAGATCTGCTGCAGGAGACCTTTCTTGCGGCATTAAGGAATGCGAATCAGTTCGATAGAAACCGCAGCTTTTTGAGTTGGGTATTTGGTATAGCGCATAAACGGACGATAGACTATTTCAGGCATGCCAAAGTGGAGACAGATCACCAAAAGGATGCCGAGCGTTCGATCGGAACCCGGCTCGAATCGCCCGAAGACAATGTCTCCAATGAACATCTTCGAGGGTTAATAAACGAAGCGGTAGAAACATTGGATCCTCTTCAGAGAGAGGTTTTTTTGCTCAGGGAGCTGGGCGATGTACCATTTAAGGAGATTGCCAAGATTATGAATTGTCCGATAAATACCGCTCTGGGCCGAATGCGCCTGGCGCTGAGAAATATTAGAAAGGAACTTGAGAAAAGGGGAGTACATGGAGTGCAATAGTTGGGTAGAAGAAGGCATTCTTTATACTTCAGGAGAGCTTCCAGCCGACAGGTATGAAGCTCTTCGGAAGCACCTGTCAAGCTGTAAGAGTTGTTCTGACGAATTAGAGACATATAATAAAGAGAAGAAAAACTGGTTTACTGTCGATATGCTTGGCCAGCGGCCATCGCCCCAAGTCGACCAGAAAATAACACAAGCCTGCAGCAAACTGCCTCGACCCGCAACATTTGCAAATCCTGTATCTTCGCTGTTTAAGAGAGCCCTCTTTTCCATTCTTTTTCTTGCTGTCGGATTTGGTGGCGGAGTCTACTTTTCCATCAATCTGGAACCGCAAAATGGTGGATCTCTGCATATGGCAGAACAAAAGGCCGCCGATACTCAACCGGATGTATCCGGTAAAAACAATCAGTCTGCTCAGAAGGTGGCGGCAGATACCAAAACCGATTCCCTAGATTCCAACGGTCTACAAGACGAAGCCGCTCCTTTAAAGCGCGGTAATCTGAAGATCGATGGCGTGGTGCCGGTCGACCTGAAAGATGAATAGTCTTTCGCATAACCTATAATCTCCAGCTTCTCATGTATCCAGGTGGCCCTTTGGCCACTTTTTTTTATCCCGAGGACTCTCTTTTCTCGGGAAATCAGGCCTTCAGAGGCGCTTTCTTCATTCCCCGTGGCGCCATTTTCTCCTGATCGCTTCTGCCAATTGTATTTTATACCACTCGTGTGAGCTTATGAAACATATCAAAAAATTAAATGCCGTCGTCCGTGCCATGATCGCTTTTGTTGCGATTATGCTCACTTTTATGATGATGAAAGCGATGCATTTATTATTTCAGCTGTTGAAAGGGGAAGGGCTTTTTTGATTCAGTGTGCAATGTGTAATCCTGCTGTTGATGTTGTGTATACGCTGGATGAGTTAAAGCCCGGTACCACTGCGGTCGATATCCCTTCCTCTATTTACCCTGCCGGGAAGGGTATAAACGTAGCCAAGGTTGTAAAGGCCCTCGGAGAGGATACACGGGTGCTGGCTCTCATTCCGGACAATGACCGGGTTCGTTTCAGCACCTATCTCGATCTGCTCGAAATTGATTACGCTTTTTATCCTGTCGCCGGAAGTGCTCGAATAAATACCACTTTTGCCGAAAAGGAGATCCGACAGGCAACCCATATAAACAGTGTCGGAACCTCCTACCCTCCGAGGGTGCAGGATGAATTTATCGCATTCGTTCAGAGTCATCTGGAAAAGGGGGATAGGTGGGTCTTCACCGGTAGTCTACCCCGGGGATTTACACCCGATACGTATGCCCGTCTGATTCGGGCTGTTCGGGAAAAACAAATATTTTGTCTGCTGGACAGCAGAGGTGAAGCATTGCGGCAGGGTGTGCGCGCCTTCCCAACCATGGTTAAGCCCAACCTCTCAGAGCTCGAGGAGTTTTTCGGTGAGCACATTCAGGGGGTTCATCACATCGCGCTGAAAGGCAAACGGTTACTGGATCTGGGAATCGAGTACGTTTTTATTTCACTGGGAGCCGATGGGATGATCGCGATTCATCAGAACGAATGTCTCTTGTGTTGCGGGCCATCGATAGAGCCGGTGGATACCGTGGGGTGTGGTGATGCCATGGTTGCCGGTCTGCTTGTGGCACATGGCCGCGGTTTTTCTTTTTCCGAGACATGTCGGCTGGCAATCGCGTGCGGAGCAGGAAATGCATTGCATCGGGGCCCGGGGGTTATACAGCGGGATGAGGTCTGGCGCCTGATGGAAAATGTTCGTGTCGAAGCGGTCTGAGGGGTCAATCAAGATTTTATTGAATAAAAAGGAGAGAGAACAAGCATGGGAAAGCGTATCCTGGTAACAGGAGGAGCCGGATTTCTGGGCTCCCATTTGTGTGAGCGATTACTCAAAGAAGGTAACGAGGTGTTATGTCTGGACAATTTTTTCACCGGACGCAAAAAAAATGTTGCTCATCTGCGGGATTACTATACATTTGAGTTGATCAGACATGACATCACCATGCCGGTTTTCCTCGAGGTTGATCAGATCTACAACCTTGCCTGTCCGGCCTCACCCATTCACTATCAGTATAATGCCGTCAAGACAATCAAGACCAGTGTTATGGGAGCGATAAACGTGCTTGGATTGGCAAAGCGAGTAAAGGCGCGTGTTCTGCAGGCATCAACCTCCGAGGTGTATGGCGATCCCAGTATTCATCCTCAAACAGAAGATTACTGGGGAAATGTAAATCCCATAGGATTACGCTCCTGTTACGATGAAGGCAAGCGGGTGGCGGAGACACTTTTTTTCGACTATCATCGAATGAATGATGTGGATATACGCATCATCCGGATTTTCAATACGTACGGACCGCGTATGCATCCAAATGACGGGCGGGTGGTTTCCAACTTCATTGTGCAGGCTCTAAAGGGGGAAGATATCACCGTGTATGGTGATGGCTCTCAGACGCGTTCATTCTGCTACGTCAGCGATCTTATCGAGGGTATGATCAGGCTAATGAACACTAATGGGGTTCAGGGGCCGATTAACGTGGGAAATCCGGAAGAGTTCACGATAAAACAAATCGCGGAGCAGATCGTCGATCAGGTGAAAAGCGGATCTAAGATTGTCTACAATCCTCTTCCCAGCGACGATCCGAAGAAACGCAGGCCCGATATTTCGCAGGCACAAAAGATTCTGGGCTGGGAACCGACAATCTCTTTAAATGATGGCTTATCAAGTACAATTGAGTATTTTCGGGAGATACTTGAGCAACAGAAGATGGGAAATCCGGTACTCTGAAAAATGTGAATCATACAATGACCCGGTGGGCATTGAGGCATATCGTGTGGGAGAATCTATGAGTAGTAATGTGTACAATCATTCTGAAATCGAGCCCAAGTGGCAGAAAACATGGGACAAACACCAGGCCTTTCGGAGTCCGACAGACACTCAGGAATTGAAGAAAAAACCTAAGTTTTATGTACTTGACATGTTCCCGTATCCATCTGGCGCAGGCCTGCATGTGGGGCATGCGGAAGGATATACCGCAACCGATGTCATAGCTCGTCTGAAGCGTATGCAGGGGTACAATGTGCTGCATCCCATGGGCTGGGATGCATTAGGATTGCCCGCTGAGCGGGCTGCCGTTAGGGAAAATCTGCATCCGGCGGTCATTACCAGGAGAAATGTCGATAATTTTCGCAATCAGATCAACCGGTTGGGATTTTCCTATGACTGGGATCGTGAGATCAATACCTCATCACCCGATTATTATCGGTGGACTCAATGGATCTTCTTGAAACTGTACGAGAAGGGGCTGGCCTATATGGCCGATGTCCCGGTGAACTGGTGTCCGGCGCTGGGTACGGTTTTGGCCAATGAGGAGGTGAAGGACGGCAGGTATGTCGAGACGGGAGATTTTGTCGAACGCCGTCTGATGCGTCAATGGATGCTGCGCATAACCGCATATGCCGAGCGGCTCCTGCAGGATCTGGAAGAGTTGGATTGGACCGAAAGCATAAAGGAGATGCAGCGTAACTGGATAGGAAAAAGTGAAGGGGCGGATGTTGTTTTCCAGATACAGGATAAGCAGGAATCCTTTACCGTTTTTACCACGCGCCCCGATACTCTTTTCGGTGCAACCTATTGTGTGCTGGCCCCCGAACATCCGCTTGTCGAACGGATCACCGATCCCGCCCGAGCTGACGAAGTCGCCGCATATGTGGAGACGGCTCGCAACAAATCCGATCTTGACCGTACAGATCTGGCCAAACAGAAGACCGGAGTCTTCACCGGGGCGTATGCAATCAATCCCGTAAACGGCACGGCTCTGCCGGTCTGGATTGCCGACTATGTGCTTCTTTCCTATGGAACCGGAGCAATAATGGCCGTTCCCGCACACGACGAGCGAGACCATGAGTTTGCAAGGAAATTTGACCTGCCCATAATCGAGGTGATTTCCGGTGGGGAAGTTTCGGTACAGGAGGCGGCTCATAGTGGTGAGGGGAAACTGGTCAACAGTGATTTTCTCAACGATCTTTCTGTAGAACAGGCCAAATCGAAAATCATCTCCTGGCTGCAAGAGAATGGACACGGAAAAAAACGAATACAGTATCGTTTGCGCGACTGGCTGTTTTCTCGTCAGAGGTACTGGGGAGAGCCGTTTCCGGTTGTTCATCTGGAGGATGGAACGGTTGTAACATTGCCCGAACAGCATCTTCCCGTCGAGCTTCCCGACATCGATGAATATCGTCCGACCGAGGATGGACGGCCGCCGCTTGCCCGTGCGGGGGATGAGTGGCTGATGGTGACTTTGCCCGATGGACGTACCGGCATGCGTGAAACCAATACGATGCCTCAGTGGGCCGGCTCCTGCTGGTATTATCTTCGTTTCCTTGATCCGCACAATAATAGACAACCCTGGTCAAAGGAAGCCGAGGAGTACTGGATGCCGGTGGATTTGTATGTCGGAGGGGCGGAGCATGCCGTATTGCATCTTCTGTATGCCCGATTCTGGCACAAGGTGCTCTACGATTGCGGTTTGGTTTCAACCAAAGAGCCTTTCCAGAAACTTTTTAACCAGGGTATGATCCTGGCCTATTCCTATCAGGATGATAACGGCAAATATTACTACCCGCATGAAGTTGAAGAGAAAAACGGCTCCTGGTACGTTAAGAAAAGCGGCAGTCCGGTAAAAACTCAGATTGAAAAGATGTCCAAAAGCCGGTACAATGTAGTAAATCCGGAGGATGTTATTCATGAGTATGGAGCGGATGCCATGCGGCTGTATGAGCTTTTTATGGGGCCATTGAGTGCCAGTGCTCCCTGGCAGATGAAAGGGGTGGAGGGGGTATATCGTCTCCTTCAGCGAATCTGGCGTCTTGTGGTAGATGAGCGAGATGGCCGGCTAAACGGCAAGCTAACAGAGTGTGCGGGCTCGGATGTGTCGGATTTGTGGCGTCAGTTGCATAAGACCATAAAAGTGGTTACCGAAAACACCGAGTCCATCGATAAAATGAACACCGCGATTGCTCAGGTTATGGTTTTTGTGAATGTGGCTACTCAGGCGGAGCGTCTGCCGATCGAGACGATAAAGATATTTCTCCGGACCATTGCACCGTTTGCACCGCACATCGCAGAGGAGCTGTGGGCCCGTTTAGGAGAACAGAGCCTGATATGCCAGGCGCCCTGGCCGCGGTATGATCCTGAGCTGGTGGTTGAAGATATGGTGAACATTGTGGTGCAGGTCAACGGGAAACTTCGGGGACAGTTCGAAGCTGAGCGCGACATGCAAAAGAAGGACCTGGAGAAGCAGGCACTGCAACTTCCTCGACTGCAGCCGCACCTGGAAGGAAAAACTGTGCGAAAAATCATTGTAGTACCCGGAAAACTGGTCAATATTGTTGTTACATAATTGTACTTTCAGAAAGAGTGACGTATTACATGGCAATATGAGTGTACAGGCGATCTCGCAGGGAAAAGGTAGTAACAAATGGATAAAACCGAAATCATTGTAGCTACCGGGAACCGGGGTAAGCTCAAAGAGATACGGCAGATATGTTCTGATCTGCCGGTCTTTTTCAGTTCTCTGGCCGATCACTGGGCTGAAGTGCCAGATATTCAGGAAACCGGCAGCACATTCCTCCAGAACGCCCGTATTAAGGCACGATGGGTTTTTGAGAGGCAAGGGATCTGGACACTGGCCGATGATTCGGGGCTTGAAGTCGATGCTTTGAATGGAGAGCCTGGAGTCAGGAGTGCACGGTATGCGGGGGAAAACGCAACCGATCAGCAGAATTGTGATCTTCTGTTGAATCGAATGGAAGGGATTCCTAAGACAGGGCGTACGGCGCGGTTCCGTTGCGTGATGGTGCTTATCGGGCCCGGGGAAAGGGAGTATGTCGCGGAAGGCAGTTGTGAGGGGGTTATCGGATTTGAGCCTCTGGGAGATGGGGGGTTTGGCTACGATCCTCTGTTTATGCCTGCCGGCCGGGAGGAGAGTTTCGCACAGATCCCCTCACAGCATAAGCATGCCATAAGTCATAGAGGTAAAGCACTTTCAGAATTGTCCCGGAAAATACATGAACTGTTCGGAAAACGATAAACCGGATCTGTCTCCCCGTATTCTGATAGTCGATGATGAGGCGGATATTTCATCTATGGTGGAGATGCTACTCACCGAGGAAGGATATCGTGCAGTCACAGCAGTAAAGGGAGAGGATGCTTTAGCCTATATCCGCGAGCATGAGGTTGATCTGGTGTTGTTGGATATCATGATGCCCGGCATGGATGGGTTGACCGTGGCTCGCACGGTCAAGGAGGAAATCTGTACGGATCGATTCATTCCGATTATCATGGTGTCAGCCTTGCGCACCGAAGATGATAAAATCGCGGGGCTGGCATATGCGGATGATTACGTGACCAAACCGTTTTCATATGATGAGCTTCTGGCACGTATCCGAAGCATGTTACGGATACGGCAGCTGCAGCGGGAGCTGTTTTTATCCAGAAGCCGGTATCAATGTTTATATGAGCATGTGCCTGAGATGTGTATTTCCCTTGACAGGCATCGTAGGATAAGCGACTGTAACAAAGCCTTTGAACTGGTCAGTGGTTTACCGCGGGCAAGAATCCTTGGACAATGTTTCAGCAGTTTTTTTACTGACAAGCATAAGGGGCAGGTGTTTGCTTTTCTTGACACTGTGAGCAAAACCGAGCGTCCTTCGCATGATACTCCTGTATACGAGACGGTTTTTGTCGATGATGACAATCATCATGTGATGGTTTCGATGCGGGCTTTGGACATTGGTGAGCACGAGAGCGGATTGTCCACGGTTGTTGCATTGCAGGATCAGACAAGGCGTATTCGGCTTGAACAGGAGCAGAAGATGGCCCGGCGGCAGCTGTATCGCTCCGCCCGGCTGGCTTCCATCGGTACGCTGTCCTCTGGGGTGGCGCATGAGTTGAATAATCCTCTGGCTGCTATTATGGGGTTTTCTGATGCTCTTATTTTCCGCCTTCAGAACAAAGAGGCGGTGGATGCCGAGGAGCTGCGCCAGTATTTGGGGATAATCAACTCAGAAACTCTACGATGCAGGGATATCGTTGAGAACCTGGCCAGATTTTCCAGAGACAGCGAACCCCAAATCGTGGATATAAAGGTTGAGGACTGCGTACAGTCTGCTCTTACCCTGATCAGCTCACGTGCCCAAAAAAGAGGAATGAATATAGAAAACCGTGTGGAAAAGGATATGGAGGCGCGCGCTGATGCGCAAAAGGTTACGCAGGTGCTGATTAATATCCTTTCCAACTGCCTCGATTTTTGTAAAGAAGGATGTCATATTACGATTGAGGCCGAGAAGGAACTTGATGGACGGTTTGTTCGGCTGAAAGTACAGGATACCGGCCCCGGTATCTCTCCGGAGGTCTTACCCAGGGTTTTTGATCCTTTCTTTACAACCAAGGAAGTTGGGAAAGGCACGGGGCTGGGGCTCAGTATATGTCACAAAATTATGGAAGAGTGCGAGGGTGATATCGATATTTTCAGTGAGCCGGGAACAGGCACACAGGTAGTAATCGACATTCCCTGCAGAAAATAACATAGTGGAGGTTGTGTGGCCAAAAAGGGAAAGATTTTGGTTGCCGATGATGAAAGTTCATTGCGGCTGCTTCTCAGCAAAGAGCTGGCACGAGCGGGTTATGCCGTTGATGTCGCAGAGGATGGTCAATCGGCTCTTACGAGCCTGAGGCAGGAGTATTACAATGTGATCCTTCTTGACATTGTCATGCCTAAAAAGGATGGCATATCAGTCCTTCGCACCATGAAGGAAGAGGGGATTACTACGGAAGCTATCGTGCTGACTGGTAATGCGACTATTGAAGGGGCGATTGAATGCATGAAGCTGGGGGCTTTCGAGTATGTCAGAAAACCCTATTCTCTCAACGAATTGTTGATCCAGATAGAGCGGGCGATCGAGTATCAGCGTTCTCAGCTTGACATGCAGATGCTTCGGGAAGAGGTGCAGAGAAGTCGCTATGGCGGTAAGCTGATCGGCGAGAGTCGTCCGATGCGAGAGCTGAAGAACTTTATCATGCGGGTGGCACCGACTCAGTCAACAGTCCTTATCCTGGGAGAAAGTGGTACCGGTAAGGAGCTGGTCGCCCGATCGATTCACGACGAGAGTCACAACAAAGATAAACCGTTTGTGGTTGTCAACTGTGCATCCTTTTCCGAGTCGCTTCTGGAAAGCGAGCTGTTCGGGCACGAAAAAGGCGCTTTCACCGATGCAAAGATGCAGAAAAGAGGGCTGGCGGAAATCGCCGACGGGGGGACACTGTTTTTAGATGAAGTTGGTGAAATTCCGATGCATTTTCAGGCAAAACTGCTGCGTTTCCTGGAAACCGGTGACATCCGGCGCGTCGGTGGCACCAAGGATATCAGTCTGAACGTAAGAATTATCTGTGCGACAAATAAACCTCTGGAGAAGCTGGTCGCGCAAAAAGAATTTCGTGCGGATCTGTACTATAGACTGAATGTGCTGTCGGTGCGGGTGCCGCCGCTCAGAGAACATATCGAGGATATTCCCAGTCTGGTCGATGCTATTCTTGCCAGTCAATCGTTTAATCGCAAATTCGACAGAGCCGCATATGATGTTTTTATGCGATATAACTGGCCCGGTAATGTGCGGGAGTTGAAAAATGTTGTCGAGCGAACCTGCATCCTGAGTTCATCTCAGTTGATAACTGCATCCGAGCTTTCTTTTCTGACAGGTCCACAAACTGCCGAAAAAATTCCCACCACAGCTGTGACACTGGATGTGGAGCCGGCATTTGATCCTGCCAGTTTGTCAATTAAGGAAATGGAGCGCAGGCACATAATAAAAGTCCTTAAATATGTGGATGGACATAAAGGACATGCCGCAAAGTTACTGCAGATTAACCCCAAGACGCTTTATCAGAAGATGAAAACATACAATATTGTCTCTGTTTACAAGTAAAGAACAGATCAGTCGAAACGCCACAATCGCCGCACCAGCCACTCACTGCACAGAAGCACAATAAGAAGCATCAGCGTCCACCAGTTCCGTCGCACCGTAAACGACTGCTGAACGGTTATATCCCCGGCATCCTTTCCGCTTACAAATGAACCGAACTCCCGGCCGGGACGCAGGGTTAGTTGCGAGGCGATCTGCTCCAGCATACGCGTATTCAGCCCATGCACTCTCATCTCCCGATTATTCCTGTGTACATGCAGAGTGTCCCGAAATATCATCGTTCCGGTATCAGCTTCTATCGACATATAATATGGGTAGGAGTCTGCCTGAAGCGGTGGTTGAGCGATACGAACCGATGCGGCTCCATAGTTTTCGATGGTAAACGATGTATCGATTTCCCGGCGACTTCCCCTTTCAAGCCGCATGTCAATTTTTGTTTCTGAGGACTGCATCTGAATCGACGCCGGTATGCTCATGCGCCATCTGATGCTGTCTGTTTCGGTCACCGGTGCAGGGTCGGGGTAGGAGAAAAAAGAGCGGTTGGCATTTCTTCGTGCAAAAGAGAGAACTCTGTCGATGAAAAAAGATGAAAATGTCTTAGTGTTCTGGCGGGCGTCGGTCGACGGCCAGAAATCCCATCTCCATATG
Source organism: uncultured Fibrobacterota bacterium (assembly GCA_964419255.1). Classification (GTDB taxonomy): domain Bacteria; phylum Fibrobacterota; class Chitinivibrionia; order Chitinivibrionales; family CAYFVL01; genus CAZPHU01. The sequence continues at coordinate 18,416 of CAYQOU010000034.1, read as the reverse complement.
CCACGGGCTGACAGTATCATGATTCGCCTGTTGGAATATACTGCTTCGTAAAACAGGGGAAGCCGTTCGCCACTTCCAAGCCGCGCGGTCATGATAGTGGATTGTGCCGGTAAGGAGGAGCATGATAACAGCACTGCCGGTGGAGGGAGGGAGCGTGCGGCCATGCCGTATTCGGCATCAAAGGAGGATTCCGTCTCTATTTTTAGAGTCCCGGACGGCTCCTCCTGCTTCCGGGCGCAGGGCATATCACCCACACATACCACACTGATGGATGGTGGAAGGGATGAAAACAAACCTCTATTTTTCTGGCTACAGTCTAAAAATAGTGCAAGATCACCATCTCTGAGCTCCGATATGGACACCAGCTCAACGTGCTGATGGCGCTCAAGTGCCATTCCCAGAAAACGCTTGTCCAGCGAATGGTGTTTACCCACAAAAGCGACTCGTACTTTTTTAGCAACGGTCTTGTGTGTCGCATAGGAGACCGTCGGAGCGGAATCCGTTTCGGAACGGGATTTAATCTTGTAAAGCCGAGTTCCCGGCTCGGTTGCGGGAATCGATACCACCAGAGAATCGTCGAAGAAGCCGCTGTCCACGACGATGCTTGTGTCGGCCTGGAAGGCTTCGGATGTAACCGAAACATGTATTGTATCTCTGGCTGTCCGGTATCCACTCAGCACAATGTCGGCCTCGGCGCGAGTGCCGGCCAGCGAGCGGTTTGGGGATATGGTGGCATTCTGCTCCACGAAGGGTTCGTACCGTTTCATTCGTAAAGGTATATACCGCACGTCTTTATTCTGCAAAAGGGAGCTGAACGTCTCGAAATCTGACCAGTTGCCATCGGAGATCAGCAGTATATTGGCGGCATTTTTCAGCGACGGCTCGGAAAAATCATCAGGGAATCTGCTGTGCCTGTCGATATAGCCGATAGAGCCCAGCCCGCTGAGAGGTCGGAGTGAGTCGCCGAATGCGAACACCGGCATTCGTTTGCCGGCAGATCCTTTTCCCTGTAGCGAATCGATAGTATATACGATTCTATCAATGATGCTGTCGGTGTCAAACAGATTCATACTTTCTGAGACGTCAACGAGTACGGCGGTTTTCCTGTGAGGAGGAAGAAGGCGGGAAAATCTCAGTTTAGGTTGAAAAAAGACAAGAGCGATAAGTATAAGGGTGCCGATTCGCAGTGACAGCAATATAAGCGCATGCGGACCACTGTAGTGACGGATATAGCGGATAATCGCAGCACCGCCGGCAGACAAAAGGAGCAGAAAAAAAACGATTAAGAGTGTATTCATAGTTTATTTGATTTTGTCAGTATAGTGTTGCGGTTCCAATGCCGGTCATCTTGTTCCGGATAATCGGTCGTAAAGTGTAAACCCCTGCTTTCCTTACGTCGCAGCGCGCTTATCACAATCAATTTTGCTACCATCACTAAGTTGCGCAGCTCAAGAAGCTTCCGGGTGATTTTCGTTCTCCGGTAGAAATTTTCCGTTTCCCGTTCAAGCAGTGCAAGCCGTCGCCGCGCACGCTGCAGCCTGAGGGTGGATCGAACGATGCCTACATAATCCCACATTATTGTGCGGATTTCATGTACATTGTGGCTCAGAAGGATCCACTCTTCTGTTGCAACGGTTCCGCTGTCATCCCAGAGAGGTATACGCTCGGCGCCGATGCGGGGCACCGAGCAGAGCTTGCGGGCGGCATCTTCTGCTGCACGACGCGAAAAGACCACCGCTTCCAGAAGAGAATTGGATGCCAGGCGGTTGGCCCCGTGCACACCTGTATGGGCGACCTCTCCGCAAGCGTATAAATAGGGAATATCGGTATTTCCGTTTACATCAACCTGAATGCCACCACAAATATAATGAGCGGCCGGCACGACAGGGATAAGATCCTTTGTGATATCGATACCGAGTTCGCGGCACCGTGCGTAAATATTGGGAAATTGTTTCCGTGTTTTTTCAGCCGAGGCATGGCGAATATCCAGATACACACAGCTTTCACCCGTATGTTTCATCTCTTTGTCTATGGCACGAGCAACGATATCCCGTGGTGCCAAAGATTTCATGGGATGATACCTGTCCATAAACTCATTACCCCGTCGATCCTTGAGTACCGCCCCGTATCCGCGCAGAGCCTCGGAGATCAGAAAAGAATTCGCCTCGGGATGATACAGTGTGGTCGGGTGAAACTGAATAAATTCCATATTGGCCAGCCTGGCACCCGAGCGGTATGCACAAGCCAGACCGTCGCCGGTTGCAATCGACGGGTTTGTCGTATGCAGGTAAACCTGTCCCGCCCCGCCGGTGGACAGGTGAGTGATTCTGGATTTGAAAATATGAATCTGTCCGGAAATCGTATCCAGCACGTATGCACCGAAGCAGGCATTTTGCGGTCCGGCATCGGGTACATGGTGAGTGGTGATCAGCTCGACAAGGCAGTAGTTCTCGTACACGCGTATCGAAGGGGTGCTGCGGATCTTCTCAATTAAGGATTCTTCCAAAACCTTACCGGTCAGGTCGCGGGCATGGACAATTCTTCTGGAGGAGTGGCCCCCCTCCCGGCCAAGATCCAGGTGTGCAAAGGCGTGAGATCGCTCGGAGGTGGTAAACTGTACGCCCCAGTTGAGAAGTTCCTTAACCCCACGGGGGCCCTCTTCTACCAGTATGTTGACCGCTTCACTGTCGCTTAGCCCTCTGCCGGTGCTTAGTGTATCCTGGATGTGACTGGTGAAGCTGTCATGTGGATCAAGGACGCAGGCAATACCGCCCTGAGCGTAATTGGTATTGGAGTCGGTGTCCTGTTTTTTGGTTATCACGGCAACTTCACCGTATTGAGCTGCATGCAGCGCAAAGCTGAGTCCGGCAATACCGCTTCCAATTACCAAAAAATCTGTTTTCTCGATCATATAGACTCGTTTTTTCCTGTCGTGTTGAGCATAGGAGCATCTTCAGCAATTAATGAATATACATTTACGAAGATGTCTTATTTGCGACAGGAATCTACTGAAATTGTCAGGAGGAAGATAACAGCCATTATATTTATTAATCACATCGGGCGATTTTGAGCGGATGAGTAGCACAATCGGTGGGGGCAGAAGCCTTGAAGCAGGCACGCGCAATAGCTTTCGGGTATTTCCGGGATCGCTGAAGCCCTTATGTCCCAAAGGATTGCGTGAATCGTCGCGAGGTTATTGCTCAATTTGGATATAAGTCATCCGTAGTATGTTTAACCTGAATTGAGCGATTCTCACGGCGATTAGCACAGAGTCGCTTAATTATGATTTTTTTTATAACCTGTCCTCCGTATCCCGACGACCTCTGCTAAAGCCTAACGGGAGGAGGGGGGAGGGACAAAATTACGTTTTTTTGTCGTAAGTATGTGTCCATGTTTTCGTGTTTCTGATTGCTTGATCTTGGATACCAGATTCTTCGGCTCTGCCGGACTCAGGTATTCGTAAACCGATGGGTAAATGAACGGAAAGGGTGTTTCGTGACTCGTCAGAGCGAAAAGAGAGGCAGAAGCCCTCTTAATCCCGGTCGTCTGTTCTATGTGATTGTCTGCGCAGGCCTGGTGCTTGTTTTCCTGCAAAATAACTTTCAGATCTTCTCGTATAAGAAAGAGGAAAAAAAGCAGGCCCGGTCTGACTCTATTGCTACTAAGGATGTTTTGTCAGATGAGTATAAACGGGCGACTTCGATGGAAGAAAATCCGGCTGAAAAAGCAGAAACCAGAGAAACACACATCGACGACACATCACAAAAATCTATGCACCCTGTAACTAGTTTGTCATCTCCAATGGCGCCGGGGAGTTCTGATACACTATTTTCATTGATTCTTGCTCCGGTGCGCTGCAGGGTTTCGGACAGACCGGATATGCCTCTTTCGGTGACCCTGAAGTTGTTCTTTTCGGGTGATGAGGTACGAAAAGAAATACTTTTACACCGCAACGGCCTCGCAGTGATTGTAAAGAAAGTATTTTCTCAGACATCTTTTGAAGACATTGTAGTGGACCGGATGAAGCCGGCGCTGCTTTCAGAGATGAACAATTTGATTACTTACGGCAGCATAAAGGATCTGACATTTGAAGATCTTCATCCGATACATTAAGGATTAGAACATGAATGCAATGAAAATTCTTGGCGCAGTATTTGGCTCCAAACAGGAACGCGACATCCGCAAGATAAAGCCTATTCTCGAACAGGTCAATGGCCTTGGTCCGCAGATGCGGGAGCTTTCGGATGAAAAACTCAAGGCGAAGACCGATGAATTTCGGCAACGGATACAAAACGGCGAGAGTCTGGATGATATTCTGCCGGAGGCTTTTGCGGTGGTCAGGGAAGCAACGCATCGGGTGCTTGGGGAGGGAAAATGGGTGGTCGATTCGTATACGGGCGAAAAGATCCCTTTCATGGCCCATTTCGACGTGCAGATAATCGCCGCCGTGGTACTTCATCAGGGCAAAATCGCCGAGATGAAGACTGGAGAAGGTAAGACACAGGTGGCGCCGATGGCCGCGTATCTAAACGCGCTGACCGGCAAGGGGGTTCATGTTATCACGGTCAATGATTATCTGGCAAAGCGTGACAGCGAGTGGATGGGTAGAATATTTAACTATCTGGGCCTGACCGTGGGATGTCTGGACAAGACCGAGCCGGGGAGTGCAGAGCGGCGGGAGGCGTACAGATGTGATATTCTGTATGGAACAAACAATGAATTTGGCTTCGATTATCTGCGTGACAATATGGCAATAAGCCCTGATAATCTGGTGCAGCGGGAGCTTAACTATGCCATTATCGACGAGGTGGATAATATTCTTATCGATGAAGCCCGTACGCCGCTTATTATTTCCGGGCCGGTGACAAAATCCAATCAGGAGTATGAGGAACTCAAGCCCCGGGTGACCAAGCTGGTTAACGCACAGAGCCAGCTGGTCAACAAGGTGATGGCGGAAGCCGAAGAGAAGCTGAAGGATCCGGAGCAGGAGTACGAGGCGGGCAGGCTTTTGCTGGTTGTACAGCGTGGGGCGCCAAAGAACAAGAAGCTGTCGCGGCTGCTCAAAGAGGGTGGTGTAGCCAAGATTATGAAAATGGTGGAAACCGACTATCTGCGCGAAAAGAAGCTGCACGAGATTGACGAGGAGCTTTACTATACAATCGATGAATCCGGACACAGCGCGGACATGACTGAGAAGGGACGGGTGTTGATCAGTGGTTCGAATCCCGAGTTTTTCATCGTACCCGATCTGGCCGAGATGATCGGTGAGATCGACAAAGACGAAGAGCTTTCGGTCGAGGAGAAGTCTTTGAAACGTGAGGAGGCGCATCGGCTGTATGCGGAGCGTTCCGAGCGAATTCATTCGGTCAGTCAGCTGCTTCGTGCGTTTTCGCTGTTTGAAAAAGACGTCGACTATGTGGTTCAGGATGGGCAGATTCTGATTGTGGATGAGTTTACCGGTCGTATCCTTCACGGCAGACGCTACAGCGAGGGGCTTCATCAGGCGCTTGAGGCCAAAGAGGGGGTGAAGGTTGCGGGAGAAAACCAGACTCTTGCCACAATCACCTTCCAGAACTTCTTCAAGATGTACAACAAGGTGGCAGGTATGACCGGTACGGCCATCACGGAGGCCGGGGAATTTCATGACATCTACAAGCTTGATGTCGTACAGATTCCAACCAATCGCCCACTGGTGCGAAAAGATTATCATGACGAGATCTATAAGACGCAGCGGGAAAAGTATAACAGCCTGGTTCAGGAAATCTCCGAGATGAACAAGTTGGGCCGTCCGGTGCTTGTCGGTACGATATCAATCGAAAAATCAGAACTTCTATCCAAGCTTCTGACTCGGGCGGGTATCAAACATGAGGTGTTAAACGCCAAGCAGCATGCGCGGGAAGCGGCAATTGTGGCTCAGGCGGGGCGCCTGGGAGCGGTAACCATCGCCACCAACATGGCGGGGCGTGGTACCGATATCGTTTTGGGTGGAAGTTTCGATGTGATGGCCCACAATCAGCTGATTCTGGATGGAGAGGAGCCGGAGGAGATATCCCGAGAGGAGCTGGTCGAGCGGTATCCTGATCTGTACAAGGAGCTGTCGCAAGAGCACAAGAAGGTGGTGGAGCTTGGTGGATTGCATATAATCGGTACCGAACGACACGAGAGTCGTCGTATAGATAATCAGCTTCGTGGTCGTGCGGGACGTCAGGGGGACCCCGGTTCATCCAAATTCTTCCTTTCTCTGGATGACGATCTTATGCGTAAGTTCGGCTCCGGTCGAATCGCCTCCATAATGGATAAGCTGGGAGCCGAAGAGGGGGAGGTTATTTCTCATCCGCTGGTTAGTCGTTCTATCGGAACGGCTCAAAAACGTGTGGAGGGGAGAAACTTCGATATACGTAAGCATCTCAAAGAATATGACGATGTGATGAATCTCCAGCGTTCCGAGATCTACAGCCTGCGCCAACGGGTGCTGAGTAACGAAAATATCAGAGAAGAGATACATGAGCAGTGTGCCGCATATCTTGAGGATGTCATATTTCGCCATGCTGCCGATAGCCGGTATGCGGAAAACTGGGATCTTGATTCATTGTATGATGAACTTCAGACGATATTTGGTATAACGCATCGTCTGGAGGGTGAGCAGTTGTCGGGGCTGACTCAGGATTCACTGTTTGATATGCTCTGGGCGGATATCAAGAAACGTTACGAGGAAAAGGAGCAGCGTTTCGGTGAAGAGCAGATGCGTCGTTTCGAGCGTGGAGTGGTATTGATGGTAATCGACAACCTCTGGAAAGACCATCTCTACGAAATGGATCATTTGCGCAGTGGCGTTCAATTCCGGGCTTATGGGCAGAAAAATCCGCTTTATGAGTATCAGCGTGAGGCGTTGAAGATGTTTGAGCAGCTTCGCAATGCAATAGCCCGTGAGGTTGCTTCGTATATATTCCGTTACGAGGCGGTGGAGGGGCCAACAACCCAGATCGTTTCCAATGCGCATGAATCGCACAGCGATGTCGATATGTTTTCGACGGACGGAAGAGTTCGGCGTCGGCCCGCCGCCGGACCGGAGCCGGTGCTTACGGGGGCTTCCGGTGCACAGAGGCAGCAGCAGATGGTTACCAATCGCGGGGGAGAGGGCGGCGGTCCCCGTCAGCCGGTTCGAGTAGCCGAAAAGGTGGGACGTAACGATCCGTGTCCGTGTGGGAGTGGGAAAAAGTACAAGAAATGTCACGGTGCGAACGGATGAGTGGACTGTTTATAACGTTTGAAGGAATCGATGGGTGCGGCAAAACCACCCAGCTTAAGTTGGCACAGGAGTATCTGCGTTCGAAAGAGCTGCCCCTGATAGTTACCCGGGAGCCGGGTGGTACACCGATTGCTGAGAAGATTAGAGAAATTATCATTTCTCCGCATCACAGCGAAATGACCGATGCCTGTGAGTTGTTGCTGTATCTGGCCGCGCGTGCTCAGCATGTAGGCGAAAGGATTGTGCCTGCGCTGAAAGATGGTAAGGTGGTGTTATGTGACCGTTTTCAGGAGGCGACGTTTGCCTATCAGGGATATGGCAGAGGGTATGATCTTTCGGTGCTCAGGGAAATGAACCGGTTTGCTACCGATGATATTCACCCCGCTCAAACGTTTATCTTCGATTTGCCGGTGGAAGATGCTTTTGAAAGGATGAAGAAAATGAACAAGGCTCCCGATCGTCTGGAGCAGAATTCGGCGGCCTTTTACCAGAAAATCAGGAGTGGCTATCTGGAGCTTGCCCGAAATGAGTCCCATCGAGTGTGTGTGCTCGATGCTACTCAGCCGGTTGAGCAGATAGCGGCTTTAGTTGAAGATCGAATTGATGAGCTTTTGCGTGAGAAGAAGCTTTAATTAATAGGGAAAGTGGCGGTTTACACTGTCATGTCAGGCAAAATGTGGCAGTTACCATGGCACAGTAATGTATTTTATTATGTTTGTAGCCGGGCTATGGAACGTGTCGAAAGGCTTATTCCCTGAACGAGTTGAACAAGTTACTTTTTTCATAGGTGGGGTCAGATGAGTGCTGAGAAGAAAAACACATCGGGTAAACGTTTAAGGGTACCACACTATCTTGGAATGATTCTTGTCGTTGTCGTGATGTTTGGGTTGTTAACCGATGCGACACGGGCTGACAACGATAATTTTTATGCCGATATTATACGCCTGGATAATGTTGCAACCAAAATCCATCAAAACTATTTCGAGGATCTGGATTCCGAGAAGCTGGTGGATAGCGCAATCGAAGGGATGATGAATATCCTCGATCCTCATACAAGCTTTTTTAAGCGTAAGCAGTATGAGGAGTTGCGTGTTCATACGGAAGGAAAATTCGGTGGATTGGGTATTCAGATAGCCATCCGTGAGAAGGTTATTACCGTGATGACACCGATTTCCGGTACCCCGGCATCCCGGGCCGGCATTCAGTCGGGAGATCAGATAATTGAAATCGAAGACAAGTCCACTCGAGGCATAACTCTTGAGCAGGCTGTGGCCAAGCTTCGGGGGGAGCCGGGAACGGATGTGAAGATCACCGTGCGGCGCAGAGGTGAGAACAAAGAACTTGACTTTACGATTACCCGCGAGATTATTTCTATCCCGGCCGTTCCTTTTGCGGGCATTCTTGATAACGGCGTCGGTTATGTCAAACTGACTTCTTTTTCCGAGGACGCTGGAGTCGAGGTCGAGAAAGCAATAGAGGAGCTTCTTGACAAGGGGATGAAATCACTCATTTTTGATCTTCGCCAAAATCCTGGAGGTCTTCTTCCACAGGCTCGTGAGGTTTCTGCGAAATTTTTAGAAAAAAATTCTCTGGTCGTCTCCACTCGGGGAAGAGTACGGGGGCAGAACAAAGAGTTTAAGGCGGATGGTGTGCCGATTATTCCCAAGGATATGCCTCTGGCGATTTTGGTCAATTCCGCCAGCGCGAGCGCATCCGAGATTGTAGCCGGGGCGGTTCAGGATTGGGATCGTGGACTGGTTATCGGCGATACCACATTCGGAAAGGGCTCGGTACAAAGCATCTTGCCTCTGGATAAGGATCATCACCTGAAACTTACAACAGCGCTTTACTACACACCTTCGGGGCGGTGTATCAATCGTCCGGAAAACGGTGGGCATGCAGAAGAAGAAGAAGAGCAACAAGATATTTTTGGCGACGATCTGGACACGACGGCTGAGGCTGACACCAGTGAAGCGCCTGAGGATACGACCACATACCGGACCAAAGGCGGAAGGATCGTCTATGGTGGTGGTGGTATTATCCCCGACAAAGTAATAGAGCCCGTCTATCCGGAAATTCCTGTTCGGGCGCTTCTTGTCAAGGATGCATTCTTTAAGTTTGCCAACCACACTTATCCTAAATTTCAGAAAGAGGGCCTTGAAATCGACACATCGTTTCAGGTCAGCGATCAGATGATGGAGGATTTTTACGCATATCTGGATACTATCGATTTCGAATTCACCTCCATAAGCGCCTCCAAATTCAAGGAATTCAAGGAGCGTGCCGGGCTTATTGATTCTCTGCTTGATACTACCGACACGGATGCGGATGAGACTCTGCCGATATGGACGGAAGAAGAACGTAGCCAGATGAAAGCCCTGGCAGGTAAGATAGACAGTTTGCTGGTCGAGGAGGGCAAAAGGGAGTTTGAAGAGAGTGATCAATCCATTCGCGATCATATCCGGGAAGCGTTTCTGATCAGGGAACTTGGGCAGGACCACCAAATCTTATTTCGAAATCGTTTGGAGGACGATAATATAGTAAAGGAAACCATATCGCTTCTGACAAACAAGGAAGAATACGAAAAATTACTCACGCCTTCCGAAAAGTAAGGGAGGCATAGAAATGTATGTAGTTTTGATGCGTTGGAGATGGAGACACGTGTATGATTAACAAAATGCGACAATTTGCACCTGCAATCATGTGGGTGGTTATCATTGCCTTTGTCGGTACCATTTTCCTGTCGTGGGGGATGGAGTTTACCGGATGGCAACAGGATACCGGTTATATCGCCAAGGTGGGAGGAGAAGAAATTCCTCTGCAGAGATTCGATCAGATGGTGAACATGGAGCGTGAAAATCAGCTTATGCGTGCGCAGGGCGAACTTCCGCCTCAGCAGAGCCGCATGATTCCTCGTCAGGTGCTGGAAACGGAGATAAGCCGCATTCTACTTTCCCGCGTTTTCGAACAGATGAAGCTGGGGGCAAGCGCGGAGGAGATATTTCAGTATCTGCGCAATAATCCTCCCCAGGAGGTGATGTCGGTGCCACAGTTTCAGACGGACAGTGTTTTTGATACGTCGAAATTTGTTCAGTTTCTCAATACTCCCGAAAGCTATCAGTATGAATGGTTGCGGACGTTTGAGCAACACACGGGAGAAATGTTAATCCCGATGAGCACGCTGCAGACACTTCTGGAAAGTGCAAAGATGCCGACCCGTCAGGAAATAGCCCGGGAGTACAAGGAGCAAAACCAAGAGGGAGTTTTCGAGTATGTCAAGGCGAGTCCCTCTTCTTTTACAATAGATTCCTCGGAAATCACCGACAAGATGATTTCACAGTATTATGAGACTCATCAGGACAGTTTCCATTCGGATCGGCGGGCGTCTCTGAAGTTTATACGGATTCCAAAGGTTCCTACACCGCAGGATGAACAATCATTTCGTGACGAGATGCTTCAGATCAAACAGCGTATCCAGAGCGGTGAATCCACCTTTGCCGAAGAGGCGGAGATGGAATCGGATGATCCGGGATCGGCCGCTAAGGGAGGTTCGCTTGGATGGTTTGGCCGTGGCAGAATGGTCAAGCAGTTTGATGATGTCGCCTTTTCTCTTGATACCGGCACGATCAGTGATCCGGTAAAAACCCAGTTTGGGTATCATCTGATTAAAGTGGAAGATAAGAGAATGAAAGACGACAGCGTTGTTCAGGTAAAGGCCAGTCACATTCTCCGACAGGTCCTTCCCTCGATAGAAACTATCGATAGTCTGGAGCAGCTTACCGACAGCGTTATCACGGAGTCGCGCAATCAGGGCCTTGCTCAGGCAGTTGAAAAAAGTGAGTTTCGGGTCGATTCAACCGGATATTTTACCAGAGGAGATGAGATTCCCAAGCTTGGTTACCTGCAGGGGGCAGCTTCCCTGGCGTTCAATCAGGAGGTCGGAACGATCGAAAAATTCGAGGACACTCAGGCTTTCTATATACTGCAGGTTAGCGATCGTATCCAGGAAGGGGTGTTAGAGTTGAGTGAGGTTCGCGGGCAAATCATAAAAACGCTCATAGATTCACTTCAGCGCCGCAAGGCTCGCAATCACCTGCAGAGTGTACTCGAAGATCTTCCAAAAGAGGCCTCGCTGGCCGATCTGAAGGAGAGAGATTCGATTCTGGTAGCGGGGGTAACCGATACGACAACCCGTTCGAGATATATATCGGGCCTCGGATACAACACACCGCCGGTTGCAGCAGCTTTTGCCGCACCGATAGGCCAGCGCACAGGAATCATAGAATCAGATGAGGGCTATTTTTCGGTAAAGCCTCTATGGCGTGAGGAGATAGATTCGATTCCCTGGGAAGGTGCAGAGGTTAGACAGATCAGGCAGAAGATGATTCAGCAGGAACGTCAGAGGGCATATTCTGAATGGTATACCCATTATAAAGAACAGGCTGATGTTGAGGATCGTCTCGCGGAATTCTATACAGAATAAGCGCTCGAGAATATTTCAAAAAAAAAGGCCGGTCGATTGACCGGCCTTTTTTTTCTGCTTATGGATCGCGGTTGGAGAAAAGCAGTGGATGGTGACCATATATGGCTGATAGTGTGAATCTCCGTGTGAAGATACTTATTTGTTAATTTGTACAAATAATGTATATTATGTATCATACAAGCATTGATCAGGCGGCAAATGACATCAAAACGGCAGGAGAAAAAGTAACAAAAAAATATGAAAGTACTTTCTATCTTAAACAATAAGGGTGGTGTGGGCAAAACTACTATTGCCACCTGGTTGGGGCAAGGCATAGCGCTGACCGGCAAAAAGGTTCTTCTTATCGATAATGACAAACAGCATAACCTCAGTAATGCTTTGGCCAAATCCCTGCGTACAAAATCGGTTCGGGATATTTATCGGATCGATTCCATCGAAAACATTAACCGGCTGCTGAACCGCACTGTGCAGCAGACATCGGTTGACGGGCTCTATTTCATCCCATCCTCTGCTCAGCTCTCTTACTTTGATGTTCCGCACATTGACATCTGGAAAGAAGTGTTGGAAAAGTCCAGTATTTCCAAGGTATTCGACGCGGTTATATTCGATAATGCTCCCGGAAGCGAGCTGCTTCAGGCTTCTACGGTGGCCGCAAGTGATATGGTGGTTGTGCCAAGCGAGCTTAACACAAAATCGAGTGAGGGGCTGTTTGAGTTATGTGTCTGGCTCGATCGTACCATGGGTATGTCACTGAAAAGAATTCGAATAGTGCCAAACGGAATGCGGCGACGCAGGAAGGACGAAGGGTATCTTCAGATGCTGCAGAAACGGTTTCCCGGTGCGGTCACAACTGCGATTCCCTTTGATGATGTATTTGATGAGATGGATGCTCTTCGGAAAGTGATGTTTTTCTCCCGGATGAAAGCCAAGGTTATGCCCTTTGTCATAAAAGTTATGTGCGAAATATATGAAGGTATGGAGAGCGTGGAGGCAATAGAGGAGCATCTTCATCATAAACAGAAAGCCTTTAAGGCTGAGCAGGCTCGGAAACGATACTGGGAGAGGAGGAAAGCATGAACATAGATTTCGAAAAAGTCGAACGCGATCTGGGTGCGCGGGTGCAGGATGTTCGTGTCGGCAACCTGGATCCAATACATGTACGTGAGCAGCGGCGAAAGGAGGCAGCCCGGGACAGACCTTTGCGTGGACGTCCACCGAAGAATATTCCCGCCGGCCGTCATTATACCCGCATCGGCTTTGATCCCGATGTCTGGTACGCGATGCGCAACTTCAAGGCGCAGAGTAATCAGAGCTTTCAGGATCAGGTGAATGGTGCGTTGAGAGCATACCTGGGGATTCAACAGTAAAAAATCTGTTCATAGCGGCAGGGATAGAGAAAACACGGTTGCGCTACCTTCTCCTTGCGTTAATCGTCTTTGCGGCACTTTTTTGTGTAACTCGATGACAATCATCGATGTGGCCACACCGATCAATGCCCCGGATACTACATCCGTGATAAAGTGCTTTCCTGCTGCCACCCGAAGGATCGCGGTGGCAGTGGCAAGACTGAAGCTAGTCGCTGCAGTTGCTGCCTTAAGAGAATTTTCTAAATCACTTGCGGCAAAAACCATGGTTGTTGTAGTAGCAAAAGAAAAGGATACCGCTGCATGTCCCGAAAAAAAGGAAAGAAAGTTGTCCGCCCGCGCACGTTGTCGAAAAGGCAGATCGTCCGCATACATCAGGGGACGGGGGCGGCTTACCGCAGTTTTTGTAATCTGTAGCAAGAAATTACAGATTGCAAACGATTCGGTAACCAGAAAGAGTCCATCGACGAAACTGTTTGGTTGGTTGTGGGTGAAGGCAAGAAAGACAGGCGAGGCCAGGATGGTAGCGGCAAGGGTCGCGTCTGAAATCCCGGCAGCCTCGGGGCGATAGATTCCGGCAAACGGCCTGTCTATCGGATTGATCAGCTGTTTTTGACCTTTAAAATCGACGGGTATGAACCGTTCGGCTCGAATAAGGGCGATACCGGCACCCACACCGCCGGTGGCTGCCAGCAATGGAATATCTATGCGGGGCGAAATCTCCAGTGTGTCATCTGCATGCACAGACCCAACCGATATTGCAAATATCAGTATGAGACTTACACAAAGCATTTTACTTTTTGTTTCCACCATTTTTACCTTTTTCATTGAACGTATCCGAAATCGAAGCAAATCATGTACCCATCTTCTAAAAAGCAGCCCGATCAGGATGTCAGAATGAATCTTGCCACCGATACGAAACCGTTACTTCCTGTTTCAACGGTACTCATTCAAGATTTAGTGACCTTCTATATATGGGAGAACTTTTCGGTTTGTTATTTGAGCAGCCATTTTACCGCCGGTTCATCCTGGCGGGATTTAATTCATGAAGATAACATTCCAGTTGCATACCGTAAATAGGTAAATTGCATGCCCTTACTGTCTAAGGATAATTCAAGGTGGTATTTGAGCTATTAAATATCAGCGAGTTTTCAGCGACCTGATATGTGCCAGAATATCATCGGCACTGAGCAACAGTTGCTTTTTTTTACATTTTGTGGAAAATTGCTGATGCGTATACTGTTCGATTTCCCGATATAGTATCGCCAGCCTATGTTGGTTGACAAAATCCGAACGTTTAGATGCCTCTTTAAGAGTGGAGCGGAGCTTTGTAACCGTTTCCATTTTCTTACGGTAGGAGCCTGTATGAAGAAATGCCACCTCTATTCGTCTATAAAGGCAGTCAAGGTCTTCGGGTAGATGTCGAATAACGGCAAACGGCAGGCGCGCATCGAGGATGCGGTTGCCGTAATCGGTAATTTCTTCCTTCAAATCATCGGCAATCTTTCGATGGAAGGTGCCTCTATGTTTTTTGACCATAGATTGTATCAGGCAGTTGCAGTTGATATACCTTTCTACACATCTTTCCAGAAGTGAAATAATCTCAGTCTCGGCATTTTTGAGGCGATCCGCGCTCCGGGAGATACAAGATACAAAAGCCTTGCGGCTGCGGGGAAGAGTGGGGGGGAGTGCCAATACATATTCTCTGAAAATGCGTTTGAAGGCTTCATGGAGAATGTCACTGTCTGAGATCCGCTTGCCATTGCGGACAAGCTGGAGGGGTAGAGAGAGTTCGGTTTCCGACCAGGCAAGCTCCTCTGCCAGACTGTTTTCCATAAGAACCCTCACTGCTGCGGCGTGCGCATCCTGTGCATGCGGCCTGGACCAAAACACGCGGAGTGCAATCGTCGAGCCCTCTACTGTCAAGGCTGGTATACCCCCGCAGGGCTGAAGCTGACCGGGGGATGCCACCGGTACCAGATCAGGAAGTGTATCCCAGTCCCATTCATCAATATCTATTCGCTCCCACTTACTGCAGCAGATCTCCCATACACTTTCACGTTTGCCCGACTCAGGTATCGGAAGCTGGGGCGGCCGGCCGGGGGGACGAAAGGAGTCGAGCACCTCGCCCCTTGTGTCATGAACGGTTATCAGGGGCCACAAATGATTCGGAAACAGCACCACAGGAATCTCTTCAGAATCCACTGATAACCCCAGAGTATCGCGTGTCGCATCGATCAGCGCATCCTGAAAAGGTCCGTATGCGATATGTAAAGCTTGTTCCAGCCGTTTATGTGCTTCAACCGCCTCTATGCCTTTTTTATGGAGATCATCTCCGATTAGTGAAAGAAAATATTCTATTCGTTGCCTCTTATACACCGGCAGAAGCCACTCCCAGTACCAGCTGGGAAGTGATCTATACAACGAATATGGCACGCGGATTTCCGCTCCGTCTTGGGCACTTTGCCTGTCGAAACGATATCGTACCGGTAAGTGGTAATCACCAACCCTGATCGTATCCGGATAGTGTTTCAGTTCCTGTGGGACAGGATTTGCCGCTACATGCTGCTGCAAGAAAAGAAACGTATCATCATGCATACGGTGGATGTATCCGAGCAGATCATGCATGCTGTATATATTTTCGGGCAGCTGATCCGAGTAAAACTGCTCGATTACCCAATCCCCTTTGTAAATAGAGTGCGTGCGCAGTTTCTGTTGGGCTATGAGAACATTATCGATAATACGCCTGTTGTGTCTTATGAAACGAAAACTGTCTCCGATTCTTTCATTCACCAGCGCCTCGCGGATGAATATCTCCCGTGCCTTAGAGGCATCTTTTTCCTTCAGGTCGATATGCCGGTTCTGAACCAGCAAGAATCTTCCGAAACTCACCTCCTCATGAGCCTTCACCCTGCCCGTTTCTTCATCGAACCAGGGATCACGGAAATGGTGCCGGCAGCGTTGTGGATATACCTGCTCTATCCACTGAGGCTTTATGATTGCGGCTACGCGGCCGTATAAACGTTTTGTTTCCACCAGCTGGTGAAACAAGATCCACCGCGGTTTCTTCCTGAAGAGAGTAGAGGAGGGGTGGACCATGATATCGTGCTCCTGCAATCCCCGGTACAGGCCGTTATCCTGGCGAACCGCACAATTTCCGATGAGTCCGGCAAGCAGGCTCTGATGGACAGCCGCATATCTTTGTCGGGGAGACCGATTGTCGGAGAAGTTTTTGGGGGGCTGCAGCAGTCTTTTACAAATGCGAGAAATCTGCTTGTGCGTATATTGCCACTCGCGCATCCTCTGTAATGAAAGCCCGTGCTGTTCGCAGAATGATTTCAGTGCAACCGGGGGCTGTGACCGGCAATTTCCCCGATACTTTTTCCACAGGTTCAAATATGTAAGAAAATCGGAATCGGGATGGGTATTACTCTTTCCTGAGCCGTGTGTATTATCGCTGCCGAGCAGGGGATCATCGATAGAGAGGGCAGAGGCGATTACCGTGATCTCCTCCACCACTCCCAACTTCTGTGCGTACAAAAGCATACGGGCAACGGGAGGATCAAGCGGCAGGCGTGCCATTTTTTTTCCCAGATGTGTCAGGTGTGCCTTACGATTGAATGCACCAAGCAGCCGAAGCGTATGGATTCCATCGTTTATCGCCTTGAAACCGGGACGCTGCAGGAAAGGGAATGTCGAGGCGTTGCCCAGCCCCAGGTATGCCATCTGAAGCAGCACACCGGCGAGATTGCAGCGTTTGATTTCGGGTAGAGAGAATGCGGGCCGGTTATTGAAATCCTTCTCGGAATACAGTCGAATACAGATACCATCCCGTACCCGTCCGCACCGTCCGGCGCGCTGACTCGCGGAGGCTCTGCTGACGGGCTGGATCGGCATGCGGGTTATACCCGCGGAGGGATCGTAGCGGCTGACTCGTGCGAGCCCGGAGTCGATAACATACTTTATGTTTGGCACGGTCAAGGAAGTCTCGGCTATATTTGTGGAAACGACGATCCTTGGTTTGCCGGGATCATTAAATATCCTGCTCTGCTCCGCTATCGGAAGTCGGCTGTGGAGCGGTAAAACCTCCCGGTTTTTCTCTTCCGCAAGCGGTCGTATTCTGGCGATGACCTCTCTGATATCCTCGGTGGTGGGAAGAAACACCAGCATATCCCCCGAATCGTCGCTTTCCAAGAGGCTTCGAATCGCCTGGACCGCACCCTCTATGTACCCGTCCAGCCGATTGCCCTGCCACAGCTCGATTGCCGGCTGATAACGAATGTCCACCTGGTACATTCTGCCGGATGCATAAACCACCGGCGCATGGTTAAAGGCGCGGGAGAAAAGATTGGTGTCGATTGTGGCCGAGGAGATAATCAGCCGCAATTCCGGACGTTTGTGCAGCAGTGAACGAAAGTAGCCCAGAAGAAAATCTATGTTAACCGACCGCTCGTGTGCTTCATCTACTATGATGGTGTCATATTCCCTGAGAAGCTTATCCTGCCCCAGTTCGGCCAGAAGCATGCCGTCGGTGACAAATTTTATGCGGGTCTGGGATGAGACAGAATCTGAAAACCGCACCTTATATCCTACATCCCTGCCGGTATCCGACCCGAAAGCCTCGGCCACATGACCGGCCAGAGAGACCGCGGCGATTCGCCGCGGCTGCGTGCAGCCGATTCGTCCACCGACCCCGCGCCCAGCCTCCAGGCACATCAGGGGAAGCTGCGTGGTTTTACCCGAGCCGGTTTCCCCGGCGACGATGGTCACCGGATTGGTGCGGATAGAATCGACAATCTCCTCACGTTTCTGGTGAATCGGCAAGCTCGGATCGTAGGTAAACGGGCGGCTTTGCGGTCTGTCTTTCATGATGTACTGATCGGACATAGGCACAAAAATACCATTCTGCCATACGGCGAAGCAGCGGATGGATCTGTGGGGGCCATATAGTAAGCGTTATCTATATTTCGGCTGAGATGAACAAATCTTTTTGAAGGGAAGTGCGGTTGGAAGGAATTGTGAGCCCTTAAAAACATCTAAAGGGGGAAGTCTCCCCCTCGGTCGAGCTAACTCCGCGCTCGGCTAAGCGGCAGTAGTCCAAAAAGGATCCTCGTTCCTCGGCTCTTTTTGTCCGACTGCCGCTAAGCCGAGCGCGGAGTGGATCTCGACCTGCCCCCTCAGTGGGGCTGCCGCCCCCCAACCCCCGCCGGCATAAACACGAGATGGTGGGCATGCGGAGAAGACTGCATGAATCGAGGTGAGCGGAGCGTGCCGAGACCAAAAACACACATCATGGGCCACAGATTTCAACAAATTAATA
>CAYQOU010000033.1:40544-44136 GCA_964419255.1 uncultured Fibrobacterota bacterium | reverse complement strand
TCGAAGAAAAGCTGCTGGTTTCTCTCCCGCTGATACCCCTTGAGTTTGTCCATGGCCGTTACGATATCGGATGCATGACGGCCGAAAAACTCCCACCTGCGTATCACCTCTTCCTCGATCTCCTCGACGGCAGCCATTGCCGCGTGAACACTTTTGCGCTCCTCCTCCCCGGGATATCTGATTCGTATCTGCGATTTGAGAGCACCCCGCTGCATCAGTTGCTCCTCCAGCCAGGCCGGTTCCAGGTAGACAGACGACTGCATCATGCACTCCCCCAGCACGATGTCCTCTCCCTGGGTGATATCCAGGTCATCAACCGCGGACAGTAACTGCTTTCGGGCTTCGGATTCACTGGTCGCGGTGATATCTACAGTGAAGCGCAGAAGCCTCCGGGGATCGGAGGAATGAAAAGTGTGTGTACGGGTGAGGGTGTCAAAAATCAGACATCCCTTTCTACCCCGCTCGCCCAGATCCCAGTATTCACTGGAGCCGGGGATGAAGAAAAACGGTTGCTTTTCCGGATAGGTGCGCGCGGCATGAAAGTGTCCACCCGCCATGTAAAGGACACGTCCCTCGAAAAGATCAAGCACCGCGTAATCCACTGTTCCCGGAAGAATATCCGTGCCCGCCGGCGCGGTATGAACAAGTACCACACACTCCCGGCTTTCCGATTTCAGGTGTTGGGCCAGCTCGGTCAGAGTCTCGTTGACCATCGCGCCGGGGTATCCGATTCCATAAAATGCGATACCATCGAGCAGGTAGGGGGTAAACGTGTATCCCTGCTCATCGAGCGTATAGCTGGGCCTGACAATCAGTTTTCTGTTTTCCAGAAACGTCAGCCAGGAGTCGTGTTCCTGACCGAAGGTGACATTATCGTGATTGCCTTCCACCACGATCACCGGAATAGATTTGTCTTTGAGCCGCTGCAGGAGATCGACACTTCTTTCGAGCACCTCCGGTCCCAGCTCCCGTCTGTCAAACATATCCCCGCTGATCAGGAAAGCATCCACCGCATGCTCGATGGCGATATCGATTATTCTGTCGAAAGCCGCAAAATAGTCATCGAAGCGTTTGCGTGAAAATTCCCCCACTTTACCGACCGGTCTGCGACCAAGGTGTATATCCGAACAGTGCAAAAATCTCATAGTATATTACCCTCCGGGCCCGGCAGAGCCGGAATCTTTCTTTTCTCTTCTGCTTTACACAAGAGATGGGGTGACGACATAACGCAACAATCGACACTTGCCGCGCTGCCGAATCAGGCCTCAGAAAACCGCATCGATAGCCAGATGGGTTGCGTAGCCTGCCACCGCGGCACCGTACCACAAAATCCCGTGCCACCAGGGCTGTCCAAAAGTAAACACCGGAATCATCAAAAGCGGCAGTGGCATGAGAAAACAACTGAACCAGCTGTGAGTCCACCCCCGGTGCTTGCCCAGAATCGGTATCATTGCCACAAGCCCCAGCACCGATGCGGCGACATAGAATTTGGCTACGATCAGAAAAATATCGACCACAACCAGCGCGCCGTAAACTGTCTCATGAACAACACTGTTTGTATCGATATCCGGAAACAATGCGCACAGAACCGTGAGAGCGCAGAGCCCCAGAAAGGTTGGTCTATGCGCCACAAACATCATCACAGGCTCCAGCTCCGCGATACAGGCGATGCCCAATAAGATGCCGTAGACAAGCAGCGCCGAAAAAACTCCTCCCACCGTATGAACCTTAAAACCTGCCATGCGACACTCCGGTCATCTGATTATTGCCTCTTGTGCAGTGTCCTGTCAATTCTCTCTCTGGTTTCCAGGTGAAGCTTTTCGCGAAGGTCTTCCACCTTTTCGGCATCGATGACTCCCCATTTGATCAACCCGAAGAGAATGGTGCAGATCATAAAAAGTATAAATGCGGTATATTTGAGGGTGATACGCAAAGCGATCACCGCGATTACAGTAATCGTAGCAACTCCCACAACCGCCAGAAAAGGTAAAGAGAAGATACAGTCAATCATGATACAATGCTGAACACCACTTTCGGGGATTTATTATAAGGAGTGCGCGCAATAGAAATATCGGTCATGACGATGACCGTATACAAGGGCAGGTGGTAATCTTTTATTCGACGACAACATTTTGTGTATTTTTACTCTGCGCCGGTATACGAAAGACAGGTGTCCGGCAAGAAAGCAAAACCGCGTGCGCAGCATAGTGCCTGATGGCCGCGTCCGGCGCAATCTTTATTATTCCCTGCAAAAGGAGTCTGCTGATCAGTATGCGCGCTCTGGTAGTGAATCCCTGGATAACCGATTTCAAGCTGTATGATGAATGGATGCATCCCCTGGGGCTGTATGCTGTGATATCGTTTCTGGTACAAAACGGCTGGGAAGTCGATTATATCGATCTGCTTGGACGAGACCCGGAATCCAAAACCAAACGGTACAACACCGGAGCGTTTCCGTCCATCCACATTCCCGCCCCTTCACCGCTGAATACGATACCACGCAAATACAAGCGATACGGCGTTTCGGATGAAAAATGCGCCCGTCAGCTTCGCTACCTCCCGCGACCGGATGTCGTTTTCATCGGCTCGGGCATGACCTACTGGATCGACGGGTTACGGATTACGGTGGCGAAGATCCGCGAGTCGCTGCCCGACACACCGATTGTTATCGGCGGGATTGCCGCCTCGCTGGTCCCGGAGGCAGTGTGCCGCAGCCTCAGAGGCTTCCGCGGTGTTTCGGTCATTGGCGGCCCGCTGACTGAGGCGGCCAAACGGCTTACCCTTTTCGGGAATGATCGGATCGGACACTGGCGGTTTTCTCTGCTCGACCTTCGGGGGATTGTGACGACTCCCTTCCATGCGCCGGTTCTCGCGACACTCGGCTGTCCCCTTCGATGCAGCTACTGTGCGAGCAGAAAACTGCAGCCGTCCTTTCAGATCAGGGATCCGGAAACGATTTTCCGGGAAATCCGCTTTTTTGCATCGCAGAGGGGTATCGGTGATTTTTCGTTCTATGATGACGCGCTTCTGTTTCGGGCAGAACAGACCATAATACCACTGGCAAAGAAACTGGGGATTTCGGGGCTGAGGCTGCGTTTTCATACCCCAAACGGTCTCCATCTACGATATGTAACGGAAGCTGTCGCGCACGCTTTGGCCGAAACCGGCTTCAGGACGCTTAGATTCGGTTACGAAAGTGGAAACAGGCGGTTTAAACATGATACAAACGGCAAATCAGAAAGAGCTTTGGTTGCCCAAAAGGTTGGGTACCTGTTTAAGCATGGCTTTTGTCGAAAAGATATCGGTATCTATGTTATGGCGGGGCTGCCGGGGCAAAAACATGACGAGGTTATCGAGGAGGTGGAGTTTATCGGTTCGCTGGGGGTACAGGCAAAACCGGTTTTCCTGTCTCCGGTACCCTTCACCGGTCTGTACGAGCAGTACAAAGTCAGATTCCCCGAGATAGCAATCAATCCTCTTCTTCACAATGACATCTATTTTGTCACGATCATGGATGGCTGGAGCTGGGAGCAGGCAGAGGAGGTCCGTGAAGCGGCTCGCCGGGTCAATACCCGGTAGCACACGGGAGAAT
>CAYQOU010000033.1:33665-40444 GCA_964419255.1 uncultured Fibrobacterota bacterium | reverse complement strand
GAGGAGGTCCGTGAAGCGGCTCGCCGGGTCAATACCCGGTAGCACACGGGAGAATGTGGCAATGAGGGAGAATGTGGCAATGAGGGGAAATGTGGGAATTGATACACATTGAAACATGGCTGGTATCTGTTCAGAAAAATCACAACTGATTTCTCTGTCATCCCTCGTGCAGGATGCTGGACGTAACGGGATTCCATCGTTTTTTACCCCGATCTGAAACACACCTGTGCCCAGCGCAGTCGACGCATGGATGCCGAATCATCGTATGCGGGACAGGATGCCGTCATGAAAGAGGAAAAGCATGGTTTTACTCCTCGCGGCTCTCCCCTGCTATTTGGGCACGCCCCCTGGTGAGTAAGGCCAGGAGTTTCTCGTCGCGGTAGTCGGGATATGTCCAGGAGAAGTGACGAAATCGTCCCCGTCTGAAATGAAGAGTGACTTCCCCGTAGATTCCCTCTCCAAGATAGATCCGGTGATAGAAGTCCTTGGTTGTGGCAAGGACGAGTTTGTCGGTTGTGATGTATCCGGGGTCCAGATTCACGATGCGTTTTCCTGAGATCGCGTAGATTTGTTCGAGCTCATTGGTCGTAATTTTAATCGATGGAAGCTGGTCACGATCGACCGGACGTTCGAAAGTCATGTACTGTTTTTGGAGTGGCGAGCCCATTTCAGGGACATAGTATTGTGAGTAGTCAAACGGTATGGGGCCAAGAGAGTAGTCTTCACGGCCGAATTTCTGCCTGCAGGTTTCAAGCACCTCCTCGACCGGTGCGGATTCATTATACAGTATTGCCAGGAAAAGCTTCGCCTGCGGCGGTTTGGTTATCATACCCATATTGTTTTCTCTCTTTTCATTGAGGTAAAGCAGTAGCCGGAAAAATAGCCCCTGCTGACCGGACTTCTCAATGGATCGACATAATTTTGTATGTTTTCATCACTGTGCTAAAAAAAAACGCTTTTTTATCGTACCATTAGTCTGTGATTTTATGTCTCCCGTTCGCTCCGGATCAGGTATTTGATATCTTTTCATAAAACATCATATTTGTTTCGGTATCATCCGGTCTGGAAAATAAGTATGCCGGATCGCGTCCGGCATAATATTCAAGTGAGGCACTTTTATGAGCAGCAAAGCATGCAACAATCAATGACATACTTGACTTGGACGCCTTCCTCAAACTACTTTAACTGGTCTCTTTTTTATGGTGATGAATTGCCGTGAGCACATTCTAACCAGGAAAGGATTTTTCCTTGTTCGGTTTCTTCAAGAATCTCAGTTTCAAAGGCGGAGTTCATCCGCCGCACAACAAATCGGCTACCGAATCTTCTCCGATCACACTGCTGCCCCCTCCACCTAAAGTCTACATTCCGCTTTCCATGCATATCGGAGCACCGGCAAAGATTGCGGTTAAAAGAGGCGATCAGGTAAAAATCGGTCAGCTTCTGGCGGATGCGGGAGGATTTGTATCGGCTCCGGTACACTCTTCGGTTTCCGGGAAAGTCGCATCCATTGCCGATTATCCTCACCCATTGGGAAAACATGTAACGGCGGTTGAAATAGAAAACGATGGGCTGGATGAGCAGGTGGAGTTTCAACCGTTCGAAAAGTCGTGGCGAGAGGCTGCACCTGGCGAGCTGGTGCAGAAAATTGCCTCCTCCGGCCTGGTTGGTATGGGAGGAGCGAGCTTTCCCACCCACGTGAAGCTCACCCCACCCAGCGATAAGCCGATCGATACGCTTATCATCAACGGCGCCGAATGTGAGCCTTTTCTGACCGCCGACCACCGTATGCTTCTGGAAAAAAGCGAACAGATACTCAAAGGCGCCCTCATTATCAAGAAGATTTTGGGCGCCCGCAAGGCGTTTATCGCGATAGAGGACAATAAGCCGGATGCGCTGAAAATCATTGGCGACAGACTCAGAGAAAAAGCTTACGACAGTTTGACTCTCGCAAAGCTTAAGACCAAGTACCCTCAGGGTGGAGAAAAGCAGCTGATCAGTGCGGTGACAAGCCGCGAGGTGCCCTCAGGCGGTCTTCCCATGGATGTCGGATGCGTGGTGCAGAATGTGGGTACCGCATACGCGGTCTGGAACGCCATCATAAACGGCATTCCGCTCTACCAGAGAGTCGTAACGGTCACCGGTCCGACGGCAGGCAAACCGGCTAATCTGATGGTTCGCATCGGCACCCCGATAGAGTATGTGCTGGAGCAGTGTGATGTGAACATGGGTGCGACAAAGAAAGTGATCATGGGTGGTCCGATGATGGGGCTTGCTCAGTCGGAGCTGAGCGCTCCGGTGATCAAATCGACTTCGGGCCTTCTATGTTACGATACAGTCTACCCTGGCATACGGGGTAACCCGTGTATCAGTTGCGGTAACTGCGTGAAAGCATGTCCGGTGCACCTTGTGCCGTCGATGCTTGCCAAATACATAGACAAGGAAGCATACGAGGATGCGGAGCAGTGGAACGTACTGGACTGCATGGAGTGCGGCTCCTGTGCTTTTGTCTGCCCGTCGAAAATCAACCTGGTACATTTCATGAAACTGGGTAAGAATCATGTGATGGCGGCTCGCAAGGCTGCCGCAAAAAAGAAATAGTATTCTGTCTTAGAAAGAAAGAGCGTTATGGCCCAGCAAGAGCAGAAAATGTTGCACCTTTCGACATCCCCGCATATCCGGTATGAGGAAACAGTGCCATCCATAATGATGTATGTCGTACTGGCGCTTATACCGGCGTTTTTTGCGTCTTTGTATTTCTTCGGATTGCGGGCGCTTTTTTTAACCGTCGTTTGTATCATTTCCTGTCTGCTGACGGAGTATGTGATCACGCGTTTTCTGGTGAAGCGGGAAAACACGATCACCGACTGGAGTGCACTGATCACCGCTATTCTTCTTGCCTTCAACCTCCCCCCTGCACTGCCCTGGTGGATGGCGGTTTTGGGGTCTGTGTTTGCTATTGGTGTGGCCAAATGGACATTCGGCGGACTGGGAAACAACTTCATAAACCCCGCCCTTGCGGGGCGCGCCTTTCTTCTGGCTTCCTATCCGGCTGCAATGACCACCTGGACCGCACCACGTGGCGGCACATTAAGCGGTTTAAATGCCGCCGGCATGACTGCGGTATCATCCGCACCCGATGCGATCACCTCCGCGACACCACTTGCGGCTTTTCAGAATGCGGTGCGGGAAGGCAGCTTTCAGGCGCTTGACTTTCAGGATGCCCTGGGCAATCTGTTTGTGGGAAATGTTGGTGGATGCATCGGAGAAACATCCGCGCTTGCTCTTCTTATGGGAGCCGCATTCCTTCTGTATAAGCGCGTAATCGGCTTTTCCATCCCCATGACATATATCGGGACGGTGTTTCTTCTATCCTGGTTTTTCAACGGCACCGGCGGTTTCTTGACAACCGACGCACTGATCATCCCGGTCTACCAGGTTTTTGCAGGTGGTCTGATGCTTGGCGCACTCTTTATGGCCACCGATATGGTCACCTCTCCGCTGACTACCAGTGGTAAATTTTTGTTCGGCTTCGGATGTGGTATTCTTACGTTTGTGATCAGGCGCTTCGGCGGATATCCGGAAGGGGTATCCTATTCGATTCTTCTGATGAATCTGGTTGTCCCTCTGCTTGATCGATACACCAGACCACGAGTTTATGGAAAGGTTTTTAAACGTGCTTGACATATTGAAGTTAACCATAGTATTGACGATTGTCGCTCTCATCGCCGGGCTGGCCATAGCCTTTACCAATGCTCAGACCGAAGAGAAAATTGCCCTTCAGCAGAAGCTGTCTCAACAGACGGCTCTGGAGGCGGTTCTCCCCAAAGGAGTCCAAATAATCGAGAAGTCGGGCCAGGCCCCCCTGCCCTCGCAATACTGGGTTGCGGTCCGGGATCAAGACACGGTAGCCTATGCGATAAAGGGATCCAACCGTGGATATTCCAGCTCGATTCAGTACATCGTGGGTGTACGCCCCGATGGAGAAATTGTCGGAGTTAACATACTGTCGCAGTCCGAGACTCCAGGTCTGGGAACCAGAGTCACCGAAGAGGTTTCGGAGAAGTACTTCTGGAACGGGCTGTGGGGTCCCAAAGACGCAATCGATCCCTGGTTTACACAACAGTTTGTGGGGCTAAACGCGACAGAGGATATCGAGCTTGCCGAAACCGCCGAGTGGCACACGCTTTCCGAACAGCAGCGGGAAGAGCTGAAAAACCAAAACGAGATAACCGCCATCACCGGGGCAACCATCAGTACACAGGCGGTATCCGAAGGGGTCGAAAAAACGGTTTCCAAATATTTGCCCGTATTGACAAATGCAGAGGATGGCCAATGATTAAACAGGAATTTACACGCGGTATTCTCACCGAAAACCCGATTCTCATTCTTGCGCTGGGCCTCTGCCCTGCACTGGCGGTCAGCACGTCTTTGCAAAATGGTATCGGTATGGGGCTGGCGGCAACCTTTGTGCTGACCTGTTCCAACATCATAGTGTCGATTATCAAGGGATGGATTCCGGCAAAGGTGCGTATTCCCTGCTTCATTGTGGTGATTGCGACATTTGTGACGATCGTCCAGCTCCTACTCAAGGCCTACCTGCCGGCGCTGGATGCACAGCTGGGGATATTCGTGCCCCTGATCGTGGTAAACTGTATCATACTGGGACGGGCCGAGGCCTATGCATCGAAAAACAACCTGTTCCGTGCTGTTGTTGACGGTATCGTCATGGGAATCGGCTTTACGGTCGCGCTCAGCACTCTTTCGATAATCCGTGAGATTCTGGGAAGCAACAAACTCTGGGGGCTCAACTTCATACCGGGCTTCCAACCGATGACACTGTTTATTCTTGCCCCCGGTGGTTTCTTCACCATCGCACTCGTCATGGGATTGGTCAACTATTTCCGCAGCAGGAAGGAAGCCAGATAGTCATGGAAAATCAGTTTATCGGACTTATCCAGATTTCGATCAGTGCCATCCTGATCAGCAACTTCGTGCTCGCGCGGTTTCTGGGACTGTGCCCTTTTTTCGGCGTTTCGAAAAAGCTGTCCAGTGCCGTGGGAATGGGAATGGCGGTGATCTTTGTGATGAGCATGGCCTCGATGTTCACCTGGATAATCGACCGGTACATTCTCACCCCTTTCGATGTGGGCTATCTGCAGACGATCGTGTTTATTCTGGTGATCGCATCCCTGGTACAGCTTGTGGAGATGACCCTGCAGAAGTTTTCCCCCACGCTTTATGTTGCGCTGGGGATTTTTCTTCCTCTGATAACCACAAACTGTGCGATTCTGGGCGTGGCGATCATCAATGCGGGTGAAAATAGTTTCACTAACGAGCCGTATACATTTCTGGAGTGCCTTGTCAACGGAATCATGTCCGGCGTCGGCTTTACCCTGGCTCTGGTGTTGATGGCGGGAATCCGGGAGAAGCTGGATCTTGCAAACATCCCCAAGCCCCTGTCGGGTCTTCCCATAGCATTTGTCACAGCTGGACTGATGGCGATTGCATTCTTAGGTTTTTCCGGACTCAATTTCTTCCTATAGATAGAAAAAGGACAAGTATTCGTGATAGCAGTTCCTGTTTTTATAGTTGGCGGTGTCGGTCTGTTCTTCGGTATCATTTTAGGTATCGCATCAAAGAAGCTGCATGTGTTTTCCGATCCGAAGATCGAGAAGATTCAGGAGGTGCTGCCTAATGCCAACTGCGGTGCCTGCGGCTATCCGGGCTGTGCCGCCTTTGCAAAGGCGGTGGCGGAGGGTCAAGCCGATCCCACCGGATGTATACCGGGAGGTTCGAAGGTTGCCAGTCAGGTGGCCGAAATTCTGGGCATCGCCGCCGGGGAGAGCGAGCCGATGATGGCGGTCGTGCACTGCAAGGGTGGTAAGAATGAGGCGAAAGAACGTGCACAGTATGAAGGCATTCAGGACTGTGTTGCCGCCACCATTGCGGGAAACGGCTCCAAGGTATGTCCGGATGGGTGTCTGGGGCTGGGAACCTGCGTACGGGCCTGCCCTTTCGATGCCATTTATATCAACGACAACGGTGTGGCGGTGGTCAACCCGGATAAGTGCACCGGATGCACAAAATGTGTCGCCTCCTGCCCCCGATCGATCATTTCGATGATCCCCCGGGTTCATAAGATCTATCTTGCCTGTAACAACCACGACCGTGGTGCGAAGGTCAAAAAATACTGCTCAGTGGGCTGTACCGCCTGTACTCTGTGCGTGAAAGCAACCCCATCCGGGGCGATTCAGATGAAAGACAATCTACCCGAGATGGATTACAGTCAGGATGAAAATTTCGTCCCCGCCGCCAACAAGTGCCCCTCCAACTGCTTTGTCGATCTGGTGAAGGTTCGTCCGAAGGTAAATATCGACACCAAATGTAACGGCTGTGGTGAATGCGTGGAAGCATGTCCGGTCAAAGGCGCTATCACTGGTGAACCGGGTAACCGATATGTGGTGGTCAAAGAAAAATGCATCGGATGCGGCGTATGCCTCAACAAATGCCCGGTTCATGCAATCTCTCTGTGGGGCGGCCTCGGATATTCCAGCGGCGACCACATAAGCAAGAGGCAGAGGAGTTGAGGGTTAGTGGTGAGTAATCAGTGATGAGTGATGGAGTGGACAGCCAAAAAAATATCACACTCGCTGCGTTTTATTCCCTTATCCCCTTATTCTTCTCTTTGCCTCATTCTCGTTTTCGACTCTCAACTTTCAACCTGCGACTCTCGACTCTCGACTCTCGACTCTCAGTTATCAACATCTGTGGACAACTTT